>NZ_JGYQ01000012.1 GCF_000741535.1 Bifidobacterium boum | reverse complement strand
CGCTGCACGAAGCCCTGTAACAGATGATGCACAGTGTTGTAGATGGGGAATGTTAAAATATATAAGAAGTTAAATGAGCATGAGGGGTGATTACAGATGATTTCGGCAGGAATTGTTACATACAATCCAGATTTGGTCCGTCTGAGAGAAAATATCGAGTCTGTAAAGAATCAAGTAGAAAAGATATTTATTGTAGATAATGCATCAAAGAATATCCAAGATATTCGTAGTTTATCAAGTGAGTTTCATATTACGCTATATGATTTTTCGGAAAACAGGGGGATTGCTGCAGCGCTCAATAAGCTTGTAGAATTAAGCAGAGACGAAGGATACGGGTGGATGCTGTTACTGGATCAAGATAGCGTTTCAACCAAAGGAATGGTCGAGAAGCTATCACGGCACATAGATATGAATGTGGGCATCGTTTCACCAAACATTCTTGATAGGAATAAAGAGTATAAAACTAAAGACTATGAAAATAAAGAAGTAACAAGAATTAAGACTGCAGCAAGGAAAAGTGTGATAACTTCCGGTTCGTTGACAAACCTTCATGCTTGGGATAAAGTTGGTGGTTTTGATGAAAATATGTTCATTGACTATGTTGATTATGATTTTAATGAGCGCCTATTGCTAAATGATTATAAAATACTCAAAGTAAATGCGGCAGAATTAATTCATGAATGCGGGAGTGCGAAGAGAACATGGTTGTGGACGCCGCGGAAAGAATCAAACGGCCAATGGAGACTGGAAAGATTCTATAGTTTTGGGCATTCCCCGAAACGTTGTTATTACAAAGCGAGAAACAGAATCTATTATAGTCGAAAATACTGGTTTGATGTATGGAATAAATTCGAGGGAATTTATCAGATATTGCCACAGGTATTATTAACAATTCTATTTGAAGATCGTAAAAGTGAGAAGTTGGCGGCGTTTTGCAGGGGAATTCGTGATGGCATTGACATGCCTGTAATGAAATATGAATCTCATAACCGATGAGTATTTTATGCAAATGGCTTTAGTTTTATATATCATTTTCATTCTCGTTTTGATTGTCTTTGAATATGACAGAATTTTCAATTACATTATCATGATTGTCAGTCCACTGGTCCTTGGATTTGTCTCTTGGATTTGGATATTAAGACCGGACTACAATAGATATGAATCAACTTATTATGCTATAGAAAACATAAGCGATGGAAAAGCATATCCAGTATGGTCAATGATAATGCTCTCAGCAAAGGTTTGTCATCTGCAATTTAGACTTTATCAAACAATAATTGTTATCTTGTCGATTTCAATTATTGAAATTGTGGCATTCAAAATGTTCCACAGGGTGAATGCGACCATGGGCACAATCTGGGTCTATCCGGGAATTATCGGAATTATTCAAATAAGACAATATTTCTCTCTATCTTTATTGTATTTATCGTTATTCTTCTTCATCCGTTCATTCCATATAAAGAAGAGTAGAGAAAACAAACAATCTTGCATTTATGTGTTTGCAAGCATTTTATTTGCACTATTATCTGTGGGTGTACATGCAACAAGCATAGTTATGGTAACTTTCTATCTCTTATACTTTTTTAATGGATCAAAGATTAAGTATGTCATATGTCTTTTTGCGGTGTTGTTTATTGCTCAGATTGTTTATCCAGCAATATCAAACAAGATTATGATTAGTATATTAGGAGAGCAACAGACTACTGTTTATGACACTTATGGTGTGATGGTCGGCAATAATATATCAGAATTCAGTGCAATAGCCGTCGCTTTAGTGATATGTATTGTCAATATGGGAATGTGTAAGTATATCAACAAAAAGAAAAATCTGAATGATACCCATGGCAATGCTATTGCAACTGTGTCTTTGCTCGAGACATCCGAATATGTGTCTTTTGTTCCCTTGCTTCTTAATTTTTTGGACACAATGAGGCTCCAGCGTTTTTCTATACTTACAACTGCAGGCATGATTGACGCATATCCGTTTGAGAGAAAAGGCCTGTTACTTGTTGTACGTTGTATATTCTTCGGATCAATGTTTATTCTGCTGCGGTGGAGTGCGCCGTGGAATAGCATGATTTCTGAGTTGTCTTCTTTCTAATTAGAGATTTGAGGAAATGATATGAATAATCTTGTTGTGTATATCCTTGACATAGGTGCTTATTCGGGTGGCGGTGAAGCACTTTATCAACTTGGTTGTGATTTGCGTGGACTGGGAGTAGATGCACGTGTTGTTGCATGGGGCAAACATGATGTGTTGCCACAGAAATTCAAAAGGTATATAGCTCGAGGGCTACCACTCGTTAAGCCCGAGGAAGCGAAACAATGCGCTGAAGGAATCATCATTGTTCCTGAAAATGCGACACATTTGTTATTTGAATTCGTTCATCTACAGCCTATAATTTGGTGGTTGTCTTATAATAATTATGATGGCATAATGGCATGGAATTCTGTCGAAAGCATTACAAGAGCTATGCAAACAACATATGATGCTAATATCAGAAGACTCGGTCATTGGTGCATTAACACGTTGAGACATTGTCGGCCGAATTTCCCAATCGCACATTGTATGAATCTAGTCGGTTCGTATTATGCCGAGCAAATGGTTCAGCGACATTTTAACGTTGTTACGCAAAAGCTTGTGCACCCAATTGGAAACGACTTTTTGACTGCTGGTAGGTATGACGATTTTTCACACAGGAAGAATATTGTTTTGTATAATCCATCGAAACCTTCTAGACTTATGCGATCGTTGCTGAAACGTAATGCATTCACGTATACGCCAATCAATGGATTAAATTTCAATCAGATGATTGAATTGTATAGAACTGCAAAATTATATGTTGACTTCGGGAATTTCCCTGGCCCTGAGAGGATGCCCAAGGAGGCTGCATATAATGGATGTAATGTTCTTGTACGGTCGATTCATGCTGCAGCAACTGATGATGTGATGATTCCGATGCAATATAAATTGAGTCGTAACGTTAGTGTTCTTCAGGTTGAGCGGAAGATTCGAGAAATGCTAGACAATTATGAAGAGCAGTTGTGTGATTTTAATGCTTTCAGACAAATGATTGCTGATATGGAAATAGATTACCGCGAGCAAGTCAAGCAAATCTTCATACACTAAGAGAGTAAAATGTCAGTTGTGTCAGCACTTGTAGTACTATATAATACGTTGATAAGTGATTCGCCTTCAGTTTCTTACTTTATATCTGCAAATATTCCTGTATATGTATGTGATAATACGACGAATGGTAATATAAAACGCAGCAATGTGGTTCTTTCTCAACAATTGACAAATTTCTATTATCTTGATATGCACGGGAATGAAGGTCTTGCAAAGGCATATAACAAAGGAATTGAGAAGATCTCGACTCCGTATGTCATTTTTTCAGATGATGATACTATTTATGGGTCGAATTATCTACCTTTAGTTAGAACTTGGATTTTTTCTACCCATGCTGATGTGCTTGTTCCTATAGTCCGAGAGGTGAATTCAGATACATTAATAAGTCCTTGTGTGTATAAGCATTGTCGTTTCGCCTATCTCGATTCACTAGAGTCGTGTCCAGAAAATTTCTTCGCCATAAACTCTGGTCTTGTAGTTAGACGCGATATTTTCGATTCTTATAAATATAATGAACAGTATTTTCTTGAAATGATAGATTATCAATTTATCCGGGATATGCGAAAAGAACATAAGAATATTCTACTTATGAAAGATAATTTAATTTATCAGCATTCATCTATTTATGAAGATAGCTATCAGAGTAGAATAGTAAGATATAACATTGATAAAAAAGATACAAAGATATTTTATTCGAACGGAATCAGGGAAAGAACTTTCTATTATCTTAGAATTGCATATAAAAGAATGAAGCTTGTATGTGAGAAATTCAAGTGTTGCCACTAATAACCCATTTTGCTGCATTGTGCATGATGGTGCAATATATATGCGTTCATATCGAAACCATGCAAATTTTCTATATTTTATTCCTGTCCTGAGCATTAGCGCATTTTGTATGGCAAGTTTTGTGATAGAAGTGTATTGTGAGGTTTTCAACCAAGAACGCAATTCATGCTCAGTTGTCGCTCCTAGAACTGACTCCATGTTGAATGAATAACTCATATTTCTGTTATACAAGTCAAGGTGTTATGTGCGGTAATATTGGGGTGAGGGGGAAGATGTATGTCTATATGGGTGTCTGGGATGGCCGTGTATCGATGATTTACTTTTATGTTGTTATCGGGAATTTATCAATGTGGCACCATGACATGTGTTAGCGGGGGAGTTGCAACTGCATGTCAAATCGCTAATCGGGGCCTATGACTATGCTGATGGGGGAACCAATCGCTATAATTAGTGAGTTTCTGCTTTATATAGGGAGTTCAAGAATAATATGGGAAGTCGTTTTTCATTTGTTGTATTGCATTACCTTTCGTATGAGCTGACTGATATGTGTGTCAAGTCGGTGATTAATTTGCGTAAGCGAAATTCGGAGTTTGGCGTAGATATAATCATTGTTGACAACGCGTCAAATAATGGATCATTTGAACAGCTTAAGGAAAACTATGGGCATTGTAATTATATTCATTTTTTGCATAATGACGTTAATTTGGGGTTCAGCAAAGGTAATAATATTGGATATAAATATGCACTAAATAATTGCTCTCCAGACTTTGTTGTAATCATTAATAATGATACAATTATTGAACAACTTGAGTTCATGAAAAATACATGTCACGTATACAATGAAACAAATGCATTTGTACTTGGACCTGATGTTGTCAACAGAAACGGAGAGCATCAAAGTCCTATGAGGATGAAGGCAAGAGACCGACAAGAAGTGGAGGCGGCAATTTACAAAATGACTCCAAAGTGTCAGCAGGGTGGTATTTCGGATTATGCACCATTGAGATTGCGCTTAAAATGGTTCTGTCGCGATATTATGGAACGGCTTCCGATGTTTCAGAGATTGCTGAGGGAGCGTGAAAGAAGGTTGTCGATTGTGCGGCAGCGACAGCGTGAGCATGCTGCTGAGGATGCGCTGTTGCAAGGCGCCGCTCTAATTTTTACCCCACTGTTCATTCGGACCGGTGAATTACCGTTTGTGCCGGAAACATTTTTATACTGCGAAGAAGATATATTAGCGATTCGTTGTAAGCACAACGGTTGGCATACCCATTATGATCCCGATATTAAAATAATCCATTTAGAGGATGGATCCACAGATAAATTATTCGTGGATGACAAAGAAAAAGCATTGTTTATAAACAAGCATGGATTGGAAGCAGCGCAAGTTCTTCTTGCCTATGGGGATCAACGAGGATGGTGAGTGTCGAACGTGCTAACATTATAGAATCCGTACCGGTCTAACTTTAATAATGTGATTGTGCTGATTCTTTTCCTTCCATAGCGATTAAACTATGTTGCTTATAGACTTTCTTTAGGTTGTAGGCCAAAATGTGTGTCCGGTGGTGGGTCAGTCGGGGGTGCCGTGGTATTCGGTGGGGGTGTGGAATTCGTCCCAGTCGATGCCGGTGCCGTATCGCATCGGGATTCCTGTCGTCTGCCATGCGCCCGCGGACTGCGTTTCCAGGCCTCCCGGTAGAGCGCCTCGATCTGTTCGTCCGTGACGGCGTTGGCCGCGAGCCACGCGTCGGGTTCAGGATGCCCGGTGTGCTGGTGGCGCCACCAGCACACCGCCTTGATCTGCCGAGCCAGGGACAGGCCCCGGTGCCGGCGTAGCATGTCGCGGATGCGTGCGTTCCATTGTATTTTGTCAAGTTGATTTGTACGGTGGGGACTGCGGTGGTGATCCTGGACCAAGAAAAGGTTACACGGAGGACCGCATGTACAGTACAGAGCAGCGCAAGCTGGCAATCGAGACCTACATCAAGTTCGACCTGAGCGCGGCAGACACCGTTGCCGAGCTCGGCTACCCGGCGAGGCAGTCGCTCAGAGCCTGGTACAAGGACTGTCTGGAGCACGGGGAGGTCAGGCACCCGAAGCGGCAACGGGATCCCAAGTTCACCTTGGGGATGAGGCAGGCTGCCGTGGACTACTACCTCGTGCACGGAAAGAGCCTCGTCAGGACCATGCGCAGGATGGGCTATCCCGCCAGCGGGGAGTACCTCTGCGATTGGATCGACGAGCTCGCCCCCGGCCAGCGCAAGTACAGGGGCCCGACCCAAGGCGAGAACCCGTCTCCGTCGAGAGGAAGGTGCAGGTCGTCGCCGAGCTGGAGGCGAGGACGGGGCCCGCTGCGGAGGTCGCCGAGAGCACGGCGTGTCGAGGACGACGCCCTACGTCTGGCGAAGGGAGATTATGGGCGATAATGTCGGGGGCATCGAAGAGAAAGGCGTTCCCGTGAGCGAGGAATCGACGACCTGCCGGACGACGTCGAGGTGTTGCAGGACATGCCGCGCGAGGCGAAGATG
Organism: Bifidobacterium boum; assembly: GCF_000741535.1. GTDB lineage: Bacteria > Actinomycetota > Actinomycetes > Actinomycetales > Bifidobacteriaceae > Bifidobacterium > Bifidobacterium boum. The sequence goes on along the minus strand of NZ_JGYQ01000012.1, from coordinate 1,390 downwards.
CAGCTCAGGCGGGTGCAGCTCGAGCTGGATGTGCGTCAGGTGACCCTCGAGATAGTGAAAACAGACCAGGGCGCCGACCCAGGGCTGCTTGACGAACGAGGAGAAGGCGGCGATGGTGACGGCGCTGAGGGCTGAATACAGGCTCTGCGAGATTCTGCCCGTGGTGGGCATGGCCAAGAGCAGCTACGAGTACGCCAGGAACGCCTAGGCCGAAGGCGAGACCGAAGAGCGCGCCGCAGCGCGGAAGGCGGTCATCGAGGCGTTTAAGGCCAGCGGCGGCACATACGGCTACAGGCGCATCACCGCCATGGTCGACGTCGGCGAGTGGACCGTTCGCGACATCATGAGGGACGAGGGGCTGGCCGCCCGCTCCGCCAAGAAGAGGCGGCGCTACAGCTCTTACGAGGGCGAGATAACCGAGGCGCCCGGGAACCTGCTGCGCGATGAGCGGGGCAGGCACCGCTTCCATGCCGGCGAGCCCAACGAGCTGTGGATCGCCGACGTGACCGAGTTCCGCATCCCCGCAGGCAAGGTGTATCTCTCGCCCATCGTGGACTGCTTCGACGGCATGCCGCTGAGCTGGTCGATCTCCACGTCGCCCGACGCCGAGATGGCCAACTCGTCGCTGCCCGGCGCGTGCAAGTGGCTCGGCGAGGGCGACCATCCCAAGATCCACTCGGACCGCGGCTGCCATTACCGCTGGCCGGGATGGATAAGGATATGCGATGAGAACGGCCTGGTCAGATCGATGTCGAGGAGGGGATGCAGTCCCGATAATGCGAGGTGCGAGGGCTTCTTCGGAAGGTTGAAGATAGAATTCTTCTACGGCTGCGACTGGGCCGGGGTCACGATCGAGGAGTTCGTGGGGATGCCCGACGCCTACTTCAGGTGGTACGGGGATGTCAGGATAAAGAGCGACCTGGATTATAGGAGCCCCATGCAGTATCGCAGGGGTTTGGGTCTGGTAGCATAGGATGGATTCGGTCCAAGATTCCCACCGCAGTCCCCCTGATGGAAGCGGACAAGGAATGGTCCACGGACCGGCGCCTGTGGAGCCCGGAGAACACGTCCCGCGCGTGGGACGCGCCCGACACGCACACGCCCACCGCGGCCGAACTCGCGGCCGCCCGCTCCCAGGCGCGCGCCGCGTTCGACGCGCTCGACATCCCCACGCACCAGGAACAGGAGTAGAATCCCAGCCAACAGGGGCCGCGACGACAACGCCACGGCAACACACAAAAGGCGACCCCTTCATACACCAACCCAAGGGACATCATCGCCGGCCATAATCCTTCCCGGTCCTTTCCGGTGGAGATACAAGCATCATCCAGTCAAGACCATGACGCGGTCGGCATGCCCTGCCTGAACTCGTAACAACCAATTGAACACA
>NZ_JGYQ01000011.1 GCF_000741535.1 Bifidobacterium boum | reverse complement strand
CCCCGTACCCGTCACCGAAGCGACCGACGCGTCAGACGAACTCCACGTCACCGTCCTGCTCGTCGCGTTCGACGGATTCACCGCAGCCGACAACTGCACCGACTTGCCCTTCACCAGAGACAACGCACCACCCGACACACCAGAACCAGAAACCACAACAGACGACACCGCAACATCGGTCTGCTGATCTGTGACAGCCACCTTCACCGACGAGCTCTTGCCACCAGCCGACGCGGTGACCGTCGCCGTACCCGCCTTCACAGCAACCACATACCCGGTACCAGTCACAGCCGCCACCGACGCGTCAGACGAGCTCCACGTCACCGTCTTATTGGTCGCATCCGACGGGCTCACCGACGCCGACAACTGCACCGACTTGCCCTTCTCAAGCGACAGCTTACCGCCGGACACACCAGAACCAGAAATAGCAACCGACGTGACAGGCACCGTGGTCTGCGAATCGGTTACGGTTACAGTGATGCTGGCGCTCTTGCCGCCCGCGGTCGCGGTGACCGTGGCCATGCCGGCCTTCACGGCCGTCACATTGCCCGTACCCGTCACCGAAGCGACCGACGCGTCAGACGAGCTCCACGTGACCGTCCTGCTCGTCGCGTTCGACGGGCTCACCGTCGCCGACAACTGGGCCGACTTGCCCTTCACCAGCGACAGTGCACCATTCGACACACCAGAACCGGAGATAGCAACCGACGACACCGGAACATCCACAGACTGGCAGGTCACTGCGTCGAGGGTGGTACCGGAACCGGACCAGCGGACGGTGCCACCGTTGTAGGAGATGCCTGCCTGGTTCGCGCCCGGAACCTGCTGGCTGCCGCCATCGTTGAAGATGACTTTCGCGTTGCTGGCAAGGTTGTCCGGCACGTCGTAGTAGTAGCCGGACTGGCCGCATGTGTCGGTGCCGGAGATCGCGGTCATTTCCACGCCCGGCCACTTCGCGTTGTTGGTAGAACCATCAACGTAAACGTAGGCGTAGATCTTGCTCCAGTTTGAAGGCTTGGCCGCGTACACCACGTTCGTCGCCTTCGGTGCCTCACCGGTCACGGTGATCGTCACCGTAGCGGTCTTGCCGTTGGAGGTGGTCGCGGTGATAGTCGCCGTACCGGCCTTCTTGAGGCTGACCTTACCTTCCGAGCTGACAGCTGCCACGGAATCGTCGGAGCTGCTCCAAGTCACACGCTGGCTGGCGTCCGAAGGCGTTACGGTTGCCTTGAGCATGAGTGAAGTATCTCCGGACGAGATATCGCGGGACACCTTGCCGTTGGAGACACCATCACCGGAGATGGACACACCGGTCGCGTCCACGCCGGAACCGCCCTCATAGTCGGTTTCTTCCGAATCAATGTAGGTGTCCGGGTTATACCCGTTCTTCTGCATGTAAGCCACGCAGTACTTGTCGCACGGGCTTTGGGTGCCGTCACTGGGATCATAGGTCGGGTCTCCCTGCTTGGTGTACGAGTACGTATGTGTGATGGCCTGTCCGTCGGCACCGGTACCCTTCACTGTCACCGTGAGCACGTCGCCCTTCTTGGCGTTGGCACCGATCTTGATGACATCACCATCGGAGTAGGATCCGGACTGACCGTCGGACGTGGTGTAGGTCGTGTTGGTCGCCTGGTAGGCGCGCAGCGTGATCTTCTTGGACGTGCCGGGGATCGTGCCCTTGTTCGGGTACGCCTCAGCGGTGGAAATCTTCTCGGAACGGGTCTTGTTGGAGAACGCCGCAATCGCCTTCGCGTTCACGGAACCGGACGTAATGGTGCCGCCGGAGACCGTAATGGTGCTGCCGGTGACTTCATCAGTGTATGTGCCGTTCGCCAGCTTCGTGGACGTGCCGGCAAGGTTCTTGACGCTGCCGTTCGCATTCGCGACAACCACGCCGTCTTGTGCAGAAGAGCCAGCGTAACGTTCAACCATGAGGCACAGGTCATCACCGCAGTTGCTCACGTTCGAGTTCTCGCCAATCATGGAGTTACGGAAGTGGTTGACCGCTACAACCTCCGGATCCTTCCACAGGTCGGAGCCGGCGTCGCCGAGCTTCGAATTCTCGGTGAACGGGCCGCTGCCATTGCCATACGTGCCCTTGCCGCCGGTACCATACGTGCCGCCATCCTTGTACGGACGGTCAAAGAACAGGGACATGCCGTTCTTCTGGGCGGTCACGCCAGCCCAGCCGTACTTGATCCATTCATCACTGAGTTCCTGCGGGATATTCGCCTCGCCGTTGGCGAAGTTATCATGCGATTCCACCCAGTTGACGGTCTTGTCTTCAGACACCTTGTTGTGCTGGGTGAAATGGCTCGCCGACAGGTTGCCATGCTGCACGCCGTTACGCACCTCATGGCCATAGGAGGAGTCGGTGATGCCGCCGCCGGCCACCGAGCTGTTCCAGAACAGATTGGCGTAATCGGCTTCTCGCACATTCGCGTCCTCAAGCACCTCACCGTACTGGTACTGGGCGCCGTTCTTGAGAATCGTGTTCCAATAGTTGGACTGCTTGCCGAACACCTCGTCAGGCAGCTCGATATGCTTGGCAGCATCATAGCGGAAGCCGTCCGCACCATCGGCGACCGTCTGCTTGAGCAGGTCGGCCATACCCTGGGTCACGGTGTCATCCTGCGTGTTGAGATCCCACAGGCCGGACAGCTTGTGCTGGGTGCAGTCTTCACGATTGTTGTAATCGGAGATTTGCTTGTCCTCGTGGAAGTAGTTCTTGTTGCGCCACTTGTCTGCGATGACATCGAAATCAGACGTGAAATGGTTGGACACCGAGTCCACGATGACACGCAAGCCATACTCGTGCGCCTTCTTGCACATGGACTTGAATTCGGCTTCGGAACCGACCACATAGTTGCCGATAGCCATGTCCGTCGGCTGGTACACGTAATACCAGTTGAGGTACCAGTTGCCGGTGCCGAGCTTGCGGTTGTCCTTAATCTTGACGATCGGCTCGGTCTGGATTGAGGTGTAGCCGGCTTTCGCGATATCGGGGATGTTCTCCTCGATGGTCTTGAACGACCATTCAAAGGCATGCAGCGTAGCACCATCCTTCATATCTTTGGCTAGACCATACTTCTGACGTGCCGCCTCGAACGTGGCGTTACCCACCGTATCAGCGTAACTGTCGCGCGTACCACTCGACGTAGTACTGGCAGTGGAGGTCACCGTACTGGCAGCATTGGCCGATGTGGCGGTATATGTGCCGACCCCGGCGAATGCGGCGAGGGAGGCCACGGAGGCGACCATTGCCACAATCTTGGTAGAGAGCATATCAAACCTTGATATGCCGCGAGAACGAGAAGCTCGCATGATTCTCCTTTGGTTCAATGACGTTGTTGTCATCGCTTCTGTGTCGATATTCAATTATCCGGCTTAGCTGTAGAGTTTGTGCGATACTGGCGCCGACGGTGCAGCAAAAAGATGCTTAAATCGGAGCGGTGCTGAGTAACGAACCATTTTGCAGCTTTGCGACTTTTATTTTAGCAGTAACATTGTAGTTATGCTTGGAATGTTGTAAATTGACGTTGAGATTATCAGGATGTGTGCTGGCTGTTTCTGGTATGCTTATCCCTTCGTCATTTGAAACGCGACATTGTGTGGGGTAATGGCACGGATCGATTACCCAAGATGAAGTAGCTTCTTGTGCCAACTCACTTTTTCGGCATATCTAAATTTCGGTTGTGGTGAGATTTCGAGTGGATACATGGAGACGGTGTCGATGTATTGAAAACAATATAAGAGAATTCTGCTGTATTCTTTCGACTGGTATCTTAGACGAATGATGGCAAGTATCGTAACGGTGGACTTAGCTGTTCCTTGTCGGTGCAAACCGGGCGCAGTCCAAGCGGCGAATAATGTTTGTAGTGAGGAATACAATAGAAATATCTGATTGTTGAATAACCCGGGCACGATTGAGAACGCAGTATTTATCTACAATCGTGTCGGTATGATTGGATACGTTATATTCTGCGTAGTAGAACGGCATAAGTCATACAATTCATAGCAATTGTCATTGTTCAGAAGGGGAGAAGAGTTGCATTCTGTAAAATTTAATGCAGTCCTTAATGCTGTAAAACAGTTAGTATCAACAATTTTCCCAATCATTACGGTTCCATATATTACTCGTGTACTTGGTGCGGATAGCTATGGGCAAGTCAATTATGCAAATTCAATTGTAAGTTATTTTGTTCTTCTCGCCGGGATGGGAATTTCAACATATGCTACACGAGAAGGAGCGCGGATCAGAAATGATAAACAACGGCTATCAAAGTTTGTTAATCAGATGTTCACTGTCAATGTATTTGCTTGTTTGTTGTCATATGCTGCGCTTCTTGTGTTGATGCTGGTTTGGCGCCCTGGGTCAAATTTGGCCATTTTGATATTCATTTTGTCGTTTTCTATTGCTGCAAATACGTTTGGTGTTGATTGGGTTAATGTCATCTTTGAAGATTATGTATATATCACATTGAGATATATTATTTTTCAAGTGCTAGCCTTTGCTTCCATGCTAATTTTTGTGCATGGCTCACATGATGCGGATGTATATGCTGGGTGTATGGTTCTTCCCTTGGTTGGTGGAAGTCTGTGTAATCTGTGGTATATCAAGAGGTATGTCCATCCTCGCCTCACAAAGGATGTGCAATTCGGGGCGCACGTGAAAGCCATCGTTACCTTATTTGCGAATAATGTTGCGTCAACGATTTATCTTTCTTCGGATCAAACACTACTGGGTATATTTTCCGGCAGTCGTGCGGTGGGTCTTTATAGTTTACCTGTCAAAGCATACTCAATGATTCGTAATGTACTTAACGCCCTAACGTATGTCATGGTTCCTCGGCTGTCTGCAATGATTGCTACGCATGAAGAGAAGCAAATCATACAATTGTTGAATCGTACATTTTGCTCATTGTTGACGTTGATACTTCCCGCGTCGGTGGGTTTGTTCTTCCTGAGTCCTGAGATTGTCTCAGTATTGTCTGGACCTCAGTATGCGGAATCTTCAAGTGTGTTGCAGATATTAAGTATTGCGTTGCTATTCTCTGTGTATAGTTGTTTTTTTGCGAATGGAATCCTTATTCCTTATCGCAAAGAAAGTCAATTTCTCCTAGCGACCAGTGTTGCTGCGGTTATCAACTTAGTGTTGAATTGTATCTGCATACCTTTATGGGGTATTAATGGGGCGGCAGTGACGACACTTGTAGCGGAAATGTATATTCTTATTCATGTTTATCGCGCTGCGGCGGAGTACTATCGGCCTGATGTATCAATGAGGATGATAGTATCTGTTGTTTTGGGATCTGTATTTGTTGGTTTGATTTGTGTTGTTGGCAAGATGTGGGTGCCGTCGATTGCGTTGCGGCTAATTGTAGTTATCGCTGTTTCGGTACCATCATATCTGATAATTGAATTACTGATGGGTAATATATATGTAAAGAATATCACCTTATCTTTGTTGCGAAAGATCGCAAATAGATAATTGGCGGTATGCAATAACATTGCTTTTCGTATTTGTATCCGGATGGTCTCCATCGTTCTAATTCTGCTAATTGCAAAATGAGAATACTTTGTTATTTTCCTACAATGTCCATCACTTTCATGTACTTGGCTCACTGTATAATAAAAATGCATCAATGAAACTGGTGTAAATGTACGTGCGTCGAAAGGGAATGCGTTGCGTATAGCAGTAGCTGGCACAGGGTATGTGGGGTTGTCCGTGGCTTTGCTTCTTTCTCAACATAATAAAGTCAAAGCTTTGGATATTATTCCAGAGAAAGTTGCATTGTTGAACAAGCATCAGAGCCCGATCCAAGATAAAGAAATCGAAGAATTCTTGGAAGCTGATGCGAATGGAAGCCATCCGCTTGATTTCGAAGCGACTCTTAATGCTTCAGAAGCATATGCTGATGCTGAATATGTAGTGATTGCTACCCCTACTAATTATGATTCTGAACGTAATTACTTTGACACCTCTTCGGTGGAAGCTGCAATCGATGCAATTCGTTCAGTAAATTCACTGGCTTGGATAGTCATCAAATCTACGATTCCGGTTGGATATACAAAACAGATAAGAAAGAAATATGCTGATTCGCGTATTATCTTCAGTCCGGAATTTTTGCGAGAGGGGCATGCTCTTTATGACAATTTGCATCCTTCCCGCATTGTTGTCGGTGCTCCTGCTGATGATACAGCCGCGTTAGAAGCAGCTCATGTTTTTGCTGGATTGCTTGAGAATGGAGCCGCTGACGGAGAAAGATCCAGAATGAATGCTGATGGAACGGTTGGCATTCCAAAGCTCATTGTTGGGACGACTGAGGCTGAAGCCATCAAATTGTTTGCCAATACGTATTTAGCTTTGAGAGTTGCTTATTTCAATGAGCTTGATACATATGCTGAATCAAGGAATCTCGACACCAAGGAGATTATCCAAGGTGTATGCATGGATCCTCGCATCCGAAACGATTACAATAACCCGTCATTCGGATATGGAGGATACTGCTTGCCTAAAGATACTAAACAGTTATTGGCGAACTATCAAGATGTTCCCCAGAATCTTATCGGTGCGATTGTTGATTCGAACAGCACACGCAAAGATTTTATCGCGGCCGAGGCTGAGAAGCGTGTTTCCGATGTCGTAAATCCTATTATAGGTGTATATCGACTTACGATGAAGTCAGGTTCTGATAACTTCCGCCAGTCCTCGATTCAAGGTGTGATGAAACGCATCAAGTCGAAGGGGATTACAGTATTGGTATATGAGCCGACTCTTGATGACCCACAGTTCTTCCATTCCGAGGTAACGCACAGTCTTGAAGATTTCAAACGACGTTGCGACCTAATTATCGCAAATCGGTGGAATGAAGAACTCGCGGATGTGCGTGAAAAGGTATTCACGCGCGACTTATTCCGTAGAGATTAGTCTGACGATATCAGTGATATGCTCATGGATTAAAACTCATGAGTAGAAATATAAAATAATGCAATGATGATTTTTAGTTAATGAGGTATGATTGAAGTGTTTATTCCGAAGAACATCATCGTGACCGGTGGCGCCGGCTTCATCGGTTCGAATTTCGTGCACTATGTTGTAGACAACCACCCTGAGACGCATGTGACGGTGTTGGATGCGTTGACGTACGCGGGCAATCTGGATAATTTGAAGGGTATTCCGTCGGATCGTATGGATTTCGTGCATGGGGATATCTGTGACGCAGAGCTGCTTGACAGGATCGTGCCCGGCCACGACGCCATCGTGCATTATGCGGCGGAGTCGCATAATGATAATTCGATCGCGGATCCGGAGCCGTTCGTGCGCACGAACGTGGTGGGCACGTTCCGCCTGTTGGAGGCGGTGCGCAAG
>NZ_JGYQ01000010.1 GCF_000741535.1 Bifidobacterium boum | reverse complement strand
GAACGGCGAGAGGAACAACATCGACGTGCTCCGGTTGATCCTGCGCCTCATGGGCCGGCCGGAGGACGCCTTCGACCATGTGAAGGACCGTCCGGGGCATGACCGCCGTTATGCGATCGATGCGACAAAGCTGCGCACGGAGCTGGGCTGGGAGCCCAAGCACACGGATTTCGAGTCGGGTCTGAAGGCCACGATCGACTGGTACACACAGAACCCGCAGTGGTGGGAGAAGACCAAGGCCGCGACCGAGGAACGCTACAGGCGTCAGGGCCAGTGAGGCCGTCGGCGCGGCGCCATGGCGCGTCGTGCGGCGTGGCGCGGAGGCATCGTGCCGTCGTGACGACGATGCAATCGTCGTGTGGCGTCGCGCCATCGAGAGGTAAGCAGAGGAAGGACAAGGCAATGGAATTCGAGAAGGAACTCAAGGTCACGAAGACCAACATCCCCGGTCTCATCGTGTTTGACCTGCCGGTGCACGGCGACAATCGTGGCTGGTTCAAGGAGAATTGGCAGCGCGCCAAGGAGACGGCGTTGGGGTTGCCGGATTTCGGTCCGGTGCAGAACAACATCAGTTTCAACACGAAGCGTGGCGTGACGCGCGGTATCCATGCGGAGCCGTGGGACAAGTACATTTCGATCGCGACGGGCAGTGTGTTCGGCGCGTGGGTGGATTTGCGTCCCGGGGATACGTTCGGCCAGGTGTACACGTGCGTGTTGGATCCGTCGAAGGCTATTTTCGTGCCGCGTGGCGTGGGCAACAGTTTCCAGACGTTGGAGGACGGCACCGCGTACACGTATCTGGTGAACGCGCATTGGAGCCTCGAGCAGAAGAAGACGTACACGTTCGTGAACCTTGCGGATCCGACGCTCAACATCCAGTGGCCCATCCCTCTTGACCAGACCGAGCGCAGCGAGGCGGATCTGCATCATCCGATGCTCAAGGACGCCAAGCCGATGGAGCCGAAGCGCACGCTTGTCACCGGTTCGAACGGCCAGCTGGGCCGCGCGATCCGTGAGTACGCGGAGGCGCATGGGCTGCACGGTTTCGAGTACCATGACATCGACACCTTCGATTTCTCCGACCCGGCGGCCTACAATCGGTTCGATTGGGACCTGTACGGGACGATCATCAACGCCGGCGCGTTCACCGCTGTCGACAAGGCTGAGACGCCGGAAGGCCGCACCGCCGCGTGGAAGGCGAATGCCACGGGCCCGGCGTTGCTCGCCAAGGTCGCCCGTGAGCATCACATCACGCTCGTGCATGTGAGTTCGGATTACGTGTTTGACGGCACGGTGGAGGAGCATACCGAGGGTGAGTCTTTCGCCCCGCTGGGCGTGTATGGCCAGAGCAAGGCGGCGGGTGACATCGCCGTGGCTCAGGCCCCGCAGCACTACATCCTGCGCTCCAGCTGGGTGATCGGGGATGGCCATAATTTCGTCAAGACGATGATGGGCTTGTCGGACCGTGTGGCGGATCCGACGCAGGCGCTCGACCAGGTGACCGTGGTGGACGACCAGTACGGTCGCCTCACGTTCACCAAGGATATGGCCGAGGCCATCTTCCACCTGCTCGGTTCGCAGGCGCCCTATGGTACGTATGATCTGACCGGTGAAGGGGCCGTGCGCTCCTGGAAGGACATCGCGGCCGAGGTGTTCGACCTGACCAACGGCAACGGGGATGCGGTCATGCCGGTCTCCACGGAACAGTATTTCCAGTCCGCCAAGGGCCCGGTGGCGCCGCGGCCGGTGCATTCGGCGCTGTCGCTGGGCAAGATCGAGGCGACCGGTTTCACGCCGGCGGATTGGCAGGAGTCCCTGAAGGCGTATGTGCAAGCGGAACTCGCCGCACGTGGCGGGTCCGTGGAAGGGCGGTGAGGAAGTCATGAAGGGCATCATTCTTGCTGGTGGTTCGGGCACGCGCCTGTATCCGTTGACCACGGTGACGTCGAAGCAGTTGTTGCCGGTGTATGACAAGCCGATGGTGTATTACCCGTTGAGCGTGTTGATGATGGCGGGTATCCGGGACATCCTGTTGATTTCGACGCCGAAGGACCTGCCGAATTTCGAGCGTCTGCTGGGTGATGGTTCCCGGTACGGGGTCCGGCTGTCGTACAAGGTGCAGCCGAGCCCGGACGGGTTGGCGCAGGCGTTCCTGTTGGGTGAGGAGTTCATCGCTGGCGGTCCGTGCGCTTTGGTGTTGGGGGATAACATCTTCTACGGGAACGGATTGGGTCGTGTGTTGCGTGGCGCGGTGCGTGACGCCGAGGCGGGCCGGTCGAGCGTGTTCGGCTATTACGTGGATGATCCGGAACGGTACGGCGTGGTCGATTTCGACGAGTCGGGCAGGGCGGTGTCGATCGAGGAGAAGCCCGCGCACCCCAGGTCGAATTACGCGGTGACGGGCTTGTATTTCTATGATGACCGTGTGGTGGAGTACGCGAAACAAGTGCGTCCGTCGGCGCGCGGCGAGTTGGAGATCACGGATCTGAACCGCATGTATCTGGAGGATGGCTCGCTGAGGGTGCGGACGTTGGGCCGTGGGTATGCGTGGCTGGATACGGGTACGATGGACAGCCTGTTCGAGGCTGGTGAGTTCGTGCGTACGGTGCAACGGGCGCAGGGCCTGCCTATCGCGGTGGTCGAGGAGATCGCCTACGAGAACGGGTGGATCACGCGCGGGGAGTTGCTCGAGTCCGCCAGACGGTATGGGAAGAGCCCGTACGGCAGGCATTTGCAGGGCATCGCCGACGGTGACATCCGCCTCGTGGACAACAACAAAACCCAAAACTAACCAACAATCGATCCACGATACGGCAATGTCGACAGTTCTATTCGGTAAGTACTGAATCGCATGAGTTCAGTGCTTACCGAATAGTTTGATACTTAGTCGAATTTGGAATCGTGGTCTTGCCATACGCAGCTGCCAGTTCTGCCGTCAGGTGACTGAGAGCGTCACGGAATCGCGGGATTGTGGCCGTCACCGGAATGCCAACATTGGCATCAGGCAACTTAGCATGTTTCCATATACATTCTCAGCAGCGGGCTTTCGCAATCAGATTATCAGTGCTATTGACGGCCGCGAGCAACAAACGCTGAAGTACTTGTTTGATAAAAGAACCGGCATCCTCTTCCGAGCATGTAGGCTATCGAGAAGCTGACATCCTATGGTTGTGGATCGCTCGGCTGGAGAGACGAATTAGGTATTCTTCCCTTAATCACCATCTTCATGATGAAATGCCCTAAGTACGGACTGAATCCGGGACTGGGGTGTGATTCCTGATTTAGTCTACCGGCTCAGGCAATTGGATGGTTGATGCCCTGGCGGTTCGTTTCAGGTCTGTTGACGGATTGTTGGGATGCTGCGGGTTTCTGGTGCGGTCGTGGTTGACGGGTACATGACGGTCGGCACCTGTGTGGACTGAATCTGTTTTCGGCTCTCGTCCTCCGGTTTGGTCCGTGATTCGGGTGGTTCGGGCGGATGTCCTGACAGTGGTTGATTGCCGCAGTGTGTGCAATTCATTGGAATCTAGCGGGTTTGTGGTGTTGCTGTGGCAGACGGACAAGTGTCGGCCAGTGCTCGTGCGGACTGGTTCCGATTCCGCTGTGTAATCTCCGTTTTGGTCCGGGACACGACTCGCCCAGTCGCCCCAGCATCATGCCCCATGCCTTTACGCCATCTCATCATCATCCCACTACGCATCTCGTTGCCGCACTGACCAGTCAACCCGTCAACCAAGCTCCCGCGACACCCACCCCCGCCAACCCCATGCTCCCGCGACTCCCATCCCCACACCCAATCCTAAAAATAACCTGAGAATCTTCTGCTGTTTTCTTGTGTGATTAAAGAGTCGTTATGGTGTAATAATGCGTACAAAACCCTGATATATCAAGGAAAACTGCTTAACAATACGCGTGTGAACTGCCATATCCGCTTGATTCGCGAAGACTATGCTGAGTAGTGAAAGATAACAAAGCGGATGTGCGAAGGCAACACGGTTGCGCTTGGCTTCGGTAGCTGAACCTGTTGGTTGAGTTGCCGACGGGTCGCCGCGCTGGAGTCGGATGCGATGACAGTCGGTTGGAGATTGGCAACCATTGACAGCCGCCGGAAACCACCGGTGGCGTCAAGCCTCAAGCACAGTCCGCAAAGCTCCCACGAGGAGCGTTGATGTTGATAAGGAGCAGGTGACATGTGCACTGGAGTTCGTTTTGCAGATGAAGACGGCAACATGTATTTCGGCCGCAATCTTGATTGGTCGTTCTCATATGGCGAGAAGATCGTCGTGACGCCGCGCGGGTACCAGGCGCCGGTCGCATTCAACGCGACGGTTGCTAACCCGAAGCCGGTCATGGGCGTCGGCATCATCGTCGAAGGCATGCCGATGTATTTCGACTGCGCCAATGATGAAGGCTTGGCTGTTGCCGGCCTGAACTTCCCCGGATACGCCCAGTATGCGGACGCTCCGGTGGACGGCACGGTCAACGTCGCCGCCTATGAGCTGCCGTTCTGGATCGCTCGCAGCTTCTCCACCGTTGACCAGGTTGAGGAAGCCTTGAAGAATGTGACCGTGGTGGCCAAGCAGGTCAACGAGCAGTACCCGGTCTCCTTGCTGCACTGGATCGTCGGCGACGGCAAGCGCAGCATTGTGATCGAGGTCATGGCTGACGGCATCCACGTTCACCACGACGGTGTCGATGTGCTCGCCAACCAGCCGACTTTCGACTGGCATACCGAGAACCTGCGCAACTACCTGAGCATGGATCCGCGCGTCCCTGAGCCAGTCAAGTGGGGCACCCAAGAGCTCAGCGCGTGGGGTTCCGGCTCCGGCATGCGCGGCATTCCGGGTGATTACAGCTCGCCGTCGCGTTTCGTGCGCGCTGCCTACACGAACGCCCACTATCCGGCGCAGAAGACGGAGGAAGCGAACGTTTCCCGCCTGTTCCATACGCTGGATTCTGCGGCGATGGTGGATGGCTGCGCGCTCATGAGCAATGGCCAGTACGAGAAGACGATCTACACGAGCGGCTTCTCCACCAAGACCAACACCTATTACAAGAACACGTACGAGGATCCGGCCATCAAGAGCTACCGTATGGCCGACTTCGACCTTGAAAGCTCCGAGCTGCAGACCGCTGAGTGAGTTGGTGGGCCGGCAGTCTGCTGAGAGGCTGAACTGCTGAACGGTTGAATGCGGGACGCTAGGCGCGCGGGGTAACCGCGGGCGCCGGCGCCCCGCATTCTTCTGTGCCTGTGCAAGTCATACGGGTGAATCAGTCATATGACCGGTATAACCGTGGATGATGAAAAACAAATAACAGAGACTTTCGTATTTCGGCAGATTTTCCACAGCTGACAACATGAATCTAC
>NZ_JGYQ01000009.1 GCF_000741535.1 Bifidobacterium boum | reverse complement strand
TCTTACCTACTCTTACCTACTCTTATCAATCGTTTGCATTAAGCTGTGCTACTTGGATCTACTTAGATGGATGGAGAGAGTAATACTGCGACGGATCATGAAGACTGTTGCCGTGCCAATCGAGCATTCTTTTCTCTACCAAAGATTTCAAAATGGGACGTGAGACCTTCCCGCTGCGTCCGAGGTAATCAGAGAGCTCTTTGACTGTCACTTTCCCTTTTCCATACACGTATTGAAGAGCGGCGAGTTCGTATTCGCTGAGATTGTTGAGCGTCTCTTTGCCGAAGTCGCTTGCGATCGAATCCTCTCGTCGCAGGATACGTGAGGTCGCACTGTTCTCAAGCGTGAGCTGCACCGAAGAACCATTCGGTTCTGAGAATGTGGGCTCCCTAAGGAAGAAATCCGCCATTTCGTCGTATATGCGCTGGACTCCTTCATTGAGTTCCCTCACCCAACCGAATTCCACCAAGGTACGAGCAATCGTGGGGTTGCGTGACCAGCGCGTGTACTTCATGTTTTGGAGCGTTACGATATTGGGAAGCTTCCCAGGGCTTGTGATTTCAAGCCGGTCATCGTACATCATCACACGAATGTAATCGCCGCTCATAGCGTAGTCGCGATGTGCTACTGCGTTCACAAGTCCCTCGAACCAAGCAAATTCTGGATACTCTGGTATGACTTTGAACTTGCCGTCATCTCCAAGATACTGGAATTCCCGGAGTTGGCTCGAGATGAATTGTTGGGCATCCTCTATTGTTTTGGGAAGTGGCCCGTCGAAGGTACGGTCTTTGACGATGTTGAGTCTGCGCCCGGTTTCCATTTTGTTGTCATCGAAGCGGATGACACGTACTCGAGCCCAAGGCATGAACTTGGTCGGGTTTGCTGAGAAGAGGAGCACTCCAGCATTAGTGAGATGGCCATCATGCAAGAAGCCGCGGCTCCGCAGAATCTGCTCATCGCTGGCACTTGTACCGAGCTCGGTCTTGTAACGTGCCATCACTGCGAGATCCACGTCGGTTATCGAGGAGCGCGTTTCCACTTCGTCTTCGAAGCGGCGTTGGTTCTTGTCATATTCAAGCGCCAGCACTTGGTCGCGGTCGAGTGCGACGCTGCTGTCCTTCTTACGCGGGAAGACTGCTTTGTCACTTTGTCTGGAGATGACATGCCCGGATGAAGGTGCTATCTCGAGTACAAGGATATTACACTCTTTCGTTCGAAATATTGGCTCTCCTTTTCAGTGGTAAAGAGAGCCGGATTGTTATCGTTCAGTGGCAGCTGCATACGAGTCTCCGATCACGCAATGGTGTTATTTTACAACCGTCACGTTTATTGATCATCGTGGGCTTGTTCCCACGCTTTTCGTATGATGACTCATGTTGAATGATATGTGAGTAACAACGCGATGCGGAGATGGTTCCTCAGCGATACGGTTGTCAAGACGTACCTTACTCGAAGTTTCCGCCGGCTCATCGCCTTGCTGCTTGTAGCGTTCCTCGGTCGCGGCCTTGGTCTTCTCCCACCACTGCGGGTTCTGCGTGTACCAGTCGATCGTCGCCTTCAAACCGGACTCGAAATCCGTGTGCATGGGCTCCCAACCCAGCTCCGTGCGCAGCTTCGTCGCGTCGATCGCATACCGGCGGTCATGCCCCGGACGGTCCTTCACATGGTCGAACGCATCCTCCGGCCGGCCCATCAGGCGCAGGATCAACCGGAGCACGTCGATGTTGTTCCGCTCGCCGTCC
>NZ_JGYQ01000008.1 GCF_000741535.1 Bifidobacterium boum | reverse complement strand
CCTGCGCACCGCCTCCAGCAGGCGGAACGTGCCCACCACGTTCGTGCGCACGAACGGCTCCGGATCCGCGATCGAATTGTCATTATGCGACTCCGCGGCGTAATGCACGATCGCGTCATGCCCCGGCACGATTTCGTCAAGCAATTCCGCGTCGCAGATGTCGCCCTTCACGAAATCCATGCGATCCGACGGGATGCCCGCCAGGTTCTCCAGGTTGCCCGCATACGTCAGCTTGTCCAGCACCGTCACATGCGTCTGGGGATGATGATCCACCACCCAATGCACGAAATTCGAACCAATGAAACCAGCCCCACCAGTAACAATGATGGAGTGCGGGGCGAAAGGGCGGCTGGTCATAAAATGCTGCTGCATAAGGCTAACGGTATATGAGGGATATGATGAGTCGTATTCAAGCTGTGTCGGCCAATGTGCTGGGCAAACTTGCATTGAATCATTCTTTTCATGACGGTATCGAAAAGAACCGAATGTGACGAGAATTGTTTCTCTTGTTCTGCGGATATCATAAGAACATAGGTGTGCCCTGATTCGAGCAACGCCTTCCGTGTACGTACTGAGTTGCCGGATAAGGTGGAGGAAAGGAACACTTCGACATGGCTTGGAAGAGAATGCGGTCAGTCGTTGCGACAGCGGCTGCGGCAATGATTTGCGCGGGGGTACTTGCTTCATGCGGAACATCAGGTTCTGCAGCGGATAAGGCGGTTGATACGGTGCTATCCGCGTCAGAATCATCGGACGGGGCAAGTAGCGTTTCGGCGGTTACTGCCGCTGGAAATACGTCTGATGCGACCGATGCCATGCCGAATAATCCTTCTCAGGAACTGCCGGATTCGGTGGATTCGTCGATTCCGAACAATGCAACTGTGGTTTCTTCAGATCTTGCTGTCACCAAAGACGGTACAGTGAAGGATCTCGAGACCGGTGAGACCGTCACTGATCCTAAGATCGTCGGGACTGAAGACACGCCCCCAGATCCGCTCGCCAAGACCAACGGACAGCGGTTCATCCCAGTGTCAGTGAAGACCGTGCGCAATGCTATCAAGGACCAAGCGAACACCGAGACTTCGGCATCGAAGTCAACAACGCTGTCATCCGCAGGTTCGAGTGTGATGTCTGCCGTGTTGAAATCCAGCACGTCAACGTCGGTGAAGCAGACTGCGTTGCAGAATAACGAATATGGTGCGTATTGGGGAACCTACAGTGGTACACAAGCGTTCTTCGAAAAAGGCGGTACCCTGTTCGCACAGAACGCCAAAGGTGTGATTGACGTCTCGGAGCACAACGGCTCAATTGATTGGGCGAGCGCGAAAGCAGCTGGGGTCCAAGGCGCGATAATCCGGCTTGGTTTCGGATGGGGTGGTCGTTTGGATTATCAGGCACAACGGAATATCAGTGAGTGTAAGAGACTTGCGATACCTTTTGGCATTTATTGGTACTCATATGCTTATGGGGCTGCCAATGCGGATAGTGAAGCGGATACCCTGATATCGCAGCTTAACAAACTTGGCGTGAACCCATCCGATTTATCGTATCCAGTGTTCTACGATTTGGAAGGTTGGACTTGGACCGGACATAGCCATCCTACGAACCCATCGGTATACCAAAGTATCGTGGATGCGTGGTGGTCGAAAGTGCATGCTGCCGGCTTTACCAATCTTGGCGTATACTCATATGCCAGTTATCTTGCGGGACCGTTAAATACGAGTGATATTCATACGAAAACTCAGTGGGTGGCGAGCTACGGCCCTCGTGTGGGGTTCTCGTTTAAGAATGTCGGTATGATTAAAGGATGGCAATATGCCGATAATGGTTCAATCCCCGGTATCTCTGGTTATGTGGATTTGAATGCGTTTAACAGTAAGGAAGTCGCCGGGGCTTCTCCTGCTTCTCTTGGATCTGTTCGCATTGACGTGCCGCAGGGAAAGTATTATCTCGTGAGTTCATATCCAAGTAAGACTATGGATATAGCGTGGGCGAGCGATGAAGACTTGGCTTCTGCGGAACTATGGCAGTATAACGGGAACGCGAACCAACTATTTCAGATAATATCTGCGGGGAACCACAGGTATTCTATTCGTGCTGTGCATTCCGGGAAAGCGCTTGATGCTGCAGGCCCATCTTATGCAAATGGAACGAAAATCATTCAATATTCGCCGAATGGCGGGGAAAATCAGCTTTGGGAGTTTTACAAGAATACTGATGGAACGGTTTTTATTCTCTCGGTATTCGGTGGCAACAAGAACCGTGTGATTGATGTCACTGGAGGCAACGGCGCAGATGGAACGTTAATGGAGTTGTGGGCGCTGAACGGTGGCAGTAACCAGCGATTTAGACTTGTGCCTGAGAACGCCTATCGTTCTGGTGCAAATGGCTGGGTCTCTATTGCTGGCACAACGTATTGGTATATGAACGGTGTGAAAGCTGTGTCTTGCGAGGGCTTTGACCCATCGACAGGGCATTGGTATTATTTCAATTCATCCGGTCAGCGGGTCTCGGGGCGTGTTGATCTCAGCGATGGGCGGCATGTGTATTATGACCCTTCAACTTTCGCAATGGTCCATGGGGAACGGTTCCTTTCCGGATATTGGTATTACTTCGATTCCCGGACTGGTGCAATGGCGCGGAACAACGATATATGGCTGGCATCAGGAAATAAGTGGGTAAGATACGATGCAAATGGTCGGATGGTATATGGTGAAAATTACCATAATGGATACTGGTATTATTTCGATAATAATACCGGTGCTATGGTGAAAGGCTGGAAGTATCTATCAGAAGGGCATAAATGGGTATATTACGATCTGTATTGGGGACGTATGTTGCATGGCGAAGCATGCATCAACGGCAGTTGGTATTACTTCGATCCAGTGACTGGTGCAACGGCATACGGTTGGAAGAGGCTGCCTGATGGTCGTACAGTGTATTACCATCCCCAGTATGGTGTGATGCTGAAAGGTCGGCAGGTAATCAACGGTAGGTCCTACTTCTTTGATTCGGTTACTGGAGCGCTCCGGCAGTGAGAGATGAGTCTTGTAATATTTTCGGCTTCCGAGGTCGTTTTCGGGAGCCGAAAATATAAGAATTAGATTTCTTCTTCGATGATATATCGAGGGCGATGTTTGGTTTCTATGTAGATTCTTCCAATGTACTCTCCCACAATTCCAAGAGACACCAGGATCAACCCACCAAGAATCCATATCGAAAACATCATGGACCCCCATCCGGCAATCGCGTGACCAGTGCATATGGAGACGATGGTGTATATCAGCATGATGAATCCAACAATCACGGAAAGAAAACCCGTGGTGGTAATCATGTGGAGTGGCTTGACTGAGAATGAAGTGATACCTTCGAGCGCGAATGAAATCATTTTGGACAAAGGATATTTTGATTCACCCGCTGCTCGTATCCCTCGCTTGTAGAAAACCTTGTCCGATTTGAATCCGAGCGAGGGCACGATGCCACGCAAGAATAGATTGGCTTCCGAGTACTGTGACAGGGCGCGTATCGCGGTGTTGCTCATCAGTCGGAAATCGGCATGATCTGGTATGGTGTCAGCTCCCATCCAAGTCATGAGTTTGTAGAATGATTCAGCAGTTAAACGCTTGAATGCTGTATCGGTATCTCGATTATTCCGGACACCGTACACGATTTCGTTGCCTGCCCGATATGATTCGACCATACCGTCGATGGCGCTAGGATCATCTTGCAAATCGGCATCCATAGAGATTGCGGCGTCGCATCCCCTGCGCAATGATTCCATCAGACCGGCATACACAGCATTCTGGTGGCCGCGATTATGTGAGAATTTCACGGCGTGAAACATCTCGGGGTCGGCCGTATGGAGGTTACTGGCTATTTTCCATGTACGGTCTTTTGAGCCGTCATCTATAAGCAGGATAAAGCTCTTTGCGCTGATCTGTCGGCGTGTACTTAAGTATCGTAACTTTTCGGACAATACCGAGGCTGTCTGTTCGAGTACGGGCTCCTCATTGTAACAAGGAATGACCATTGCCAGAACTGGGGCAGGCCTGGTGGGTTCTGCCGCTGTTTCTCCAGACGTGATGATTGAAGGGCTGGATTCTTGTGTCATGCCCGCCAGTCTAGTTCATGGGGAGAACGTACACTGCCGAAGACTGATAAAATCGTTGTCACTCAGGCGGCGACTCGTATTGTGAAGATGAGAAGACACCAAGAAGTTCAATGTATATAGGAAAGGCACTGCGTATGAACCCCGCAGCGTAATGAGGAACGCAGTGCCTTTGCCGGATTATTCATTGGATTAGATGAACAATCTGCCTATCCCTCGAACCGACCAACGCCATATCGAATCATATTCAACGTGCGGTGGATACGCGTTGATAATTGTGTCGTTGCCAAGATAGATTGCAACATGCCCAGGATAGAACACAAGATCTCCGCGTCGGCGATCGGCGACTGCTACTTTCATGATTCTGGGATCATTCCACATATTGTTCGCATCATGGTCTTGCCAAGCTTGGAAACGGTGATCGTAAGCATTGTACGGTGTTTGCATGCCGACTGATTCCATGCTGGAGATGACGAGCCCCGCACAATCAGAGCCGCCGCCGGGCCATAAGGCATAATCCCATCTGTAAGGGCTACCGAGGTAACTCAGCGCAGTGTTGACGAAAATGTTGATTGCATCCTCGCGGCTGCCGTCCACGCTGAGTCTTGATGGCTGGATGTAAGAGAACATGCCCTGGCCGACTTTATTGACATTCTTTGATGAAACTTGATAGAAGGCTGCAGGGTTCTGCCATCCAATTTTGCCCGGGGTATTGCCTTGGAGCTTTCCGTCTGCGCCGGTCCAGCACCATTTCCCCCAGTGTGGTATGTACACG
>NZ_JGYQ01000007.1 GCF_000741535.1 Bifidobacterium boum | reverse complement strand
ATAGCGTTCGCCATATGCCATGCTGCCGTCTTCGAGATTAAAGAAGTACCAGGCGCCATCTTTGCAATCCATGCCTGTGACGAGGTGGCCGTCATGGGCAAATCGCACGGTGATGGTTGTTCCATTGGAGGGCAGCTGCATGTCTACATCATGGGCGATAGATCCATCCGTGTTTGCATAATACCGCTGTCCGGTTGCCGGGTCGGTGAACTCTTGTGAAGTGACCATGGTTCCATTGGCATACCAGCGTTCGGTTTCGATATTCCCGAAGTTGCTCCAGCCATTGGCAGAGGAGGACAGCGTTGAGGATGAAGTATTTTGGTGGCCAACTGACTCAGACGGGACTGTGGTGCGGTGAGCTGTGGAATGATGAGAAGTACTGGATAGGGGACCGGAATTTTTCTGCTGTGCATTGACAGGAGAAGATTCCTCACTTGTGTTGAGGTCATCCTGATTTGTTGGGGTTGCGGGTTCGGAGGGATTGATTGTGTCCGTTACGTTGGGCGGGGCTGCGGAAACGACTTGCGGTGATATTGCAAATAGAATAAATGCAGACAAACCGGTCGCAGCTGCAGCGATGCATGTTGTCAATGCATAGGGCAACACCCCGTGATACCCTCGTTGGGAGATATTGAAAAACATCGTTTCTTCAGTTCCTTCTCTATGAGTAAATCAACTGACGTTGTACCGCAAGGAAAGGACATGTATGATTAATGTAGAGAAAAACAATATGTGGTACATTGATTCTTTCGAAAACTTATTTTATATAAAAAATATAAGACATGGATATGATTATTGATTTAACAAATATACAGTTTGCTGTTTTTAATAGTTGATATGTTTCAATAAAATGCGTCCAATCTAAAAGATTGGATGTCATATAGGGGTATATGTCCTTTGCGAGATGAGATGAAAAAAAGATTAATAGGTCTTGATGTTGCTAAATCTGCTGCAATATTCTGTGTTATAATCATACATTATTCTTTCTATTCACAATTGTATTCAAACAATTTGATAGGTAATGCCGTAACTGTATTTACTGTGATTGGTGTACCTATTTTTTTCATGGTGAATGGTTATTTATTGATGAATTCGTCATTCTCCATGAATAAGCATATTCGGAAAACAATTAAAATGTTTGTCGTGTTGGAGGTGTGGAAAGTAGTGACACTTCCATGCTGTGCTGTTATACAGGAGTTTGATATTGAAAAGAAGAAGGTTCCGTCATATATTCTCGGTGGTACCTATGACTCTATTGGCTATTTTTGGTTCATGAACGCACTTCTGGCAATTTATCTTATTTTCCCTGTGCTAAAAAATGCCTTTGATGATAATCTTGGACAACGATACCTGCTGTATGCGGCTTGCGGCTTGATAGTATTCGTTTTCGGTGTGAATGCTCTCACTGATGCGTTCAATGTAGCGGTGAAGGCGATAGGAGTAAATATCTCCAATCCATTTGGTTCATTGCAGGAATACAATATATTCGGTAATTATTCAAACGCACTTGTGTATTTTTTGATTGGAGGATATCTGCCTAAAATTGTAGATAAACTAAAATCAAGATTGAAAAATCGCTTGCCCCTAGTGCTGACTGTCGTGTCATCTGTGTCGTATGTCTTGATTTTGCTTCTTCAGCGTTATCAGGCTCGTGTTGACGGTGTGGCGTTTTATGTTGCTTCAGGGTATAATAATGTACTTGTATTGTTGATGGCTGTCTCTATTCTTTCGTTGCTCTCCGGTATGGAAGTGCACAGTGAACGATTAAAGAATATGTGGGGCAACAGTGGTTCGAATACTCTTGGGATTTACTATTTGCACTATATATTGATTATATTGACGAGTAGAATCATCAGACATTGGTATACCGGATTTTTGCCACTAATAATTAATATTCTGCTTATATGTTGTATATATATTGTAGGATTGACTATATCAAATATTATGAAAAAGATACCGATTGTACGATATATCTTTTAATGATAATGGGGCAGGCGTGAGTTTGCCTGCCCCATTATCAACTGACAATCAGTACAGCATGAGGTATGCGGTATCGCCCTTGATGATGAGTTGCTGGTCTAGATCCTCAACTTCCCAATTTTTTTGATTAAAGTATTCTTTATAAATCTTTGATGGGAAATCTATTTTTTCCATCTGCAATCTACCGAGATAATTAATCATCTGATAGTTTGCATAATCCACATTCATGATTCTACGTCCCAGCTGATTATTGTAGTATCGCGTGGAGCGGTACTTCTGCTGGGGTTTTGCGTCCTCTTTGATGGCTATTTTTTTGACACTGACTCCAGTTTCCTTCTCATAATCGTGAATTCTTGCCGCGACATTCAATGCATAATCCTTGTCTAACGAATTACTTGTGTACAGGTCATATGAGATGTCTTGCATATTGAGCGTAATGCCAAAGACAAAAATACTGATAACACTTATGAAGACAAACATTGATCGTGCATTATTATTTGTGATGATTTGAGAGTCGGCGCCGTTGGAATTATCCTTATCAAGCGGAACGGGCTGTTCTTGCCTCGAATTGTGCTTGGTGAAGAGGGAGCAGATCAACGTGGCGAGTAGAATGCCCTGTACCGCCCAAAAAGCCATATTGCTTCGGGGAGTTAGCTGAATATCTCGTTCGAGTACGTGAACAGCGAAAGATGCTGCGTAGGATAGCGCGGCAGCAAACAGCAATTCTGTAACATTGAGAGAGACATGAAGTCTGATGGCCATTACAATGCCTATAATAACAATACATAGCAGTATTATCATTGATCCTGGAGCCATCAATCCGTCAGCATTCCACCACAATTTGAACTGATATTTTAATATTATTATGATATTGGCAAGCATGGTATGCACGTTTGTAGTTGCACCACGTCCTGGGTCGATGATTACGCTGGCTTTAATCAGCATTTTAACAATCACAATGTTCGCGATTCCAGCAATGCCAGCGATAGCAATTGTTTCTATCCACCGGAGAATAACGGATTTCACTTTCTTGTCGTTGGCAATCGTTGGTGTCTTGAGAGCTCCTCCCACCAGAACGATTGCCAAATAGTAACCAATCAAACTTTGATAACATCCAAGTGCAAGCATCAAGCACGCAAATGACCCTATGGCATACTGCCATCGGGACGATTTTAGCAGAAGGGTCGCTGCGATGGTCACGAATAGAAAACCTATAGCTGCTGAAACTGCCACTTCTGGAAAGAGCATGAACTCTTCGACGAAAACGTTAATGAACAGCAGCGAGAGCGCCACGTTTACACTCATTACTTGCAAAGGAATGGTCAGCCCTGCAACATAACTAAATACCAGTGTCAACAATGTAAGCGACAGCGTGAAAGATATGATTGCGAGAACAAGCAGAGGACGTTGGTCAAGGACGAGATTGACGCCATGCTGATCAAGCCACATCGTGACTTGCCACCAAGTATATCGGCCGTTTTGGAGATACCAATATGCCTGCTGATTGTCTATAAGATGGTACGAATCTGTTGAATAATGCCGCCTCAGGAGTAGGCCGCTATAGCCGAGCAGCATTATGATCGTTGAGAACGCAAGGGAGTAGAACGCATTCGTCCTATTGGACACGATAAACGGTATGAATTTTACCGGGGAAGATGGGTAATGACGGTTGTCGCTAGCGATTCTAGCCACCATGCATATTCCTTTCAATTCAATAAAATGGGAAACGGCTCTTCAGCGTCCACGCACAGCGCGCCCGAAGCTTTTGAGTACTTCCCGCCGTCGCGACCCTATCGGTGCGAGCGGATCGACAACCTTCCTCAGCACATTGTCTTCGCCTACGGCTCTCGGCGGTTTTGGACCGCCGACAGGCTTCGTGTTTGGAGAGATGATTTTGCCGATGAGCTGCTCATAGAATGGCGTCTGACGCGCATAGCTCCAATAAACTGGCGCGAAATCGCAGTCAGGCTTCACCCAGGGCTTTTCAAATCCTGCATAGTGGATAATCTTCGGATCCTTACGCGAAGCGATGTAGGCGTCATACGAATCATTCGGGGCGAAGGAGAACACATTCGCCACGCGGTTCGCGCAATCGTGCACCACATTCCACGACCAGTCGAGGAATACGACCCGGCCCTCGCAGTGTGCGTTGAGTACATCTTGGTCGTTGTAGATGAAGTCTGGGTCTGATGCATAATCCAGCCACTGTTTGATGCTGTACGCCTTGCGCATTTCCTTCGTATTGAGCACAAGCACGCCCGCTTGGAAGTATTGGAACGGGTGCTTCATGTGAAGCTTCTCATTCGTGTAGTTCAACCGCTTGCCATCATTCATGTTCAGGTTGCCTTGGTAATCGATATCGTGTACGGCAGCAAGCAGATTGTCGCCAAGCTTGGTGTCATACAGCTGGGCGATATCACCGTTGATTACGATATCGGAATCGAGATAGAGCACCTTGTCATAGAATGGCAGGGCTTTCTGAATCAGGAACCGGTAATAGGTCTCGATGCTGATATGTGCGTTGCTCGTCGTCAGATCGTAACCGGAGATTTCACGGCTCACATCAGCGAAGCGTAGATTCATGTTGTTGAACCTGCCGAGCAAGAACTGTCGCATACGCTCTTGATTCTCCCACGCGATGTCCTTTTGCAAGACAGTGACATCGTAATACCGGTCAGGATCAGCGTTGGTCATCGCCGAATAGATTGTTGTGGTCAGTTGCGGGACGTAATTGTTGTCAGCCGCGAACACCACCGGGACCACCGTTGCGGGATCAATCTCATCGGCAAGCCGCTCAAGCGGGTGACGCGGCTCAGGATGCGTGAAATGCACACACTGCAATTCCTTGACCTTCCAGCCGCTGCCAATGCGCCGATGATGCATCAAATAGATATTCAGCAACCGTTCAGATAAGTGTCCAGGCGTGCGCAGCGCCTCCTTGCTGTACAAGGACATGTCCGTCGTCTCTTCAAATCGTTGAAGAATCGGGAACAGCCACGCGCAATAATCTTGGAAGATATCTTTGCGCATAATGAACATATTGCAGAAGCACGAGCGGTGACCATGCAGGAACGCATCGGCATCTGCCTTGTAATCCGGGTGCATCTCGCACAGGATGTCATACATGTGCCGCAAATCACGCAGGTGCAGTTTTGGCGCGTGCTGGTAAATCTTGATGGGGGAGCCGTAGCCGTCAATAATCTCGCGTAGATCTCCCCAGCGCGTGGTTACGACATCAGCGCCAGCAATCGCCTTCTTGATGGATTCGTCGTCGAGCCCATACCGCTTGATGCTGGCGGCATCGATGTAATCGTCCATGATTTCTCCGTACGCGTTCTCTTTATGCTCGACACCGGAGAAGTCGAAGTAGCGGCGGTAATGGCAGAATCCGTAGTAATCGGCGTCAACGTTCTTCCAAGCCCAATACTGCGTGGTCAGTTCGCAATACATCGGGTTCTTATCGGCGATGTTTTCGCCCTCATCGTCTTGGAACGCCCACGTGAATCGCGTGTTCTTCGGACCGACCTGCACCGGTTGAAGAATATCGCTTTGCGGTTTGTCGACCTCCTTGTGTGTGGTCACGAAGATGCGAATGCGTTGCTTGCTGTACTGTTCTTTCAAGGCTCTGCTTTCAATGTAGTCAAGATGTTCCATCGCTTTGTCCCTCATTGAAGTGAAACGCTCCGATGGTGAGAATGGACGTCCGGTATCTTCAATTTCGTCGGCAATCTGTTTCCAAACATAGACACTGTCCCCCTGCTGCGGAACAGTGTGGGAATCGAGGAATGAGTACGCCCGATCGCGAATGAAACGCCAGATTTCGCGGCATGTGATGTCTGCGCCGAACACATTGCTCATCTGTTGGGCGGCCTCTGACTTTTCATCGGCAGGAACCCGAACGAGCCAATCATTCGCCAGAATCTCGGTCGCTTTATGTTCGAAGCCTTCTGCACACGTAGTGAGTATATCGTTGTGCTGCTGGTCGGAGAACTCATAGGCAGCATCGAAATCGGCTTTGAACTGGTCACAATATTTACCGTATTTTTCCGCGGAAATCATATTGGTGCCGCTGATACCTCGTCCGTAATAATACACGTATCCTCGGCAATGCTTGATTGGTCTGTATGTCTCCGCGAGGGCAGATGTTACAAAACATTCATAGCCATCTTGGGAGCGTCCCAACCGGGCGCTAGTCATCATGGAGAATGCCCGCTTCAGAACAGAAGCGCGATATACCCGTTGGGTAAAACGCCAGTCAATGTGATGGCCAAGAGATTCATCGTAGATGTTGCGTACGATCGCTTCGCCGGTCATCGGGGATGTCGGAGCGTTGTTGAAGCTTTCAAAAGCGTCTTTTTCTGATTCGGCGAGATTGTTTGCCGCTACAACAGTAAGTCCAAAATGCAGAATATCGGCGGGTTCCTTGGAAATTTCCTCTGCGATTTCCTCGCACATCGTAGGTTTGAGTGCATCATCGCCATCGAGAAAGAAGATATAGTCACCGGTCGCCTGCTCAACGCCGGTCTTTCGCGTTAGATGTGTGCCCTGATTGGCGTTGTGATCGATCACTTGGATGTGGGAATCTTGCTCAGCGTGACGACGCGCGATGTCGCCGGCGTTGTCTGGACTGCAATCATTGACGACGATTGCTTCGATGTCTTGATAAGTTTGCGAACTTACGCTGTCAAGGCACTCGTCAAGATAGGGGGCGACGTTGTACACGGGGATGACAATCGAGATTTTCGGCATTGACGTTGCTGCTCCTTGACTGATAATGACATACCCGAAAATAATATGCTCAGCTATGCTACCAGCAAAGCGATACACATCGGCGGACAGTATAGGAAGCGACCATGTATATGTGATGTTATTGAAGAGAACTTGGAGATATTGCCGTATGCTGCTGCTTGCTCTCATCGGCATGACCGATACTATATTCATTCAATCTGTTGTTGCTGGCTGATAGAGTAGGTTCTTTGTGAAGCAGATGTTCGAACGTATACAGAAGAAATACCACTACGCGATGGTGGTGTTCAAGGAGCTGGTGAAGACCGACTTCAAGCTCCGTTATCAGGGCTCGTTCCTCGGTGTGGTGTGGTCGGCCTTGAAGCCGTTGATGCTGTTTGCTGTCATGTATGTGGTCTTTGTTAAGTTCCTTAAGTTCACTGACGGAACTCCAACCTTCCCGATTTCCCTGTTGTGCGGTACCAGTTTGTGGGGGTTCTTCTCCGAAGCGACGAGCATGAGCATGCATTCGATCGTCGATCGCGGCGATCTGCTGCGCAAGGTGCATTTCCCCAATTACATCGTGGTCGCGTCCACCACCATGGGCTCTATGATTTCCCTGGGCATCAACCTTGCCGTGGTGATCCTGTTCGGCTTCTTCGCCCACGCGCAATACACCTGGCGTATTCTGCTGGTGCCGTTCAGCATCATCCAGCTGTATGCGGTCACGCTCGGTTTCGCACTTATCTTGGCGACGATGTTCGTGTATTTTCGTGATATCGCTCAGATCTGGGAGGTCGTGCTTCAGGCGTTGTTCTATGCGACCCCTATCATCTACCCGATTTCGATGGTGCAGAACAATCCAGAGTTCAGCTGGGCTGCCGGTTTCCTCATGCTGAGCCCCACTTCGCAGGCGATCATGGATATCCGGCATAACCTATTGTCGCCACAATACGTTCCCACGGTATGGGATATTGTCCATAACCCCTTGGTGTGCTTGATTCCGTACCTGCTGTCTGCAGTGATTCTCGGTGTCGGCATCATGGTGTTCCGCAAGTACAGCGCGAAGTTCGCGGAGGTGTTGTAATGGCAAGCAAGGAAACAGCGAAGAAGGAAGACGACCGTCCTGTCGTCCTGTCCGTACAGCACGTGGCGAAATCATTCCGTTTACCCACTGAGCAAGCCACCGGTTTGAAGATGGCGTTCCTCAACTGGACGAAGGGCGTGAGCGGATTCACCGAGCAGAAGGTGCTGCGCGATATCTCTTTCGAAGTCAAGCAGGGTGATTTCTTCGGTATCGTCGGCCGCAACGGATCCGGTAAGTCCACGTTGCTCAAGATCATCTCCGGAATATATGTGCCGGATAAAGGTACTGTTACAGTCAACGGCAAACTGGTGTCATTCATCGAGCTTGGCGTCGGATTCAACCCGGAACTCACCGGACGTGAGAACGTCTACCTTAATGGCGCATTGCTGGGATTCACCCGGGAAGAGATCGACGCCATGTACGACGATATCGTCGATTTCGCCGAACTCGGTGACTTCATGGATCAGAAGCTCAAGAACTATTCATCTGGCATGCAGGTGCGTCTTGCCTTCTCGGTTGCCATCAAGGCGCAGGGCGACATTCTCGTGCTTGATGAGGTCCTTGCCGTCGGTGACGAAGCCTTCCAGCGCAAGTGCGATAATTTCTTTACTAAAGTCAAGAAAGACAGTAAAAAAACAGTCATTCTTGTGACTCATTCAATGGATGCTGTGAAGCGGTATTGCAATAATGCCATTCTGATTAAAGATGGAATGATTATTGCTTCCGGGGACAAAGATAAGGTTGCAGATCAGTACACCTTGGAAAATATTCGTGTCGATCAAAAGCACAGTAAACCAAAGAAAAATGAGCATCCTGAGGGTCTCAATGACCGTGTTCCTGTGTTCAGAATTACCCCGGTATCCCAGACAGTTGCGAATTGCTCTGATCCCTTCTTGTTTGACATAGAATACCAATATGATGGCGATGATGGCTATATCGCGATAGCGATGAATGATATCAAACGTGGTGGCATTCCTTACGATTCGGGACAAAAAAATCTGCACGTGAAGGCAGGACATCATGTATTACATATGTCTATGCCGTTAAAACTGTTCAATAATGGTGAGTTCCGACTAGTTGGATCTTTTCGAATTCCAAATAAAACAGATGAAAAGCGTACAGACATGATTGCATATACCAATGATGATAATTCATTGGTATTTGCAGTACGTGACCCATCGAATACTCGCGATTATGCGTTATTGAATGATAGTGAAATGAAAATGACAATTCAGGGATATGACAAGTAGTGTTGTTTTTGAATTAACACGATGTCTCATGCTGAATTGTCAAGAATTATGTATGTAAATGACGATGAATGGAATTGGGAATATTATCGTTCCGTCTTCCTTCTACAAATTTGATTAGAACGGATGAGTGGGGTTGCTAAGCATTGACAGCCAATGATGAACAACCCCACTTATGAAAAACCGGTAGTTGTGATATGCATATACCGGCGGAAATCCCTTTGGCATGAAAACGACGCGATATTTCTACTCCTGATGCCACAGATCGCGGGTAAAGAGCTTGTCTTGTACGTCGGCGAGCTCCGGCGTGTACCGGTTGCACACAATCAAATCGCATTCGCGCTTGAACTGATCAAGATCATGAATGACCCGATGCCCTTGATATGTGTCATCTGCAATCATCGGCTCATAAATCGCATACGGCACGCGAGCGGCATCCAACCGTTGCATCACTCCTTGAATGGAGCTTTGACGGAAATTATCTGATCCGGCTTTCATAACCAACCGGTAGATTCCGGCTTGTCGTGGTTTACGTTCGATGATTTTCTGGGCAATGAAGTCTTTCCTCGTGTCGTTTGCTGTGACGACCGCTTGGATTAGATTCTGAGGGACATCCTTGAAGTTTGCGAGGAGTTGCTTGGAATCCTTTGGCAAGCAATATCCGCCATAGCCGAAGGATGGGTTGTTGTAGAAGTCGCCGACACGTGGGTCAAGGCAGACGCCACGGATAATGCTGGCGGTATCCAGACCACGTGATTCAGCATACGTGTCAAGCTCATTGAAATACGCGACGCGTAATGCCAAATAGGTATTCGCGAACAGTTTGATGGCTTCCGCCTCAGTGGAGCCTGTGATGAGTGTCGGTATATCCTGCTCAACAGCACCTTCGGCAAGCAGAGAAGCGAATCCCTTTGCCTTTACTTGCTGCTCTTTCGAGCTGTCACGCGGAATACCGACTACGATGCGTGACGGATGCAGATTGTCGTATAATGCTTTGCCTTCACGAAGGAACTCGGGGGAGAACGCGATATTGAGTGTAGGGTACACGGAACGGATGTGCTCGGTATAGCCGACAGGAATGGTGGACTTGATGATGATGCATGCCGTGCAGGAGCGTTGTGCGAGTTCGTCGAGGACCGATTCGATGGAGCTGGTGTTGAAGAAGTTGCGTTGCTCGTCGTAATCGGTCGGAGTCGCGATTACGACGTAATCGGGATGGGCATAGGCCCAATCCGTGTCGAGTCCGGCATGGAGGTTGAGTCTGCCGGATGCGAGGAATGCGCTGATCTCTGTATCTTTGATGGGGGAGATGCCTTGGTTAATCAGATTGACTTTCCGCTCGACAATATCTAGGGCACGAACCTCATTGTGCTGAGCCAGCAGGCAAGACAACGAAAGGCCGACATAGCCGGTACCGACAACACTTATTCTCATACCTGAGCATGGTAGCAAGGACGCTGAACTGACAGTGCCGTTAGCGCTCTGATGAGTGATTGGCATCCACTGTCAGCAGAGCGCACCCGATCGGCGCGATGCCAAGCATTGGCATCAGATACCGGAGGCCTTCAGGTGATACCGAACATCCAGAAATCCACATGAATGGCACCGAAACGAGCATCGGAATCAGCCAGGCGGCATACGCCCATGACAGTTCTTTCGCCCGAAGTTTGCGAATGGTCTCATACAACTGCATGACCGGTAGCCACGTGACCCAGAACGCCCGCGAAAGCCATGGCTGCATGAAGAACTGATTGCCCAGCCCAATGACGAACTCGTCGATGCCATCATACAGACGAGTACGCTTGGACTGGGGAAGACCTGAAGCGACGACATTTCCGGATGGTGCTGTACGCATATACAGGTAATTCGACTGAAGATTCTCATTGACTATCGCGTTCGGCAACGCGACCCATCCTTGTTCCAGCAGGAAATACGCACGCGCATAGGTTTCCGGATATTTCACGGCGTTTTTCGCCCAAATGCGCAAGAACGGATGGAGCAGCCGCGCGCGCTGCTCCGTCCAGTGCGTTCCCTTGACTTTGTCCACTGCCCACCATTCATAGTTTTCCGCTGCATCCGGTTCGAGTATCCCAGTCAGAACGTCCTTCTCGGCTTTCGGCAACTCGTCGCCGTGCTCACGCAGCAACAGTGCAGACTGTTGCAGGGGAATCGCAATCATTTCCTGTTTGCCTCCGGGAATGATATGGCAGGCGGGGAATAGCGCCAGAGGAAGTAGTACGAAGATGACCAGCCCGCTGGCGGCTGCCGGTGCCAGCAGTTTCACGCGTGCTTGGTTACCCGCAACGACAAATGCGAGCAGGATGCATGCGAGCACCACCGAGTACACTCCGGTTTTCTTGGTCAGTGATACGAGAATTGCCAGAACGATCAACACGGTAAGCGTCTGGCGGTTCTTCAGACAAGCACCCTTGGTTCGGGCGACTTCCATGCATTGGATTGAGAACAGCATGAACAATGGCAGGAATACGGCATCCTTGACCATCGCCATCGAAAAAATCGGAATGAACGGGAACAGGCAGAAGAACAGGTACGCCCCAAGATACGCTCTCTTGCTGACTGCGGATTTGGCAAGATATCGAACGGTGTATACGAATACGACAATCGCGGCAATGGCGATGCACGTCGTGTACAACGCCACACCGACTGCCGGATGCCCAAGCCACGCACCTAATTGATAGAACACCCCGAAAATAAGCGTGTCCAATACGGGATGGTGGTCAGACCATGCGCCGCTGGTGATGGGGTTGGGCAGTCCTTTCCACATCATCACCTGCTGGACGGTGTCATACCAGATTTCGCCGGGGAGCGCCAACATATAGTATGGCAGCCAGCATACTGCCATCACGGCTATGGCTTTCAGCGTTTGTCGTCTGTCGCCGGCGAAATCAGGAGTGATTCGTCGCAGGAACCCAGACAGGATGGTCGAGCGATCATGGTCGCTTTCAGTCCGCTTCGAGTCGCGGCCTAGCCAATCGATGAAACGCTCGAATATCAGCGTCATCACCATAAAGAACACAGTCAGTGCGATGATGTGCAGTACTCGCCTGACGTTACCGCCGCCGCCCTCATTCAGGTACGCGCAGTATTCTGCCAGCGCTGCAAGAACTAGACTGCAACAGAACAGCCCGAACCGGGGCAGGCGCAATTTCCGCTGTGCTGTGCTTGTGCGGACGGTTGGAGATTCGACTACTGCTGGCATCCTCTTCATCAACATTCCACCATATCAACCAGGCGCCACGAACACAGCCGGGTGTGAGGATTACGACAATTCTCACACCCGGCTGGTATCCGCTTGGCTGCTGACGGCCTCTCTGATACTAATCCTGCGCCGGATTCTCCTTGAAAATCCGTTCCCACGTCTCGAAGCTCGTGAATCGGGGATCATTGTACGCGGCATGGAGCCGCGCCCAGTTGCGCTTCAACTCGGCGGAGAGACGGAGCGCTTCGTTGATGTCCCGGCGGAACAGACGGTCGTCACGGCGCATCCAAGTGACGGAATTGCCGTCCGGTGAGGTAACCAGAGCCGAATCCACGCCATTGTAAGCGTTCCAAGTGGATTCCATGGTTGGCACAGCTACATCCGGGGCAGTGCACTTACGTCCGTCGCGCGGCAGCAGCATCGCCTTCCCGAAGTTCACCGCGCAGTCGATAGCACGCCGGATAGATGTCGTCGGCCGGGTGCTCGGCGGGACAAACCTACGACGAGGCTCCGGGAACTTATCGAAATCCGAAACCGCATGCGTATCAGGGAATGTCGAACGAAGCTTCTTGACACTGCCCATCGCGGTCGAATAGATGCCGATGACATATTTCGGGCCTCGAAGTAGATCCCTGATAGCTTTGTGGTGCAACCCGATACCAGAGTAGACCAGATGAAGCCCCATATTGATGTCAGCGGAGAGCACGTTCACTGGCATTGTTCGCGAGGGTGAAGGATTATGCCGTAACGCAAAAATCCAACGATTGCGCTGCATGAAATACTCTTCCCACGTGCGGGAGATGTCCTTGTCATGCCAACCTTGATGCCACACTGCGACGCCTGGGAGAGACACCGTTGGATAACCGTGTTCCTTAGCGCGGAACGCATAGTCGATATCGTCATACTTGATAAACACCGGAATCGCGAGGCCGATTTCGCGGATAATCGAGGTAGGGATCAGGCACATCCACCAACCGTTGTATTGTGCGTCAAAACGCTGGTGGCATTCGGGGGAGTCTCGCAGCGGATTCGTAGCGAAATCATGGGATCCGAAGGCATTTCGCATTGGCATCTGGCGGCCATCGATATCCTCACCCTGCGACCACAACACCGTACGATTATCCAAATGCAGCATGCCACCGCCTACAAGCAATGGCCGCTTCGCATAATCCGCAAACTGCACGGCACGCACAATCGCCTCGGGCTCGCTGATTGCGTCATCGTCCAGCAGCAGCACGTATTCGCTGTTGCCGGCCTTGCATGTCTCATACATGCCACGGGAGAAACCGCCGGATCCGCCAAGGTTGCCTTGCCGCAGATATGTGAGCTGGCTGCCCAGATCTTCAGCAACCGCCTCGAAATCCGGTTGATTGCACACCAGATCAGTGCCCTGATCGGTGCAGTAGATAGTGTCGAGACGCTCGCGGACGGAGGCTTCTCCGGCAATCGCCTTGAGCTGGTTCATGCAATAGGGGGCACGATTGAACGTGGTAATAGCAATGGACAGCGTGGTGTGGTCCTTCGTCCTGCGCTCTTCGGTCGGAACCTGCCAGCCGGCGTCGCTTACCGTGAGTGTGGAATTCGGTGCCGCCTGGGCGTCGAACCAGAAGAATCCGCCATCCATGAGGCCTCTCATGTCGAATATACCGGAAACCGCCGTGGGGGTGTCGGCATCGATATCGATGCTGCCCGCCGGAGTAATCAGGCCGCGGCCATTCGACCTAAAGAGGTTGATGCGCCCCTTGCCTGCTGCTTTGGCTACGAACCGAACCTGGCTTACCGCAGTCCAGCGACGCCAGTAGGAGGCGGGGAATGCGTTGAAATACGTGCACAGGGAGGCGTGGCCGCCTTGATGGACCTGTAGTTCGGTGCGAGACAGGCATGTGAAGGAGTTTTCAGGGGTCGTCGCATCCGCGGCACCCTCGCGCAACAGATGCAACAGATCGCGACGATTCATATGCTTGGTGTCCACGCGAAGCTGGTTGATGCGAACGTCCTGGGCTCCGGCATCGACATGCGGGCGCGTCCACTCGACGGCATAGAGGGGAAGAGTCAAATCAGCGTCTTTGATAGGGAAGACAACGCGGCTGACGGTCTCCCATGCCGGTGCTGCTACAGAATGTGCGATATAGGTATCGGACTGCTTCATGCCGACAAGTATACAAACTTTGGCGTATTACGGAGTGGGCTCGTGGGAGCTTGGCCCTTGATTGCCCCAAGACTACTTTGAGACGGCCATGAAGTCAGTATTCTTCAAATACTGTTTGCCGGCGGTCAAATCGTATTGGATCAGCTGATAATCATGAAGCAGCTCTTTCTGCTGCGTTGTCAGATCCTTCGGCTGGATTCGATTCCCATCCGCATCCAAGTAGACAGGTTTGCTGGCATCGCCGGCGGAGGCGGGAACGGAAATCGCTGGAATCGCTGCATGCATTTCAGTGAGGAACGCGAGATACGGCGATATCTTCGCATTGAGATGCTGTGCTACTTGGGCCATGAAATAATTCGACGATGTATATGCGTTCGATGCGTCATCCAGTTTGGTGGTCGCGGATGCCGAGGCAGCGTTCGACCAGATGAAATAGTCGGTTTCGTGCAGGGTGATTTGATTGTGTTTGTCCTCGTTGGCGGTCGAGTAGATACCGGGAAGATGGTCCCCGTAGAAAATCACGGTGATCGGGCGGCCGATCTGGTTAAGCTGATTGAGGAGATCCGCAGTCGCCTGATCAGTGTAGTTCACGCCTTTGGCATAGGTCTCGATGCTGGTTTTCTCATCGTCGCTAATGTCGGACGAAGTGTCTCCGGAATCTTGGAATTGGTTGTTTTGATACCAATCATTGTAGGGAAGGTGATTCTGCATGGTCACGGATTGAATGAACTGGTTGCTGCCCTCATCGGTGTTGATGTTGGCGAGAATGTCCGAATAGAGCGAGGAATCCGAGGCGTACCACCCGGAATCGATTGGGGTGAGATCGGAAAGCTCGGGCTTCCCGTCGGAAGCGTAGAATTTGGAGAACCCGAATTTCTTGTAGTTGCTGTCGCGCAGATACATGGTGCGGGAATACGCATGGAACGCAATCGAACTCGACTTACCGTTCGCCTCGTTCCAGATTTGATTGAACGTGGGCGTCCATTTGAGTTTCGGCACCAGCTGCTGGTAGGCGATAGACAGTGATGAATCGTAATTGGCCATGTTGAGCCCTGTCAGCGCCTGATACTCGATATTCGCGGTACCGCCGCCGTACCCGGGGGAGAGCATAAGACCGGAGGTGGTTTCGGACTTGATTGCCCTAATCTGCGGCATCGGGTCTTCGGCGAATGACACGCCCGGCACACGGGTGGGGTCGGAGAAGGATTCGGACAACACCATAATCACCGTATTATCAGTAAGGTTCGCTGTACGCGTCTGGTTGATGGTGTCGGCTTCACTCGCATATTTCTTGGCGAGGATTTCCATACTTTTCTTGTTATACCCGTTTGGCTTGTCCATGATTTTGACATGTGCGAGCCGCAGGAAGTTCATGGCCGGGCCATTCGCGGCCGCATCGCCCATGGCGTTCCACAGCTGCGGGGCGTCGGACAACCCACTCGCAAAATTCTTCGCCCAGGACCCCTCGACAGGCAGTCCCCACGTAAA
Organism: Bifidobacterium boum; assembly: GCF_000741535.1. GTDB lineage: Bacteria > Actinomycetota > Actinomycetes > Actinomycetales > Bifidobacteriaceae > Bifidobacterium > Bifidobacterium boum. Next base: position 627,460 of record NZ_JGYQ01000007.1, on the reverse strand, counting down.
CGACACACACAGCACCACGCTGAGCACTGCCGCGACCCACCTGCATACCATGGCGGTGATGTTCTTGACGCTGACGAATTCCGAACACTTCCACGTGTACGGGATTAGCCCGCGGCGCCGGTCGAGGAACTGCAATACCACGCACACCACAATCAGCCAGATCACCCCGGTAACGGCGGAGTTGATGAGAATCATGTCTTTCTTTGTGGTGAATGACATGATGCTGTCGCCGTTGCCGCCCGTGATGAACTGCAGGTCGGCCGGGATGATCGGCTCGTTGCGCAGCTCCACCTTGATCTTGTCGGCGATGGCGAACACGGTCATCAGCGTGCCGAAGATCGCGGTCGCCACCCAGAACCGGTTGATGACCAGGATCACCATGAGATACAGCACGCCCAGCACAATGAAGTTTAGCCACGCCTGGTAACTCTGGTGTAGCCAGATCTGGCTGACGAAACTCGTGAGCTGCCCGGCTACAGAGTTGAGCGCCTTGGTCTGGTCGTCCACAACCTGCCCCTTGGCGTACGTCGGCTCGCTGTACACGCTCCACTGCAATCCGAGCACACTTGCCGCAGTCACGACGATGAACACGATGGCGTAGAAGGCGAAGGGGAAGCGCATCCGCTTGTCCCAGATGCGTGTTTTGAAGAACGCCCACCCGGCTGCGCATGCTGTGAATCCGCGGGTTGCGCTCAAGCGTTGCCATTGTTGCGCAATCCAAGTGTTGATAGGGGAGAAGATACGCGACCACCATGCGCGGATGCTGGTGATTGCCGCAACGGCGGTGGTGCGGAATCGTGATGCGGCGTGCTTGACATGCCCATTGGAAGAGTCGGCGTCTTCCGGGGCCGCGACTGCGTTGTCGGGTCTCTCGGCGGGGGAATGGTCTACCGGCTCGGATTGGTCGGAAACCTTACGGTAGGGGGTGTTTGAATAGAAGTATTATCGGCGCCGCCCCGCTGGGCGCCAGTGAGTTCTGGTTCTGGCTGTGGCTGGTGATTCTGCTCGTCTGCGGATTGTTCGAGATCAGATGATTCAGCCATGCGCACTACTCCTGTTGCCGGTCACCATGTGATACGCACGATATCGTACCGGTCGGATCTTGACAACGTTTGCTGTAAGAGATATGCCGAAACAGGCGGTGAACATGCTGCACGGTCGCTGTGGGAAATCTCAACGGCGACATTCCCGCAGCGACCGGCTGGATTGCGGCTGGCAGGGTATTGTTGCTGGCCGGGGCGTCCATGTTGGGTTGTCCGAATGAACTGTTGTGTCCCTGACGCCGCGGGGTTGCGGTTACTTCACCGCTGCGGTTTCCTTCTTGCGTCCGCGGCGCTTCATGACTCCGGAAGTGGAGTCGCTCAGGTCGAAGACCACGACTTTGCCTTCGCCGGCCTTCGTGCCCGGAACCTTGTGATAGGCAACGTGGTCGTCGTCGACATCCTCGAAGGTGTAGTAGCGGGCGACCGTATCAACAACCGATGAGTCGCGGACGCTGGCGGACAGAATGTTCTTCTTTCCAGGCTTGCAGAACTTCACCGCGTTGCGGTCGTGTCCGGTGCACGGTTCGACGGCGAGCTGCTTGGTGTCAGGATTGACGAAAATCTTGACGAATTCCGGATAATTCAGATAGATGATGGTGGCCTTATTGAATCGCACAATCGTCTTAGTGACGGTCATGACAAGCTGGCCTGTTGCCTTGTCGATGTTAATCTCTTTGAATCCTTGTAATGTCATGGATGTAGTGCTCCTTGTAATCAGTGATGCGGCATCATCGCATCTCAATCATATATGATACTAAATCCTATATGTCAACATGGTTATTTGTCGAAAATCTTCTTGAAAAGACCTGAGCTGTAATCGGATTGCGTATCCTGTCGAATGATCGCTCGCCGCACAAGAACGGAACTCAACAGATACGTGAAAACATGGTGGATTCGTGGGCGTGAAGTGAGCACCACATCTCGAATTCGGTGGCTGGTGGTAGTATTGAGGAGTTTTGCAATAGGAGATTTTCAGAAAGATTGGGGAACCATTGACCATCGCCGATTTGCTCCAAGCTGTTCGCAAACATCTGGTGGCCGCCATCGCCACATTCGTTGTTGTTGTAGGCCTCGTCGCGGCATACACGTTCCTGACCCCGCCGAAGTACACGGCGACGGCCCAGCTGTTCGCCACCTACGCTGCACAGAGCGAGACACAGACCTCATCGGATATGAATTCCGGCGCGTCCTACCTGTCCACGCAGATCAAGACCTACCCGCAGCTCATCAAGACCGAGGCGGTGCTGCGACCGGTCATCAAGGATCTGGACTTGGATATGACCACAAGCGAGCTTGCAGCTCGAGTCACAGCCACCAACCCCAGCAACACCTTTATGGTCGACGTTTCCGTCGAAGACGGTGACGCGGCACGATCCGCGGCGATTGCGAACAGTGTGGCCAAGAGCCTGTCCCAGCAGGTCACGTCATCCCTGTACACGGACGAGTCGGCCAAATCCCCAATCCAACTCACCCTCGTTCAGAAGGCTTCCACCCCGCAATCCCCAAGCTCGCCGAAAACCACGTTGTATCTTGCTTCCGGGATTGTGCTCGGCATCATCTGCGGTATCGGTATCGCCCTGCTGCTTGACATGCTGAACACCAAAGTTGAAGGCGCCACCGACGTGCGTGAACTGACTCATGCTTCCTCGCTCGGCTCCGTGCAACGTTCCGCCCTGCTTGAAGAGTCCCGTCCAGTGGTCATTGCACAGACCAGCAGCAAGGAAGCTGAGGAATTCCGCCGTATCCGCACGAATATCGCATTCCTTGCCCCCAACACCAAAGAACACGGCCACCTGCTGGTCATCTCCTCCACCAGACCGAGCGAAGGCAAGACCACGATTTCCGCAAACGTTGCTGCGGCTATCGCTGAAGTCGGCAAAAGCGTTCTGCTTATCGACGCCGATCTGCGTCACCCGTCCGTCGCCAAGAAACTCGGCATTGAAGGTCAGGTTGGCCTGTCCCATATCCTGTCCGCGCAGGCAACCCCGCGTGACGTCGTACAAAAGTACTGGAAGCAGAATCTGCACGTCCTGCCCGCCGGCAAGCGTCCGGCGAACGCAAGTGTGCTGCTCAACTCGGAGATAATGACCGATATGGTCGAACAGGCGCTCACCCAGTACGACTATGTGATTATCGACACCGCCCCGCTTTCTGTTTCCGACGACGCCGTAGTGTTCGGACGCATGGCAGACGGCATGATCCTGGTTGTCGGTCGTGGTGTTGCCGACAAGAAAGAGCTTGAAGAAGAAGCCATGTCATTGAAAGAAGCTGATGTGCCGATTCTTGGCTTTGTGCTCAACTATGCGGATGAGAAGAAGCATTCCGACAAGAATGGCAATTACTACTATTACTATTACGAAGATTCGCACAACGAGCATGGCACCGGTCGTCACGGCAGCAAGTGATTGCCGCGCAGGCTGATGCGTGAACACCAGGGGCGACAGGAGCATTGCTTCCGTCGCCCCTATTCGCTTGTATGCGACCAGACCGTGACCGGGTATGGGCAGTGGCTTACCATAGATACATACGCCGTACGGAGTAACCGCATGACTAGGGATGGAAACGAACAGGAGGAACGGAGCCGATGACAGGACAGGAGCAACAACCCGTGGACAACAATCTGCTGTTCCCCATCGCCCCGTCATCCGGAGGTGATCCCAGCGCGGCGGACGATGCAGGAACCCAACACCCTGTCCCATCACCACTGTCAGACGAGCCGGCAGGGTTGCATGACGCCATTGACATCCCCGCCCCGCCGCAGGCCGCTGATACTGCACTTGAGCAACAAGCCCCGCAGGATACCGCGGACACGGATCAGCCCACTGCAAACGAGTCCGGTGTCCTACCAGGCGACATCGTCGACACGAACTGGAACATACCACTCATCACCTTCCCGACGTGGGGCTCGCTCCTCGACAACAACGCAGAACAAGACGACAATGCTGGGAACAAAACAGGGCAGCCTGCCGATGAGTCCGCAGCGCAGGACAATCAAGTAGCCCCCCCAACCGTGTTCACCCCCTTCGTGCCTTCCGAACCGGAGCCGGACACGCAGGCAGCTTCAACACAGGACACCACCAAATCAAAAACCGAACAATGGCTCAACGCCGCCGCCCAAGATCGCGGGATGCACGAGACCCAGCAAATCAACGCCGTTCAGCCAGATCCCAGTGCTACTGCTGTTGCTGGAATCTCACAGACCGCAAGCGATACCGGTATTGCGGAAACCGCCGCGCTGAACAACAGCGCACCAGCTACGGCTCAGACGCAACCCGTGAGACAGTCTGCTGGGCCGGCCCTCTTGACACCTCCCACCCCAAGCGAGCGCGATCTGCAACACGAGCGGACCGCCAACGCTGAAACGGAAACCATGACGCCGATTTCGTCCGCCGCCGTCGTCGCCGGAACCGCGGCGATTGCAGCGAACGTGGCAGCACCAGGAGCCGTGAAAACCACAGCTACCCGCACCTTGCACACGACGTCCGAGACACCGACTCCAGCCAATGACGCTGTCGGATCGTTAAGCGAAGAGCTCCGCGAAGAAGACGCGCGTGCCGCCTCCCAGCCCATTCAGCCGGAAGAATCGTATGGCGACAAACGGAACAAGGGCGGGCGAGCCAGAAGCCGAGCCATCGTCACTGTATTCGTCATCATCACCATTGCTGCCGCTGCGGCAGGCTTGTACTATCTCACCGGACTCATCCGCACCAACCGTGACCGTAGCAGCGCGTACGCAAGCTGCACTCAGGCGTACAGTGCCTACAAAGAAGAATCCGAGACCCTTGCCAAAACGCTGAAAACAAGTAAAGCGCAGCAGAAAGTCGGTGCCGATCAAGTAGCCGATGTGATGACCGTCGAACACCTCAAAACCGCGGTAGACAAGGCGAAATCCGTCAGCAAGCCCGTCACCTGCTCCACCTCGATGAGCACCGAAGCCATGCGTAAAGCTGCGGAAACCAACAAGACACTCACCACCGAACTGACCACAGCCAACTCCACCATCAAGGCAGCCGCCAAAGAAGTCAAAGCAAGCGTCACCGTCAAGCAGAACAACGACTACGATACCGCGGTCAACACGCTGAAAACCTCCACCAGCGAAGCGACCACTCTAATGACCAACAGCGAAGGTGTCGTCGCCGACGACCAGACCCGCACAACCCTGCAATCAGCCATCGATGCGGCAAACGAACTGCTGAAAAAAGACAAGCCCGCTCTCGCGGACCTCCAGAAAGCGCAGTCCGACCTGCAAAGCGCCTCCGACGCGGTCAACGACTCGATGGAAACCTACAAAACCCAGCGTGCCGCCGCCGACGCCGCTGCCGCTGCTTCCGCCGCGCAGGCACAAGTACAAGCACAACAGCAGGCTCAGCAACAACAGTCGCAGCGGCGGTATTCTTATCCGTCGTCGACCCCGAGAACAGACGAGAACACGACACAGAATAATTCACAAGGCCAACACGGCGACAATTCAGACAATTCACAGGGGGCCCAGACCCCATCAGACGGTAACACCACGTCGGACGGGCAGCAGTCCAAATCCCCGAGCCCAAGTGCTTCCGCCACTGAGTGAAATCGGGTGCTCATCCCGCTACTGACTCGTACACGGGTCACATGTGTTCCTGCTTACGCAGCAGCATCAGTGAGGCGGCCTGCCGGCTCCTCCACGCACGCGAAATCAGCACCGAAAACGCTTCGTATGGAAAAGATACCGGCGTGATACTCTCTCGTCAGCGTTGAGCGCTGATTGCGTATTGTTGATATTCTGCGGTTTTTAATGTCTCGCTCTGCTGGCGATTCTTCACTGGCCCTTGGTTTCCGTTCCGCAACATGTGATTCATCCCGACACATCACCGCCGTGGAGGGCAGACAAGTGACGGTGAAGGAAAAGATACCAAGAGAACAACTGAGCACAACGCCCCGCATGTGCAACGCATCCGAGGGCAGGGGAGGAAGGAGGCTTTCCCAGTGGCAGAATGAGACTTCAATCGCCGAAATCGGGGTATAGCGGCTTGGATACAGACTGCCCCTCGGGGAACCGATGACAAATCCCATACGCACCAACGCAAAACCGGCACCCGGATTGCTCCGGGTGCCGGTCATACAACACTCAATGAACCAGCATGATTAGTAACTGTGCGCCTTCAGCCAGTGTGCATAAGCACCTTGGACCGACCCGTACCGCGAATTGCAGTATCCCCAGAACCATTTGAGCTGCGTCTGATAGTTGGTCGCCCAATCAGCGCCGGCGGACGCCATCTTGCCACCGGGAAGCGCTTGAGGCAAGCCATAAGCGCCGGAACTGGCGTTGGTGGCGTTCACACGCCAGCCGGACTCATGCGTGATGATGTAGACGGTCGCGGTGAAATCAGCTTCGTTCCCGCCATTGGCGATGAGATAATCATGTGCCCACTGCTGCATCTCACCCACCGGGGTGGTGGTGCCGATATCCGTGTTGGCAGCGGCAGCAGCATTGGAGCTGGTCGTCTTGGTGGTGCCCGTGCCGACCAGAATGACCTTGTCGACAGGAGCGGTCTTCACATAGGATGCGAACACGTTGGAGGACACCACTTTGCCACCGGCACGCTGCACGAGGCTCGTGGTTTCCATCACGCCTTCCTTGCCTTCGGTTTCCACCTTTTCGGTGCCCTTCGGCAGGTCGGCGGTTTCCTTACGCACCACGTTGAAGGCGATGGCATCATCGGAGGTTTCCAAATCAGCGCCCGCACGTTCGATGGTGATGACTGTCGATTCGGTGACTTTCGTGGTCAGGGACGGGGAAACCGTATCCGTCGGTTCAAGCGTGATGTTGCCCGCTTCAAGCACCGACTTCACATCCGTGAAATCCTTGCCGAGCACGACGCGGGACTTGCCGTTGATCTTGACGGTGATATAGCTGGTATCGGCGTCGGAGCCCTTAAGGCTGCTGCGCGTGGTCCCACGGGAGACTTCCTGCGCGTTAGTATCGGTCGCCGAATACGCGGTAACAGTGGACTGATGATGCTCTGCCGCGTAATAATTGCGCGATACGACACCGGTGCCCGCGAGGATGCCCACTGAGGCGATGACCGCCATGATCCTGATGCGCTGGCGTTTCGTCAACGCTTGGAAAGTGGACTTCTTACGGTGGTTAGCCATGTCGCTCCTTGATCGACCTACAGATACCGTGTGACGGGTGGTAAACCGCTACACCCCACGTCGCCGACTGCTCAACACTGCCGCCGTCGGGTTGCGCACACAACCTCCATATTACCGCGATGAGATGAAACATCAAATCAGCGTGGGGCAGGAAGCGTTGTCCCGCGGTATCGGTATGTAAGCGCAACCGTTGTGGCACAAAGGCCTGGGGGCGTCCCGCACCATCGCGACGCGCCCGGAAACCCGCTGTGTGATTTCTCTACGCGGGGAATCGGCAGAACGTCGTCGCCGCAATGCAAAACCCGCGGTACAGCATGAGCAGTGCCGCGGGTTTCAAAACATCGATCATGTCGGCATCCACAGCACGGATACCGGCGATATCCAAGAAGAACGAAAACGCCTCAGTGCTCCTCGGCCTGATACGCTTTGGCCTGGCCGATCAGGTTCTCCAGATCGGAGGCGCGCAAAGCACCCGCCTGCTTGAAGATCACCTTGCCACCCTTGACGACCATCAGCGTCGGCACCGCCTGGATTTGCGCGGCAGCCGCCAACTCCTGATTCTGGTCGATATCGACCTTCGCGAAGGTGATATCGGGATGCGCATTGCTGGCGTTCTCGTATACAGGGCCGAACGCCTTGCATGGGCCGCACCAGGTAGCCCAGAAGTCAACGAACACGAGATTGTTGTCGTTGATGGTCTGCTCGAACGTTTGCGTGGTCACTGCGGTGGTTGCCATAATAAGCTCCTCACTTCGCCGTTCCGCCGGTGCGGAACGGAATCCGGTCTTGCGTGGTGTTCCAAGCATCGCACACCACTACCGGAAGTCTAGCGCTCTCCGCCTAAAGCCGAACCGAATTTCCGCTTGGAGATACCCGCCACGCCATTCACAGGGTTGGATAATAATGGAGACATGCCAGTGTTGAATGACGAAGTGCCAGATGAGGGCGATTATGATGCCAACCGCCGCAGAGGCGAGTTCGACCATATCACGCCAGAGGATTTCATCCGCGGCTCAGGGCACGGCAATCCGCCCGGATGGCTGGACTCCGATGAAATCAACCGTATCCGCCGCGAAACCCCCATGCCGTACGTCGTGGTTGTGCCGGTCCGTGTCGACGATTTGGGGCGGGTGTCCAGCGTCGGATCGCTGCTGTGCGTCAGCGAGGATGGTTCGGTCGAGCGCACGCTGATCGCCGGACGCGTACTGTATCACGAGTCGCTGCGGGAGGCGATCGCCCGCAATATTTCCAAGGATCTGGGCGATATCGCGCTGCCGGTCCTGCCGCAATCCTTGCAACCGTTCACGGTGGCGGAATTCTTCCCGACTCCCGGCATTTCACCGTTCCACGACCCTCGCCAGCATGCGATCGCCTTATGCTACGTGGTGCCTATTCCCGGTGACTGCAAACCGCAGGATGAGACGCTCGATGTGGAATGGTGCGACGTGCATGGCAGTCAACTGCAAACCTGCATCAACCAGATGGCCAACGGGTATGGGGAAATCGTCCGTCGTGCCCTCGCATGGGTAGGCGCGTAGGCGTACGCTTCACACGAATCGCCCCGAACGTCGTATTGCACGTGATTTCAAGGATGGGAGAACGATGACATTCACACCGATGACACCGATGGACACGCAGACGGCAGGAGACAAGCCCTTACCGGACACGCCGGCCATCACTCTGCATAACACCGTGTACCGGGATGGTTCTGCTGTGCCGCTGATTTTGGTTCACGCGTTCCCCGTTGACCATCATATGTGGGACACATGCGCGCCCCTGATCGCGGATATCGCGGACGGCATGGGCCTTGACCGGTTCGCCATATGGGCGCCCGACATGCCCGGAGCCGGTGAAGGGCCGATTCCCGGCGTCGCAGCAAGTGGACGACAAGCGCCGGACGGCGCCTACCTTGACGCGTTGGACCTCATGACGGACGCATACGCCGAGCTCGTCAACACCGCCGGATATGACCGCGCGGTCTGGGGTGGACTATCCATGGGCGGTTACGTGGTGCTGGACATGCAGCGCCGACACCCGGACATGGTCGCCGGACTCGCCCTATGCGACACGAAAGCGTCCGCCGATGATGCTGCCGCACGAGCGAATCGTCTGCGCATCGCCGACCAATGCACGCGCGACCACACCGTGAACCCGGTTATGCATTTCGCCCAGCCGAACGAGGGTGATTCCAGCATCAAACGCTCCGACGCGTTCATCAGTCAGATGACTGACTGGATCAACGCCCAGACGCCCGAAGGTGTCGCATGGCGGCAGCGCATGGCCGCAGGACGCCCGGATTTGAACGACCAGCTTGAGTCCATCACCGCTCCGACGGCAGTGATCAGTGGCGAATGCGACCTTTCCAGCCCGCCCAGCCAGATGCGACCGCTCGCCGAAGCAATGACCCATACGCACGCCGCATTCACCCAAATCCCCGATTGCGGCCATTTCAGCGCGGTCGAACACCCGCATGCCGTCGCCCAGGCATTGGCGGATCTGATGGCACGCGTACAAGACACCGAACGAACCGAGGATGATCAGCAGTGAGCGTGTTTTCCCCTCTCGCCTTGACCCAAACCCTGCCATTCCTGCCCTTGGCGCAAGGAGACATCGATTATCAGGTGGAACGCCGGGAAGATCCCGACCTGTTCGTATCCGTGCTCACTGCGCCGCAAACCACGGTCATGTTGGTCGACGGCGGCCGTATCGCCGTTCCCAAAGGCCAAGGCGCACTCACCGAATACGAGAACGTCGCCCTGCGCCTGGCCACCCTGCCCGGCGCCTACGTGCTGCCGGAACTGGCAACCCACCCACAGGTCGTACCGATGTTCCTCGGCTCCTACGGTGGTGCTCGTGACGAACAGGTCGTCGCCATTGATGTGACCAGACTGCCGGCCGCCACCGGAACCGCCAGTAGCGGCGTGCCGGATTCAGCATTCGAAGGCGCCGACGACGCGTTCGGCGCCACCAGCGGATCGGGAGCCTCCCGCCGCCCGCACGCCGCCGCATCATTGCTGCAACAAGCACGGGAACGGTTCGACTGGGTGGATTTGCGCGGATTCGCACCACACGCCTCATCACGCGAAGCGGGACAAGCCACCACTGCGGCGACACTCAGCGTCTGGCATATGCGCCAACGCCACTGCCCGACCTGCGGTGCGCCAGTCACCGCCGCCATGGGCGGATGGGCCCAACGTTGCACCAACGAGGACGACGGACACCGTCTGCTCTTCCCGCGCATCGAACCGGCCGTCATCGTTTCCGTCGTCGACGCACAAGACCGGCTCCTGCTGCAACACAACAACGCCTGGCAAACCACGACCATGTACTCGGTATCCGCAGGATTCGTCGAAGCTGGGGAAAACCTCGAACACGCGTGCCGCAGGGAAACCCGAGAAGAAACCGGCATCGAACTGGGCGAAGTCAGATACTTGGGGTCCCAGCCGTGGCCATTCCCCGCCTCCCTCATGGTCGCGTTCAAGGCACGCGCCTTAAGCACGGACATCCGCGTGGATGGCGAAGAAACCGGCGACGCACGATGGTTCACACGCGACGAATATACGCAGGCACTCGCCTCCGGTCGCGTCACGCCCCCGGTCAAAGCCGCCATCGCACGATACATGATTGAGGAATGGTACGGTCACGAACTGTGAGCCGGTGCCCGATTTCGGCGAATCCGACAGCAATGTGATATCGACCACGTACGGGGGTGGAAGTGCCACGATGGTCATATGATGCGGCTAAAATCAGGCGGGAGTAAAAAGAGGAAGGCAACAACGTGACGAACACTTCTGACGGTTTTGTGTCGCGATACGGCGCCGGAAGTCCAAGCATGGCGAATTTCGGCCGTATTCCAGCACAGCCTGACGCCCCGGGGGATGTCTGGAAGGGCATGGGCGGCATGGAACCCAACGACGATACGCTCTCCGGTATGGAGATTCCGCTGTACGCCGTCGCCGATGGCGGTGCAGCTGATACGGATGCGGAGATGGCTCAAGCGTTACGCCCGCCGCATAAGCGCGTATGGCTGATTGTGCTGCTGTCCATTCTCGGCGTAATCGTGGTCGCTGCGGTCGCGGGATTCTTCACCGCCCGCTGGTATTACCAAGACAAGGCGGCCCCCGGCATCACTTTCGCCGGCGTATCCGTCGCCGGACAGAACCGTGCACAACTCGCCGACACCGTCAAGCAGGCGGTCAACGCCACCAAAATCACTGTCACCGACCAGCAGGGCAACACCGTCACCGCGTCGCTGAAGGATTTGGGCGTCGCCGTGAACGAGCAGCAGACCGTGTCCGAACTGGTGTCTGCCAAGAACGCCAACCCGTTCATGCGCATCAACCCGTTCGCCAAGCAGAGCGTCAAACTTGCTGCCACTACGGATAAGCTCGCCTTGAGTGAATACCTGACCGGCAAACTGATTACCCCCGACCAGCAGGCCATCGCCTCCACCATTTCGTATGATGACGCGTCCTCAAAATTCGTGGTCAATGCCGGCCGCGGCGGGCAGACCCCGGTCATAGATACCGTGACGAAAGCCGTGGATCAGGCCATCGACCAGCCGGGAAGCGTCCGCACCACGAGCGTCAGCTACACGCAGACCGACATGCCGATCAGCGAAGCCGCGGCCGCGCAGGCCGCAGACCAAGCGAACGCCGGGCTCGCCCTGACCATCACCGTCAACAATGGTGACGTGACCACCTACAAAATCCCCGCGGCGACCATCGCCTCATGGACTACCACGACCGCCGACCCGGCAAAAGGCACTATTGCAGTGTCTTACAACAAGCAGGCCATCAGCGAGTATATGGCCAGCGAGCTTGGACAGCATCTCAACCAGACCAAAACCAATCAGGTCGATCTGGTGGATGCGTCCGGCAATGTCATCATGACAAAAACCAAAGGCGTGAACGGCGTGGCGATCAAAGACACCGCCACCGTCGCCGACCAGGTGTACAGCGCGTTGAGCGGCAACCGTTCCGCCACGTTGACCGTCGCCAGTGATGTGACGACATTCGACACAGAGCAGCAGAAAGTCACATGGAAGATCGTCGTCGACCGCTTCAAGCAGACGGCGACCGTATACAACAACGACCAAGTGGTTCAGACCTTTAACGTGTGCACCGGCAAAACCGGCAAGCATGAAACCACGCCCGGCAACTATTTCATCTATCTGAAGTACAAAGTCCAGGATATGCGTGGCAGCAACGACGACGGTTCCCAGTACCTGACACCCGGCGTGAAGTGGATCAGCTACTTCAACGGCGGTCAAGGATTCCACACCGCCAACTGGAACGCTTCCGGCATCGCGTCCGGCGATCCGACCGGACATGGTTCGCACGGCTGCGTGAACATGAACGAGGCCGACGCGAAGTGGATTTACGACAACTGCCCCGAAGGCACACTCGTGCAGGTAGTCGGTGCCCAACCGACCTCACCGGTGCGCTGAACCGGCCCACCAACCCGTCAACACGCCGGCCGGTGCCATCCGATGCGTCCTGACTTACAGGATTGCGGCGGATACACCGGTCGGCGTTCTGCTATCCGGACGGTACTGCTGGATATGCCGCAGTCGGCACGGCTGTTGGCTTCATGCGTTACGCTGGCATCATGAGCAACAACGAGCAAGAAGATGATCGCCCGAACCTCGAGGTTCCCGACCACCTGAACTATTCCGACGAACACGTGTGGGTCGACGAAAGTGTCGAACCCGCTGCCATCGGCATCACCGAATACGCCGCCAACCAGCTTGGCGACCTCGTGTTCGTCGACCTGCCGGAAGTGGGCACCCGCGTCGAAGCCGGCGATGAGATCGTCGAACTGGAATCCTCCAAAGCGGTGGAACCGTTGGTCTGTCCGGTTGCGGGCACCATCCGCTACGTCAACCGGGATGTCGCCGACGACCCGGGTGTCATCAACAATGATCCGTACGGCGAAGGCTGGATCGTCAAAATCGAGCTTGATGACGATGAGCCTGACCTGTTGTCCGCCGATGAGTATGCGGCGATCCTGCGGCGGCTGTAAGACATTGCCGTCAGCTTCTGCCGACGCCGAGGCACCCGTCAGCGTCGGCAGAAGCAGAAGGTGGACCGGTTCTGTCCGTCAAGCATCGGCAAACGGTCGACGATTGGACGATACTGGCCGTGCGTATCGGAAATGTCCATCGGGAATATCCCTGAGCCATCCCTGAATTCTTCCGGAACTCGCATGATGGCGTCATCCGTTCTTCATGACCTCACCGTATGATGGGGGCATGAGCAGCATTACACAATTCCCACACAATCGGAATGATGATGACATGCCGACCGTGCCGATTCCCGCCCGCCGCGTCGTCACCACCTTCGATGCTGCATCAAAACACGAGCAAATCGACAGCAAACCACTGCCGGTGAGAATCTTCCGCCGCGTGGTCACCGGCATATTCAGCCTATGGGCCAAAATCTCAACGACCATCGTGCGCAATCTGCATTGGCGTCAGCAAGTCGAACCATATGTCGGATACGGCACCAACGATTTTTCCCGACTCATCTGCCGAACGGTATACGAGCCGGTACACCGCGAGCCGGGCACGCTGATGCGCGGCTGGCGGGGCATGCTCGCCGTCCCGGCGCCTCACGTGAGGGTCAAACTTTCCATCGACAACGTACCGGTGGAAACCGTGCAAGTCGGCACCAGCGAAGTCTACGACCGTGTCGACCGCGTGCGCGAGCGCAGCAGCGAGTTCGCGGTCTCTGATTCCGCCGGGTATCTTGATCTGGTTGCTGACCGTACGCTCGAGCCGGGTATACATCATGTCTCCTATCAGGTTGCCGGGCGGCATGCGGTGAGCGCGAACCTGTTCACCATCGCTCCGGGGACGCGCGTTGGGGTGATTTCGGACGTGGACGACACCATCATGATCACGCAGGCGCCCACGTTGTGGAAGGCGGCGTACAATCTGCTGCTGCTCAACCCGCACAAGCGTGCATCCGTCCCTGGTATGGCGGTGTTGTTCAACCGGATCGCTGATATTTTCCCGGACGCCCCGTTCTTCTACCTGTCCACGTCGCCGTGGAATGTGGAGAGTTCAATCCGTCATTTCATCGAGAATTACGGGTTCCCGGCCGGTCCGCTGCTGTTGCGTGATTTGGATCCGCGGCCGAAAACCTTCATCCCCTCGGGTGTGCAGCATAAGTTGGAGTATGCCGAGCAGCTGATGGGTGATTTTCCTGACATGAAATTCATTCTGATCGGCGATGACGGGCAGAAGGATCCGACGACGTACGCGACCATTGCGAAACGGTATCCGGGGCGTGTGCTCGCCATCGGGATTCGGCAGCTCAGTCCGCGTGAATCCTCGCCGCTTGGTCCGGTGCATGGCATGACGCAATCCCAGCCGGCTCCGGTGACTGACGTGCCGGTGTTCACAGGGACGACTGGTGCCAATCTGATGAAAACGATGCTGCCGTATCTGCGGCACATCGCCTGATCGTCGCAGGCGTGTTCCGCGGTAGGGGCAAACTCGCCGGCGAACGCAAGCCGTGTCATGCTTTACGATGGTGCCTATGACCGACGAACAGTGTGAATCCGGAATGTCGCAGGGGAGTACTCGCGGGCTTGAGCCGCCGCATGCCAGGCTGGTGCCGCATCGGCGCGTGACGCATGGTGATGTGGTCGAGGACCCGTATGAGTGGATGCGTGACAAGGATTCGCCGGAATTGGCCGCGTACGTCAAAGCGCAGAATGAGTATTGCGAGCGTCGTATGGCGTCGTTGCACGGCTTGCGTGAGACGCTGTTCAAGGAGTTCACGTCGCATGTTGAGCAGACGGATATGTCGGTGCCGGTTCGGGTGAACGGGTACTGGTATTTTTCGCGTACCCGTGAGGGCAGCCAGTATGCGGTTTCCTGCAGGATTGCGGTGCGCGGGCAGGATGATTGGGATCCGCCGCAGGTCGACCCGCAGGCGGAACCCGGGTCGATGCCGGGCGAGCAAGTGTATTTTGATGCGAATCGGGAATCGCAAGGGCATGATTTCTTCCGTGTCGGGGGGATGGATATCAGCCGTGACGGCCGTTGGCTGCTGGTCGGCGTGGATACGGACGGCGATGAACGCTACGATTACCGGATTCGTGATGTGGAGACCGGCGAGGAGCTTCCCGAAGTGTTCGAAGGGATTTCGAACGCGTGTTTCACACCTGACGCGGCGTGGGTGTTTTACACCGTGCTTGACGACGCGTGGCGGCCGTGCGCGGTGTTCCGTCATCGGGTCGGCACGCCGGTCGTCGATGATGTCGAGGTGTTCCGTGAACGTGACGAACGGTTCTGGGCCGGGGTGGGCTTGAGTTTCGACGAACGGCATGTGGTGATCGGCACGGGTTCGAAAACCACGAGCGAGGTGCTCATGCTGCCGGTTGATGATCCGACCGGCGAGTTCGTCCCGTTCATCCCGCGTCGTGAGGGTGTCGAATATGACGTGAGTTTCGCCTGTTTCGAAGGCGCAGGCGAGCATGGCGAGGATATTCCGGTGGCTGTGGTGGATCACAACGCGCAGAACCCGAATTTCCAGATTGATGTCATCGATATGCGCACGCATAAGCCGCCGTACCGTTTGGGGGAGGGCACATGCGTGGCGGCGGGCTCCCCGTACGGGTGCGAGCAGGGTGACCGGGTGCTTGCCGGCGCGTCCGGCCGGCCGGTCGGCACGCCGTATCATGATCCGCGTAATCCGGATATTCTTCAAGGCGCTCGCGGATTGTCCATTGACGGGATCGCGTTGCACCGGCATTTTGTCGCGTTGTCGTATCGTGCGGACAGTTTGCCGCATGTGGCGGTGATGACCAAGGACGAGGCGGCGCAGGATTTCCTGCATGCTCGCCCGTGGCGGTTCCGTGAGCTGGTGCCTGACGCGCTCGGCTCGCCGGATACCGCGAGTGAGGGCGGTGAGGCACGGCTGTATTCGATTGGCGCGGGCGGCAATCCCTCGTATGACGCTCCTCGTATGCGATACTCGTTCACCGGGTATACGCGGCCTGGCGAGCTGCATGAGATCGACCCGCGTACTGGCGTGGACACCGTGTTGAAATGTGCCCGCGTGTTGGGGGATTTTGACGCGTCACGGTATGCGGAACGCCGTATCTGGGTTACGGCGCGTGACGGGGAACACGTGCCCGTGTCGCTGGTGTGGCGGCGTGACCGCCTGTCTGCGGCTCCTGGTGAGGCTGAACGCTTCGGCATTCGTGCGGACGGCTCATCCCCGATGTTCATTCTCGGCTATGGGGCCTATGAGGTCAGTTCCGACCCCGGGTTCTCGGTGGCGCGGCTCAGCCTGCTCGACCGGGGCGTACTGTACGCGGTCGTGCACACTCGCGGCGGCGGGGAGATGGGGCGCGCATGGTATGAGCAGGGGCGCCGGATGAACAAGAAGCACACGTTCGAGGATTTCGTCGACGCGACGCGCGCCTTGCAGCGCATGGGATTGGCTTCGCCGGCGCGCACGGTCGCCGAAGGCGGCTCGGCGGGGGGTTTGCTCATGGGGGCGATTGCGAATATGGCGCCCGAATGCTATGCGGGTATCGAGGCTGACGTGCCGTTTGTGGACGCGTTGACGTCGATTCTTGACCCGTCTTTGCCGTTGACGGTCACCGAATGGGATGAGTGGGGCGACCCGTTGCACGACCGCGGCGTGTACGCGTATATGAAATCGTATTCACCCTATGAGAACGCGCCTGTCCCCAAGGACGCCAGGGTGCGGGATTTCCCGAAGATTTTCGTGACCACGTCGATGAACGATACGCGTGTACTGTATGTCGAACCGCTCAAATGGGTGGCGCGGCTTCAGGCGGCCGGCGTGGACGCTGTCGAGAAAATCGAAACCGAGGCCGGGCATGGCGGCACTTCGGGTAGGTATCGGCAGTGGCGGGAAATCTCTTACGAGAACGCGTGGTGCCTGGCGACGATGGGTATCACCGAATAGTCGATGATTGTGCGGATGCGGATTCGCCGGCGGTTGCACCGCGGCGGGATCATCGTGGGTTTCACGGTGGACAATATGCCGGCGAAGCGCATCATTCGGCCGTAATACGGACACGTTTTCAGCATACGGACTCGTGTCCAGCACTTGAAACGTTCGCGTCCTTGACACAGGTGAACCGACTAGTGTCGCGAACATGAGCACAACCAAGACATATCGGATCGCCGTCATCCCGGGCGATGGCATCGGCAAGGAAGTCACCCCCGTCGCCCAAGCGGCGCTCGAAAAAGCTGCCGACGGCGTGGCGTCATTCACCTACGAAAACTTCGACCTCGGTGCCGAGCGCTACCTGCGTGACGGCGCCATCCTGCCGGACGAGGATCTCGAACGCATCAAGGGCACGGATGCTATCCTGCTTGGTGCGGTCGGCGATCCGCGCATCAAAGCCGGTATTCTCGAACGTGGTCTGTTGCTCAAACTGCGGTTCTCACTCGACCAGTACATCAACCTGCGTCCGTCCAAACTGTACCGTGGTGTCACCTCGCCGCTCGCCAACCCGGGCGACATCGATTTCGTTGTCGTGCGTGAAGGCACCGAAGGCCTGTACTGCGGCGCCGGCGGCGCGGTCCGTCGCGGCACGCCGAACGAAGTGGCCACCGAAGTGTCCATCAACACGGCCTTTGGTGTCGAACGCGTGGTCCGTTACGCCTTCCAGCTCGCCATGAAGCGCAAGAAGCACGTCACGCTCGTACACAAGAAGAACGTGCTCGTCAACGCGGGCGACATGTGGCAGCGGATCGTCGACAAGGTCGGCGAGGAATTCCCGCAGGTCACACACGACTACCTGCACATCGACGCGACCACGATCTTCCTCGTGTCGAACCCCTCGCGCTTCGACGTGATTCTCACCGACAACCTCTTCGGCGACATTCTCACCGATGAGGCGGGTGCCGTGGTCGGAGGCGTCGGATACTCCGCCTCCGGCAACATCAATGCTTCCAACGAATACCCCTCGATGTTCGAGCCGATCCACGGGTCGGCCCCGGATATCGCAGGCAAGGGGATCGCCAACCCGACGGCCGCCGTGCTGTCGAGCGCGATGCTCCTGCGCCACCTTGGATTCGACGAGGCCGCCGCAAAAATCGACCGCGCGGTCGAAGCGGATATCGCCGAACTCGGATCGACCAAGCGCACCACTGAAGAAGTGGGACGCGACATTTTGGCGCGCATTTGATACCTCTCACGCCACAAGCGTGTGAGCCGCCGCCCTGCAATCCTGTGCAACGGAAGAAGTCAATACAGCACGGGGATGCAGGGCGGTTTATTTCGTATCCTAATCACGCCCATCGCCCACGGTAGAGCAACACGGTCAAGAACAACGGAACGCTGGTGGCATGACCGCAACGGGTATGCGATACTAGGGGGCATGGAAGAAAACAATCAGCAACAGCCACCCGCCCCTGAGACGCCTGGCAGCAATGCACCGCAGCAGCAAGAGCAAACCCAGTACGCTCCGACACAGCAGTACGCGCAGTACTCGCAGCCCGCGCCATCAGAATACACCTACGGACAGGGCAGCACCCCATACCAGAACACCTACCAGTACGGCGCCCAACCGGTCGAACAGACACCTGCCCAGCCCGGCTACCAGCCGGCGGGCGAATACCAGTACCAGCAGACGTACGAACAGCCCTACCAGCAGCAGTACCAGCAGCAGTACCAGGGTGCGCAGGGCTATCCCTATCCGCCGACCACCAGCGCGGGATACGGCTACGTCGGCCAGAAATCCAAGGTCGCCGCAGGCCTACTGGGCATTTTCCTCGGATGCTTCGGTGCGCACAACTTCTATCTCGGCTACACCGGCAAAGCGGTCGCACAGCTGCTGATCACCATCCTCACCCTCGGTTTCGGATCCGTCATCACCGGCATCTGGTCCTTGATTGAAGCGATCCTCATTCTGAGCTCCTCCACCGGCAGCGACTGGCATCGCGACGCCCAAGGTTACGAACTGCGCGACTGAGCGACCAACCGAAAGACAACCATATGCGCGGCGAATACAAGACCCCGGGCGGAAAACTCGTCGGGGTCAGCGTCTCATGCGACCCGGCCGGCTTCGTCACCTCCTGCCACATCGACGGCGACTTCTTCATGGAAGGTGACGAAACCGGCCAGCGTGCCCTGCTCGCCGCGCTCGAAACCGCCCTATGCCACGGGGACGACCTTGGAACGGTATGCTCCGCCCATCCGCAGGTGCGCCTGATTGGCGTCGACGCAGACGCCTTCACCATCGCATTCCGCAGAGCGGTCGGCACTGATACAGACAGGCATGGCCTTGCCGTATCGCCCCCTCAGCCGCACACTCCTCCCCAACCGGGTCCCGCGGCGGACCGTCGTGTCCTCGACCAAATCGAGCGGAAAGCCGAACGCCGCCGTCGCGCCCGATGGCAGGCGCTCAACTCCCAGATCATCCACGACATCCCACGGATGCCCCAAGACCAAATGGATCTGGACATTCGCATGGCTGAACGCGTCGCCAGCGGAGAACTGCCAGCCACCCTGCGTTTCTGGGAGTGGGCGGCCCCGGCCGTCGTCATCGGACGTTTCCAATCACTCGAAGACGAAGTCAACCTCGAACAAGCCCGGCAAGAAGGTTTCACCGTCGTACGCCGATGCACCGGCGGCGGTGCGATGTTCATCGAACCAGGCAACACCATCACCTACTCCCTGTATGCGCCCCGGGATTTCGTCGCCGGCATGAGCATTGAGGAATCCTACCGCCAATGCGACCAATGGGTGATTGACGCACTGCACGACCTCGGCATTGACGCCACATTCACCGGCATCAACGACATCTCCTCAAACGCCGGGAAAATCGCCGGTGCCGCGCAACGCCGATTCCCCCCGATCGGTTCCGGACCGGGGGCGGTCCTCCACCACGTGACCATGGCCTACGACATCGACGCCACCGCCATGACCCGCATCCTGAACACGTCACGCGAAAAACTCTCCGACAAGGCGGTCAAATCGGCACGCCGTCGCGTCGACCCGCTGCGCTCGCAAACCGGCATGAGCCGAGACCGGCTGATCGGGCGGCTCATATTCGCCGCCTCGCATCCGCGCTCCGACAATCCGGGCATGCCTGACGAACCGTCATCCTGACGTTTCCCGGCGCGCGCGAAGACACAGAGGTTACAATAGGTGCCGTATGCGTCCGGAGGCAGCAAGGAGGAGCCCATGGTCATGCCCAAGCCCAATGCGATGCCGGAGCCTGACAACATCCTGCTGCGCACCGCACTATTCAAACAAGTCTCCCAACAGCAGGCCGCACGCCTGCTGCCATACCTGCAACGAGCACAATTCGGCAAGGGCGGCGTGATTTTCGCCGAAGGGGACACCGACCACCGCATGTACCTGCTTGAACGCGGTCGAGTCAAACTCACCCGGCGTTCCAGCGACGGGCGTATCCAACTGCTCAGTATTCACGCGCCGGGGGAGGTGCTCGGCGAAATCCCCGTGTTCGACCCCGAAGGCGGCCCACGCACCGCATCCGCAATCGCGATTTCCAACCCCACTCAAGTGGTGTGGCTTGAACACGACGCGTTGTTCGCATGGCTCGACCAGTATCCGCGCGTCGCCGTCGACATGCTCCAAGTGCTTGCCGGACGCATGCGCGCGAACAACGAACGTATCAGCGACCTCGTATTCATGGACGTGCCGGGACGGCTCGCCAAAACACTCATCAATCTGGCATCCCGCTTTGGTGTTCCGGTCGAAGCGGGCGTGAAAATCCCGCATGATCTGACCCAAGAGGAACTCGCCCAACTGGTCGGCTCATCGCGTGAAACCGTCAACAAGGCGTTGACCGAATTCGCCAACCGCGGGTGGATCGCACGGGAAGGACGCAGCATCATCATCTACCAGCCGGGCGCCCTGATCCGCCGGTCCAAACGCTGACGTCCGGACGAGCCGCCCGCGCAACGCCCCGAGCTTCCCCAAGCCGCGGCATCATCCACGCGTGGCCGCCGGCTTCAAACCGCTTTCGCACAACAGCAGGCTCGTTTTTGGCTTGTTTTCAGGGTTTTCCCCGTACATGGGTGATTGTGCGAATACCGTGGCGGTGTGCCTTCGACCCCTCGGCAAAGGTACAGGCGACACCATAGAATGGGGCACATGCCCAAAAAGAACTCCCTGACCGCGCGACGTGCGCTCGCCTTGCTGCTCGCCTATCTGACCCTCTGCATCTGTGGCGGCGTCGTGGTGAGCCTGATGGTGATGCCCGCCGTGTTCGGGGCGAACAACATGGCCAAGGCGCTCTCACCGTCCCTGACCGTCGAGGGTATTGATTTCGACGTGACCAGCCTGCCGCAGAAATCCACGCTGTACGCGTCCGACGGCAAAACGGTCATCGCCTCGTTCTACGCGCAAAACCGCGAAGTCGTGCCGATCAAGAACATTTCCGTCTACATGCAGCGCGCGGTGGTCGCGCGTGAAGACCGCCGCTTCTTCGAACATGCCGGCGTCGATGTGCAAGGCGTGATGCGCGCATTCGTGAAAACCTACGTCGCCAAAGGCGACACCCAAGGCGGTTCGTCCCTGACCCAGCAGTACGTCAAGAACGTGCTCATGGTCAAAGCCCGCGAAGATGACGATCCCATCGCCGAATACCATGCGTCCGAAGACACCGTGGCGCGTAAGCTACGCGAAATGCTCATCGCCGTGCAAATGGAAAAGAAATACTCGAAATACGAGATCCTGCAAGGCTATTTGAACATCGCCCAATTCGGCTCGGGCAGCCTATACGGCGTGGAAGCCGCGGCGAAACGCTACTTCAACACTAACGCCGCCGACCTCACCGTAGTCCAGGCGGCCACCATCGCGGCCATCACCAAAAACCCGGAAAAGTACGATCCCTCCATCGAAGCGAACCAGAAAACCGCCGAGGAACAACGCAACATCGTGCTCGACCTCATGCTGCAGGAAAAATTCATCAGCCAAGCGCAGCATGATGAAGCCAAAGCGACACCACTCAAGGACACGCTCAACATCCAGTCGGTGCAACAAGGCTGCCAGGTCGCCGGCGATGCCGCGTTCTTCTGCAGCTACGTGACCAACCAGATCCTCAACTCCAAAGAGTTTGGCAAAACTGCGCAAGCACGCCAGAAACTGCTGAACGAGGGCGGTCTGGAAATCTACACCACCATGGATGTCAACGCGAACAACGCAGCCATGAAAGCGGCGCGGGACACCATTCCGCCGAACGACCCCACCGGATTCGAAGTGACCATCGCCGCCATCAAACCCGGTACCGGCGAAGTGCTCGGCTTCGGCCTGAACAGAACGTATGACGCGACGGACGCGGCGAAAACCGACCCCACCCGCACGTCGATCAACTATGCGGTCGACCAGAAAGACGGCGGCGGCATCGGCTTCAACGTCGGTTCAACATGGAAACCGATCAACATGGTCGCCTGGATGATGCAAGGCCATTCCATCACCGAATCCCTACGCACCTACACACGGTACGCGAACAGTTCGTTCAACTGCGCGAAATTCGCAGGGAAAGGCACATGGTCGCTGCACAACTCCGAAGGCGGCACCACCAGCCCGGAAACCCCGTTGCAAGGCCTTATCAAATCGCATAACACCACGCAGGCGTCCATGGCCCAAGTGATCGGCCTGTGCTCCATCGCCGACGCCGCCAAAACCCTTGGCTACCATAACGCGATCCTCGGCCAGGAAGACGTCTATTCGGCCAACTCCTTCAACCCGCCAATGATCATCGGTTCGGTCCAAGCGTCCCCGCTGACCATGGCGAACGTGTACGCGACACTCGGGGCCAACGGCGTGGAATGCACGCCGATCGCCATCAAAAAGGTCATCAAGCAGAACGGCAAGAAGCTCAAAGTGCCGAGCGCCAACTGCCACCAGGCCATAGCCCCCGAGATTGCCCAGACCACCGCCTATGCGCTCAATCAGGGTGTGCTCAAAGGCGAGGCGAAAGCCGCCCAATTGGACAACAACCGCAAGACCTTCGCCAAAACCGGTACCAACGAGCAGACCTACATGCTGACCGCAGGCTTCGTGCCCAACACGGTCGCGGCGTTCGTGGCGGTAGGCAACGCGGAAACACAAGGCGACTTCTCCGGCAAAACCATCAACGGCGTCACCCACAGCACATGGTACGGCATGTATATCGCAAGCCCGGCGTGGAAAGAATTCATGAACACGTACCTGGCGGCGATCAACGCGCCCAACGATGACAGTTACGGAACCTTGGCAGGCCAATACGCCAAGTAAGGCGGCTGAAGCATCGGCGTGACGGCTTTATATACGGCGGGAGGCGGCATTGCGGCGACGCGTGCCGCCTCCCGCCGTATGACGGACGGGCGGACCGGGTGACCTGTCGGCGCATGTTCGTCCGCTGTTCACCGAAACGGACACTAGGATGCCGCAGGACACCTTACAATGCAAAGAGAAGCATATGACATGCCTGAAGGCGGCCGCGTGCAACGCATGCGCCGGCATACGCCCGTCTCCCCACGGAAAGGAACACGACATGGCGAACGACAATACAGGTACAGAACCTGAAGAGCGTGCAGACTGCAAACTGTTCGAGCCCTTCACGCTGCGCGGCCTGACGATGCGCAACCGCATTTGGCTGCCGCCCATGGACACGTATTCGGTGTACGCGCAAGACGGCAAGCCGACCCCATTCCATTACCAGCATTACGTGTCCCGCGCCATCGGCGGATTTGGCATGGTGATTGTCGAATCCACGGCGATTAGCCCCGAAGGTCGTATCTCCCCGTGTGACGTCGGCTTGTGGAACGACGACCAGATCCAGGCGTGGCGTTGGATCGTTGACGGGGTGAAAGCGACCGGCGCCCGCATCGGCGTGCAACTCAACCATGCCGGCAGGAAGGGCAACACGGGGAGTTTCTCACTGGGATACATCCATGAGAACGTGCCGCAAGACAAGGGCGGCTGGCAGACGGTCGCGCCAAGTCCGATCCCGTACGCGAAACTCGATACGCCGCGCGAACTGAGCGTTGATGAGATCCACGGGGTGGTCGCGCAATTCCGTGACGCTGCAGCGCGTGCGGTCGCCGCAGGATTCGACATGGTCGAAATCCATGCGGCCCACGGGTATCTGCTGTCCGAATTCCTTGACCCGCTGACCAATACGCGAGAGGACGAATACGGTGGTTCCCTGGACAATCGGATGCGCATCGTCGTCGAAACCGTGGACGCCGTCCGCCAGGTGATTCCCGACTACATGCCGCTTGTGGTGCGTGTTTCTGCGACCGATTGGGCCGCCGGCGGTTGGGATCTGGTCCAGACCGTGGAACTGTCCCGTGTACTCAAGGAGCATGGTGTGGATCTGATCGACGTGTCGACCGGCAGCATCATCCCGCATGTGAACGTGCCGGTCAAGCCGGGCTGGCAGGTGCCATTCGCTTCGGCGATCCGCAAGGAAGCGCAGATTCCGGTGAGCGCGGTCGGTTTGATCACCAAGCCGAAGCAGGCGGAGAAGATTGTGCGCAAAGGCAAGGCGGAAGTCGTGGAAATCGGCCGCGCCGCACTGCGCGACCCGTACTGGCCGTTGCGCGCCGCATACAAGCTCGGCGTACCCGCCAATCAGGCGCCGTACGCGGACCAGTATCGTCGCGGCGCCTTCTGCTGACGCGGCATACTCGATGAGGCTCGCCAGCAGTATGATCGCATCAACCTTGGCGACCATACTGTGGGCGGAGAGCCGCACCCGTCCGCCCTTGCGGAAAGCATCCGCCTATAATCGGAACCATGAGTGCGCTACCATATCCACCCCCACCGGAACTGGGCTGGTATGACGAAGATGCCACGGTGATGCCGCAGCAGACCGCCGAAACCCAGCCAGCCGCGAATGCCCAGCCCGTCGCGAGTGCGGGTACCACAACCGCCGCGAACCCGCCGACTACGGCGGAAATCGCGCAAACCACAGCACAACCCACAACGGCAAGCCAAGACGATGACGATATCGATTGGGAAGGCACCGTACTGTCCACGGCCTTCACCGCTTCGGCGCCGAAACAGGAGTATGAGCTGTACAACGAGCAGACCGGACAGCGCATCATCGTGGATACGGGCGTACTGTTGGGGCGCAAACCCTCGCAAGACCTGCCGCAAGGTGTCAAAGCGGTCAAACTGGACGACCCCACGCGCACGATTTCCCGCAACCATGCGGCCATCAGTTTCGACAAGGACGGCCTGCTGTGGATCGAGGACTACGATTCACTCAACGGCACGTACATCATCCGCGATAATACCGAAACGAAAGTGGAGCATGAGCGCATGAGACTCCAAGCCCCGTGCACCATCCGCATCGGCGACCAGTTCTTCACCTTCGAACAACGCTGACCGTCGGCACGACCCTCCAACACATTGCTTCCGCCCCGGGCCGGTGGCGCTGATACTGTGCCCAGAACCGGTTCGGGACGGGACTGTGAAACCGTACGTCAGATTATTGGCGTGAACGGATGGCGGCGTTGATCGCCGAATCATTCAACTGGCCAAGCCACTGGAGCAATTCCGGATAAATATTCGGATTGCGGGCGAGCGCAGGACGCAGTTCGGGCGCTTCACCGGCGATATGCGCCATGAGCATCTGATCGGTGGTTTGCATCGCGAGTTCCGCGGTGTAGCCGTTCGCAGGTGCGGCGGTGTCGGCGGTGGCAGAGGTTTCCTGTGCTGCGGCGACCGGCTGGCCTTCCGTATCATCCGCCGACTGGGATTGGGCGGCATACCCGGTTTCCTGCGCTGGGGCAGTGGCGGGCGTATTCGCGGCGTTGAATGCGGGATCGGCATTGTACGCTTCGGCAGCCTGATATTCGCTGGTAGAGCCTGACATCGCGGGCTGTTGCGTTGCAGACGGTTCGACGGCAGGCTGTTGCATCACCGGTTGCTGTGCGACCGGTTCGGCTGCCATCCGCTGCTGGACGCCGGACGGCGGAACCGGCCAGCCCATGGCGATAAGCTGCTGGCGGGCACGTTCGTCGCCGAACTGGGCGATCCATTGCTTCAACCCCGGGTATGCTCTCGGATTCGCAACGACATTCGCTCCGAACTCAGGATTCTCGTACGCGATTCGCGCGAGGAATGCCGGATCGGCGTTCGGATCCTGCACCGCCGCGACCGCGGCATCGAAGTCAACCATGGTGTGTTCTCCTTATTGTTGTATTGGCCACTATTGTACTGACGACACGTCTGCGCCGATCACCATCGCCATGATGACACCGCCCTGAGCGTGTGCAGGGTGCCTTCCAACGCGTCGTAGATGTCCTCGTTGTCGCCGAGTTTGCCGGCATGCCAGCCTGCGTTTGACGGGCATTCAGCACGCATATCCACCACCAGGACGGAAATATTGTCACTGCCGCCCGCCTGCAGCGCGGCTTCGACAAGCCTGTCCGCCGCCGATTGCGGGTTCGCGCATGACGCGACGATATCGGCAAACTTGTCGGAGCTGATTTGTGCGTGCAACCCGTCGGAACAGATGATGAACCGGCCGTTCGCGGGTGCGGCATACCAGTCGGGGCGGATGCCGTCAGGGGCGCCGATACATTGCGTGATGACATTGCGCGGGATGCGTCGGCTCGCCTCCTCAGGCAGCATTCTTCCCGTGTCGATGGCCTCCTGGCGTTCCGAATGGTCCCGGGTGATGCATACCAGCGAATCCGCCTGCCACACGCCGTCAGCGCCCGCATCCATATGGTAGGTGCGTGAATCGCCGATATTGACGATATAGCAACGTTCGTCAGGGCTCGAGCCATCCTGCCTGACACGCGTTGGCAAAATCACGCCGGTGACCGTCGTGCCGGCGACCCCGCCAAGCTCCTCACCCAAGGTGAGTGCATCATCCTGGGCTTGGTTCAGCACGGCGGCGATATCGTCGAGATTACGCCGGGGGCGTTCCGCCAGTTGCGCAAGCCGCCAGACGGCGTCCGCGCTCGCGCGTTTGCCACCTTTGCCGCCGCCCATGCCATCACACACGACATACACGCCGTTGCCGGCGTACAGGTTGTCCTGATTGGTTTTCCGGCGCAGACCGATATTCGTGTTCAGCCCGACATTGATGCTGAGCAGGCTCATGAGTCCCGTCCTTTCCTTCGGCTGCTTCGAGTGTTCCGGCCGCCCGGGGCGTGTACGACGTCCGCGAGCGAGAGCCTGGCGCGCCATCGGCGCAATACCGGCATGGATTTGAGCATGACGGCGCGCTCGTGCATTACGTCACGCCAGTAGCGTTCCACCTGTCCCGGTTCAACGGTCTGCCCGGAGAAGGTAACGTAATCGGCTTCCCGCCCCAAGGTTTCAAGCGTATCGGATTGAAGTCCCATCTGTTCGGCGATGGCATGCGCCTGCTCGCTTCTGGTGCCTCGAATATCCAAGCCGCTTTGCCGGGCAAGCGCAGTGACGGCCTGCCAGCCGGCGGCGACCCGTTGCGACACGCTGCCATGCTTGCGTGCACGTGTCAAGGCGATCGCTTTGACGGCCAACAGCAGCCCTATGGTGATAAGCAGGATCCACAGCGGACTGCCGTAGATGGCGATCGCTCGGATGATTCGCATCGCCCGCTGCCAGGATTCGTTGTTCGGGGTGTCATCGGCCATGCTGCCGCCGATGGATGATTTGCTGGTGGCTTGGTTGTCATCGCGCAGCGGGTCGGTAAGGGGGACGGGAGGTTGACGCACTAGGGTTTTCGGATTCGGGGGTGTCAGATTCTGGTTTTCGTCGGGTACTTTCGTCTCTTTGGGTGTCGGATAGAACGCCACCCACCCGTAGCCGTCCAATTTGATTTCCACCCATGCGGTCACATCGTTGCCGGTGAATTTCGTGACGGTTGTGCCACCGTGCTTTTCAGTACGGTTCTCGCTGATATCACCCTCATCGTTTTTCGGCACGAACCCCAAAACGACACGACTTGGCAGCCCGAGGCTGCGGGCCATGAGCGCCATCGCGGAAGCATACTGTTCACTGTCGCCGACCATTGCGGAACCGGCGAGCAGCTGATCGATACGATAGTTGCCGTGGCCGGCGTTCGACGGGTAATCGCCGCTTAATCCGTGTGAGAACCAGCCGGTTTCCTTGAGCTTGTCTGCGAGGGCTTGCGCCGCTTCACCGCCGGTGGCTTGCCCGCCGGCGATGGCGGTGGCAAGCTTGTCCACGCTGTCAGGCACGTCTTCTGCTTTGGGCTGGCTGATGCGGGCGGCGGAGGCTTTGGCGATCTCCTTATCGGTAGGAATCGCTGGAATCACGCCGGTTTCCGTATACGACATGCCGTCACGGGTGCGGGCGGGGTAGATGGAGGACATGGTGTCGGTGTTGTAGTAGAACGAATCGGCATCCGACGCTGTGGCGAACGTTACGCTGGACGCCGCGCCAGCCAAGGGCAGCCAGTAGTCGCTCAACCCTTTATCAATGGTGAACGTGGCGGTGAACCGCTTGCCTTTGGCATTATTGCGGATACTGGTGCCGACACGGCGATAACTGGAGGAATCTGACGCCATCGCGGTATCGGACAGATTCCACACATTGCCGTCGAACCGATCCATCACGGCAAGCCGGACCGTCGACCCGGCCGGCAGGTCGGTGACCGTCAACAGTATGTCATCCTTATGGTTCTTGATATACGAGCGCATACCGCTCAACGGGCTCGCATACTCGTACGGGCTCAGCGGCGGCTCGTAATGGTCACGTAAGATGGTGCGATGCTGTCCGACGGCCAGACAGCCGCCAACCGCCAGCGAAGCCGCCAACAACACAATGACCGTCGTGCTCAGCCAGCGGCCCAATTCCAGCAGATTCCAACGGGCACTGATCCACACCACCAGGATGATCGCGGTCACGGCGCCCGCGGCGATACGCTGGAAACCGTTTGAGGAGCCAAGCAACGCGCATAACGCAAGATTCGCGGCCACGGGGATGATGGCGAGCATAGTCAGCCGCCCGTCCCCGGCCATGGCGCAGATACCGGTCAGCAATGCCGCCCACAGACAGATCGTCCACACCGCCAGCAGCGACCCGTCACCCGTACCGGTCGGCGGAGCGACCGCCAGCAGATATTTGAACGAGCCGAGCGTATGCACCCACCCCTGGTTGAGGGTGCGTGCGGTAGGAATGACATGTGCGATCGTGGTGTCGTTCAGGACAAGCACCGGTCCGACAACCAGCTGGGCGAGCGCCATGAACACAATCTGCCACCACAAGCGCAGTGCGGGGACAAGCCCGGCGAGCGCGACCAGTGAACCGATCAGGGTCGCCGGGATCGCCGCTGTAGCCCACGCGGCCGCCGATCCGTACACGTCGATGAGATTGCCGGCACCGACCAGCGTCAACACGGCGGCGACCAGCAGGCTGACGATGTGCGTGGTCTGAGG
This sequence comes from Bifidobacterium boum, assembly GCF_000741535.1. Taxonomy (GTDB): domain Bacteria; phylum Actinomycetota; class Actinomycetes; order Actinomycetales; family Bifidobacteriaceae; genus Bifidobacterium; species Bifidobacterium boum. The sequence goes on along the minus strand of NZ_JGYQ01000007.1, from coordinate 597,922 downwards.
CCGGTTGCGGTGCGGCAGGGGCGGCCGGCCGGCGTCGCGCACTATCCAGATTGCCGAATGCGTCGCATCATCCGCCCACGTGCCGGTCGCCGTGGCGTTCAATCCTGTAGTGCCGGTGGTGGTGCCGGTGAAATCGGTGGTGTTGGTGGTATGCATGTCAGTACTCATGCCAACACCCCCATGATGATCGGCAAATCGGCAAGGTCTCCCACAGTCGCCAGCGTGAAACCGGCGTACCGTTTGATGCCGCGCGGCTGGCCGGGCGCGGTTTGCAACACCACGCAGGTCGCGCTATGCGGCAAAGCCAACGTCATACGTTTGATGACATCGAGAGGTTTCATGCTGCCGACAGTGAAGAAATAGAACGTCGCGTCCGGCGCACGGACGAGCGTATCCTGCGCAAGATTGGGATTGTCGTCGATATCGGGGACGATGGCGCTGCATTCGTCAAGAAACTCGGTGGCATGCCGCGGCGACGTGTGCCGGGTGCCGGCGTGTGCGGTGACCGGTCGGCCCTGTTGCAGGCATTGCACGCCGATGGAAGCATGAATGGACACCGCCTGCTCGAACTCCTGGGCGTCGCGATAGTCATTGGGGGTGATACTGATCGTCAATGCGGTGTCGGTACGCCGGGTGGCCTCATACTGGCGGATCATCAGCGCGCCCGTTTTCGCGGAACTCAGCCAGTGCACGTTACGCACGTCATCCCCGGGCTCATACTCACGCAGCCCGTAGAAATCAAGATCGTCATCAACGATCTCACCGCTCGGCTGGCCCTCCAAATCGCGCGGGATACCGGCATTCAACGTGTTGAGCATCACGGTGCGAGGGTGGATGAACACGTCGATATGCTCGGCGAGCCGCCGTTCACGACGAATCAAGCCGAACGGATCGCCCTTGCGGATGGACAACGGGCCGACTGGCAATACTCCGCGGCTGATAGCCGTGAACTGCACGCTCGTGTGTTTCGACTGGCCGGCGGCAAGGATAGGAATGGTGAACCGCTCATGATGCTCGCCGATCGGCAAATCGCCACGCGCCGAAGCGGTCGGCGTGCGGCCGGGATTATCCACGGTTACGTTGACATCCACTGTGTCAGACACCGTGACCCGCCGGTCGGACACGTCGATGGCGGCGTTGAACGCGGTATTGCCCAGCGACATCGCAATCGCACATACCGTCATGGTCGCCAACACGACCGCCATGGCAAGCAGCTCATGCCAGCCCAGCCGTGCGAACGCCACAGTGCAAACGATGGCAAGAACGATAACCGCCCAGCCAAGCGGGGACACGGTTGACGTGGCCAGCCGCTCGGCCCGGCGTCCGATCCGACGCATCGAACGTTGGAACGTTCTGTTGCGCCGCGTTGTCTGTGATTGCCGCATTCCTCGACCTTTCAAACTGTGAGGGCGTGTGCCCCATGTGTGGTTCAGGCGTTGGCGCCCACGTGCGGTGCGGGAACATCATCAAGAATCTGCTCAACCACCTGCTGCGCGGTCAACCCCGCGAACGTGGATTCGGCAGTGAGCGTGATACGATGCGCAAGCACCACCACGGCAAGACTCTTCACATCATCAGGCACCACATACCCGCGATTATCAGCCGCCGCCCACACGCGAGCGCAACGGGTCAACGCGAGCGCGCCACGCATGGAGGAACCGACCTGGATACGCTCATGATGACGGGTCGCCTCCACCAGACGCACAATGTATTCGACGATGGCATCATCGAGATGCATGCGCTCGCCGACTTGGCGCATGCGCAGGATGTCTTCGCCGGTGAGCACCGGATGCACGGTGGCGGCACGGTCGGTGACGTTGACCTGCTTGAGGATGTTGACGCTGGCCTCATGGCTCGGGTATCCGATGGTGGTTTTGATGAGGAACCGGTCCATCTGCGCTTCAGGCAGCTTGTATGTGCCGAGCTGTTCGATCGGATTCTGGGTGGCGATGACCATGAACGGTTGCGGTACCGGGTGGGTGACCCCGTCGACGGTGACATTCTGCTCTTCCATGACCTCAAGCAGCGCAGACTGGGTTTTCGGCGAGGCGCGGTTGATCTCGTCGGCCAGTACGATGGACGCGAAAATCGGGCCTTCACGGTATTCGAATTCGCCGCGCTTCTGGTCGTAGTAGGTGACGCCGACCACGTCGGATGGCAGGAGGTCAGGCGTGAACTGGATACGTTTGAACGGCATGTCGATCGAGTTGGCCAAGCCTCGGGCCAACTGGGTTTTGCCGGTTCCCGGATTGTCTTCGAGCAGGATATGCCCGCCGACCACAAGGGCGGTGACGCACTGGCGGATCGGTGTCTCCTTGCCGACCACGACCTGGGAGACGTTGTCGACCAGTTTGCGGAAGGTGTCATGGAATCGGATGATGTCTTCGGGCGGGGCGGACATCAGGCCGGAAGCGGCGGCCGGGCGGGAGGTTGTGGGCCGGGCAGGTTGTGAGGAGGCGCGCTGTGTGGGCTGTGGTTGTACTTGTTGTGCCGGTTGTATCGGACGCGTCGGTGTCGCCGGTACTGTCGGTGTCGCCGGGTTCGTTGTGGTATGCGTGCTCAGCACGGTGCTTTCCGTGTCCGCATCCGGTTCATGCACCGGCAATGCCGGCTGCTGGCCGAGCGTGGGGATGGACGGCTGCTGCGGACCATGCGGTTGGGCGGGCACACGCGGGGTGTGGCCGATGGAACCCAACTGGGTTGCGTCGCTGTTGTCAGTGCTCATGGGTTGCTCCTTGCTGTTGGGTTGTCATTGCTGCGATAGTCCGTGTGCTCATCCATGCCGTCGCGTCATCCTGCGATTGCAGGATTCGGATGCCTGGGCGACGTGGGAACGGCATCCTGACGGAAGCGGGTTCCGCTGGTTTCGCGGATGTTGTCGGGCTCGCGCTCGGATTGGCGCTGGAATTCGGACTTGGATCGGGCTGTGGTGCGGGCGGCGCGACCCGGTCTTTGTCCAGCAGCCGCCCGCCGTCCTTGGCGTTGCTCAATGCCGGATCTGCGCCTGTCACGTTCACGCTCCACGTGTAGTCGGCTCCCGCCGGCAACAGATCCTTGACATCCAGCGCATGGGTGCCGGGCGTCCATGCGACAGTCCACGACTTGCCGTTGGCTTTGAACACGATTGCACTGGTTCCTGCCTGACCGTACGTGGTCACCACTCCGCCGTCAACGTCGATGATATTCGCGTCCTTCGCGTTCCAACGCAAACTCGGCACGGTGATCTGCGCCTTCTTCTTGTTCACATACGGTTGGGCCAGGGCGTCGGCAACCATGTCGCTTGCCGCACCATTGAACATCTGCGCGACACTGCCGGTGGTGCACGCCTGCCATGGGGCGAGTGTGAAATCATGCGACCGTTCGGACGCTTCGGCGACGTACGGGACGAAGCCGGCCGCCTGCACGGTGAACCCGTCGGCATGGCCGCGCTTGGTCCACTCGACCTTGCACGTGTCGCCCTTGCTTGAGACTTTGACCGAAGCCGGTGTCTCCACTGTGTAATGAGGCGTGAACTTCACCGTCGCCGGGTCGCTGCGCGTCGCCTTGTCGCCGACGACGCTGGCATGAACGGTGTATTCCTTCGTATTGAGGTCATGTTCCGGAATATCGAACGTCTTCGACCCGTCGCATGCCACCGTGAAGTCAAGATCGCCGGACAATTCGACCGCCTTGCAGCCCGCGTTGCGGGTATTGCCAACCGATTCGACGGTGAGCGTCCCCTTGGTGTCGTCATTCGTCACCGTGATATGCGGGGCATCGGGCTTACCCCACGGTTTCGCATCCCCGGACTGTTTGGACGGCTGGCTCCAATTCACCTTGTTATGGGATTGGACGGTCGCCTTGTAGGAAACGCCGTCGATGATGGCGTTGTCGTCGATGGGGAACGTGACGCTGGTACCGGTGGTTTCCTGCGGTGCCGGCGCGTTCGTCCCGCTCAACGTGACCCGATAATTGTCAATCGCAGAGAAATTGCCGCTCGGGGCTTTCCATGTGACGGTGATCGTACGCTCCCCGCCTTCGATACTCACGTCGGTTGGTGCGTCCGGCAGCTTGTCCGGCGTACCTTCCACGGCATTGGACTCCTTGGACCAGCCGACCTCGTTCTTGGCTCGCACCTTGAACGTGTAGGTTTTGCCGTTGCTCAAACCGTCAATCGTGCATGAGGTCGCCGCCCCGCATGAGCGCTCGCCGCTCCCGGCGCCGCTCCACAGGACCTTGTATTCGGTGATCGGACTGCCGTTCGCTGACCCGGCGGTCCAGTTCAAATCGATTCTGCCATCCTGCGGCTTGGTGGACACGGCTGACAGCAGCGGCGCGTCGGGCTTATCGCTTACGGCGACGTTGATGGTGCCGGTCGTCTCACGTTCCCGCGTCTGGGTGGCGTCACGCACGGTTACGACCACCGTGTTGTTGCTCGCCCCGATATCAGAGGACGCGGTGATGGAAATCACGCCGTTGGACGGGCAGGTCACGATGAATTTCGCGCCCTTGTCCGCCGTGCAATCGGTGACGGTCAACGGCGTGTCAGGGAACGGGTTGTATGCGTCGGCCAGCATATTGACCTGTTGGCTTGACCCCGCCTTGATGTTCACGGTTTTGCCGCTGACCCGCGCCAACGGCCGGTTGGATGCGGTGACTCGTACGGTCACGCCGGCATTCACCGTGCCTTTCGCATACGTGATATTCACCGGCACGCTCACCGTGGTGCCGGGCGCGGCGGTTTTGCTTGCGGAAACCGTCAGTTTGCCGGCAGCGCTCACTTTCGCGTCAACCCCATTGGAGTTCGCGCCTCCGGCATACGTGTACTGCTTCTCATCGTCGTATAATCCGGAAGGCGAATGCGTCAGCGCGGTCAAATCGATGGTGGTGGCGCTTTCCCCGGCTGCCACGTCAACCGTGGGGGAGGAGAATGTCGGCGCGGGCACGTCACGCCCGATTACCGTGATCGGCAGGGTCAGCACCGCCGAATTGACGATTTTCACGCTATCGCCTTTGCTGCGTTTGCCATCCACCGCGGTGAAGGTGATGGATGCCGGCCCCGCATAATCCTTCGGGGCGGTGAACCGCAACGTTTGATCATTGACATACAGGTCGTTGTTCGCGGCTTTGGTGGCGCTCACCGAACCGGCGTCATCCACGTACGCGGTTTTTCCGGCCCCCACACGCACGTAATCGGCGATATTGATGGTGATGGTCTCATGTGCGTTGACTTTCAACGCCGGGGCTTTCGGCCGTAAGGTCGGCGGGAACACGCCGTAGGCCGGCACTTGGATGAACGCGGTGGAAGTAATGCCGTACGTCGTGTTCGTCACGGTGTACGGCACGGCACGCGCCTCATCGGTCAGATCCACGCTGATGGTTGTGGAACCTTTACCGCCCTTGACATGCGCATGATCGGCGGCGGACGGATCCACACCAACTTGGAGTTCATCAGCGGTGCCTGAAGGGTTCGCGATCCACTGGGAGACGTCCACATCCACGGATTTCTTGTCGATGGTCGCGGCCGCGGGCACACGATAATCGTAGGCGGTCGGCGGGTCGATGGGGGCGTTCGCATCGACATTCACCGTTAACGTCGCGGTATCGGACAGGCCCGCCTTGTTGTTCACGGTGTACGCCACGTAATACGTTCCCGGCTGCTTCGGCGTAGTGAACGAGAGCATGTTGTCGCTCACGCTGATACCGCTGATGCCTTGCGATTCGACATGCTTGCCCACGGTCAGGTCCGTGCTGTCACCGGAGATATCATTCTGGGCGACTGGGACGGTGGTTGCGGTGTTTGGACGCAACGTGATCTCATCGTCACGCGCATACACGCCTGAATCCGCGCCGGAAGAGAACACGCCGACGCGGATTTGCGCGGTTGCCCGCTGTCCGGTCCAATCCTCCACCGCATACGAGAATGTGTCGGTGCCCGTAGAATCCGCGTACGCCTCATACACCAGATACGTGGCGCCCACTTCGGTGATACGACCGAGTTTCGGCGCCTTGTTGCCCAAGCCGAGCAGCTGCACGTCATCACCGTCCGGATCGATGCCGGTGAGCGTAACCGGGATCTGGACTTTCTGCCCGGCGGCGACCTGCGCTTCGACGTCGGCCGGCGTCGGAGCCGCCTTGTTCGAAGCGTCCTTCTCATGCACGTTGATGGTGATGGTGGCGGAAGCCGTATTGCCGAGGTTGTCTTTCACCGTGTACGTGACGGGGAAGGAACCGGTCTGCCGGCTGGCTTGGTAGCGCACGGTATCGCCGGAGACAAACACCAGCCCCTTGAACGTATGCTTGTCGACCTCAAGATTGTTCTGCAACTTCACCGTAGTGCCATCGGAGTATGTGACATGGTCGAGCACGTCCACGGACACGATGCCGCCGGTACGCACCTGGGCGGTGATATTGCCCGCCTTCGGCACGGAATTCGAGCTTGTCAGCGCCGGCGGCTGCAAGGTGATCACACCGGTTGACGATCCGGCGGCATTGGCCACCGTGTACGTGAGTTGCACCGGTTGGGTCGGGACGCGTCGCGCCGTAATATACACCCGCTTATTGCCGACGATGCCTGTTTTGATGCCGCTCTGCGAGTCGGCGGCGACACTGGTCACCGACAGTACGCCGCCCAACGGGTCGACATCATTGGCCAACGGTTCCACAATCGCGGTATTGTCCGCACCAAGCAACGCGACATCGTTCGCCGCGACCGGTTTGGCGGCATCCCCGGTGACGGCCTGCACGTCCACACGAACCAGGCCGGTCGTCGGAACGGACCCTTGCGTGATAGTGTACGGCACATAGTACGTGCCCGGATCGCTCGCACTGAACGTGATCGACATATCGGTCGCATTCATCGTGGCGGACACGCCGGCAGGGGATTCCACCGCGGTCAGTTGTGCCGGCTCGAGCGACGTGCCATGAACATACTGCTTCAACGCGATCGTGGTGCGAGTATCCGGCGTGGTCTGCCTGACCACGGGATCAATAGTGGCGGCGAGCGTATTCGCCGGTTTCACTGAAAAGTAGATCATGCCGGTGCCGATTTGCAGACCGTCGGACACGGTGACCTCGATACCTGCACGCCCTGAAGACATCGAACCGGCGTTGAACACCAGCTGGCCGTCGGCACGCGTGGAAACCGTCACCTGATCGGTGTTCTGCGGGGTCGCTGACACCAAGGTCAGCGGATCGCCGTCGGGATCGCGGAAACTGCCCGACGCGTTGACTGTGGTCGAAGCCCCCTGCTCGACATCAAACTCCGGGGGAGTGTCGATTTGCAGTGGCGCGCGATTGGCTCCCGCCGTAAGGTCAAGCGACACGTTGGCGCTGGATGTCTGACCGCGACCATCGGAAATGGTATAGCTGAACGTCACAGAACCAGCCGACGCCGCTGAAGCGTCAAGCTGAAGATACCGGCCATCATAAATCGGAGAAACCTTGATATCGGCCCCATCGGGAGCGCTCACCGAATCGATGCGCAGCACCGAACAATCGGTCTGCTCATCATTGCGCAGCACATCAAGAATCTGCTGCGAACCCGTCCGAGCGCCGAACGCATCATCCTGCGCTTTGATCTGCCCGGATTGAGAGGAGCAGGTTTTACTGAAATGACGTTGGTTGTTCGCGCTGTCATTATTCTGCTCCTGCTGCTTGGACTGCTTGGTGTCCACCTTGTTCCACTGGATTTTGATGACTTTCGTGGACTCCTGCGGATTCCACACATTGCCGTTGATGACATCGTTGAGCACCACCAGGCGATGATTCGTACGGAACACCAGCTGTGAAGTCGGATTGACCGATTCCAACGACGAGAACTTCGCGCTGACGCCATGAGCATCACACACCGACACGTAGTTGTTGGCACGCTGCGACCATGCCGCGAACACGCAACCCCCGGTCGACACCGGCCGCGCCGCATCCCCCTTGCCGGAATTCGACAGTGGCACGACCTTCTTGCTGCGCAAATCAACCGTCGCGATGCCACGTGGCGTCGACACCGCCACCCAGTCCCGCTGCCTGCCGTCAGTGGACGGGGCTTGCAATACCGCCCTGCCCGTCAGCCCTATCGTCACATTGCCGGACGGCCAGAACACTTTGCCATTGCCGGCGACAACCGGGGTACCGCCCACCACAGTGAACGATTCCGCACTCGACGCGCCTGGAATGCTGCCGACTGCGGCGAGCGTGCCCTGCGGCCCGTCAACACTCATCACCGTGTGATCGGAAGCACGATAGCCGTACACCGTACCGTCATGCGTCACCGCAATCGCACTGCCCGCGCCAAGTTTCATATTCGGAGCGTCGGCGGTGGGGTTCATGGATTCCACATCCGAGGCGGACCCCACCCACACGTTGCCTGTTTTGGCGTTGAACAGCGCCACCGTCGAACCGCCGACCACGGTTTCCATATCCGACGTCATCGTCGTATTGCCGCTCTCACTGACCGTGGAAGCCGCGATATTACTGGCTTTCGTGCCTTCGGAAAGCACCGTGTCGCCATCATGCTGGGCGATATCGAATCGTGCGGCCTTCGAGGCGACACCGGCATCGGCGTCCCGGTTCTTCACGTTGAACCGTGCAGCCTTATGATCTTTCAGCGACGTGACCCACACTGTGCCGTCATCAAGCTGCACATGCGGTTGTGTCACCGAACTGACGATAATCGCCCCCGCGACAATCCCCAACAGCAACACCAGCATGACCACCGGCGTGACCCACCGTCGCCTGCCGGAAGACACCAGCCGGCGTACTGCCCCGAACCGTGAATGGCGCATAGGCGAATGCGCCGCCGGCCTGCCCATACTGCTGTTGTTCATCGATCGACTCTTCCCTCAAACACCCGACTGCTGTCTTCCTGCTGATTCATGGCCTGGTGGCACACGCGATCGCAGGCGTGTCAGACATCTGCCTGTTCTTACGAATCAGACTCACCTGAATGCAGGTTTGCACCTCGCCGGACGCATCAACCTCAACACTCGTCGACTCCGTAATCGTGCCCTGCGAATCCGTTGAATTCTCCGCATCGCCGACAGACGACCACGCGTACGCATCACCATCACGCGGCGACGGATTCGTCCACGTGAACGTCACCGTATCCCCCGAAGCGGAATACGTGCCAGCCAGCCCAGTGACACTGGGAACACTACCGGAAGACACCGCCGCATCCGGATCACTGTCGTTACGCGGGGAAACGCTCCCGCCGGACCCCGAACCATGCACCTGCACCCTATTCGTATCGGATGCGGCATCCATATGCGGCGCCACCGCGACAACAAACACCACCATTACCGCGGCCAGCGCGGCAATCACCGCCAACGTGACAGCCAACGGCCGCCCCCATGAGCGCCGTGTACGTGGCAGATCAGCAGGCTTGGCGGCGCTCTCCCGGCGCGGACGCATATCCGGCGGAAAATCCGGGACCCCCTCAACCGTGGTCCGCATCGCATGCCCATACACCTCACGTTGCACCCGCTGCATGGCACGCGCGAACTCCAACGCGGAATAATACCGGTCCTCCGGCGCATAACTCAGCGCTTGACGCAACACACGCCCCACCGGCGCAGGAATCTCAGGACAATGAAACGCGGGCAACGGTTTGTCACATACAATCTGCTGCAACCGTTTCGCCCGATCCGCACCCCGCGCATCGCCCAGCAGATCGGCATACGCATACTCATACGGCGACTTGCCCATCACCAGCGCGAACAGCGTGGCCGCCAACGAGAATATGTCAGACGACTCATTGCCCCCACCACTGCGGGACAAGACTTCCGGCGGAGCCCAAGCGATCGTGAACCCCACGCCGGGACCCCCATAAATCGACCCGGCAATACCGAAATCAGCCAACAACGGCATACGCTGCGCATTGATCAAAATATTGCTCGGTTTGATATCACGATGAACAATACCCTTACGATGCGCAGTGAACAGCGCGCTCGCCAAATCAATGCCGACCGTCAGCATCTCATTCGCGCTGAGGCGATCATGCTCCAGGAACGTCTTGTAATTGCCGCCCGGAGCGTATTCGAACACAGCGTAGCCGCAGCCGTCGGCGGTGACGCCGCTGTCGAATACGGAAAGAATATACGGGTGTGACGAAACCTGCCCCATGAAATTCGCTTCGGTACGGAAACTGGCGGCGGCTTGCGGGTCAAGCGTTCTTTTGCTGATTTTGATAGCCACCTGTCGGGTGGGGGAGTGCTGCTGGTACAGGTACACGTCAGCTTCGGAACCGGAGCCCAGTTGTTTGACGGGCGTATATCCGGGGATTTGGGCCGGGGGCCGCAGTCGCATCGCCGGTTCCTCCTTGACTTTGTTACCGTGATTCTTCTCTTGTTTGCACTGGGATTGCGCGTCGTGCGGTTTCGCGTCGGCGCAACACCAACAACCATGCGACCGCGCATACACACAACACCATGATAGTGGCGACGCCCGCAAACAGGCGAATATTGGCGTCCGTATTGTGTGCAATTTGGGTATTGACTTTGCACAGTGGTTTTGTCGATGTGTTGTCGGTCATATCGGCGAGCTGTCGGCCGGTACGGGATGGGCAGGACAAGTGGTTTAGACGGTTCGTGGTCCTGAGGCGTGACTGTGTGAGGATTGGCTCACATTGTGGCGGGTTGGGTCGGATTGGTGGCGTGGGTGTGGCTGGCGGTGGTTGTGTGAGGATCAGCTCACACAACGGGCATGTTGGTCAGGCCGGTTCGATGGCGGTCGCGTATGCCACAGCCCGCGTCCCCGTATATCGGGCCGATGTGCCGTTCAACAGCAAAACGTGGGGAGTCTCCCGCAATATTGCGCAAAACTCCCCCCACGTTCGAGACCTCGCGCGGTCAGGCGTCAATACCGACCGCGTCGCTGACGTGTTCGAAACCGTCCTCGCGCAGCAGTTGCGCCAACCCGCGTTTCAGTACGGTGATCTGCTGGGGTCCGCGGTACATGAGCGAGGAGATGAACATGACCAGGCTCGAACCCGAACGGATTTTCTCGTACGCCTGCTTGGGGGTGAATACACCACCGATGCCGGCGATGGCGAACCGGTCGCCGTACTCGCGGTAGGCTTGCCGGATCAGCGCGTTGCTTGCCCGGTAGGTTGGCCCGCCGCTCAGTCCGCCTTGCCATGCTGCCGGGATTTCCATGTCGCTGCGGTCTTTTTGCAGGTTCGCGATGCTGACGCCTTGCACGTGATGTTCAGCGAGCACGTCAAGCAGTTCGCGGTATTCGGGCCATGTCTTGTTCAACGGCATTTTGACGAGTACCGGTTGCGGGTGTTCGATTGCATCCAGTGCGGTGAACAGGCGGTCGAGGTTGTCCGGTTCGCCGAACGGTTCGCCGACATGCGTGTTTGGGCAGGAGATGTTGACTTCGATCATCGAGGATCGTCCTGCGGCCCGACGCATGGAGGTGCAGTAGTCTTCGATACCTTCGTCGATGTCGCCGCACAACTCGTCGTTCGTCCGTGCGATGGATACGGATACTTGCATGCTTTTGGCTTTGTCCCACGCGCGTTCCGCCCGGGCGATCACCTGCTCGCTGCCGTCGTTGGCCAGTCCGACGTGCACGATCATCGAATCGTATTCGGGCAGCCGGTGGAACCATGGCTTCGGATTGCCGGCGCAGGGGCGGGCGGTGGCGGAGCCGACTGTTTCGAATCCGAATCCGGCGTTGTCGAGCAGTACGGGCATGTCACAGTTTTTGTCGAGCCCCGCGGACAGGCCGAACGGGTTATCGAAGTGTACGCCCATGACGTCGGTTTCGAGAACAGGGTCGGTGTAGTCGAGCATTTCGCGCAGCAGCCACATGAGCGGCGGGATGTTGCGGGTGACCCGGCAGAATTCGATCATCTGGTCGTGCGCCACGTCGGGCGTGTGGTTGAACACGAAGAACGGTTTGACGATGTGCTTGTAGCCGAAAGTGAAAAGGTCGGTGGTTGCCTTGTTGACGGCGTCGTGCAACGGCTGTTCGGAAACGTAACTCATACCTCATATTGTGGCACTGTTGTCAGCGTGTTCGCAACAAACACGGGTACAGTGATGCACAGTCTCAAGCCTGAACGTTGTGAAAGGGGAAGCATGGCAGCATCTGCGGAATTGGCTGCGCCTGTCGGCGGCAGCGTGTGTGTGGTGATGCCCACGTACAACGAGCGGGAGAATCTGCGTACCACGCTGGATGGTGTGTTCGCGTACAATCCGGGTGTTGACGTGCTGGTGGTCGATGATGGTTCGCCGGACGGTACCGGTGAGCTTGCCGACCGGATGGCGCGGGACAACGGCCATATCCATGTGGTGCATCGCAAAGGTAAGGGCGGGTTGGGACCCGCGTATTTGGCGGGTTTCACGTGGGCGCTTGACCGTGGGTATGACGTGGTGTGCGAGATGGATATGGATGGGTCGCACCGGCCGCAGGATTTGGCGCGGATGCTTCGGGTAATACGGTGTGATCGTGGCGTGGATCTGGTGATTGGTTCGCGTCGTGTGCCCGGCGGCCGTACGGAGGGCTGGCCGTGGTATCGGGATCTGATTTCGCGATGCGGTTCGTGGTATGCGCGGCTGATGTTGGGGGTCGGCGTGCATGACATGACCGCAGGATTCCGCGCGTACAGGGCTGATATGCTGCGCAGCTTGGATTTGCGTTCGGTGCAGGCGAACGGGTATGTCTTCCAGATCGATATGACGAGGCGTGTCGCGGCGGCGGGCGGCAGGATTCTTGAAGTGCCGATCGTGTTTCCGGAGCGTCGGCGCGGTGTGTCGAAAATGGATTCCGCGATTGTTGCTGAGGCGATGCGTTGTGTCACCGTGTGGGGTGTTGCGCGGATGCGTTCGGCCTGTGCCCGGGGTGCCGGACGGCGTGCGACACGCCGATAGTGCGTGTGCATACACGTTCGTTTTTGTGCGTCTCATTCATGGAATATGCGGAAAACATAGCGTTTTTGTGAACTTTGCGCGTCAGCTCGAGCGTTTACCGCTCAACACTGTCACTTGTGTGCGCAAATATGTGCGATAATGTTCATATGATTTCGTCACAACGTCAGCATCTGATCCTCAGCAGACTGCGCACCCGCGGTGCGGTACGCATCACCGCGCTGTCCAAAGAGCTCGGCGTATCCGCCATGACCGTTCGCCGTGATATCGCCGAACTCGCCGACAAAGGTCTGCTCAAACGCGTTCACGGCGGTGCAGTGACCACCAGCACCCTGCTGAGCGAGCCCCTGTTCTCCGTCAAATCACAAATGGACATCGGCCTCAAAGACGCCATTGCACAGGAAGCGGTCAACTATGTCTCACCGGGCGACGTCATCGCCATCGGCGGCGGCACCACCGCCTACGTGTTCGCCCAACATCTGCTCGAATCCCAGCAGTCCAGCGGCATCACCATCCTCACCAACTCAATCCCCGTGGCCGAACTCGTCCAAGCGCTCGAATCCAAGGACGTCGAAGTCATCGTCACCGGAGGCGTCATCACCCGTTCTAACTCACTGGTCGGGCCGATCGCGGACAAAGTCGTCCAATCCCTACGCGTGAACACCGTATTCCTCGGCACACACTCGGTGTCCATCCCACGCGGCTTCCTCATGCCCAACTCGCTGGAAGCGGCCACCGACATGGCCATGATGGACATCGCCGACCGCACCATCATCCTTACGGACCACACGAAATGGAGCAGCACCTCGCTGTCCCTGTTCGCCAGCTTCGACCAAGTCGACACCGTGATCACCGACGATGGTCTCGACCCTGATTCCGTCGCCAAAACCCGCGATCTGGTTAAAGAACTCGTCCTCGCCAAACAAGACAACCCCGATGAGGCAGACCGTCCGCGGCACCGGGCGCACCCGACGGAAAACGGCGTCGTCGCCGAACACGTCGGCAGCCATGCCGCAGCCGGGGCAGCAGGATACGCCGCCCCGCTCGACGACGAAGACGATTTCGCTGCGCTCTCGGATGCCGGTCGTACTCGCTCCACCCGCGCCGTCCGTATGTCGAACGCCCGCGTAGCCGGCGACAACTGACCACCACCTGTCCGATGGCAGACACCGTCGCCTGCCATCGGTGCGACCGACACCACACGCGGAACGTCGGATTCCGCCACAGTGTCAGGCTTCATACCCATCAATCATCACCCATCACCCATCAAAGGAGACCGCATGACCAACAGACAATCACCCGCATGGCAGTACTACCAGCCGGGGGCGTACGCGAGCGCCAACATCCGCATCACCCCGACCACGCTTGCCGACGGACGCGATTTTTTCTACCTTGACGATGATCCCGCGTACGTCAGCGGTGAGAAAACCCGTGAATTGCATGATCCGCGCCATCTTGCCTACCGGTTCGCCCCGCATGTGGACGCCGACGGCAACGAGGTGCCGTATGCCGCACCGCAGATGCGCCGTGACCCCTTGACCGGCGACTGGATCCCCATGGCCACCGCGCGCATGAACCGGCCGATCACCGCCGGTCCGGCGGCCACCGCGAAGGGCAACCCACTCGCCGCACGTAAGCCCGACGACCCGTATCAGGATGGCGAAGTGCCCGACACGGATTACAACGTCGTCGTCTTCGAAAACCGGTTCCCCTCCATGGTGCGCGTGCCCGGCGTGCCGGACACGGTGACCAATGTCGACGGCAACCCGTTGTGGCAGCAGAAAATGGCCGGCGGCCGGTGCGAGGTCATCTGCTTCGATCCCAACGAGCACGGTCTGCCCGCCGACCTGCCGGTGCGCCGGTTGCGTACCGTTGTCGAGGCGTGGGCTTTCCGTACCGCTGAAATCTCACATATCGACGGTATCGAGCAGATTTTCCCATTTGAGAACCATGGGCAGGAAATCGGTGTCTCGCTCGCCCACCCGCACGGTCAGGTCTACTGCTACCCGTTCATCGCGCCCAAACTGGAAACCGAGTTGCAGCACACCGAGGCGTACCATGAGCGCACGGGCGGCAATCTGCTGCGCGACCTCATGAACGCTGAAATCGAAGCGGGGGAGCGGATCGTCATGCGCAACCACAGCTGGGTCGCCTACGTGCCGGCTGCCGCACGCTGGCCGTTGGAAGTGCATGTCGCCCCCGTACGTGACGTGTTGACCATCGACGAGCTCGACGACCAGGAGCGCTGGGATCTGGCGCAGATGTACTCCACGCTGCTCAAACGCGGCAACGCCTTCTTCGACAAGGGCGACGGCAAGGGCATGGATCTGCCGTACATCGCCGCATGGCACCAGGCGCCGATCCATGACGCCCGTCGCGCGAACTATCGCCTCAACCTCCAGTTCTTCTCCTTCCGCAGGGCGGCGAACAAGATCAAATATCTTGCGGGTTCGGAATCAGGCATGGCCGCATGGGTGTCCGACACGACGCCGGAGCTCATCGCCAAGCGGTTCCACGAACTCGGCTCCATCGACATTGACGACTGAGCGTGCCGCGGCAAACCGTACATCGGCGCATATCAGACACCATCATCCGAAAGGAACAATCATGAGTACAACAATCCAGCAGCATGCAACGCAGGATGCCGCCGGAAGCATCCCCTTCATTGACGCGATGAGCGATACCGAAGGCGCGAAAGCGGCGCGCGACCTGTTCGAACAGGCCTACGGTGAGGCGCCGGAAGGCGTATGGGCGGCACCGGGGCGTGTGAACCTCATCGGCGAGCACACCGATTACAACGCGGGCCTGTGCCTGCCCATCGCGTTGCCGCATCGCACCTTTATCGCGCTCAAGCCGCGTGAGGACACCAAGGTGCGCGTCGTTTCCGACGTGGCTCCCGACAAGGTGGCCGAAGCTGACCTTGACGGGCTCAAGGCCCGTGGCGTGGACGGATGGTCCGCCTACCCGACCGGTGTAGCTTGGGCACTGCGCCAGGCTGGCTTTGACAAGGTCAAGGGCTTTGACGCCGCCTTCACCTCTTGCGTGCCGCTGGGGTCCGGCCTAAGCTCTTCTGCCGCCATGACATGCTCCACCGCTCTGGCTCTGGACGACGTGTACGGCCTTGGCTACGGCGATTCCGATGCCGGTCGTGTGACCCTCATCAACGCCGCCATCAAGTCCGAGAACGAGATGGCCGGCGCCTCCACCGGCGGTCTTGACCAGAACGCTTCCATGCGTTGCACCGAAGGCCACGCGCTGCTGCTTGACTGCCGTCCGGAGCTGACCCCGCTGGAGAACGTCTCCCAGCAGGAGTTCGACCTCGACAAGTACAACCTCGAGCTGCTTGTGGTCGATACCCAGGCTCCGCACCAGCTCAACGATGGCCAGTACGCTCAGCGTCGCGCCACTTGCGAGGAAGCCGCCAAGATTCTCGGTGTGGCCAACCTGCGCGTTACCGCCGACGGCATCTCCAAGGCCGATGACCAGTTCCAGGCCCTCAAGGAAACGCTTGACGCCCTGCCTGACGAGACCATGAAGAAGCGCGTGCGCCACGTCGTCACCGAAATCGAGCGCGTGCGTTCCTTCGTGCGTGCCTTCGCTCAGGGCGACATCAAGGCTGCGGGCCGTCTGTTCAACGCTTCCCACGATTCGCTGGCCGCCGACTACGAGGTCACCGTCCCCGAGCTGGACATCGCCGTAGACGTGGCCCGCAAGAACGGCGCCTACGGTGCGCGTATGACCGGCGGCGGCTTCGGCGGCTCCATCATCGCGCTGGTAGACAAGGGACGCAGCCGTGAAGTCGCGCAAAAGATTGCCGACGCGTTTGCAGTGCATGGATTCCACCAGCCTCGGGCGCTCGCCGCGGTCGCATCCTCTTCGGCGCACCGCGTCGACTGATACAGATCGACTGACACGGGGAACGTCAGCAAGGCCGAGATGCCCGGAACGGACCGTCGGCAACAATGCCGAGTTCGTTTCGGGCGTCTGTTGTTTTATGTGTCCCGCTTCAGGCGTCGTTGACTTGACGTCCGCTATTTTGCACAGCGAGTCGGCATCCTTCCGCCTTAGGCAAATCGTCCCGAAACGGACATTCCCGGCCCGATGACGTGTGCATTCCCTATACTTGTATTCATCTGGATACCATCGCACCGATTTTCCAAGGGAGATCCATGAACAAGGCAATCATCACCGTCGTAGGCCAGGACACCGTCGGCATCATCGCCCGCGTCTGCACGTACCTTTCCGGTCACCATGTCAACGTCCTCGACATCTCGCAGACCATCATCGACGGGTTCTTCAACATGATGATGATCGTCGATTACAGCAATGCCGACAACGAATTCGGCACCATGGTCAACGACCTCGACAAGCTCGGCGAAGAAATCGGCGTGCGCATCCGCTGCCAGCGTGAAGAGATCTTCACCAAGATGCATCGCGTCTGAGTCCATCCACCACGCGGATCGCCGCGCAAGAACGCAACCGAACGAATCGAAAAGGACAGACACGACCATGCTGAATATCATGGAGGTCCACGAGACCAACAAGATGATCGAGCAAGAGAAGCTCGACGTGCGCACCATCACCATGGGCATCAGCCTGCTTGACTGCGCTGCCGACACTGTGGACGAGGTGTGCGACAACATCTATCGCAAAATCACCACCTACGCCAAGGATCTGGTCTCCACGGGCGAGGCCATCGAACGCGATTACGGCATTCCGATCGTCAACAAGCGCATCACCGTCACGCCGATCTCGCTGGTCGGAGCCAGTGCTTGCAAGAGCTCCGAGGATTTTGTGCGCATCGCCCATGCGCTTGACAAAGCCGCGAAAACTGTCGGCGTTGACTTGATTGGCGGATACTCCGCACTTGTTTCCAAATCCATGACGCCCGCCGAGGAGATGCTCATCCGCTCCCTGCCGCAGGCGCTGAGCGAAACCGACATCGTGTGCTCGTCGGTGAACGTCGGCTCCACCAAGACCGGCATTGACATGAACGCGGTTTACCTGCTCGGTCACATCGTCAAGGACGTCGCCTACGCCACCCGCGAGACCGACAGCGACGGCTGCACCAAGCTTGTGGTGTTCTGCAACGCGCCGGATGACAACCCGTTCATGGCGGGCGGCTTCCATGGCGTCACCGAAGGCGACGCGGTCATCAATGTCGGTGTTTCGGGCCCGGGTGTGGTCTCCCGCGCGCTTGACGAGGCCAAGGGTAAGGATTTCGAATTCCTGTGCGAGACCATCAAGCGCACCGCGTTCAAGATCACGCGTGTCGGCCAGCTGGTCGCCCAGGAGGCGTCGCGCCGGCTCGGCATCCCGTTCGGCATCATCGATCTGTCGCTTGCTCCGACCGCCGCTGCCGGTGACTCCGTCGGCGAAGTGCTTGAGAAATGCGGGCTTGAGCAGGTCGGCGCGCCCGGCACCACCGCGGCGCTGGCCATGCTTAACGACCAGGTCAAGAAGGGCGGCATCATGGCGTCCTCGTATGTCGGCGGTCTGTCCGGCGCGTTCATCCCGGTTTCCGAGGACAAGAACATGATCGACGCGGCGGCGTCCGGTTGCCTGCGCATCGAAAAGCTCGAGGCGATGACGTGCGTGTGCTCGGTCGGCCTTGACATGATTGCGATTCCGGGCGATACCACGCCGTCCACCATCTCCGGCCTGATCGCCGACGAGGCGGCCATCGGTATGGTCAACCAGAAGACAACCGCCGTGCGCGTGATTCCGGTCATCGGCAAGGGTGTCGGCGAATCCGCGGAATTCGGCGGTCTTATGGGCTACGCGCCGATCATGCCGGTCAACACCGCCAGCTGCGAGGCCTTCGTGTCGCGCGGCGGCCGAATCCCCGCCCCAATCCACAGCTTCAAGAACTGAGCTGCTACAAAGGGCGTCAGAATATCCAAGTAATCCAAGGTATTGGATGTGACCCGACGGGCCGCGCACCGGATAATCCCGGTACGCGGCCCGTCGCGATGCTTACCGATCCGCTGATAATGCCGCATACGTCTACGCGCAGCCAGTCAACCTACGCGTGCGAGCATCACGGTCCCGACTCGCTCCCTCAATCTTCTGCCGACGATGAGGGGCGGCTCAGCGTCGGCAGAAGGTGAAGAAGTCCGGGATTTCGTCGTGCGATTACGGAACCGCCGTGTCGAATTCAGCTCAACTACGTCAACGACGGGCGTGGGAAATCTCGCATTAACCGGCCTCTGGTGGATAATCTCCCGGTTTTTTTGTGGGAGTTTGTTGCGAATGCATTATTCTGATGTTGTTCTCCCACGAACTGCTTCTGTGCTGATTTTGAAGAATCGCAGAATTCCAACGTTTTCGATGGGAGATTATCCGTGAAGAGAGCGGATTCCCATACACTCCCACGGGTCGTACGGGAGAATAGCCGTTGATTGAGCAATTCGCGATTTCTCCCGGGAGAACAGCCGCGGATTTCGTCATCCATGGACTTCTCCCGGGAGAAAGCAACCGGCATGCCGATTCCGGTTCGAACTCCCAGCAGGATCTAACAGAGGTAATCTCCTCGCGAAGCGTCAGTGCTGCGGACACACTGAGAATCAGGACGATAGACCAAACTCTCCCAATTACGCGCCGGGCTTGTTTTTTGTTTTGTGCGCTTACGCGCCGTTTTTTCTGCTTCGGGCCTCGATATGATCGGCCCTCAGCGGCGCTACGAAACAGCCCACTGGGCTGTTTCGCTTTACGCGCCGCCCTTGAATTTGAGTTGGCGCCAGGCTTCGTAGATGGCTATGGACGCGCAGTTGGTCAGATTCAGGCTCCGCAGGCTCGGGCGCATCGGCAGTCGCACCTGCTCGGCGACATGCGGGCCGAACATGATATCCGTCGGATCAGGAATATTGCCTGGCTCAGGACCGAACAGCAAAATATCCGTCGGCCGGTACTCAACCTCCGTATACAGTTTCGTCGCATGGGCGGTGAACGCGATAATCCGCGAATTCGGCATCGACTCCACCAGATTGTCAAAATCCGGGTGCAATACCACGTGCGCCATATCGTGATAATCCAAACCAGCACGGCGCAGCTTGGTATCATGCAGATTAAATCCAAGCGGCTCAACCAGATGCAGAATCGTGCCCGTCACCGCGCACAGGCGGATCGCCGACCCCGTATTGCCGGGGATACGCGGCGAGTAATAGCACAGGTGCGGCGTACTCGTCTCGGCTTTCGCCGCATCCTCCGCGCTCATCATCGCATCCGTCACATTGATCGGATTACCATGCGCGTCAGTGACGAGCTCATCCGGCCCATAATTCGACTTGCGATACCCGTATTCGAACATCGACTCGACTTTCGCCTCCGGATTCGCCGACGCACCGGCATCCTGAGACTGCTGCGGATTGGCTTCATGTGTCATACGCTCCAACCTAACCCGCTCAACCGACAGCCGCAGGTCACCCGTGCCCCGATCGGATGCTACAATACGGCACACGATGAACGACAATCAACCCGACCCGTGCCGCGTGCCAGACACGTCATCAGCCCCAAGCCGTCAAGCTCGCCGCATCCCGCATCCCGCTGCGGCCGCAGACAACGTCACTCGAATCCAACACGCTCTTGCCACATGGTGGCATGCGAACGCCCGTGACCTGCCATGGCGATTCGGCCGGACCACTCCGTGGGGCGTGCTCGTCAGCGAAGTGATGAGCCAGCAAACCCAGATGAACCGGGTCGTACCCTACTGGACCGCGTGGATGCGCCACTGGCCAGACCCGGAAGCACTCGCCGCCGCGTCCACGGCGGAAGTCATCACCGCATGGGGACGCCTCGGTTACCCACGTCGCGCCCTACGACTCCAAGAATGCGCCCGCACGGTCGCCACACAATACGGTAACCAGCTGCCGCGCAACTACGATGAGCTGCTCGCCCTGCCCGGCATCGGCGATTACACGGCGAGCGCAGTCATGAGTTTCGCGTTCGGCGAGCGCATCACGGTGATTGACACGAATATCCGCCGCGTGTTGAAGCGCGTGTTTTCCGGCGAGGAATCGTTGGGCGGTTCCGCGACGGCGAAGGACCGGGACCTCGCTTCGCGCGTGCTTCCTGAAGACAAGGCCGCCAGTGTGGTGTGGAATGAAGCGGTGATGGAGCTGGGCGCCTTGGTGTGTGCGGCGAAATCCCCGGATTGTGCGGCTTGTCCGCTCGCCTCGCGGTGCGCGTTTCTTGCGGCGGGCCGTCCCGGATTGGGGCAGCGGCGTACCCGTCCCCGTCAGCGGTTCGCCGGCACGAACCGGCAGGTGCGCGGCATTATTCTTGCTGCATTGCGTGCTTTGCCTGAAGATGCTCCGCTATTGTCGCGTGCGCACGTGAGAGCATTGTGGGCGGATCGGGCGCAGCTTGACGCGTGTGTCGCTTCGCTTGACGAGGATGGTTTGATTGAGATTGTCGGCGATGAGGGGATTCGTCTGCCCGCCGGGTCCGCCGCCGCAGGCACGGATGCCGACACTTCCGAAGATTGATGCGATGCTCATGTGACATGACTTCACCGGCGAGACTACACTGGGTCGTATGTCATCGAGCAGCCAGCGCACCTCCAGCAAGCCGCGCAATCGTCGCCCTCGTCGTAAACTGTCCAAACGTCAGCGGCGGGTGTATCGCAGGCGGCGTATCGTCGCGCTGATCGTGGTGCTGGTGACGCTCGCATTGGCGGTGTTCTGCGTGTACAGTCTCGGCCGTGGCATGGCGGCGATTGACGCGACAATCCGGCATGACGATCTGATGGCGTTGTCACGCAAGGCTGTGCCTGCTCCCAAGCAGAAAAGCAAGGTGAAGGATTGCACGGCGTCAAACGTCAAACTGTCACTGCAATCGGATTCGCAGTCGGTGCCTGTCGGCGGGGCGATGAAATTCACGGCGACGATCACATTCGTTCCCAAAGACAGCAGCAGTTGCCTGATTGATGCTTCGGACCATTCGCGGGTCCTGACCATCACCTCGGGCGGCGACACTGTATGGCGTTCCGACGCGTGCGATGTCGATTCGCGTAAACTGCTGCTCGCGGCGGGGGACACCGATACGCAGACGATGACGTGGAATACGAATCGTTCCGGGCAAACCTGCACTGAGGATTCGAAATTGCCGAAGGTCGACGCGGGTACGTATACCGCGCAATTGTCGATGAGAGACCATCCGAAAATCGTCAGCAACAAGGTCACCATCACGGTCCAGTAGCGGGTGGGATGCGGTGGCGCATGAATCAGCTCCCACAACCGTGACGTCGAGCGTGTCGTGGTTGCGTATCGTATAACAATCGGCTATCCTATTGAATTTGCGTAAAGTGTGTCATATTGCGGGCATGCTGACAGTGAAGAAGCGCCCGCGAGCAGCATATAGTGGCCGTCCGCCTGCGTTTCCGGGGAACAAACGACAAAGCGAGCGATAAGGAACGTCCATTGGCTGCTGAACAAGCTACGACGAACACCACCAAAGTCATCGCACGTGCCGACGAGCATGACATCAAACTGCACAAGGCGTCGGATCGCGTGAATTTCGGCTCCATCCGTGAGCCCATCGATGTGCCCTACCTGCTGGGCGTGCAGACCGACAGCTTCGACTGGCTGATCGGCAACGAACGTTGGAAGCAGCGTGTCGAGGAGGACGAAAAGAACGGCACCAACACCGTTCCGCACGTTTCCGGCCTCGACGAGGTCTTCCAGGAGATCTCACCGATTGAGAACTTCGCCCAGACCATGAGCCTGACCTTCTCCGACCCGTACTTCGAGGAGCCGCGTCATACGGTCCAGGAGTGCAAGGAGAAGGATTACACCTATTCCGCGCCGCTGTACGTGAACGCTGAATTCGAAAACGGCGACACCGGCGAAATCAAGAGCCAGACCGTCTTCATGGGAGACTTCCCACTGCAGACCCCGCACGGCACCTTCATCATCGGCGGTACCGAGCGTGTCATCGTTTCGCAGCTCGTGCGCTCCCCGGGCGTGTATTTCGACCGTCAGCCCGACCGCACCTCCGACAAGGAAGTCTTCGGCGCGAAGATCATCCCGAGCCGTGGCGCATGGCTCGAATTCGAAATCGACAAGCGTGACGTTCTCGGCGTGCGCGTGGACCGCAAGCGCAAGCAGTCCGCGATTGTGTTCCTCATGGCCATCGGCATGACCAAGCAGGAGATCGCCGACGCGTTCAAGGATTACCCTCTGGTGATCGACGCTTTGGCCAAGGAAACCTCGATCAACACGCAGGATGAGGCTCTGGTCGACCTGTACAAGAAGATCCGTCCGGCGGACACCCCGACCCCCGAGGCCGGCAAGAACCTGCTCGACTCCTTCTACTTCAACACCAAACGGTATGATCTGGCACGCGTCGGCCGCTACAAGATCAACCGCAAGCTGGGCCTCGAGCGTGATTACAACGATCGCAGCCTGAGCCGTGAAGACATCATCGCCACCATCAAGTATTTGGTGACCCTGCACTCCGGCGCGAAGACTTTCCCGGGCATGCGCGACGGCGAACCGGTCGACCTGCGCGTGGACGTGGATGATATCGACCACTTCGGCAACCGTCGTATCCGCCAGGTCGGCGAGCTGATCCAGAACCAGCTGCGTACCGGCCTGAGCCGTATGGAGCGTGTCGTGCGTGAACGCATGACTACGCAGGACGCCGAGGCCATCACCCCGCAGTCCCTGATCAACATCCGCCCGGTCAACGCGACCATCAAGGAGTTCTTCGGCACCTCCCAGCTGTCGCAGTTCATGGACCAGAACAACCCGCTGGCTGGCGTGACGAACAAGCGTCGTCTGTCCGCTCTCGGCCCCGGTGGCCTGTCCCGTGACCGTGCGTCCATGGAAGTGCGAGACGTGCACCCGTCCCACTTCGGCCGTATGTGCCCGATTGAATCCCCTGAAGGCCCGAACATCGGCCTGATCGGCTCGCTGGCGACTTTCGGCCGAATCAACCCGTTCGGCTTCATCGAAACCCCGTACCGCAAGGTCGTCAACGGCCATGTGACCGACGAGGTCGTCTACATGACCGCCGACCGCGAAGCCGAGCACGTCATCGCGCAGGCCAACCAGGAGCTCGACGAGAACGGCAACTTCGTCTCCAAGGAAGCCCTCGTACGAGATGCCCAGGGCGAGGCGGAGGATGTCCCGGTCGAAATGGTCGACTACATGGATGTCTCCCCGCGCCAGATGGTGTCCGTCGGCGCCTCCCTGATCCCGTTCCTCGAGCACGATGAAGGCCACCGAGCGCTCATGGGTACCAACATGCAGCGTCAGGCCGTCCCGCTGGTCAAGTCCGAGCGCCCGCTCGTGGGCACCGGTTCCGAATGGCGTGCAGCCGTCGACTCCGGTGACGTGATCCTCGCCGAAAAGGACGGCGTGGTCACCTACGTGTCCGCCGACATCATCCGCACGATGAACGACGACGGCACGCAGTCCAGCTACAAGCTCGCCAAGTTCCAGCGTTCCAACCAGACGACCTGCTACAATCAGGTCCCGCTCGTCAAGCACGGTGAGCGCGTGGAGAAGGGCACCGTCCTCGCGGACGGCCCGGCCACCGAAAAGGGCGACTTGGCACTGGGCAAGAACCTGCTCATCGCGTTCATGCCGTGGAACGGCTACAACTACGAGGACGCTGTAATCATTTCGCAGCGTCTGGTGCGCGACGACACCCTGTCCTCGATCCACATCGAGGAATACGAGATCGACGCCCGTGAAACCAAGCTCGGCGCCGAGGAAATCACCCGCGACCTGCCGAACGTCGGCGAGGACGCGGTCGCGAACCTCGACGAGCGTGGCATCATCCGCATCGGCGCCGAAGTCGAAGCCGGCGACATCCTGGTCGGCAAGGTCACCCCGAAGGGCGAAACCGAGCTGACCCCGGAGGAGCGTCTGCTGCGCGCCATCTTCGGCGAGAAGAGCCGCGAAGTGCGCGACACCTCGCTGCGCGTGCCGCACGGCGAGACCGGTACCGTCATCGCGGTCAAGGAAATCACCCGCGAAGATGCCGAAGAGGACGGCGATGAGCTGCCCAACGGCGTCAACCAGATGATCCGCGTGTACATCGCACAGCACCGTAAGATCACGCAGGGCGACAAGCTTTCCGGCCGCCACGGCAACAAGGGCGTCATCTCCCGGATCCTTCCGGAAGAGGATATGCCGTTCATGGCTGACGGCACCCCGGTCGACATCATGCTCAACCCGCTGGGCGTGCCGAGCCGAATGAACCTCGGACAGGTGTTGGAACTCCACCTCGGGTGGATTGCTCACGCCGGCTGGGATATCAGCATCGACCCGGATGTTGAGGCCGCTTGGAAGAAGTACGTGCCGCAGGGTGCTGAAAAGGGCGCTCCGGGCACACCGGTCGCGACCCCGGTCTTCGACGGCGTCCGTCCGGACACCTTGAAAGGCCTGCTCAAGTGCACGCTGCCGGACAAGGACGGCAACAAGCTCGTGGGCGAGGACGGCAAGGCGCAACTGTTCGACGGCCGTACCGGCGAACCGTTCCCCAAGCCGATTTCCGTAGGCTACATGTACATGCTCAAGCTGCATCACTTGGTGGACGACAAGATCCACGCCCGCTCCACCGGCCCGTACTCGATGATCACCCAGCAGCCGCTTGGCGGCAAGGCCCAGTTCGGCGGCCAGCGCTTCGGCGAAATGGAGGTGTGGGCCCTCGAGGCTTACGGCGCCGCCTACACGCTGCACGAGATGATGACCACCAAGTCCGATGACGTCGACGGCCGCGTGCGCGCCTACGGAGCCATCGTGAAGGGCGAGAACCTGCCGCCGGCAGGCATCCCGGAATCCTTCAAGGTGCTTCTGAAGGAAATGCAGTCGCTCGCCTTGAACGTCGAAGTGCTCAACGCCGACGGCCAGGCCATCGACATGCGCGAGGAAGACGACGACCCCGCCTCCAACTCGAACGACCTCGGCTTCAACATCGGAGCCCGCCCGGACGCCTCCGCCAAGGAGGACCAGGCCGCCGAGGAGCCCGAGTACAAGTGACGACACAGCCGTACGCTCCCGGCCTGGCAGCAGGCCGGGACGTGACGGCTCCCGCAAACGTGATGGAACCAATTTCAAAGACAGGAATCAAGAGTGCTGGACGTCAACGCATTTGACAAGCTTCGCATTGGCATGGCCACCGCCGACGACATCCGCGGCTGGAGCTATGGCGAGGTCAAGAAGCCTGAAACCATCAATTACCGTACCCTCAAGCCCGAGAAGGATGGTCTGTTCGGTGAGCAGATCTTCGGCCCGACCCGCGACTGGGAGTGCGCGTGCGGCAAGTACAAGCGCGTGCGCTTCAAGGGCATCGTGTGCGAACGCTGCGGCGTGGAAGTCACCCGCTCTCGCGTGCGCCGTGAACGTATGGGCCACATCGAGCTGGCCGCCCCGGTCACCCACATCTGGTATTTCAAGGGCGTGCCGAGCCGTCTGGGCTACCTGCTGGACATCGCTCCGAAGGATCTCGAGAAGGTCATCTACTTCGCGGCCTACATGGTCACCGAAGTGAACGAGGAGCAGCGTCACCAGGATCTGCCCGATCTGCAGGCTGAGTTCGACAACGAAATCGTAAGCCTCGAACGTCGTCGTAACAGCGAGATCGATGCGCGCGCCAAGAAAGTGGAAGAAGATCTGCACGCGCTCGAAGAAGCCGGTGAAGCCAAGGGCAGCGCCCGCGCCAAACTGCGCAACAGCGCAGAGCGTGATCTGGCGGCAATCCGTCAGCGTTTCGACGATCAGATCCAGCGTCTGACCGCCGTATTCGATCGGTTCAAGGGGCTCAAGCCCGGCGACCTGGAAGGCGATGTCGACCTGTGGCGCGAAATGAAGGACCGCTACGGCGATTACTTCGACGGCTGCATGGGCGCCGAAGCCATCAAGAAGCGCTTGCAGGACTTCGACCTGGAAGCCGCAGCGGAAGAGCTGCGCGAAGAGATCGACAAGGGTACCGGCCAGCGTAAGGCTCGCGCACTCAAGCGTCTCAAGGTCGTCAACGCGTTCCTGACCACCGACAACAAGCCGGAGGCCATGGTGCTTGACGTGATCCCGGTCATCCCGCCGGATCTGCGCCCGATGGTCCAGTTGGACGGCGGTCGTTTCGCGACCTCCGACCTCAACGACCTGTATCGTCGCGTCATCAACCGTAACAACCGTTTGAAGCGACTCATCGAGCTCGGCGCGCCTGAAATCATGCTCAACAACGAGAAGCGCATGCTTCAGGAAGCCGTCGACTCCCTGTTCGACAACGGTCGCCGCGGCCGTCCGGTCACCGGCGCTTCGAACCGCCCGCTCAAGTCCTTGGCCGACATGCTCAAGGGCAAGCAGGGCCGCTTCCGCCAGAACCTGCTCGGTAAGCGCGTGGATTACTCCGGCCGTTCCGTGATTGTCGTCGGCCCGAGCCTGCGCATGCACCAGTGCGGCCTGCCGAAGCCGATGGCGCTCGAGCTGTTCAAGCCGTTCGTCATCAAGCGTCTCGTGGACCTCAACTTCGCGCAGAACATGAAGAGCGCGAAGCATCTGGTCGATCGTGCCGATCCGGCCGTGTGGGGCGTGCTTGAAGAAGTCATCGCCGAGCATCCGGTGCTCCTCAACCGTGCGCCTACGCTGCACCGTCTGGGTATTCAGGCCTTCGAACCGATCCTGGTTGAAGGCAAGGCCATCCACCTGCCGCCGCTCGCCTGCGCCGCATTCAACGCAGACTTCGACGGCGACCAGATGGCAATCCACCTTCCGCTCAGTGCCGAAGCGCAGGCGGAAGCCCGTACGCTCATGATGGCGTCCGACAACATTCTGAAGCCGGCGGACGGCCACACCGTCACCATGCCGAGCCAGGATATGATCCTCGGTCTGTACTACCTGACCACCGTGGTCGAGGGAGCCAAGGGCCAGGGCCGTGTGTTCAGCTCGCTGGACGAGGTCATCATGGCGCTCGACAAGCATGACATCGACATGCAGGCCAAGGTGCTCATCCGCATGCCCAAGGACTTCGTGCTGCCGGCCGGTTGGGAACCGGGCGAGCTCAAGGTCACCGACCCGGAGCCGGGCAGCCCGGATGTCGTCAAGGAGGAGCGGTTCTCCGACGGCACTTACCTGTTCGCCACCTCGTACGGTCGCATCCTGTTCAACGGCACCCTGCCGGTGGACTACCCGTTCATCAACGAGCAAGTCCCCAAGGGCCGTCTCGCCAAGATCGTCGACGATATCGCGACGCGCTACTCCACGCAGCAGGTCGCCGCATCCCTTGACGCGCTCAAGGATCTCGGCTTCACCCGCGCACCGTGGTCGGGCGTGACCATGGCCTTCTCCGACATCGTCGAGCCGCCGGACCGTGAAGCGATCATCAAGGACTACGAGGATCAGGCCGCGAAGGTCAACTCCCAGTTCGATCTTGGTTTGCTCACCGACGAGGAGCGCCGCCAGGAGCTCATCAACCTGTGGACCGAATGCACCGACAAGGTCGCGGGCGCCATGCGCGACAACTTCCATGATGACAACAACGTGAACATCATGGTCCAGTCCGGTGCTCGAGGCAACTGGATGCAGATCCGCCAGATCGCAGGTATGCGAGGCCTCGTGGCCAACCCGAAGGGCGAGATCATCCCGCGTCCTGTCAAGTCCAACTACCGTGAAGGCCTGTCCGTGCTCGAATACTTCATTTCCCAGCACGGCGCGCGTAAGGGTCTGGCCGATACCGCACTGCGTACCGCAGAATCCGGTTATCTGACCCGTCGTCTGGTCGATGTCGCGCAGGAAGTCATCGTGCGTGAAGAAGACTGCGGCACCAAGCGTGGCCTGGCCATGAAGGTCGCCGAGCGCGACGAGAACGGCAATCTTGTGCTTGTCAAGGCGGCTGACGGCGGTCCGTACTCCCGTCTGCTTGCGGAGGACGTGCTCGACCCGAAGACCGGCGAAGTGCTGTACAAGCGTGATGAAGCCATGTCCATGGATGTGCTGCGCGACATGGTCGCCCACGGCGTGGAAGAAGTCAAGGCCCGTTCCGTGCTCACCTGCGAATCCAAGCGTGGCGTGTGCGCGAAGTGCTACGGCTGGTCGTTGGCCACCAACACGCTGGTCGATGTCGGCGAAGCCGTCGGTATCGTCGCGGCGCAGTCCATCGGCGAGCCTGGTACCCAGCTGACGCTGCGTTCCTTCCACTCCGGCGGTGTCGCTTCGGCATCCGATATCACGCAGGGTCTTCCGCGTGTCACCGAGTTGTTCGAAGCCCGCACCCCGAAGGGCGAGGCGCCGATCACCGAGTATCAGGGCACGCTCAAGGTCCAGGACACTGATCGTGGCCGTCAGGTCACGCTCACTCCGGACGACGACAGCGTTGAGCCGATCGTCTACCCGGTGTCCCGCCGTGCCCCGCTCATGATCAAGGACGGCGACCACGTGCCTGCCGGTACCCAGCTGTGCGAAGGTTCCGTCGACCCGAAGAAGATCCTGCGCATTCTCGGCCCGCGTGCCGCACAGGTCAACATCGTCGAGGAAGTGCACAACGTGTACCGCTCCCAGGGCGTGGATATCCACGACAAGCACATCGAGGTCATCGTGCACCAGATGCTGCGTCGCGTGACCGTGCTCGACGCGGGCGACACCGCACTGCTGCCGGGCGAGCTCGTCGACCGTCAGAAGTTCCAGGAGATCAACAAGCAGACCGTCAAGAACGGTGGCAAGCCGGCCGCTGGCCGTCCGGAGCTCATGGGTATCACCAAGGCTTCGCTCGCCACCGACTCGTGGCTGTCCGCCGCATCCTTCCAGGAGACCACGCGCGTGCTCACCGAAGCCGCCTTGAACCAGAAGGAAGACGATCTCAAGGGCCTCAAGGAGAACGTGATCATCGGCAAGCTGATCCCTGCCGGTACCGGTCTGGCGCGTTACCGCAACGCGACGGTCGAACCGGACAAGGCGATCCGCGACACCATCTACCCGAACTTCGGTTTGGGTGGCGATTCCGACGCTCCGCTCGACTTCGGCGACGAGAACGGCGATATCGACCTCTCCGGCATTGACTTCGGCGACATGAAGCTCGGCGATGACTTCAACCCGGACGATTTCAACCCGGACGATTTCCTGGATGACCAGGGCGGCCAGGAGGACATCGATGGTGACGGTGATGAACCGGACACCACCGGGGATGATGACCAGAAAGCCTGATTTCATGCGGGCTGAAGCTCCGGCTGATTGATGCGAATCGGGCCGGGCGGCTGCGGACAGTGTTCCGTAGCCGCCCGGCCCGATTGCTGTGTTGGGGCGTTGGCGATGTTGGTGGCGTGCACGATAGGGGAGTGGATTGGCGGTCCTCCACGGCTGCGATTTCACCGGCCGGAATCAATAGTGCGGAAAGGATACCGTGAGGTTTGAGTGATGAGGGACTGTGCCTGGCAGACAGGAAAGCGCGATGGACGGATTGTTGGAATCATGCGGTTTCGAGCGACTGGCCTCGACGGTGATTGCGTTGTGCTGCGACATTGCGCCGGCAGCGTGACGAAGGCCCGATCCCGGTGCGTCACCGAGGCATGAAGAAAACATAAGTCTCGGCGTGACGGCCGCATATCATAGGAACCATGGACGGTACATCAACACACAACACAGCGGTATTCGGCGGGCAAACCGCATCAAGCGAGGCGTTGGCGCACGCCCTGCTCGACGACGCGCTGACGGTCGGCGAACAAACCCAGCCGACACGTACGCTCGTGGCATTGGGGGCGCCATGCAGCGGGAAGACCACGTTCGCGCGTGACATGCTGCTCGAAGGCATCCGCCGGTTCGGCGGCACGCGTGTGGCGATGACCGTCTCCGGTCGTGTCATGGCGGACAAGCTCGGCAACGACGTCATCCACGAGCTTGGCGCGCTGTCCCAGGCCCGTCCGGTGACCACGATGTCCGCACTCGCATTCCGGGCAATCACCGCGCTACGCTCGCATACCGGCGGTGTACTGCCGCGCCTGCTTAACGGCGCGGAACAGGATGCGCTGCTACGAACCGTGGTCGCTGTCCATATCCAGCATGCCCGCAGCGGCGACGAATGCGACACGTGCGCACTGTTGCGTGAATATTTCGCACAAGACCAATGGGCGGATATGATTTGCGACCCGGTGTCCCCGGACATGACGCCCGCCGACATATCCGGTGCCGTTCCGTCGCAGCGCCACATATCGGACGCGACCTCGCTCGCGATGTTCACCAAAGGGATCAGCGACGCGTTCATCGTGCAATTGCGAGACATGATCTCCCGTATCAACGAGCTTGGCTTGCGTCAACGTGACGAGCAGCCGCTGATCGACCGGTTGCGAACGATTGCAGGCGCGACAGGCCCATCTGGTGCCGGTATGGAGCCGCAGGCGAGACGGCTCGACGTGCAGTGGCGGCTCGCGTTCGCGTTGCGTCAAGAGTATACGGCGGCGGTGGAAGCGAATTATCCGGGGCAGTATCGTCTCGACCCGTCGATGCTGCTGGTCGAAGGCGCGTTGGCGGTTTCGTCCTTGAACAAGGGGGACTTGCCGGAACTCATCGTGGTTGATGACGCGCAGGATCTGACGCTGGCCGGCCTCGCGTTCCTCGAGCAAACGGTCAGCGCGGGGTCGCGGCTGCTGGCGGTCGCCAATCCTGACGAATCCGTACAGACGTTCCGCGGATCGCATCCTGAATACGTGCTCAGCCGGTTGCTGGCATCCGACGGTGTCTTCCATGCCGCGAGTGTGACGCTGAACCGTTCGCAAGGCGAGACATACCGCGATCTGGTGATCGCCCGCGCCGGTCTTGATATCGATTCCGACGAGCATTTCGATCTGCCCGTCCCGCAACGCCCGTGGAAAACCGCGGTATTGCCCGGCAGCTATCCGATCGCCGCACAACCGCAGGACGCCACGCGTGACGGCAGCGTGGACACGCACCTGTACGCTTCGGCGAACGATGAGCTTGAATCGGTGGTCACCGCCATCAAGGCTGAACATCTTGACCACGGCCGCCCGTGGAACGATATGGCCGTCATTGCCCACGACAATGCGACTGTCCGCACCTTCGGCGAACGGTTGCGGCGCGATGGCGTGCCTGTACGCTACTCGTCGGTGACCAAACCGTTGAAGGACGAGCCGTTCGTCCAAGGCTTGTTCGCTATGATCGAGCTCGCCCAAATCCGCATGCTCGGGCCGGATGCGATCACCGACCCGAGATTCGTGGGAGCGTCTGATGCCGCGTCCGATGATGGGGATGCCGCCGCGCGGCTCGCTTCGTTCATCCGCTCCCGCGTGCGCATGGTGATGGGTTCGCCGCTGATCGTCGCCCGAAGGGGGAGGGAACAATCCCCGGCTCGTCTTGACCCGGTGGAATCGGCGATGCAATCGTTGGTCGCACTGTCCTCAATCAGCCGGCAACAGTCTGAGCCTCCTGTCAGGGATGCTTCTGCTGACGGGCAACACCACGATTCGG
The DNA here is from genome assembly GCF_000741535.1 of Bifidobacterium boum. Taxonomy (GTDB): domain Bacteria; phylum Actinomycetota; class Actinomycetes; order Actinomycetales; family Bifidobacteriaceae; genus Bifidobacterium; species Bifidobacterium boum. The sequence continues at coordinate 565,653 of NZ_JGYQ01000007.1, read as the reverse complement.
CTTTGCGGGTGCTGCAACAGCGGTGGGAAGGTCTGCAAGCGGCGCTGCTGCAAGCACAAGACAGCCATGCTGGAAACCATGTACAACAGCCGGACGGCGGCCTTGACGGCGCATCCGGGGCACAACCAGACGATTCCGGTCATGATGCGGCGGCATCCACGTTGACGTTGGAGGCGATGTACCTGCTGCTCGCCTGTCCGCGCCCGTTGGACATGACCGGGCAGATGCACGGGGACGCCGCAGGTACGGATGCCGATCTCATGCTGGACATGCTTGGCGCGGTTTCCCGCCACGATGCGGATATCCGCGCATTCGCGGCGATGTGGCGCAATATCGGGGCGATTGCCGCGCATATCGACAAACTTGCCGACACACGGCCGGTGTACGTGTTGGGTGCGGCGTGGGACGAATGCCGCGTCGCCACCGCCTGGCAGACCGCGGCGCTGATCAACTCGCAGGAGGGACGTGCCGCCAATGACCGGTTGGATGCGGCGATGCGCCTGTTCGACTACGCGTCCGGAGCCGGGACGGGGGATATCACCGCATTCTTCCGCGCTGTGCGCTCGATGCGTATCGAGGCGGATTCGCTGGCGAAAGTTGCGCCCATCGACCAGGCGGTCACCTTGACCACGCCGGCCGGATCGGGTGGACGGCATTGGCCGCTGGTGTGGATTGTCGCCGTACAACAGGACGTGTGGCCGAATCTCGTGCCACGCAACACGATGTTCGGCGGTGAGGATCTCGCCGACCTCGTGTTGCACGGCACCATGCCTTCGCTCAACCGCGGGTCGCATCGCGATGAACGGCTCACCACCGTGCTGCATGGCGAGCAGCGCGGCCTGCTGGTCGCTCTGACCCGCGCAAGCGAACGCGTGACACTGTCCGCCGCTGCGTCGGATGATTGTATCCCCTCCGATTTCCTCGCACGGTATCTGCCGGAACGTTTCGATGCCGACCAGACTGCCGGCACAGCTGATTCAGGCCAATCCGCATCCTCCGAAGCCGGAACGGACCGTCATATCACGCCGGATATCGCGGGTATGTGCACGGACGTGCGCGGACTGGTCGCGGCGGCACGCATTACAATCGCCCGCAACACCGGTGACAGTGACCGCGAGCGGCAGGCTCGCGAAGACGCATACCGCGCGTTGAAACTGCTCGATAACGCCGGCGTCTCATCCGCCGACCCGCGCAACTGGTCTTTCCTGACCACAACACCGGTGATGCCGGAACCCGACGGTGAAACGGCCCCCGCATCTGTACCACAACCGGCCAGCGAATCACATGAACGAGGTGCGCAGCCTCCAGCCCACGAGGTCACATTGTCTCCGTCCTCAGTGGACGGGCTGTGGGCGTGTCCGGTGTGCTGGATGATGGATCACCAGTTCGCCGGCCCCCGCCCCGGCGGCGTGCAGGCGAGTATCGGCACCATCGTCCACCAGATCGCCCAAGAGGCCAGCGCGGCGGGACTTGACAATCCCGACTATCATGCCGACACGCCGATTGAGGATCGTATCGCCGCCATCAGCGGGCGCATGATGGACCGGTATCGCCAGCTGCGTGTCGATCCGGCGACCGTCAACAATCCCGCCGACCGGTATACGCTGCTGTACAAGGACGCCCAAGTGGCTACGATGCTCGGGAATATCGCCTCGTACTTTGTGAAATCCAACGGCGCTGACTATTTGCAATCCAACAGCGACAACTTCACTGTCGGCGTTTTGGATTATGCGGAATGTGAGAAGGAGTTCGACGCGCGGTTCACCCTCGACGACATCGCGGCGGCGTACAACCGGATCCCGTCCGTCCACGTGCCGATGACCGCGGCGGACATCAGCGCCATCATGGGCATGATGGTCGGCGGATGGCCCGAAGGTATGAGCGCGGACCTGACGATCCGCCTGACCGGACGCATCGACCGTGAGGAACACCGGCACACCGACCATGGCGAACAGATCAGGCTGCTGGACTACAAAACCGGGAAAAAGCCCGATGTGAAAGGCGTGTTCAACGACTTGCAGCTGGTGTGCTACCAGCTGGGGCTTGCGTTCCCGACACAAGGCGACAGGCTTGGGGATACCCCCCAGCCGCCGGTCGCGCAAAGCGTCCTGTTCCATGTCAACGAGGCCGAGACACCGGCGACAAGTTACGCGCCGGAAAGCCTCTACCAGCCGCCCTTGTTCTCCGACGGTCATGTGAACGACCAGCCGTTCACGGCGCGCCGAGGATACCCCCACCCTGGCCGCATGTACGACTACACGGACATGAACCGGCCCGACACCGTGCCCGACGGGTTGTGGAAGGATTTCAGCCAAGTGGCCGCGAACACCCAAGTCGCGTGGGCGCTGGCGATGATTGCCCGCGTGTTCTATGCGGGGGCGGCGGTGCGTTCCGAGCGGATTGTCGCGCATCCACAGCACGCGCATCTGAAATACTGCGACGGCCATGGCATCTGCCCGGCGTGCGCCGGCCAAATCGATACCGTGTTTGAAACGAGGACAGCATGAGTGGAGCGAACATGAACACAACCATCCGCTTGAGCGAAGAACAGGCGAACGTCGCCAACGCGCCCGAAGCCGATGACGTGCTGGTCGTCGCCGGCGCGGGCAGCGGCAAAACCACGACAATGACCGAACGCGTGAACCATCTCATCGCCTCAGGCGTGCCGCCGGAGCGCATCCTCGGCCTGACGTTCACCAAGAAAGCCGCCGCGGAACTGTCCGGCAGGGTTTCCAGCGGCGCGGCAAACGGCACCAGCATGCTGCTCAAACCCACCGTCATGACCTATGACGCGTTCTTCCAGTCGATTGTCAGACAATACGGCCTGCTGGTCGGTTTCGACCAAGATGCGCAACCGTTGAGCGACGCCGGGGCGTTCCAGCTGGCGTCCAACGTGGTTGACGAACATCTCGACCACCTGTTCGCCGCCGTGGGACAAGCCGACGATGAAACCGGTGCCGGATCGGCAGCCGATCCGGCTGACAACGACACTCCCGACGGCACGCAACAGGGGGCGTTCACCACGCTGGTGGGCCGGCTGCTCAACCTGTCCCACGCCATCAGCGGGGCGATGATCGGCGGGGACTGCGATTCACTTGATGAAGCGATACGCCGCATCAGAACTTGGGATGACGCGTTCATCGACCGCCTGCAACACATCATCGACGCCGATACCACAGAACGCGCAACGGCGATCCCCGCGGATGATCCACTGGGCAACGGTGCTCCGAAACCACCACGAAAACTGAAAAAAGACAGCGACACAACCTACGCCAACAAAGTCAGGGAGTATCAGGACAAATTACGCAACCAGCGTGCCGACTCCGCACTGTTCCACTGCGCGCAACTATTGGATGTGACCCGGCAACGCAACGTCCTGCTCGACCTGGTCGAAGCCTACGAACAGGCCAAACGGGAAGCCGGCATGGCGGAATTCAGCGATTTCACCATCGCCGCCTACCAGCTGGTCAGACGATTCCCTTCCATCGGCCAGCAATACCGACACCGGTACACGCACGTCCTGCTCGACGAATACCAGGACACGTCCACCACGCAGGCGGAACTCATCGCCGCCCTCTTCCACCCCGAGACATCCGACCCGGCAGCCGATATCACCGCAGAAGACCGGTCCGCAGTGACAGCCGTCGGCGACCCCTACCAGTCGATTTACGCGTGGCGAGGAGCCAGCCCGGGAGCCCTGCGGATCTTCCAACGCGCGTTCGGCCTGGAACAGCCCGGATACCGCCCCTTCCCGATGACCATCAGCCGCAGGAACCCCCGTGCGGTACTGCGAATGGCCAACAACCTCACCATGCAGCTGCGCCGCCCCCATCGCAGACCGAGCAGCTCACGCATGGCAGAAGTCGAAGTCCTTCCCCTGAACCCCGCCCCCGACCGGGATGAACTCGGCACCATCGGCGTCCAAGAATACGAGACCCTCGGCCAGGAAATCGACGCGGTCGTACGATTCGCGAAACTCGCCATCGCACGTCACACTGGCGACGATCCTGCAGCCGAGGCCAAAGCGCGACCCCACGTCGCCGTACTGTTCCGCAGCAAACAACGGATGGCCAAGTACGATCAAGCCCTGCGCCATGCCGGACTGAGCGTGCAGATGGTCGGATACTCCGCACTGTTGGAACGCGCGGACGTGCGCGACGTACTCGCATTACTGCACGTGGTAAGCGACCCGACCGACTCGCAATCACTGATGCGACTGCTGGCGACCCCACGATTCCATATGGAAGCCAGCGACCTGACCGCATTATCCGCGCTCGCCAACCGGCGTGACACTGATCGCCGGTATCAGGCGCTCATCCAAGCGGGATATGCGACCGGTGAGGAAGGGGCGCGCGAGCGTGCAGCCATCGTGCGTGAGCATCGTGAACAACTGCCGCATCTGGTGTACCTGTCCGACGTGGTCGATCACGCACAAACCGTGGATGATCTGGCAGGCAGCGGGCTGAGCGACGCGGCAGTGGACGCCGTGCTGCACGCCGGACGTATTCTGCGTGAGGTACGCAAGGCGATGGATTTGCCGCTTGACCATGTGGTTCGTGCGGCGGCACGCGCACTCGATCTGGACATCGACACGGTGCTCGCCCAAGCGTTCGCATTCCCGGACATTCCGGTCGACCCGTCCCTCGCCCACGCTCCGGTCGAGTCGATCATTGAACTGGTGGGCACCTACACCCAGGAAATCACCCAAGGCAGGCAGGCCACCCTGCGCGGATTCATCACGTGGGTCGATTCGCTGAGACAAGTGGACGATCCGACTGCGGCGATCGCCACGGAACCGGTTGACGTCATCCTCATGACGGTCCATCAGGCCAAAGGTTTGCAATGGGATGCCGTCGCCGTCGTCGATGTCAACGAGACGACGTTCCCCAGCAATCAAGGTGATTATCTCAGCGTCAAAACCACGGACGACAGCAAAAACCTGTCCGCCGGCTCGTCGGACGCATCCGGGGCGTGGCAGCCGCCGGAGTATACGGAGCAGGCCAATACGTGGCTGACCAGTGCTGACATGGTGCCCGCCCCTGTGCGTGCCGACGCTGATATTCTGCCGCGATTCCCGCATGATGCGACGGTGGGGGGCGACCCGGTCGAAGCGCTCGACGCATTCGACGACACGCTCACCGTCGCCGACGAAGTGTTCGGCACCGGCCGTGACCTGCCGCTGGACGACATGGACACCATCGACAAGAACCAGCTGTTCCTCACGCAACGTGAGGAGTACGGCCGCCGTTTGCACGAGGACGAGCGGCGTTTGGCGTATGTCGCCGTCACCCGCGCCAAACACGAGGTGCTGGTCACCGCCGCGAAATACAACACGACGGACATGATCGCCTCAGGCGGCAGGCCGACCCCAGGATCCGTGTTCTGGCAGGAAATGCACGATTCCATGAGCCATGACGCGCGCACGGGGGCGCTGGGCACGGTGCTCGATGTCGTGGCGCTGCCATCCTGGGCGAACAGCCAGAAGCTTGAAGCAGACCCGGACACCCATGCCGACGACGGGCAGCCGCATACGCTTGAATCGGCGGGGGAGCACCTGCCCACAGGCTTCTTCATCGGCGATGACGCGCACATATTCGAAGACGCGGTGGTCGGTCAGGCATGGCGCACGCCGGTCGAACTGACCCATGCTGATGAGCATCTGCCGTGGCCGGGCTCCTTGAGTGAGCAAACCCGACACCAACTCGACCAGTCTGCACAGAACACGCTCGACTGGATCAGCGCCGAACACAAACCGCAAGAGCTCACGGATACCGACGTGCTATCGCGCAGAACACGCGCCTTGCTTGATGATATCGACTTGCAGCCGCAGGAATACCAGCTGCACGCCGATCGCGACGACCTTGACGAGCAGGTCAAGCAGGCCGCGCAACGACTCATGGCCAATACCCGCCGTTCGGTCACTTCACTGCAAGCCCAAAGCGGACAAGCAGACAGCCGCAAACTGCAACAATATTGGCGTGGTATGGTCCGCCCGATTCCGCATGTCGCCTCGCCGACCGCCGAAGCGGGCACCGTATTCCACGCGTGGGCGGAACGCTTCATCAACGCGTTCCATGACACCGCCATCACGGACGGTACGGGGGACACGCCAATATCCGGCGTGATGGTTTCACGTGAAGCCATGATCCAGGATTTGCAGGCGAGAGAACACCGGTACGCTGATGCCGCCCAATCGGTCAGCGCCGTCGACAAGCGGCTCGCCGTATGGGAATGCCGACTGGTCGAATCACGGTGGGCGCGTCGCCGCCCCCAAGCGGCAGAACGCCAGATCGTCGTCTCCCTGCCGCAACTGGACGGCATCATCGTCCACGGCAAGCTCGACGCGGTCTTCTACGGCGGCCTCGACGAGCAGGACACCACCAAACGGTTCACCATCGTCGACTGGAAAACCGGAACCAAACCACGCAAACCGGCGGATATCAACGAAAAGCTCGCCCAGCTGGACATGTACCGGCTGCTGCTTTCGCGTATCGAGAACGTCCCGTTGGACACCATCGACGCCACCCTGTACTATCTGAGTGAGCCCACCGAGGGCGACCGCGAGCTGCACGCACGCGGGAAAACAGAACAGGATATCCTTGCCGAGCTGAGCTCCGGAATCCCCGAAGAATCTGACAACGACTGACCTGCGCGAGGGCGCGGGCGGCGTTCCACGGACTGGAAAACGCGTCCGGGACGGTCATGCCAGCGGGGCCGCGACCCTCGAGCAGCATGTGTGGGCGGGCACACGTGCCGGATGCTGATTCGAAGTGAAAGTGAGGAATATCATGGGCGCGACCCGCGACCATATCCACAGTGCCAAGGCACCATCCCGGAACCGAACCGATGGCGACCGCATCGCCCATCGCAACCGCACACCGCATCATCGCACACCGCAAATCATCGCCCCGCAGGCGACGATGCACAATCGCGCCGAGTCCGCCGCACCCGTCGGACCGGCAGCCGCCGCCACAGCAGACGGCAAGGTCACCTACCGGCCGCTTGAAGCGCAAGACCTTCCGGCAATCATCGACGAATACGACCAGACTTGGGGGTTCAGACCGCTGTCGGGGCGCCGTCCGCTCTCGCAGATGGTGTCGAAACGATTCGTCCTGCATTATCTTGAAGGCACTACCCGGGCGGAAGTCGCCGAACTCGACGGGCAGGTCCTCGGCCTGACTTTCGCCCAAATCAACGGTGAACATCCACTTTACCCGCATGCGCAGGAGACGCTCGCCGGCATCGACGACCGGCTGCGCGCCGACGAGACCGGGTCGGTTGCGTTGCGTGAAGTCACCTACTGGCATCGCGCAGAAAGCCGTCTCGAACGTGTCAGCCAGATCGGCAGCGTCACCCAAGCCGAACTGCGACTGTTCCTGGTCTCTCCAAAAGCCCGCGGCCATGGCGTCGGCGGAGGCTTGTGGTCCCGTCTCATGGCGTACTTCCAGAAGCATGGCGTCAAACGCTACTTCCTGCACACCGACAACAGTTGTGATGTCGGCTTCTACGACCATCAAGGCCTGGTATGCAACGCGAAGCGCATCGCCGCCGACCATCCGGAAGACCATGTCGAAACCATGTACGGGCGGATGAACGACCTGTTCATCTACTCCGGGGAGCCTTCCCGGACTGTACGGCATCGTCGGCACACCGACCGGACCGGCAATACGCAACATGCCGGCCAACAACCGAAACGGGGTGATTGATTGGCCACGACGCCGTCAAGCGCCACCGCCGCGGCTTCCAAGCCTGCCGGCTCCCCATACGCGCGACTCTTCCGTCTGCCGGGGGCGAAAGCCTTCTGCGTTTCCGGAGCGATCGCACGTCTGCCGATATCCATGATGAGCTTGGGCATCGTGCTCGCGCTCAACCACCTGTACAACAACTGGACCATCGCCGGAACCATGAGCGCGGTCTATATCCTTGCCGTGTCGGCGGTCACCCCGTTCTACGCGCGACTGTTCGACCGGCTCGGCCAGCGCCGCGTCGGATTCCCCGTCCTGGGCTTGCAGGTGACCAGCATGCTGGTGTTCGCGTTCGCCGCCATGGCTCGCGTGCCGATCGCCGTACTGTTCGTTCTCGCCATGCTCATGGGATTGTGCCAGTTCTCGATCGGCGCACTTGTACGCACACGATGGGCGTACGCGCTACGCGGCAATCCGGACGGCTCGTTGCTGAACACCGCGTATGCGTTGGAGGCCGCCGTCGATGAAGTCGTGTTCATCCTCGGTCCTATTCTCGCCGCGTTCCTTGCGACATCCGTAAGCCCCGTCTCCCAACTGTTTGTGCCGGCCATCGCCGCCGGAGCCGGGGGAGCGGTGTTCTTCTCGCTGCGTAACACCGCTCCGCCTGTCATCGAAGTGGTCGAAATCACACCCGCTCCAGCCGACGACGCCGACGTGCTGCGCGCCGCAAGCCGCGGTCCGGAAACCGAGGAAAGCTCGATTGCGCTTGACAGCGGAGGCTTACGAACCCCACGTCAACGCAACCGCAGCGTGCTCACCTATCCGGGCATTGCCCTGCTGCTGGCGGTGTTCGTCGTATTCAACGTCAGTTTCAACGCCTTCGACGTATCCATGACCGCCGACTACAAAACCCTCGGCAATGAACGGTTCCTGGGCTTACAGCTCGCCATGTTCGCGCTTGGCTCATGCATCGGCGCGATCATTTTCGGCACCCGCAAGCTCAAAGGCTCGAACTGGTCGCATATGGTGGGGTTCCTGTTCCTGCTGACCTGCGGATACGTGCTGTTCCGCCTGAGCATGGACCATCTCATCCTGCTGGGCGTATTCGAAGTGCTCGCCGGATTATGCGTCTCACCGCTGTTCGCGACCGGTAATCTCATCGTCAAAGACATCGTCCCCGAAAGCTCCCTGACAGAAGGGCTCTCATGGGTGACGACTGCGGGAACCGTCGGCACGTCGCTCGGATCGACCATCGCCGGCGTGGTTGTCGACCATGCCGGACCGCACGCGGGGCTGATGATCCCGTGGATTGCCACTGCGTGCGCCATCCCGATCGCACTGCTCGGATGGTGGCTGTCACAGCGAAGCGCGCCAAACCGTCAAAGCGTCTCTTTACATTCGTAAGAGTAAGTATCCGTAAGGGGTATCGATGACATTCCGGCGGGTTTCACAGGCTTGCATGGCATCCGTGCCGCCGGAATACGTAAGGAGTAATCATGATCAAGGTTTCCGTTGTCGGCGCCAAAGGGCGCATGGGCTCTCACGTGGTCGAAGCGGTGAACACGGCGGAAGATACCAGCCTCGCGCTCGCGCTTGACGCCGGTGACGACCTCACCCAAATCACCCCGGACAACACCGATGTCGTCGTCGAATTCACCGTGCCGGCGGTGTCGCTGGAGAACGTGCTGACGCTTGTCGCACAAGGCGTTGACGTGGTGGTCGGCACGACCGGCTGGACCGACGAGAAGCTCGACCAGGTCCGTGCGGCGCTCGCCAAGGCGCCGCGTGAAGACCAGAGCGTGTTCATCGCGCCGAATTTCGCGATTTCCGCGGTACTGGCGGACTATTTCGCGAAGGTCGCAGCGCCGTATTTCGAATCCGCCGAGGTCATCGAACTGCATCATCCGAACAAGGTGGATGCGCCTTCCGGCACGGCGATCCACACGGCGCACGCCATCGCCGAAGCCCGTCGGAACGCCGGCCTTGGTGAGGTTCCGGACAACACGCAGACCGATGGTGGTTCGCGCGGTCAGGTGGTTGACGGTATTCACGTGCACGCCGTGCGTCTGCGCGGCCTGAACGCCCATGAGGAAGTGTTGTTCGGCAACGCCGGAGAGCAACTGACCATTCGCGCCGACAGCTTCGACCGCATCTCCTTCATGCCCGGCGTTCTGCTCGCCGTACGCAAGATCGCATCCCACACCTACCCAGGCCTGACCATCGGCCTCGACCACTTCCTCAATCTCTAACCCACCCCTATAACCTTCTGCCGACGCTGAGCGTTGTGTGAGCGTCGGCAGAAGGTTGTGCTTCTGCTTCTGCCGACGCTGAGTGGCATGTGAGCGTCGGTAGGGGGGTGTATCGATGCTGAGCGCTCTGTGAGTGTCGGTAGAAGCAGATGGAGAGGAAAGAGATGTCGGGGAGCCTTGGGCGGGGCTGGGGATGCGCCGTGCCCTGCGTCCCACCCCAGAGGTACGGTTACTTGGTATGAGTGACACCACCATGCATCTTCTTGATCCGGCGCCGTTTGGGCGCATTTTGCCCGCTATGGTTACGCCGATGAAAGCCGACGGTTCCATTGATTATGAGGCGGCTCAGAAACTCGCCAAGCAGCTGGTCGCGGATGGTGCAGATGGTCTGGTAGTCAACGGCACGACCGGCGAATCGCCGGTCACCCACATGGAAGAGAAAGTCGATCTTGTCACCGCCGTCAAGGAAGCGGTTGACGTTCCGATTATCTCCGGTGCCGGTTCCAACGACACCGCGCACACCGTGCGCATGGTCGAGCAGACCCAGGAAGCGGGTTGCGACGCCGTGCTCGTGGTGGCGCCATACTATTCCCGCCCTTCACAAGAGGGTATTTTCCGTCACTATCAGGCGGTCAACGAGTCGGCGGACAAGCCGATCATCATCTATGACGTTCCGGGACGTACCGGCGTGCATATCCAGCTGGAAACCTACCGTCGCATGGCCGAACTGGATCATGTCAAGGCGGTCAAGGACGCTACGGGCGACATCGCAGGAGCGGTGCGTAAGCGTCTGGAAACCGGCCTGACATGGTATTCCGGCGATGATGGTCTGTTCCTGCCGTTCCTGTCCGTCGGCGCTGTCGGCATTATTTCGGTGATCGCCCACGCGGCTGCCGGCCCGATGCGCGATTTGGCGAACGCGTTCGACCAGGGTGATATCCATACGGCGCAGAAGATCGCCGTCCAGCTTTCCCCGCTGGTTGAATCGCTCAACGGCACCGGTTTCCAGGCGGTGATGGCCAAGGCCGCGTTGAAGGTCCGTGGCGTGCTGGATTGCACGACCATGCGCCTGCCGAATGTCGGCCCGGGCGAGCCTGAGCTTGAACGCGCGCGTGAAGGCATGCGTGCCGCCGGCCTCCTGTGACGGGCATGACCTCGCTCGCGCATAGGCGCGGGCACTAAGTAACAGAAACCCAACAAGGAAATGGCAAAAGAACAAGAACAGAATAAGAGCAATTCCCGTAGGCGCGGCCAGCATACCGGTCGCCGCTCCCACGCGTCATCGGCCCGTAATGCCGGCCGTACGGTTTCGCGCCGTGGTTCGCGCCCCCAGGAGCTCGCCACAGCCCCCCAGCAGGATGATGTGTTGATCGCCCCGCCGAAGTATCGCAAGGGTTCGATGCGTATCGTGCCGCTTGGCGGTCTCGGCGAAATCGGCCGCAATATGAACGTGGTCGAATATAACGGCCACCTGCTGCTCATTGATTGCGGTGTGCTTTTCCCTGAGGAGGAGCAGCCGGGCGTCGATTTGATTCTGCCTGACTTCCACTACATCAAGGATCGCCTTGACAAGGTTGAGGCGCTCGTGCTGACGCACGGCCATGAGGATCATATCGGCGGCGTGCCGTACCTGCTGAAGCTGCGTCCGGATATTCCGCTGATCGGCTCGAAGTTGACGCTCGCCTTCGTGGAAGCCAAGTGCAAAGAGCATCACATCAACCCGACGATGATTGAGGTCAAAGGCCGCGACAAGATCAAGGCCGGCCCGTTCAACCTTGAATTCGTCACTGTCACCCACTCGATTCCGGACGCGCTCGCCGTATGCGTACGCACGCCCGCCGGCTCGCTGATCGATACCGGCGATATCAAGCTTGACCAGCTGCCGCTTGATCATAAGATCACTGATTTGGTCGAGTTCGGCAAGCTTGGCGAGCGGGGTATCGATTTGCTGATGATGGATTCCACGAATGCGGAAGTCCCCGGATTCGTGCGCCCGGAGACCACGATCGGCCCGGTGCTCGATCGTGTGTTCGCTGAAGCGACCCGTAAGATCATCGTCGCCAGCTTCTCCAGCCACGTGCATCGTGTTCAGCAGGTTGTTGACGCCGCCCACAAGTACGGCCGTAAGGTTGTGTTTGTCGGCCGTTCCATGGTGCGCAACATGTCAATCGCCGCCGATTTGGGCTACCTGCATATTCCTGAAGGCACGGTTGTCGACCTGAAGAAGGCCAAGGACATCCAGGACGACAAGATCGTTTACATGTGCACCGGTTCGCAGGGCGAGCCGATGGCCGCCCTCGGACGGATCGCCGATGGCAATCATCGTGACATCACCGTCAACGAGTTCGATACCGTCATTCTGGCGAGCTCCCTGATTCCGGGCAATGAGAACGGCGTGTACCGTGTAATCAACAAGCTCGTCCAGTTGGGCGCCCGCGTGGTGAACAAGGACAATGCGGCTGTCCACGTGTCCGGCCACGCGAATGAAGGCGAACTGTTGTACTTGTACAACATCATCAAGCCGAAGTGCGCGATGCCGATTCACGGTGAGAACCGCCACTTGGTCGCCAACGGTTTGATTGCCGTCAAGACCGGCGTGGCTCCGGACAATGTTGTGCTTGCGGAGGACGGCGATGTCGTCGACCTGTATCACGGCAAGGCCGCGATTGTCGGTTCCGTGCCGTGCGGCTACGTGTATGTCGATGGTGATTCGGTCGGCGAGCTGACTGACGAGGATCTTGAGAAGCGTCGCATCCTTGGAACCGAAGGCTTTGTCTCCAGCTTCGTAGTGGTCAATACGGATACCGCGGACGTCCTGTCCGGTCCGAAGATCTACTTGAACGCTGTGGCCGAGGATGAAAGCGAGTTCGACAAGGTTCGTCACCAGATTGTCGAACAGTTGCAGGACGCGATGATGCAGGGCACGCGTGACACGCATAAGCTCCAGCAGATCATGCGCCGTACGCTTGGCAGTTGGGTCGCCCGGCAGTTGCATCGCAAGCCGGTGATTGTGCCGGTGGTCGCTGATATCGCTCAGCGCGATGAAACCGATCCGCTGCTCTGACGTGTAGACGATCAGTGCAAACACAGTATGGCGAGCGTCATCCCGACGATTTTGGGATGGCGCTTCCTTGTTTCTTCCTGCTTCGGCTTCGCATTCCTTGCATACACACCATGTCGGTGATGGACATTGCCCGCACCATGGCGTAGAATCGTGCTGGTACAGAAACCAGTGCGGAAAGCACTGAAGCATGAATAGCAAGCGGCGCGGCGTGGCTTACACGTCGCGCCGCAATGTTTTACAACGAATACGGCATCAAGCGCGAGAGGTCCGACGCATACAGCCCAAGTTCACGGCGAGCGCACCACGTCGGGCGAGCATTCGAAGACACGCAGCATAAGCCGTAGAAGGAAGGAGCGACATGCCAGGCTCGAACCTCACGAGGCAGGAAGCACAGGAACGCAAGTCTATTGTCAAGGCGCCCGTCCATTACACGGTCAGCCTTGATTTGACGCAGGGGGCTGAAGATTTCGGCTCGACTACTACAATCACCTTCGGCGCGAGCACGGGACAGAGCACGTTCCTTGATCTTATTGCCGACGAGGTCCGTTCGGTCACGTTGAACGGCAGGAGCCTCGACCCGGCGACGGTGTTCAGCGATCATCGTATCCGCCTTGCCGGCCTGCTTGAACATAATGAGGTCACTGTTGAGGCGCGCTGCCAGTATTCGCATACGGGTGAGGGCTTGCATCGCAGTGTCGACCCGTCTGACGGCAATGTGTACTTGTATACCCAGTTCGAGGTGCCGGATGCCCGTCGTGTGTACGCGGTGTTCGATCAGCCTGATGTGAAGGCGATTTTCGATTTCCACGTGCTTGCCCCGCAAAGTTGGATTGTCACGTCGAATATGCCGGTCACGTCCACTGAGGATGTGGATCAGCTTACTGCGGATGGCACGCTCGGCGACCATCCGGCTGAGCGTTCGCGCAAGTGGGATTTCGAGCCTACGCCGGTGATGAGCTCCTATTTGACTGCGATTTGTGCTGGACCGTACGCGCAATGGCATGCTGAATATTCGAATGAGGACGGCCGTACTGTGCCGATGGCCTTGTACTGCCGTCAGGCGCTGAAGGACGCGCTTGATAAGGACGCCGACTATCTGTTTGACATCACCAAGAAGGGCTTCGCGTTCTACGCCAAGACTTGGGGCGTGCCGTACCCGTACGCCAAGTATGATCAGATTTTCGTGCCGGAATACAATGCCGGCGCTATGGAGAACATCGGTATGGTCACGATTCGCGACCAGTACGTGTTCGAATCCAAGGTGACTGACGCCTATGCCGAGCGCCGCGTGGTCACGGTGCTGCACGAGCTTGCCCACATGTGGTTCGGCGACTACGTGACGATGAAATGGTGGAATGACCTGTGGCTCAACGAATCCTTCGCTGAATTCATGTCCACGCTCGCCACCGCCGAGGCGACCGAATGGCATGACGCCTGGGCGACCTTCAGCTCCGGCGAGAAAAGCTGGGGCCAGGCGCAGGATCAGCTGCCGACCACGCATCCGATTGTCGCGCCGATCAACGATCTGAATGACACCTATGTGAACTTCGACGGCATCACGTATGCGAAGGGCGCGTCCGTGCTCAAGCAGCTTGTCGCCTATGTCGGCCGGGATAAGTTCTTCGAAGGCATTAACCATTATCTCAACAAGCATGCGTATGGGAATGCGACGCTCGCCGACCTGCTTGCCGAACTGGAGCAGACTTCCGGCCGTGATTTGAAGGCGTGGAGCAAGCAGTGGCTGGAAGCTGCGGGTATCAACACCATCAGCGCCCATGTCGAGGAGCATGCTGACGGCACTATCGCCGCGCTCACGCTTGATCAGAGCGCGTCCGCCGAGTATCCCGTACTGCGTCCTCACCGTTTGGCGGTCGGCTTCTATGACGAGAACGCTGACGGGCGGATTGTGCGCACTGACCGGCTTGAACTCGACGTGACCGGTGAGCTTCCTGTCGTGGAGGAAGCCGCCGGCAAGAAGCGTCCTGCGTTTATTCTGGTCAACGATGATGATTTGACGTATACGAAGCTGCGGTTCGATGCGAAGTCCCTCGAATTCGCCGCGAACAACCTGTACCGTTTCGCCGATCCGCTCGCCCGGTCCGTCATCTGGCTGTCCTTGTGGGATATGACGCGTGATGGTGAATTCCCGGCCGAACGGTTCATCAAGACGAGTCTTGACGCGTTGGCGACGGAGCATGAGTCCACGACCTTCCGTTACGCGCTCGCCCAGGTCGCTACGACGGCTCACCATTATGTTGCAGCAGACCGTAGCGCCCAAGTGGCGAAGGATACCGCCGAACGCTTGTGGGAGCTCGCCGGCAAGGCACAGGCAGGTTCGGACGAGCAGTTCCAGCTGGTCGGCGCCTATCTCACGTATGGCGTGGAAGGCGATGACCGGTTCCTCGCCAACGCTGAAGGCCTGCTTGACGGCAGCATCACGCTCGAGGGGCTGGATATCGACAACAATATGCGTTGGACGATCCTCAAGGCGCTTGCCCGCGTGAATGCGGCGGATAATGCGCGTATTGACGGGGAGCTTGCCAAGCGTGACACGACCGAGAACCGTGAGTTCGCGTATGGTGCGCGCGCGAGCCGTGCGACTGCGAAGGCGAAGGCTTGGGCGTGGGATCAGGCGTTGCATAACGGCGATTTGACCAATATGCAGCTTGAGTCGGTTGCCGCAGGCTTCGCGTCCACTCCGCGCGAGGACCTTGCCAAGCCGTATGCCGCCGAGTATTTCAATCAGGTGGATTGGGTGTGGGGACACAAGACCTTCCACATGGCCGAAGCCCTGCTCGAAGGGCTGTACCCGTCCTATGCGGATCCGGCGGAACTCGTCCGTCTGGGCGACCAGTGGCTCGGTGAGCATGCTGATGCGCCGCGCGCGTTGCGCCGCATCATCATCGAGAACGTCGAGTCTTCCCGCCGTGTGCTCAAGGTGCGCGCGTACAACGAAGCACTGTGATTCGGCACAGTCGAAAGCCGGCTTGGTGTCTGCCCTGACGGCCAAGCCGGCACTCCTATGGACCAGGGTGCATGGCGTGATTCACGATGTGGATTCCGCCGTCGTACCTGTGGTGTGTGAGTTGAACGCCGGCGCGAGGCCGCGAAGCCGCTGGACATCTTCCGGACCGCCGGAATGACTGTGGGCCGTCCCATCGTACGGATGGAACGGCCCACAGTCATGTTGTCTTGGTGATCGTCCGACCCGGGGGCCCGGGCGATCATCAAGATGTACTTGTTACTTCGCGAGCGCCGCCTTGAGGGATTCCTCGAAGATTTCCAGACCGCGCTTGGTTTGCTCATCGGTCATGACGAGCGGAGCCAGGAAGCGGATGACATTGCTGTCAGTGCCTGCGGACTCCATAAGCAGGCCGCGCTGCAAGGCCTCCTGGATGAGGTTGGCGACCAGCTCGGTTGCCGGTTCCTTGGTTTCGCGGTCTTTGACGAATTCCACGCCGATCATCGCGCCGAGGCCACGGATATCGCCGATGACGTCGTACTTGTCGGCCAGCGCCTTGAATCCCGCGGTCACCTGCTCGCCGATGTGACGGGCCTTCGCCGGGAAGTCCTCTTCCTTGTAGATCTTCATGGCGGCGATGCCGGAAGCGCAGGACAGCGGGTTGCCGCAGAAGGTGCCGCCGATGGTGCCGGCGGGGGCGGCATCCATGACTTCGTCGCGACCGGTGATGGCGGAAATCGGCATGCCGCCGGCGAGCGACTTCGCGGTGGTCACGATATCCGGAGCGGCGCCAGCCTCAGCCCAGTATTCGGAAGCGAAGTACTTGCCGGTACGGCAGTTGCCGCACTGGACTTCATCGGCGATGAGCAGGATGCCGTTCTCGTCGCAAATCTGGCGTACGGCCTTGACCCATTCGATCGGAGCGGGGATGAATCCGCCTTCGCCTTGAAGCGGCTCGACGAGCAGGCAGGCGACTTCCTTCGCCGGAATACCCTGGTCGAACACCTTCTTCAGGCCGTCCACGTAATACTGGATGGCTTCGGCTTCGGAATACCCTTTCGGAGCGCGATACAGATAGGGGTACGGCGCACGCGCGATATCCGCCGGGAACGGGCCCATGCCGCGGGAGTACGCTTTCTTTGCGGTCAAGGCCATGGTCAGGTTGGTGCGGCCGTGGAATGCGCCGGAGAAGCAGATCACGCCTTGACGGCCGGTGTAGGCTTTGGCGATTTTGATGGCGTTCTCGTCGCATTCGGCGCCGGAGTTCGCGAAATATGTCTTCTTGTGTTCGCCGCGACACGGAATCGTCTCGTTCAGGCCTTCGGCAAGCTCAACGTAGCCTTCATGGCCGATGACGTTGAAAATCGTGTGGAAGTACTTGGTCGCCTGGTCTTGCACGGCCTTGACGAGCTCCGGACGGGAGTAGCCGATGTTGAGCACACCGACGCCGCCGACCCAGTCGAGGAACTTGTTGCCGTCGATATCTTCGAACATGGCGCCTTCGCCGCGCTTGATGCAGATCGGATACGTCGAGGAGCACAGACCTGCCGGGACGTTTTCGTTACGCTTCTTGAGGAACTCCTGGGTCTTGGGACCGGGAACGCTTTCAGTGATAATCTGGGGCATATCTTCGGCCAATGTCATCGCGGTATCTCCTTGACTATGTTTTTCGCAATAACGGTGGCGGAACGCTGTGGATTTCGTCGCCGTTTTTCCTGACATGGAAATGTTTAACACCCGCGTATTGCTCTGCTTTTGACATTTTGAAATGGGGTCGTTTCTTTGTCGAAACAGGAGTGTTTTCCATGTAACATTCGTGTCGTACGAATTGGGCGCAGCTGTTGCGGGCATGGTGTCCGGTGTTGTGAAATCCGCTTGATTCCAAGGTTTTATCGTTCTGTAATACCGTCTTCAGGCGTAGTGACACCGGGCGCGCGGATGCCGGTCCGCGCGGTATCCGAACCGGGCCAGAGCCGATGGGGCTGTCCGCATATTGGACATTTCAGCGAGATGACGGCAATTGCAGCTCGAACCCGTAACAGCTGCGCTCGAACCCATACCTCTCATAGAACCGGTGCGCGGCCGTACGCGGCAGACCGGAATCAAGCGTCATCGCCCGGCATCCGCGCTGCCTCGCCAGCTCGACCGCATAATCGAGCATCATCGTGCCATAGCCTTTGCCCCGTTCGTGCTCATCCACAATCAGACTGGACACATAACATGTCAGTCCACACATCCAGAACGTCTCGAAATAATCGCCATGACACATGCCCACATAACGCCCCTCATCGTCAAGCAGGAAAAACACGAAACTCGCATCATCGGCAAGCACCCGCTCATACACGTCGCGCGTAGGCCCATCCGCATACGTGTTGTAATCCCACAGCGCGCGGATGAAACGCAACGCTTCAGGGAAGTCATCGGATTCGGCGTTCTTGATACGCATGGTATTCCTTCTCCTTGAATCGTTCGGAACATGACAACACGGCGGCCGTCGTACCATGAACGCGTTCGCGTCCTCGTACGACGGCCGCCGCCCGCCGGCAACCTTTACAGCGCCTTGCGATACAGTTCGGCGATATCTTCCGCGCCGATTTCGGTGCGCGTGTTGGCGATATTGGCCGGGGAGACCTTCATGGCGTTCTGGGTGAGCCACGGGATGTCGGATTCGCTGATCCCCAGGTCGCCCAGCGTCACGTCGAGCCCGATCTTGCGTTCGAACCCGCGGATCTTGCCGGCGCAATCCTCAGCCGTGTAACCGCCCATGAGCCGCGCCAGACGGCCGAACTTGAACCGGTCGCCCTGCCATGTGGCATCCACCACGGTCGGCGCGAGCGCCGCCAGCCCCTTGCCATGCGTCACATTCTTCAAACCGGAGACCGGATGCTCCATGGCGTGCGTCAACGTGATACCCGCCGTACCGATCACCAGGCCGCCGATTGTGGCCGCCTCGGACATATGCTCCCAGTCCTTGAGCGTGCCCGTGCCGGCGACCAGCCGCGGCAGACTGTCAAGGATCAACGGCAGTGCATACAGGGCGAGCGCATCGGTGAACGGCTGCGCGTTCTTGGCGGTGTACGCTTCGAAGCAATGGCAGAACGCGTCGAAACCGACCGCCGCAAGTTGGCCCTTGGGCATGGTCATCATGGCTTCAGGGTCCACAATCGAGCGTTTGGCCATGATCGCCGGGCAGCGCAGCGACTTCTTGTCGCCGTTCTCCGGGTTCGTCAGCACGGCGAACCCGTTGGCTTCGGAACCGGAACCGCAGGTGGTGGGGATGAGCACGAGCGGCAGCGCCACATCACTGGACTTGCACCCATAGATGTAATCGTTGATATCACCGTCGTTCTTCGCCATGAACGCGATGCCCTTGGCACAATCCATCACCGAGCCGCCGCCCAAGCCGACGATCATGTCGTAACCGCCGTCCTTCGCGATGCGCGCGCCCTCTTCGACTGTCGTCGTCAGCGGGTTCGCCGATGCCTTGTCGAACAAGCCGGTGGTGATGCCCGCCGCCGTGAGCGAATTGTTGACCTTGTCGTACACGCCGGTTTTCTTGGCGCTGCTATGGCCGGTTACGACCAGCGCCTTGGAGCCGAGCGGCTTGGCGAGTTCACCGGTCTGTGCCAGCGTGCCCGCGCCGAAGGTGAGATTCACCGGCGCGTAGTAGCTGAATGTGCGTGCCGTAGGCTGGTCGGCGGTTGTAACGGCAGCCGTGACCGCGGACACGGCGGCGGTGACCTCCGCTTGGCCGATTGTGGCGACCTTGGCGGGTGCAGTGGTTTCGGCGGCTTCGCCGGCTGCGATGGAGGCTGCGGCGGAACGCTCGCGGGCGTAATCCTTGTCGAGTTCGTCGTTGGCGACTTCAACCAAGGTGCCGAATTTCTCGCCATAGCGTGCCTTGCACACGAAGTAGAAGACCACGCCGAGCAGCACCCAACCGCCGACAAACGCCCATTCGGTGGGTACGAGGGCCGCCGCGCTGCCGGGAATGCAGTACATGACGACCATGAACCCGGACATGGCGATAGCCATGAAGCCTACGAACTTGTAATGCTTGACCTTGTACGGGCGTGGCATGTCCGGAGCCTTCTTACGCAGGATCACGAAGGAGATCGCGACCATGCAGTAGGCGACGCAGCATGCGAGGTTGCCGGCGTCCACGATCCATACGAGCATTTTGCGCCCGAGCAGCGGCGCCAGGCAGCTGAGCAGACCGATCAGGCCGATGGCCACCCACGGGGTCTTGTACTTGGAATGCAGCTTGCCGAATACCGGCGGGATCATGTAGGAGACGGCCATGGAGTACATGGCGCGGCTGCCGCCGATCATGAAGGAGTTCCATGAGGTCACCACGCCGCACAAGCCGCCGACGATCAGCACTTTGGCCATGATGTCAGTACGGAAGGCGCGTGCCATGGCGTCGGCGGTGACCAGGCCGCTGCCGGAGCTTTCCGATTGCGCGATGGCCTCGGGGCTGAGCACATATCCGACGGCGAAGATGATGAGCACGTAGAACGCGACGGCGAGAAGAATCGACAGCAGCAGCATTTTCGCGATTTTCTTGAGCGGCACGTTGATCTCCTCGGCCGCCTGCGGGATCACGTCGAAGCCGATGAAATAGAACGGGGTCATCATCGCGACACGCAGAATATTGCCGAACACGCTCGCGGTGTTGCCGCCGACAAACGCCTGCCCTTCAAGGTTGGACGGGTTGCCGCTGATCACGGAGCCGGCGATCAGCAGAATACCCGCCCCGCCGATCACGCAGGTGAGGACGGTCTGTACGATGGCTGCGGTTTTCGCGCCGCGGACGTTGATATAGGTGATAAACACGGCCATGATGATGGCCACGGCGAGCCAGGACGCGTAGATGTCGAATCCTG
Organism: Bifidobacterium boum; assembly: GCF_000741535.1. GTDB lineage: Bacteria > Actinomycetota > Actinomycetes > Actinomycetales > Bifidobacteriaceae > Bifidobacterium > Bifidobacterium boum. The sequence goes on along the minus strand of NZ_JGYQ01000007.1, from coordinate 544,807 downwards.
CGACCGTGTACAGATACCCTTGCAGGAAGCTTGGGAACAGATAGGTGATGATCGTCGGCATGGCGCACGCTTCGAAGCACACGACGCTGACATAGCCGAGGATGATGGCCCATGTGCACACAAAGGATCCGGTCGGCCCCATGGCGCGGTAGCTGAAGACGTGCTCGCCGCCGCAGTCCGGCATGGCTGGTGTCAGCTCGGCATAAGTCAGGCCGATGAAGAAGATCATCACGCCGCCCAGCACGAAGCCGAGCATGGCGCCGATGACGCCGCCGCGGTCGATCCAGTCGCCGCTGGAGACGACCCACGCCCAACCGATCATGGCGCCGAAGGCGATGACGAGGATGTCCCAGACGTTGAAAACCTTATCGAATTCCGATGATTTCTTGTCAGTCATCTGTCTCACTTCCTCTCGTCACTCGCCCAGCATCTCGACGAGCATCAGCAGATATTTCGCCGTCTTGTCCCATCCCAGCAGGCTGGTGTCGAGCAGCAGGTCGCGCTGGCTGCGGTCGCCGCGGTGGGTGCCGGTGATGTACTTGTGCCGCGAATGGTTGAGCTCATCGTTGTATTCGACGATCTCCTTGGCTTTCTTGGCGTCCACGTGGTCTTGTTCCATGATGGATTCGATGCGCACGTCCTTTGGTGCGTATAGGAACACGTCGAGCACGTCGTCGCGGTCGCGTAGCAGGTAGTTGGCGGAACGGCCGATGATGACGCATGATGATTTTTCGGCGAGGTCGTTGATGACCTCGGATTGGGTGAAGATGACACGGTTGCTCAGGTTCGCGTAGCGCGGGCCGAGGGATGTTTCGAAGGCGTACTGGACGTTCGTTTTCTGATCGGCCTGCTCGACAAGGCCGCGGCTGACGCCCAGTTGGTTGACGACCTTGTCGACCAGGTCGCGGTCGTAGTATTCGATGCCGAGCGCGTCGGCGAGCATCTTGCCGATCTGCGGGCCGCCGGCACCGTATTCGCAGCCGATGGTGATGATGATATGATCCGGGTTGAAGTTCATCGTGTTGCCTCCCCGCGGCATGGGGTTGTTGCGATATCAGCGAAATGCGGGCTACAGGCGTGACAGTCGTCCCGCGCCGTGATTGCGGTGTCTGCGAATCTCATGCAATCCTCTTTCTTGATGCTGCTGCACGCGAGGGGACGGGTTCGGGTGTTCGGATGCTCGTGCCGGTGTATGCCGGCGGCTTGATGGAAGGGACGAACCCTGTGGCGGGATCCTGGCCGATCCTGTTTTCCCGGTTGATGCGTGCGGACGGTGTGCTCAGATTTCATCCGCCTGGAATGGTCTTGTGGACCGGTGGAGGGCCTGTGAAATCTGCTTGCTGTTATAAAAGCTTCAGATTTCACGTCGTTTCCTCCCATTCATGCGCTGATTACGCGTGGGGAACATGCCGGTAACATTCGGTATGGCAGAACGGGTGAATTCGACGCCATAACTACCGGCACGCATGTGGAGGAGCGGTGTGCGGGGCCGGATGCTTTCCTTCCCGCCGTTCCACATGGTGGACACGGTGATTGATTCTGTGATGTTCCGGGACGGTAACAGGATGGCGCAATTGTCCAATCCGCCTGCCGTCGCCATCATCTTGTCCCACGGATGACGCGGTTTGCGTGGATGCCGTGCCGTTTGCCGCGTCGAATGGCGGTTTTGGGAACACGGGTAGGTACGATGGGATACAGCATATTCATGTCAAAGAAGCGAGGACTACAACCATGCCGAAAATGTTCGGAACCGATGGTGTACGCGGGTTGGCGAACAGAGATTTGACCGCCCGGCTGGCATTGGATTTGGGAGACGCCGCTGTCCGCGTACTCGGCCAAGCTGATGCGCCGCAAGACAAGGGCGGGGACGTGCATACTGAGGGGCGTCGCCGTGCGCTGGTCGGCCGTGACACCCGTGTTTCCGGTGATTTCCTGTCATCGGCGTTGTCGGCGGGCATGAGTGCCGGCGGCTTCGACGTCATCGATGTCGGCATCATCCCGACCCCGGGCATCGCGTTCCTCACCTCCGTGCTCAACGTCGAGATGGGCGCGGTGATTTCCGCCTCCCACAACCCGATGCCTGACAACGGCATCAAATTCTTCGCCCGCGGCGGTTTCAAACTGCCTGACAGCAAGGAAGACGAGATTGAGGCCGTGCTCGGCAAGGATTGGGACCGCCCGACCGGAGCCGGCGTGGGGCGTGTCAGCCACGACACGGTGACCGCCACGAACCTGTACATTGATCATCTGGTCTCCACCATCGCCCCGGTTGTCGGACCGGAGAAAACCCAGCCGAAGCCGCTCGCCGGTCTGCGTCTGGTCGCTGATTGCGCCAACGGCGCCACATCCGTCGTCGCCCCGGAGGCATTGCGTCGCGCCGGCGCCGAAGTCATCGTGATCAACGCGTCCCCGGACGGCTACAATATCAACGATCACGCGGGGTCCACCCATCCTGAGCAGCTGCAGGCCATGGTCAAGGCCACCGGCAGTGCGATGGGTGTCGCCTTCGACGGTGACGCGGACCGTTGCCTCGCCGTGGACGAGGACGGCACCATGGTCAACGGTGATCAAATCATGGGCATCCTCGCGCGCGCCAAGAAGCGTGAAGGCAAACTCAACCACGACACGCTCGTGGTGACGGTGATGAGCAACCTCGGTTTGAAGCTCGCCCTCAAGGATATGGGCATCAAGACCGTCCAGACCAACGTCGGCGACCGGTACGTGCTCGAGGAGATGCTGCGCGGCGATTATTCGCTGGGTGGCGAACAGTCCGGCCATGTGATCAACCGCGAGTTCGCTACAACCGGCGACGGCACCCTGACCGCGCTGACCCTGTGCAACGAGGTCGTCAAGTCCGGTAAGAGCCTCAAACAGCTCGCCGCCGACTTCCCGCAGCTGCCGCAGCAGCTCGTCAACGTCAGGTGCGCCAACAAGCAGGCGGTCACTACGAACGCCGCCGTGCAGAAGGCCGTGGAGAAGGAAACGCAACTGTTGGGCGAAACCGGACGCGTGTTGCTGCGTCCGAGCGGCACCGAGCCGCTGGTGCGCGTGATGGCCGAGGCCGCCACCCAACAGCAGGCCGATGACGTGTGCGATCGCCTCGCCAAGGTTGTCGCGGAGGAGCTGGCGTAACATGTTCACACGAGGTTCAAGTATTGATCTGGGGTTGAATCGTGCTGTTGAAAGCCTGCTGCGATCCGGCGGCAGCGAGGGTATTCTTCCGATCGTGCAGGTTGGGGAACCGGTGTTGCGCCAGCCGACGCGCCGATACAACGGCCAGTTGAGCAAAAGCACACTCACCAAGCTGGTTGAAACGATGCGCACGACCATGGTTGAAGCGCCCGGCGTCGGCTTGGCCGCCCCGCAAATCGGTTTGGGGCTCGCCCTGGCGGTGGTCGAAGACCATATCAGCGACGACCTGGACGATCCGCGTGAGATTTCCGAATTTCCGTTCCACGCAATCATCAACCCGTCGTATCAGCCGATCGGTACGGAAACGCGCAGCTTCTACGAGGGCTGCCTGAGTTTTGAAGGCTATCAGGCGGTTCGTAAGCGTTGGCGGGATATCACCGCACGGTGGCAGGATATGGACGGCACGTGGCATGAGGAGCATCTGCACGGCTGGCCTGCCCGCATTTTCCAGCATGAGACCGACCATCTCAGCGGCGAACTGTATATCGACCGTGCACAGATCCGCTCCTTGGCCACTGATGAGAACGTCGAGGATTACTGGTGCGATGACCCGGTGCCGATTGCCGCAGCCAAGGAACTCGGATTCAAACTCAACTGAGCCAAGGGTACGGAAGCCGCGAGGCGGTACAATCCTCTGCCGACACTCAGCATCGTCTCAGCGTCGGCAGAAGCAGCCAATGATTGTCTACCGACACCGGGGGTGGCTTGGCGTCGGCAGAAGCATGCCGACAACCCTCTGCCGACACTGACGGGGCTCTCAGCGTCGGCAGAGGATCGGGGATTGTGTTGCGCCTCATGGTTATGCGTATGAGGCTGGCCGTCACGAACCGCACACTGTGCGCTGATGCAGGCTCACTGCCCGTGTGCGAGCTCGTACTGCGCCAGATCAAGGATGGTATGCCAGTCGTCCGGCACCAGATTCGGGGGAATCAACGCAATCTGCTGATAGGGGTCGTCGTCGAGGATCCGGCTGGCGAAATCATACAGCTCACGCCATCGTTTGCCGGCGATCAGCTGAATCGCACGGGTGTCCGCAAACGGTTCGAGATCACTATTATCCCGCAGCAGCCGGTCGGCCTGTTCATCATCCCCGCACAGGCGCAGCACGTCATGGCGCAGCAGCAGCATCGACGTGTCGAACTGTTCCCTGATGCTTCCGGCGGAGACGTCGATGAGATTGCCGTCCGAATCCATCATGAGATTGCCGGCCGGATCGTCGCGGTCATTGGCTTGGATGTCCTTCTCAATCGAATCCATGGTGGCTCGCGCCCGGTCCATCGCATCATAGACGAACACCCGCGTATCATCCCATTGGGCGAACGGCAGAGCGCATGAAATCAGTGTGACCATTTGAATCGGATTGAACCGGAAATCATCCTTGCATGCCGCGTTGATGATTTCATTGAGCGCCAGACCGCCGGTCACCGGATCAGCGTGATTGGCGACACTGTCAAAATATGTGCGCGTCTCGTCGATAACCCGCTTGAGATACGTCAGTCCTTCGCCTTCACGGTCGGCGATGCTGCCGAGAAAAGCCGAGGTTTTCAACAGGGCCAACGAGAAGTTGACCGCGGCATCATGCCATCTGGTGGTGCTTCGCGCATTGCTGATCACCGCTTCAACGCCGGCCAACGCCCCGCTGTCGATGAAGAAGGTCGGCATGTCGGACAGGGGAATGCCGCTTGGGCCGTTGGCTTTCTGCGTGGGGCTGAGCGAGTCCATCATGCGCAGATACCATGTGATGGGCCCGTCGATGATCTGTTGCGCCTCCTCGGGCGAAGCGATGGGCACATCCATACGGATCTCGTCGTCCGCTTCCGCGTCGCGATGGAACGAGGCATCCCATAGAAATGTCGGGCTGGTAAGACCCGAATGGTTCAGCTGATCCCAAGCGAACTCGCAGAGCATTTCGTACTGCTGGGGTAGTGGTGTTGATGAGGTCATGCCGGTCCTTCGTATGTCGCTTGCTTCAAGCATAGCGAACTGGTGTGCATTGCGCGATGGTTCCACGATTCTCCGGTATCGGCATGCGTCGCGGCATTACAGTGGTGACGATACCTGACATGGAAAACGGAGATGGAATGGCTGGAACTCCCAATTCGTCGGCGTCTGCCGCCGGATCCAAGCGTTGGCGGCTGTTGCTCGGCGTGCTTGCCGCACTGCTCATGATGCTTGCGGTGCTGGGCACCGTGGCTCGAACGCTTCCCGCGGACTTGCAAGCATTGCCGTACGTGCCTGTCGTGGTGTCGTTGACACCATGGTTCGCGCTGCTCGCGGTGCTTTCGCTGATATTCGCATTGATATCGAACCGGTGGCTGGTGGCGTTCATCGCGCTGATATGCGTGGCGGCGCAAGCATGGTGGATGGCACCGTTCTTCCGGCCGCAAGCCTCGCTGGCGGATGAGGCGGTGAGTGCTGTCGGACAGGCGCACGCCATCACCGGTGACCGGTACGCGCGTGTGATGACGCTCAACGTGTTCAAAGGGCAGGCGGATGCGAAAGCCATCGTCGACATGGTGCGCGATGAGCGGGTCGAAATCCTCGCACTGCAGGAGACCACGGACGCGTTCGTCAAACAGCTGGAAGCCGACGGTATCGGCGACTACCTGCCGTACTCGCAGGTGTCATCATCTGACGGCGTGTACGGCAACGGCTTGTGGTCGGCTGTCGCGCTTGACGATCCGGTGGATGACGAAGTCCATTCCAGCGCTTCGTTCATGCCCGCCGGAACCGTTGATATGGGCGGGACTCAAGTGAGGTTCATATCCGTACACACCACATCCCCCCAACCGGGGTATTGGAGCCAGTGGAACCGTGCGCTGCGTGAACTGTCTGCGGTGCAGCAGCACAGTGAGGTGAAGTATGTGATGATGGGGGATTTCAACGCCACCTATGATCACACGGCATTCCGCAACATCCTGGGCAACCGGTTCGCCGATGCCGCCCGCCAGGCCGGCCATGGCCTCACCATGACGTGGCCGATGAACCGGCGCGGCGTACCCGCGTTCGCCGGAATCGACCATATCGTACTCGACCGGGGGATGGCCGCCGGTCAGGTGCAGGCCAAACGCGTGGCAGGCTCCGACCATGCGGCGCTCCTGGCCACGCTGCAAATGCCGTGAGGCGGGGTCATACGTGTTGCGGGCATCCGGATGATACGTCCGGATGCCCGCAACACGTATATGTGAGTATGTGAAACAGCTACTCGAGGTTGGATTGCGTGCCCGCGGTGTCCGCTGACGTCTGTTGCTGCGCCTGTGCGGCGTCAAGCTTGGCGCGCACCTGGTCGAGCAGAGTCTGGGCGCGCTTGGCGAGCGCCTCGCCGAGCTCCCACTGGCGCATGGATTGGTCGAGATTCAGGCCGCCTGCTTCGAGTGCTTGCACGGCTTGGATCAGCTGGTCGCGAGCCTCCTCATAGGACATGGATGCGATGCGCTCGCGTTCCTCCTGCGTCAGGCTGGAAGCCGGGGCGGTGTTGTGCGTGGTGTCCGTTGATGCGGTCATGGTGGTTCCTTTCGTGGATGGTGCCGGTCGGTTGGTGTGTCGTGTGGAACGGTGACGTGTCAGGCGGCATCACCGGTGGGCGTGGTGGTGCCGTTGGTGTCGTCCTGCCTGAGGGTTTCGGCGAGCAGGCTGCCATGGTGGAGGGTGATGGTCAGTCGTGTTCCCGTGGCCACGCCGTCAGCGGTGTCAAGCACATGCCCGTCGGCGGTCTGCACGACGGCATACCCGCGGTTGAGCGTCGCCTGGGGGCTCATGGCGGTGAGGCTGGCATGGAGTTTCTCCACGCTCATGCTCGCTTCGTCGACAATGCGGGTCAGCCCATACCGCATGCGTTGCACGGCATCGTCGACGAATCGTTGATGCGGTTCGAGCATGGTGCTCGGATTGGTCAGACTTGGCCGGTTCGCATAGCCTTCGATAAGCCGCTGCTCGTTGCCGACCATCGCGTCCATACGCAGGTTCATGCGCTCGCGCGCGTTGGCGATGAGCTGCCATTGTTCACGGATGTCAGGCACGACTTTCTTCGCAGCATCCGTCGGTGTGGAGGCACGCAAGTCGGCGGCCAGGTCGATGAGCGTCCAATCGTCTTCATGGCCGATGGCTGAGACGATGGGCTTGCGGCATGCGGCGGTGGCGCGCACCACGTTTTCGTCGGAGAACCCAATCAGGTCTTCGAAACTGCCGCCACCGCGGGCGACGATGATGACGTCCACGCGAGGGTCGTCGTCGAGCTTTCTGATGGCCTGAACGACTTCGGGCGGGCATTGTGCGCCTTGGACGTGCACATGTTCGACCACGAAGTCCACGGCCGGCCAGCGCAGGTTCACGTTGGTGATGACGTCGCCTTCGGCTCGTGCCTGCGGGGCGCAGATCAGGCCGATGCACTTGGGAAACTCCGGCAACGGAATCTTGTTTTCGGCATCGAACAGACCTTCGCCTTTGAGCTTCTTGCGCAATTCGTCGATCTGCGCTTTGAGGTCGCCGGCACCTACGCGGCGGATGTCGTCGGCGACGAAACTCAGGCGTGTCGCCTTCACCCACACTTCGGGCTTGCCGTGGACGACGACACGCTCACCCTGCCTGAAATCCCTGGCCATGGCGACGAATCGGCTGAACCCCATAACCGATATGGAGATGTCTTGGGTGTTGTCGCGCAGCGTGATGTACCCGGATGTGCTGCGGCGCATGTTGATTTCGACGATCTGGCCTTCGACCCAGGACGCCGGCCAACGTTCGACCGCATCATGGTATTTCTGGCTGACCACGCTGACCGGCCACGGGTTTTCCGCGGTGGTGTCGCGGGCTAGGCGCGGCAGTTGGTCGAGCGGTTTCGGCGCGACGGTGTCTCGGCTTTCGATGGCGTTGCCTGCCGCATACCCTTGGGTGTAGCCGGAGCCCGGCGCGTTGTATCCGTACCTTTGCATACGCTTCCCTCCAGCCACGTTGTGGCATTCGTGTTGCCCGCCGCGCGTGCGGCCTGTCCGGTCCGGCGTTCCCCGTGGACTGGCGCAGTCCTCGCCGGTTGCTGATAGCCTCAACTTTCGCGCATCGAACGGACAATACTGTTCACCCGCGCCCGCGTATAGCACGTTTTCTCCGTCTGCGATGGCGTGTCGTGAACGACACGCGGAGACGGCAACGTTATCTTCGTCACATTTGCCTCGTTTTGGCGGAACCATGCGGTTTGCTACTACATCTAGGACAGTGTCGCATTTTTGGCACTAGATATCGTGGTACAGTCGATGCTTGCACATGAGAACGAACGAAGGTCGGGAGGAGCCCGACCCATGGAAAGGACGGAACCCAATGGACATGCAGGTTCTTGATGCGCCGCTGACCGCCGCCCCGGAAAGCGACACAGAGAACACCGTCGCAGAAGGGAAAGAAGCCATGAGCAAGGTGCTCGTCGAGAAGCGTGACGGCCGGATCGTCGAATTCGATCCGATCAACATCATCAGCGCCGTCAAGTCCGCTTTCAAGGACCTTGATAAGGAAATCGGTCCGGAGGAAGAGCAGCTCATCCGCGATCTCGCCAACCAGGTCGAAGGCGAAATCAAGGAACGCTACAATGGTCCCGCCAAGATCGAAGACATCCAGAACCTGGTCGAGCATGGCCTGATTGAAGACCACCTGTATGAGGTGGCCCGCAACTACACGAACTACCGTCTGAACAAGGATATCGAACGCGCCAAGGCCACCGATATCAACGAGGCGGTCAGCCGTCTGGTCAACCGTGATGAATCCCTCGTGCGTGAGAACGCGAACAAGGATTCCAATGTCTACGCCACGCAGCGTGACCTGCTCGCCGGCGCCGTGTCCAAGGCGTCCGCATTCTCCATGCTGCCTGACGCGGTATCCAACGCCCACATGAAGGGCGACATCCACTTCCATGACGCCGACTATTCGCCGTTCACCGCGATGACCAACTGCTCGCTGCCGGATTTCGGCGACATGCTCGCCCACGGTTTCGAACTCGGCAACGCGATGATGGACTCCCCGAAGTCCATCGGCACCGCCGCCACGCAGATCACCCAGATCATCAAGGACATCGCTGGCGCCCAGTACGGCGGCCAGACCGTCAACCGTGCCGACGAGATGCTTGAGCCGTACGCGAAACTCGACTATGAGAAGCATCTGAAGATGGCTCACGCCATGTTCCCCGACGACATGCCCATCGAAGCCGCGCAGACCGTCGTGCATGGCCTCAAGGAGCAGGAGCCCGCAGGCCTGCACTTCGAGAACCGCGCCCCGCTGCCCGACGACGTCCCGTTCGACACGGACGCCGCCCCGATCCAGCAGATCCGCGAAATCTACGCGAAGCTCATGACCCGCAAGGCGATTTACGACGCCATGCAGACCATGGAATACCAGATCAACTCCAACCGCGTATCCAACGGCCAGACCCCGTTCGTCACCGTCGGTTTCGGCTTGGGCACCTCATGGTTCGCCCGCGAAATCCAGCGTTCCATCCTGCTCAACCGCATCCGTGGTCTGGGCAAGGATCGTCACACCGCGATCTTCCCGAAGCTTGTGTTCACCATCAAGCACGGCATCAACGCCGACCCGGGCGACCCGAACTACGACATGAAGCAGCTGGCGCTCGAATGCTCCACCAAGCGCATGTACCCGGATGTCGTCTTCTACGACAACATCGTCAAAATCACCGGCTCCTTCAAGGCCCCGATGGGCTGCCGTTCCTTCCTGCAGGGCTGGATCGACCCCAAGACCGGCAAGGATGTCGAAGACGGGCGCATGAACCTCGGTGTCGTCACCGTCAACGTGCCGCGCATCGCCTTGGAATCCCACGGCGACAAGGACCGCTTCTGGAAGCTGTTCGACGAGCGTATGGAAGTCGCACACCAGGCGCTGCAGTTCCGCATCATGCGCTGCAAGCAAGCCACCCCGGTCAACGCGCCGACCCTGTTCCGCTACGGCGCTTTCGGCCGCCTCGGCGCCAACGATAACGTCGACCAGCTGTTCCGTAACGAGCGTGCCACTGTCTCCTTGGGCTACATCGGCCTGTATGAGGCGACGGCCGTGTTCTACGGCAAGGATTGGATGCGTGACCACAGCTGGGATCCGGAAGGCAAGGAGTTCGCGCTGTCCATCGTCAAGCGCATGAACCAGCTGTGCAAGCAGTGGTGCAAGGCCGAAGGCTACCATTACTCGGTGTACTCCACGCCGGCGGAAAGCCTCACGGACCGCTTCAACCGTATGGACCGCGAGAAGTTCGGCCGCGTTGACGGCGTGACCGACCACGACTTCTACACCAATTCCTTCCACTACCCGGTGTGGCTGTCCCCGACGCCGATGGAGAAGCTCGACTACGAGAAGGACTTCCCCTACTACGCGTCCGGCGGCTTCATCAACTACTGCGAGTTCCCGTGCCTGCAGGACAACCCCAAGGCGCTCGAGGCCGTGTGGGATTACGCCTACAAGATCGGCATCGGCTACCTGGGCACCAACACACCGATCGACCACTGCTTCGTGTGCGGCTTCCAAGGCGACTTCGAGCCGACCGAAGAGGGCTTCAAGTGCCCCGAATGCGGCAACTCCGACCCCGATAAGTGCAACGTGACCAAGCGTACCTGCGGATACCTCGGCAACCCGGTCCAGCGCCCGATGGTGCATGGTCGTCACGAGGAAATCGCCCACCGTGTCAAGCATATGAGCGGTGAGACCGGTCATGTGACACTCAAGGACGGTTCCGAACACGAATGGTTCGAAGAAACCAAGTAAGCCCGAAGCACACCGGGAAACACACCGTCAGGCGGACGGCCTGACGGCGACAACCAATGATGACGGCCGCGATGCACGCTGCACGCGGCCGTCATTGCCGTGCGTCGTGGCTTTGTTCGCGTCAGCTTGGATGGGCGGACGTGTGAAAGAAGCGGCAAGGCAAGGAACAGGAAGCACTGATGGCAGCAACGACATTGCATGATTTCGCGGCGGGGGAGACCGGCCGCGGCCCGTTCATTCCGACCAACCGGTCGAACAATCCGAAAGCCGGGCAATGGACGAACCGGATGAGCCACAACATGATCGCCGACTACAAACGGTTCCTCATGACCGACGGCGAAGGCATCCGCTGCTCCCTATACGTGTCCGGATGCCCGTTCCACTGCGTGGAATGCTACAACAAATCCATCTGGGATTTCCAAGCCGGACACGAATACAACGACGCGCTCGAAGCGCAAATCATGGACGACCTGTCCCAATCCTACGTGCAAGGCATCACCTTCCTCGGCGGCGAGCCCCTGCTCAACACGGGCGTGCTCCTGCCGCTCGCGCGAAAAATCCGCGAACGCTTCGGCCACACCAAAGACATCTGGTGCTGGACCGGCTACACATGGGAAGAACTCATGCGCCCCGGCGAAACCCAGGACAAGCTCGACCTGCTGCACGAAATCGACATCCTCGTCGACGGCCGGTATATCAAGGATCTGCACGATACCCTCCTGCAATTCCGCGGGTCAAGCAACCAGCGCATCATCGACGTACCGAAATCCTTCGCCGCCGGCAAGCCCGTCATCTGGAGCAAACTGCACGATCAAGAGCGTTTCATCCCGGAAATCTACGGCAAGGATCGCGCCGCCGGCGAAGGCAACGACAGCCTGTCCTCAGGGCAGTAACACCGCTCGCCGCATCCGCCGCACGCCATTATCCGACGGGTTGTACACTGCCGGTGGCCGTTGGGACGCGGCAAACCGTGCAGGTTTCGTATATCTGTACCGTTTCGCTTCGGGCGAGTTGTGCTGACGTGCGTATGCGTTAGCATTCACTAGAGGAAATTCGGCAGGACACGTGCGAAGGTTTGCAATACTCCGCCACGCCGCCCGGTTTCTGCCGACAATGGATATGAGGTGCAGATGACGCAACAGGGAGAGCATGTCATGACCGACGAACACGGAAAGAAGCCGTTGCGTGTCGGTCTTGACATCGGATCGACCACAGTCAAAGCGGTCGTATTGGATCAGAATGACACGCTCGACAGCGTGCTGTTCTCCGATTACCGTCGCCATCATGCCAACGTGCGGGCCACAGTCGCCGGACTGCTTGAAGACATCCACCAGCAGCTCGAACGGCTCGGCCGCGGCGGCGAGCCGATTCGCCTGGCAATCACCGGTTCCGGCGGCTTGACCCTCGCCGACAACCTGCACGTGCCCTTCATCCAGGAGGTCATCGCCGAAACCCGCGCGATCGACCAGGAGATCCCGCAGGCGGATGTCATCATCGAGCTCGGCGGCGAGGACGCGAAAATCACCTACCTCAAGCCGACTCCGGAACAGCGGATGAACGGCTCGTGCGCAGGCGGCACCGGCGCGTTCATCGACCAGATGGCGACCCTGCTGGACACGGACGCGGCCGGTCTCAACGAGATGGCCAAGCACTACCAGACCTTGTATCCGATCGCTTCACGCTGTGGCGTGTTCGCGAAATCCGATTTGCAGCCGCTGATCAACGACGGCGCGGCGAAACCCGATTTGGCCGCCTCGATTTTCACCGCCGTCGCCACACAGACCATCGCCGGTCTCGCTTCCGGCAGGCCGATCCACGGCAATGTCGTTTTCCTCGGCGGGCCGCTGTTCTTCATGTCCGAGCTGCGTGAAGCCTTCCGGCGCGCGCTCGACGGCAAAGTCGACCAGTTCATCACCCCGTCCGACGCCCACCTGTATGTCGCGTTCGGCGCCGCGCTCATCGCCGGCGACGACAATGACGACGACGATACCGGCACCGCCACCATCGCCGAACCGCGCTCCTGCGCGCAGATCCTCGACGACCTCGAACGGCTGAAGAACCTGCCGAGCAATACGAAGACCATGCCGCCGCTGTTCCCCACCGAGGCGGATCGCGAGGCGTTCAACGCCCGCCACCATCGTGAACACGTGCATGTAGGGACCTTGGAAGGCGCCACGGGACCGCACTTCCTCGGTATTGACGCCGGTTCGACCACCATCAAGGCGACTCTGGTCAACGACGACCGTGAAATCGTATGGTCGTCCTACGCCACCAACGAAGGCAGCCCGTTGACCGCGGCGGTCAATATCGTCAAACGCATTCAGGCGCAACTGCCTGCGGATGCGTGGATCGCGCGCTCCTGCGCGACCGGATACGGCGAAGGCCTGATCTCCACCGGTTTGCACCTGGACGAAGGCGTCGTCGAAACGATGGCGCACTATCGTGGCGCCGAAATGGTCAGCCCCGGCGTCACCGCAGTCATCGATATCGGCGGCCAGGACATGAAATACCTCGCCATCAATGACGGGGTCATCGACTCGATCGCCGTCAATGAGGCGTGCTCTTCAGGCTGCGGCTCCTTCCTGCAGACCTTCGCCCAGTCCATGGGACTGAGCATCGAAGAATTCACGCAAAAAGCCCTGAACTCCACGCATCCGGTGGATTTGGGCTCGCGCTGCACGGTGTTCATGAACTCCTCCGTCAAGCAGGCGCAGAAAGAAGGCGCCTCCATCGAGGACATCGCCGCCGGCCTGTGCTATTCGGTCGTACGCAACGCGTTGTACAAGGTCATCAAACTGCGTGACGCCGACGCGCTCGGTGACACGGTTGTCGTCCAGGGCGGCACCTTCCTCAACGACGCCGTGTTACGCGCCTTCGAACTGCTGACCAAGCGCGAAGTCACCCGACCCAACATCGCCGGTCTGATGGGCGCGTACGGTGCCGCCCTGACAGCCCGAATGCACTATGTCGACGCGGCCGATGACGATCCTTCCGCCGCGCACACCCGCTCCAGCATCCTCACCGGCGACGCCCTCGACAATCTGTCGATGACCACGTCCCGTGACGTGTGCAAGCTGTGCCAGAACCACTGCAAGCTCACCATCACCACCTTCCAGGACGGTTCACGCTACGTGACCGGCAACCGGTGCGAACGCGGCGGCGACGCGAAAAAACAGCGTTCCGACCGCCCCAACCTGTACGACTACAAGTACAAGCGTTGCTTCGCCTACCGGCGTCTGACCGACAAGAAGGCGACCCGCGGCGAGATCGGCATCCCGCGCGTCCTCAACATGTACGAGAACTACCCGTTCTGGTTCACCCTGCTGACCAATCTCGGCTTCAAGGTCATCATCTCCGGGCGTTCCAACCATGAGCTGTTCGAAACCGGCATCGAATCCATCGCATCCGAGAACATCTGCTACCCGGCCAAACTCGTGCACGGTCATATCAAATGGCTGCTCAACAAGGGCGTCAAGACGATCTTCTACCCGTGCGTGAGCTACGAAGAGAACCTCGTACCCAACACCGACAACCACTACAACTGCCCGGTCGTGGCGAACTATCCGGTCGTCATCGGCGCGAATATGCCCGAACTGCGCGAACCCGGCATCCGCTACATGCGCCCCTACTTCAACTTGGCCAATCATGAGCTCATGGCCAAGCGCATCGTCGAAGAATTCGCCTGGGCGAACGTGACCATGGACGAGGCGCAGCAAGCGGTCAAGGCGGCGTACGCAGAAGACAAGCTGTTCAAGCATGATGTCCAGCAGGAGGGCCTGCGTGCGCTCGCCTACATGAAAGAGCACAACTGCCACGGCATCGTGCTCGCCGGGCGTCCCTACCACATCGACCCGGAAGTCAACCACGGCATTCCCGAGACCATCTGCTCGCTTGGCATGGTCGTCCTGTCCGAGGATTCCATCTGTGAACTACAGCCGGGTGAAGACCTGCATCTGAGCGAATACCTGAGCGCCGGCGAACAAGACCCGCACGCGAAGGACGCCGCAGGATTCCGCGAAGTGGGCGACCGCAAAGTCACCCGCATGCCGTTGCGTGTGCAAAACCAGTGGGCCTACCATGCCCGCCTGTACTCGGCGGCACGATTCGTATCCTCCTACCCGGGGCTTGAACTCGTGCAACTCAACTCCTTCGGATGCGGCCTCGACGCCATCACCACTGATCAGGTCAGCGAAATCCTCGCCGACAAGGCCGACGTGTACACCGTGCTCAAAATCGACGAAGTCAGCAACCTGGGTGCGGCCAAAATCCGCCTACGCTCGCTGAAAGCCGCCGTCGAGGAACGTGAACGCAACGCCGAACTGCGTGACGGCCGCAAGTCGCCGCAACCTCATCAATTGCAGGAGCCGCAGCCCGCGCAAACCGCATCCGACTGCGGTTTCCGACACACCGGCGGCACTGCTCCGACCCCCGGACGTCAGGCGATGCTCGACGCCGTGATGGCCGAGAATCCGAAGCTCACCGAGGCGGTCAGGCAGGCTTCGCGCCGCACCGCTGCCCAAGCGTCGCAGCAGGACGGCACGAAGACCGGCAAACGCGGCGGGTCCGCCCGCAACGAGGCCACCATGAGCCGGTATGCGCACAAGGTCCGCTTCGAGAAATCCATGCGCGACTACACTATCGTCTGCCCGCAGATGAGCCCGGTGCACTTCTCACTGGTCGAATCCGTCATCCGCTCCGGAGGATACAAGTTCGACGTGCTCAAACACGCCAGCAACGAGGACGTCGAAACCGGCCTCAAATACGTCAACAATGACGCCTGCTATCCGGCGATCATGGTTGTCGGGCAGCTGGTGGACGCCATCATCCAAGGCAAATACGATCCGGACCATGTGGCGCTCGCCATTTCCCAGACCGGCGGCATGTGCCGTGCCACGAACTATTACGGTCTGATCCGCAAGGCGTTGATTGACGCCGGATACCCGCAGATTCCGGTCATCGCGCTGAGTTTCCAAGGGTTGGAAAGCAATCCTGGATTCAAAGCCACGCCGGCGATGCTGGAGCGTGCCGGCAAGGCGCTCGTCTACGGTGATCTGCTGATGAAATGCCTGTACCGCGTCCGCCCGTATGAGGCTCAGCCGGGCAGCGCGAACGCCCTGTATGAGCAGTGGGACACGATTCTGCGCGAAACCATCGAGCATCATGGGTATTCAAAGACCGCCAAGCGTGTGTACGGCAAGGGGTACTGGCTGTACCCGCAGCTGTTGAAGAAGATCGTGCGCACCTTCGACGAGCTGCCGCTCAAGGATATCCCGCGCAAGCCGCGTGTCGGTGTGGTCGGCGAGATTCTTGTCAAGTATCATCCGGACGCCAACAACCATGTCGTCGACCAGATTGAGGCGCAAGGCTGCGAAGCCGTGGTGCCGGGCATTGTCGAATTCATGACCCAGCACCCCTACACCGACAAGTGGAATGAGGATCATCTGGGTACCGGCGGCAGCCAGACCATAGACGCGGTTATGCGCTGGGCGCTCAACCGCGGGCTCAACCCGGTACGTCGCGCCATCGCCACCGCGCACGGCAAGTTCAGCCAGGACGAACGCATGGAGCAGCTGGTGAAAACTGCTGATGAGGTCACGTCCGTCGGCGTGCAGGCCGGCGAAGGCTGGCTGCTGACCGCCGAGATCATCGAGCTGATCGAGTCCGGATGCCCGAATATCGTGTGCGCGCAGCCCTTCGCGTGCCTGCCGAACCATGTGACCGGGCGAGGCATGTTCGGCAAGATCCGTCGCCTGTATCCGCAGGCCAACATCGTGTCGATCGATTACGATCCGGGCGCCTCGGAGGCGAACCAGCTCAACCGTTTGAAGCTGATGATCGCCGCCGCCAAGAAGAATCACAAGGCGCATCTCGATGAGCCGATGCACGGCCGGGCAAGCGGACGTGCCGGCGAGAGCGGAACGTCCGCGCCGTCGCCAGACGCATCGGCGCCGCTGTCTACGGCAGACTGAACGCGATTCTGGCGTCGTGCCCAGATGCCGGCGCTAGGATACGCGTTCCGCGCTGTGGGGCGTCCACACTGTCCCGTCGCAATACGCGGTTGCCGCCCGCTGTGCTACGTTGCGGATTGTCTGTGGTCGCCGTCGTCCGCACGGTTCGCTGTCCGCACGTTCCGCGTCGGCAACGACTGAACGAAATGAACGCGTGACTTGCCACAAGCGGAATCGAATCAAGTGGCATCAGACCAGACGAACTGCAAGGCGCTATCAGTTTTTCGTAGAGCTGAGGGCGCGGCAATCCGCGCGTGGCGGGCCCATTTCGTTTACGATGGCAGCATGAGCACACCACGCATCAGCTACGCGCATATGAATGCCACCGTCAACCCCAAGCATGTCGACAGCCTGGTCCGTTTCTTCGAAAGCGGCGCCAAGCCGGAACGCAACGACGGTTACGGGGTTGAAATCGAGCATCTGCCCGTTCGCAATGGTACCGACCAGGCGGTCAACTATTACGAGCCGAACGGGATTGAGGTCCTGCTCAATCGTTTGCGCCCCTATTACGATGCCGACAAGGAGTATTGGGAGAACGGCCATCTGGTAGGCCTCACCCGCAAGGGAATCTCCATCTCCCTGGAGCCGGGGGCCCAAGTCGAATGCTCGATCGGTGTGCTGCACAGCCCGCAGGAACTGGCTGTCGAGTACGGTCGCTTCCGCAAGGAAATCAATCCGATTCTCGACGCGCTGGACTTCCGCCTGATCAACTACGGTTACCAGCCGAACACCAGCTACGCCGACATTCCGGTCAACCCGAAGAGCCGATACGAGGCGATGACCGATTATCTGGGGCGTGTCGGACAGTATGGCCTGTGCATGATGCGCGGTTCAGCATCCACACAGGTGAGCATCGACTATCAAAATGAGCAGGACGCCATCCGCAAACTGCGCGTGGGAACGGCGATCGGCCCGATTCTCGCGTGGTTCTTCCGCAACACCCCGTATTTCGAGGGCACCGAGAACCCGTTCCCACTGATGCGCCAGCGCATGTGGGATTTCCTCGACTGCCAGCGCACGAACCTGATCCCCGGGTTGTATGATGACCGGTTCGGCTGGGAGGATTATGCGGTGGACGTGTTAAGCACCCCGATGATGTTCGCCGACCTGACCCATACCCCGGAGGCTGAGGGGCTGCCCGAAGAGCAGAAACACCGCGCCGCGTTCCGCGACAACGCGGGCGAAATCTACCCCGACCGCGAGCTCAACGCGTACGAGGTGAACCATGTGCTGTCCACGCATTTCAACGATGTGCGGCTGAAGAACTTCATCGAACTGCGCCACTGGGATTCACTGCCGGTCGAACGTGCCCAACGGTTGACGGAGATCATCGGTTCCCTGTTCTACGACGATGAGAACCTCGACCGGCTGACATCGTATTTCGATGGTTTGAGCGATCTTGACGTGCTGGAAGCGAAGGCGAACGTGCAGGCGCATGGCAGTGAGGCGACGCCGTATGGGCAGCCGCTTGACTTCTGGCAGGAGTTCCTCGGATTGGAGGGGCTGCTTGCCGACGTGCCGGGGGACCCCGTCCACCCTGACGTGTTCCAGGCCTGAAACGGCGCTTGGGTTTTCCGTTCGCGCCGATACACTCGGGCGTATGGATACTCAGCGAAGCAAACGGATCCGCAAACCGCCGCAGGAGCGCCGATGCGAGGTGCTGAACGCTGCGGTCGAGCTCATCAGTGAACGTGGGTTCAACGGCATGTCCGTACAGGATGTCGCTGACCGGGTCGGCATTTCCAAGCAGGGCGTGCTGCGGTATGTCGGCAGCAAGGACAATATGCTGGCGATGGTGTATCACGAATACTACAATGCGGTCGGCAGTCCCGAGGAGTTCCGCGCCTCCGGACTGCCGGGCAGCGGACCGGGCGCGATGCTGTTCCCCGCGTATCTGCGATTCCTGGTGCAGTGCAATGCGCAGCGGCGTATGCTAGTCCAATTGTTTTCCGTGCTTCAGGTCGAATCGTTCAATCCACGGCATCCGCTGCATGAGGAGTTCGCCCGTCGGCCGGAGGCGATATGGCAGTATTACAGCGGATTCACATGGGATATTCCGCAGTGGGTGGGGCAGTGGGAGGATATGCGCCCGCTGGTCCGCCGTGCGATGGAGATCATGGACGGCGTGCAGTTGCGTTGGTTGCGCGAACCGGCGATTGATTTGTGTGAGGAATGGGCGGCGATGGAGGATGTGCTGTTTCCGTTGCCGCTGTGGGAGGGGTACCGCTGAACCGTCGTGGGTTCGGCGGCACCGTACTCCGTATATGGTTGGTGCGCAAACGCGCGTTTGTTGTCGCTATATGGCGTTGCCGCCTGGACGGATCCTTACCTATGCGACGGTGAACGTGGCGCGTTTGAGATCCGTACGACGGCTGGAATGGCCGATCAGCACCTCAAACTCGCCGGGTTCCACAAATCTGCGGGCTTCTTGATCGACGATGGTGCAGTCGGCCACCGGAATATCGAAGGCCACAGTCGTGGTTTCGCCCGGTTCGATGTGCACGCGTTGGAACGCCTTGAGCTCGCGGTCGGCCCAACTGTATGAGGTGACGATGTCGCCGATATACAGCTGGACGACTTCGGTGCCTGCATGGTCGCCGGTATTGGTCAGCGTGATTTCGGCGTGTACCGTGCCATCCACAGTGAATGTCCCGCAATCCGGGGTGTTGGTGATAGCCACTTCGCCGTAGTCGAAGGTGGTGTAGCTCAGCCCTTCGCCGAACGCGAATGCCGGATCTTGTGTGAGATCGGCGTAGCGGTTGCCGTGCTGGCCGCGAATCTGGTTGTAATACACCGGCAGCTGCCCGGCGTGGCGCGGGAAGGTGATGGGAAGCCGGCCGCTGGGATCGGTGATGCCGAGGATGATTTCGGCGATTGCCTGCCCGCCTTTCATTCCCGGGCTTGGCGCCCATAGGAACGCGCTGACGCCGTCTGCTGTGGATTTGTCCACGATGACGCCGTTGCCGCCGATGACGCATGCGGGCATGACTTGCGGTTTGGAGCTCATCAGCACGACGACCAGCGGTGTGCCGGTTTCGCGTGCCACATCGCTGAGCGCTTCGAGCATGGCGTTCTGGCCGCCGAGCAGTTCCAGGGTTGCAGTGGAGCGGGTCTCTCCGACCAGTTGCACGACATCGCCGACGACGGCGACGATGAGGTCGCTCTGGCGGGCGTTGTCCACGGCTTCGTCGAGCAGTTGCTGGTCGACGGGGGCGCTGACGGCGAGTTTCGGGCGCGGCTGGCCGTCCGGGAAGTATGTGCCTTCCGGGGCATCCACCAGGTCGATGATGTTTGCGCCGCGGGAATAGGTGATGTCGCAGCCTTGAGGGGCGAGTTGTTTGAATCCGTCGAGGATTGTGGTGATCATGCCGCGCGGCTGGCCGTCGGGCATCCAGGTGACTTGGCCGGAGTTGCCCGCCCAGTCGCCCAGCTGGTTTTGGGCGTCGTCGGCAAGCGGACCGATGACGGCGATGCGTTTGCCGGCGGCGGCGAACGGCAGCGCCCCGTTGTTGTTCAACAGGACTGTGGATTCACGGGCGATGCGCAGATTGAGATGCTGATGGGCGTCGCAGCCGACGACTTCTTTGATGCGCCGCTCATCGGGCAATCGGGGGTCTTCGAACAGACCGAGACGGAACTTAAGTGCGAGGATGCGGCTCACTGCGGCGTCGATCAGTGACTCGTCCAGCAAGCCGGTGTGCACGGCTTCGATGGCGCCGTCGTAGAACTGCGGCGTGGTCATGATCAGATCGTTGCCGGCTTTGACCGCGTCTGCGGCGGCATGCACATAATCGGCTTTGACTTTCTGCTCCCACACCGCGCGGCCGACATTGTCCCAGTCGGTGATCAGCGTGCCTTGGTAGTTCCAGTCACCGCGCAGCTTATCGGAGAGCAGCCAGTGGTTGAATGTGACCGGTATGCCGTCGATGGACTCGTAGCCGAGCATGAAGGTGCCGCAGCCTTCTTTGGCGACCCGTTCGAACGGCGTCAGGAACCATGATTCGAGTTTGCGGTGGGACAGGTCGGCTTCGGAAGCGTCACGGCCGCCTTGGGTCTCGCTGTAGCCGGCGAAATGCTTGGCGCATGCGAGGATGGCGTCGTGGGCGAGTGGCTCGCCGGCTTTGGCGCCGCCTTGGTAGCCTTTGATGATGGCGGAGGCCATGTCGCCGATCAGGGTCGGGTCTTCGCCGAAGGTTTCGTCCACGCGGCCCCATCGGGTGTCTCGGGCGATGCACAGTACGGGGGAGAAGGTCCAGTGCACACCGGTGGCGGAAACTTCTTCGGCGGTCGCACGGCCGACTGCCTGCACTGCGGCGGGGTCCCAGCTGGCCGCCATGCCCAGTTGCGAGGGGAAGATGGTGGCTCCCGGCCAGAAGGAGTATCCGTGGATGCAATCGTCGCCGATGAGCAGCGGGATGCCGAGGCGCGTTCTGGTGTTCACGGTTTCGACGGCACGCGGCAGGTCCGCAGGGCTGGTGTGCAGAATCGAGCCGACATGTTTGGCGACGATGAGATCGTCGAGGTCGCCGTTGCGGGCATCGAGTTGCATCATCTGCCCGACTTTCTCTTCGAGGGTCATGCGTCCGAGCAGGTCGGCGATGCGTTGCGGTGTCGGCAGTGCTGGGTTTTGATAGGGGAGATTGGCGGTCATGCGGTTCGCTTTCTTCATCGAGGCGGGTCTAGTTACCAACTGGTAGTTTAGCGTCGCTGCCGGATACGACACCCCGCTGATGTGCGTGTCGGGATGTGCTTGCATGTCGGCCGGGACGTGCGTGTCGGGATGTGCGTGTGATCCCGGAAAGGGCAGGGCCGTTCGCTCTGGTGCCCGGAGGGCGGCGGCAAACCGGTTCGACACGCCAAATGTTGTATATGCAACTGTTGTATGGGGCACCCATTACCATCAAGATGCGGAGCATCCGAGTCACAACAACACGGTGACTGCGGGCATCCTGCATCACGTCAAGAGTATCGGGCAGCCTCACAGGGGAAGAACATGGCATATGACATCAATCAGTCTGGCATCACGCCTGCCGTTTGCCGCGATGACAGCAGATCCGGGCCCGGCTGCGCCCCGGCATCCGATCAGATCCCCCTGGGAGTGGAAATCCAGCGGCTCGCCAGGGCGGTCCGCCGGTATCTCGGATTGACGATGCCTGCCAGCGCGCGCGAAGCGACAGACGGCAACGCCAGCATCATCATGTTCCTTGACCGCCATCGCGGTGATGAGATATTCCAGCACGATATTGAAACCCGCTTTTGCATCACCCGGTCCACCGCCTCACGCGTGCTGACCCGCATGGAGCGCAAGGGGCTGATTATCCGCAAACCGGTCGCCCGCGACGCCAGACTCAAACGCATCGTGCTCACCCCAAAAGCCGACCGGATTGTCGCCGATCTCATCGTCAACGGGAGCCGTGCGGAGGATTCCCTCACCGCAGGGTTCACGCCTGATGAGCTCGTCCGACTGCGCGGTTATCTCGCCCGGCTGCACTGCAATATGGACGCCGCGCTTGACACCGCCGCCCAGACTCAACCCACGCGAGCCCCGGTGCAGTCCGCCACAGGGCAGGAACCCTCGCACAACGCCGGTCAACTTGCCGCAAGCATCATCCGCAACAATCACACCACCATCGAAGAAGAACAGGAGCGCAACCAGTGACCGCACAACAGCTCGCGACTACACGCGACGCCGCCGACGCGCCGGCAAAACCAACGCACGTCATCCGCACCCTGCTA
This sequence comes from Bifidobacterium boum, assembly GCF_000741535.1. Lineage (GTDB taxonomy): Bacteria > Actinomycetota > Actinomycetes > Actinomycetales > Bifidobacteriaceae > Bifidobacterium > Bifidobacterium boum. The sequence continues at coordinate 522,128 of NZ_JGYQ01000007.1, read as the reverse complement.
CACAGCCTGCGCGAATACAAGAAGGAAAGCATCCTCACCCCGCTTACGGTCGCCGTCGAAGCGATCATGGAAATCATCATCCCCACCGTCATGGCGAACCTCATCGACCAGGGCATCACCGGCGGTTCCATGCCTATGGTATGGAAATTCGGCCTGATTCTGTTCCTGTGCGCGCTCGTCTCGTTCGCCGCCGGCACGCTCGCCGGCCGGTTCGCCGCCGTCGCGTCCGCAGGTTTCGCGAAGAACCTCCGCCACGACGTGTTCGCCAAAGTGCAGGGCTTCAGCTTCACGAATATCGACCGTTTCTCCACCGGTTCGATTATCACCCGCAGCACAACCGACGTGACCAACCTGCAGAATTCATTCCAGATGATCGTCCGCATCGGCGTGCGCGCGCCCATCATGATGATCGCCGCATGGGTTTTCTCGTTCCGTATCAGCCGGTCGATTTCCTTGGTGTATCTCGCCATCATCCCGATTCTCGGCATCGCGCTGTTCGCGATTGTCCTGTTGGTGCACCCTGTGTTCGAGCGGGTCTTCCATACGTATGACAAGCTCAACAATGACGTGGATGAGAATCTTCAAGGCATCCGCGTCGTCAAATCGTATAATCGCGAAACCCATGAAATCGGCAAGTTCAACCGCATCTCACTGGCGATTTACCGTGATTTCGTCAAAGCGGAACGCGTATTGAGCTTCAACGCCCCGCTGATGGACGCGTGCATTTACATCGCGCTGCTCGCCGTCTCATGGATGGGGGCGCAGCAGATCGTCGCGTCCGGCAACAACGCGGCGCACGGCTTGACCACCGGCGACCTGACGGCACTGGTCACCTACGCCTTGCAGCTGCTCATGGCGCTCATGATGATTTCGATGGTGTTCGTCATGTTCATCATCTCGCAGGCATCCGCAGAACGCATCTGTCAGGTGTTGCAGGAACGCAGCACCGTCACCAACCCAGACCACCCCATCGAACAGGTGCCGGACGGTTCCATCACCTTCGACCACGCAACCTTCCGGTATTCGCGCAACTCGGAGAAACCGGTGCTTGACGACATCAACCTTGACATCCCCTCTGGATCGGTGGTCGGCATCATCGGCGGCACCGGATCGTCCAAATCCAGCCTCGTACAGCTCATCCCGCGCCTGTACGACGTGACCGAAGGCTCACTGAAGGTCGGCGGCCATGACGTGCGCGACTATGATCTGCAATCCCTGCGCGACCAGGTCGCCATGGTATTGCAAAAGAACGTGCTCTTCAGCGGCACCATTGCCGAAAACCTGCGGTGGGGCAACCCGGACGCCACCGACGAGCAGGTTCGCCATGCCGCGAAAATCGCGCAAGCCGACGGATTCGTCCAAGAATTCCCCGACAAGTACGACACCATGATCGAGCAGGGCGGCACCAACGTGTCCGGCGGTCAGCGGCAACGCCTGTGCATCGCCCGCGCACTGCTGAAAAACCCGAAAGTCTTGATTTTGGACGATTCCACCAGTGCAGTGGACACCAAAACCGACCAGCTCATCCGCGAGGGGCTGCGTTCCGAAGCGCCGGACGTCACCAAAATCATCATCGCCCAGCGTCTGAGCTCCGTACAAGACGCCGACATGATCCTGGTCATGGCGGGCGGCCGCATCATGGACCAAGGCACGCACGAGCAGCTACTCGAGACAAGCGACGAATACCGTGCAATCTATGAGCTGCAAACCAAGAACCACGGCGAAGCGGATACCGCGGATGGTGCCACGGGCACCCCGAGTGCCACGAATGTCCCGGACGCCGCAGCCAGCCAGTCCACCGCAAACACCGCACAGGAAGGAGAGACGCGATGAGCACGCAGAACACCACGCAACACGCCGAACAGCCTGCCGATGCATCAGGCCGCAAGCCGCGCACGAGAGTCCCCCGCGGTACCATCAAACGGCTCTGGGGCTACATCGCCCAATACCCGGTACGTCTGACCATCGTTGTCCTGTCCATCATCGTGTCCGCCGCCACACAAGCGCTGTCCATCGCGTTCCTGCAGCGGCTCGTCGACACGTACATCATCCCGCTGGTCTCTGCCACCCACCCCGACTGGGGGCCACTGATCCGTGCGCTCACCATGCTCGCCATCATGTACGCGGTCGGCACGTTCTGCGCGTGGCTGTGGGGCTGGCTGATCATCGACATCGAGCAGGGCACACTCAAGAAAATCCGCGATGACATGTTCGCCCACCAGCAGCGTCTGCCGATCCGCTACTTCGACACCCACGAACACGGCGACGTGATGAGCCGGTACACCAACGACACCGACACCCTGCGGCAGGCGATCTCGCAGTCCTTCCCGCAGATGTTCGCCTCGCTGCTGTCCGCGCTCGCATCCCTGATCGCGATGATGTGGCTGTCCGTGCCGTTCGCGCTGTTCACCCTCGTATTCGCGATCATCCTGTTCGTGCTGGTCAACAAGCTGGTCGCCCGTTCCGGTATCCAGTTCGTACGCCAACAGCGCATGCTCGGCGATGTCAACGGATTCGTCGAAGAATCGGTCAACGGACAGAAGGTCATCAAGGTGTTCAACCATGAGGACGCCACACAACGCGAATTCGACCGCCGCAACGAGGAACTGTTCGACGCCGCAGCCCAGGCCAACACCTACGGCAACATCACCATGCCGATCGTGAACAACTCTGGCTACCTGCTGTACGTCATCACCGCGGTCCTCGGCGCGTGGGCCGGTCTGTCCGGCATGCATAACTTCGGTTTCGGCGGCGCAAGCACCATGACACTCGGCACCGTGATCGCCATGCTGACCCTGTCACGCGGCTTCATCAACCCGCTCGGCCAGGTTTCCATGCAGTTCACGATGGTCATGATGGCGCTCGCCGGCGCTTCACGCATCTTCGCGCTGATGGACGAACCGGTGGAAGCTGACAACGGTACGGTCACGCTGGTCAACGTGGAGCTTGGCGAAGACGGGCACACGATGACGGAAACCGACAAGGAGACACAACACTGGGCGTGGAAGCGGACGGCGGATGATGACGGTACACGCTCGCTTGCCGCGGCCGCCAAACTGCGTGGCCAGGCCCGTGAGGTCGCCGCCAAAGCCAAGCAAAGCGCAATCACGTCGCCGGACGGCCGGTACACGCTGCTGCGTGGTGATGTGCGCTTCACCGACGTGACCTTCGGATACAACCCGTCCAAGCCGGTGTTGCACGACATCACATGGTTCGCCAAGCCGGGGCAGAAGATCGCGCTGGTCGGTGCGACGGGTGCGGGCAAGACCACGGTCACGAACCTCATCAACCGCTTCTACGATATTCAGGAAGGTCAGATCCTGTATGACGGCATTGACGTGCGGAACATCCGCAAGCCGGATCTGCGCCGTTCGCTCGGCATCGTGTTGCAGGACGTGAACCTGTTCACCGGCACCGTGATGGACAACATCCGCTACGGGCGTCTGGACGCGACCGACGAGGAGTGCATTGAGGCCGCGAAGCTGACGAACGCCGACGGGTTCATCCGTATGCTGCCGGAAGGGTACAGCACCGTGCTTTCCGGCGACGGTTCCGGTCTGTCGCAGGGCCAGCGCCAGCTGATTTCGATTGCGCGCGCCGCCGTGGCGGACCCGCCCGCCATGATTCTGGACGAAGCGACCAGCTCGATCGACACCCGTACCGAGGAAGTCGTGCAGGCAGGTATGGACGCCTTGATGAAGGGTCGCACGGTGTTTGTGATCGCGCACCGGCTGTCCACTGTCCGCAATGCGGACGTGATCATGGTACTCGACCATGGTCGGATCATCGAACGCGGCAACCATGACGAGCTCATCGCCCAGCGTGGCGAATATTACCAGCTGTACACCGGAGCGCTCGAACTCGAGTAACGCGACAACAGCCAGAAAACCCACCGTCTACCTACGCTCAACTCACTGTCAGCGTAAGCAGCCGGTGGGTTTTTCTGCCTCTGCCGACGCTGAAGTGCTGCTGAGCGTCGGTAGAAACAGGGGAGGGTGGCGTCGAATCGCGTGTTCGCTGTGAGTCGCTCGGTCGTCCCGCCCGCGGTGCTATCATGGCGGCTGTATGTGGCGATGATCCGTCATCAGCGGGGAGCCTTCGGAAGAACAGGGCACGGCATCAGCCAAGCCCCCAGTAGAACCGACGGGTCCGGCCCGACACAGCCGGACACAAGCGGTCGCGCACAGCCGGCAACCCGGCGGTACACGGCAAGCGAGGTGGTACCGCGGCGCAAGCGCAAGCTCCGTCGTCCTCGTGGCAATATCAACCAGCCAGTCGAGGAGAATATGGTGAGCGAAACCACCGATCACGTGTATCCCAAGGCATCAACCGGCGAGCAAAGCGCCAACGTCGCGCCGAACCCGAACTTCCCCCAGCTCGAACAGTCCGTGCTGGATTATTGGGATACCGACGACACCTTCAACAAATCCGTGGAACGCCGCCCAACCGGCGATCACAGCCAGAACGAGTTCGTGTTCTTCGACGGCCCGCCGTTTGCCAACGGCCTGCCGCACTACGGCCACCTGCTGACCGGCTACGCCAAGGATGTCATCCCGCGCTACCAGACCATGAAGGGTCACAAGGTCAACCGCGTGTTCGGATGGGACACGCACGGCCTGCCGGCGGAGCTCGAAGCGCAAAAGGAACTCGGCATCGATTCGGTCGACGACATCAACAAGATGGGCATCGCCAAGTTCAACGACGCCTGCCGTGCTTCCGTGCTCAAATACACCAACGAATGGCGTGAATACGTGCATCGCCAGGGCCGTTGGGTGGACTTCGACCACGGGTATAAGACCCTGAACACCCCGTACATGGAATCCGTCATGTGGGCGTTCAAGCAGCTGTACGACAAGGGCCTCGCCTACAAAGGCTACCGCGTGCTGCCGTACTGCCCGAAGGACCGCACACCGCTGAGCAACCACGAACTGCGCATGGATGCCGACGTCTACCAGGATCGGCAGGACACCACCGTATCCGTGGCCGTCAAACTGCGTGACGAGGACGACGCTTACGCCGTGTTCTGGACCACCACCCCGTGGACTGTGCCCACCAACCTCGCCATCGTCGTCGGCGCTGACATCGACTATGTTGAAGTGCGCCCGACGCAAGGCAAGTTCGCCGGCAAGAAGTTCTATATCGGCAAGCCGCGTCTTGAGGCCTACGCCAAGGAGCTCGGCGACGACTATGAGATCGTACGCGAACTCAAAGGTGCCGAGATGGAAGGCTGGCGTTACTGGCCGGTCTTCCCGTACTTCGCGGACGACAAGGCGCTCGCCGAAGGTGGCACCCCCGGCCCGAACGCGTTCCAGATCTTCACCGCCGACTATGTCGACACGGTTGAAGGTTCCGGCCTCGTGCACCAGGCACCGTATGGCGAAGACGATATGAACACGCTCAACGCCAAGGGCATCAAGTCCATGGATGTGCTTGACGAAGCCTGCGTGTTCAACTCGCTGACCCCTGACTACGAGGGCATGTTCGTGTTCGACGCGAACCTGCCGATTTTGCGTAACCTGCGTGCCGGTGACGGTCCGCTCGCCCGCATCCCCGAGGAGCATCGCGCTTTGCTGTTCCAGGAGAAGAGCTATGTGCACTCCTATCCGCATTGCTGGCGTTGCGGCACCCCGTTGATCTACAAACCGGTGTCCAGCTGGTTCGTGTCCGTCACGAAGATCAAGGACCGTCTGCTCAAGCACAACCAGGAGATCAACTGGATTCCGGAGAATGTGAAAGACGGCCAGTTCGGCAAGTGGCTCGCCAACGCGCGAGACTGGTCGATTTCCCGCAATCGCTTCTGGGGCAGCCCGATCCCGGTGTGGGTGAGCGATGACCCGAAGTATCCGCGTGTCGATGTGTACGGTTCGTTGGATGAGCTCAAGGCCGATTTCGGCGATTATCCGCGTGATGACAAGGGCGAAATCAACATGCACCGCCCGTACATCGACCGTCTGACGCGCCCGAACCCGGACGACCCGACCGGCAAGAGCCAGATGCACCGCATCACCGATGTGCTCGACTGCTGGTTCGAATCCGGCTCCATGCCGTTCGCCCAGTTCCACTATCCGTTCGAGAACAAGGAATACTTCGAACAGCACTTCCCGTGCGATTATGTGGTCGAGTATATCGGTCAGACTCGCGGCTGGTTCTACACGCTGCACATCATGGCCACGGCCCTGTTCGACAAGCCGGCGTTCAAGAACGTCATCTGCCACGGCATCGTGCTCGGCTCCGACGGCCAGAAGATGAGCAAGCATTTGCGCAACTATCCGGATGTCAACGGTGTGTTCGACAAATTCGGTTCCGATGCGATGCGTTGGTTCCTCATGAGCTCGCCGATTTTGCGTGGCGGTAATCTCATCGTCACCTCCGACGGTATCCGCGACACTGTACGTCAGGTCATGCTGCCTGTGTGGAGTTCGTACTACTTCTTCACGCTGTATGCGAACGCGGCGAACGGCGGGAAGGGCTTCGACGCGCGTCGTCTGCGTGCCGACGAGGTCGAGGGCCTGCCGCGCATGGACCAGTATCTGCTGGCTCGCACCCGCCTGCTGGTTGAGCGTGTGGAGAAGTCGCTGGATGATTTCGCGATTTCCGACGCGTGCGAGGCGGTCACCGATTTCATCGATGTGCTCACCAACTGGTACATCCGCAACACGCGTGACCGCTTCTGGAACGAGGATGAGAACGCGTTCAACACGTTGTACACCGTGCTGGAAACCTTCATGCGGGTGCTTGCCCCGCTCGCTCCGATGGAAGCGGAAACCGTGTGGCGTGGACTGACCGGCGGCGAATCGGTGCATCTTGCGGATTGGCCGTTCCTCGCCGACGAGAAGACCAGCGAGCCTACGGAACTCGGGCTCGTGCTCAAAGCCAACGATGCGCTCGTCTCGGCGATGGACCAGGTGCGTGAAGTTGTTTCCGCAAGCCTGTCGCTGCGCAAGGCGGAGCAGATTCGCGTGCGCCAGCCGTTGAGCAAGCTCACCGTCGTGGTCGCCGACCCGAAGGCGGTCGAGGATTATGTCGAGATTTTGAAGACGGAACTCAACGTGAAGTCCGTGGACTTCTCGACCCTCGAGGATGCGCCTGAACACGGCTTGAAGATCATCCACCAGCTCAAGGTCAACGCGCGTGCCGCCGGCCCGCGTCTGGGCAAGCAGGTGCAGTTCGCCATCAAGGCGTCCAAGACCGGTGCATGGCATGTGGATGCCGCGACCGGCGCTCCCGTGGTTGAAACCCCGAACGGCGAAATCGCGCTGGAAGCCGGTGAGTTCGAGGTCATCAACCGCGTGGAGGAGCAGGATGCCGCCGAAGCCGCCAATTCGGTGTCCGCGGCCCTGCCGTCCGGCGGGTTCGTGATTCTCGACACCGCGCTTGATGACAATCTGCTGGCCGAAGGCTACGCGCGTGACGCGGTCCGTGCCGTGCAGGATGCCCGCAAGGAGGCTGATTTCAATATCGCCGACCGGATTGTGCTGACCCTGACCGCCCCCGCAGCGGACGCGCCGAAGCTCGAGCAGTTCCGTGACCTGATCGCCCACGAGACGCTCGCCACGACGCTTGACATCAAGCCGAGCGACGCCGCCAAGGAGCTCGAGGTCACCGTCGCCAAAGCGTGACACCCAAGGGCGTTGCGCCTGCAACGCGGTGTCTTAGGGGTTGAACCCCTGGGATCGCGCTTTGCCGCGTAGTGGCAATCTCGAATCGCACGGACTGGTCATGCTGAGCCCACTCAGTGTGACCAGTCCGTGCGATTCGCCCATTTGTATCCTTTTTCTGCCGACGCTGGGGCGTGCTCAGTGTCGGTAGTGGGTTGGTCTTCTGCTTCTGCCGACGTTGAGGGGTCGCTCAGCGTCGGCAGAAGGTTGGGGGAAGAGCGGGGATGGCGCTGCATCGGTCACGCCGGGCTGATGACGCCGTGCCGTCCTAGGATGGGGAAGTCGGGCACTGCCCGGCGCTTTCCACCGACCGACAGGAGCATGATGAAACAGATCGTCGCGGGCGTGCTGGCCCACGTGGATGCGGGCAAAACCACACTTTCCGAGGCGATGCTGTACGTGAGCGGTCAGGTGCGTCGGCTCGGCCGCGTTGACCACGGTGACGCGTTCCTCGACACCGACGCGTTGGAAAAACGACGCGGCATCACCATCTATTCAAAAGACGCGATCATCGACTATCCGGGAATGCGCTTGACCCTGCTCGACACGCCCGGGCACGTGGATTTCGCCGCTGATATGGAACGCACGCTGGGTGTACTCGATGTCGCGCTGCTGGTCATCTCGGCCGTCGACGGCGTGCAAGGCCATACCGAGACCCTGTGGCGCCTGCTGGAACGCTACCATGTGCCGACCATCATTGTCATCAATAAAATCGACGCGCTCGCGCCCGGCATATCGCGCGATGATGTGCTCGCCGGCATCCGCAGACGGTTCGGCGACCGGTGTGTGGACGCCGGTTGGCCCGGCGATACCGCCGATACGGCGGGTTCCGACGGTGCTGCCAGCGTTGCGGGAAGCCGCCCCGCGAATCCCGATAATCCCGATGACATCTCCGATGCCGACGCTCATGCCGGTTCCCGTATGGAGCGTGACGAGGATGTCGCCGCGTTGGACGAATCCGCACTTGACGAGTTTTGCGACACCGGCCGCATCAGCCCTGCGACCATCAGCCGGATGATCGCACAACGCAAGCTCGTCCCGTGCCTGTGGACGTCGGCGCTGCAACTGCACGGCATCCGCTACCTGCTGGACACGCTCGCGAATTATGCCCCGCAGCCGCATTACAACAAGCAGCATGACAAGGATTTCGGCGCCCGCGTCTTCCGCGTTTCGCATGACGCCCAGCACAATCGGCTTACCTGGCTGAAAGTGGCCGGCGGTGAACTGCCGGTGAAAAGCGATATCGAACCGTACGGGAAAATCGACCAGATCCGCCAGTATTCCGGAGCAAAATTCGACCTGCTCCAGTCTGCTCCCGCGGGAACGGTTTGCGCGGTGACCGGATTGCAGGGCACGATACCGGGGCAGGGGCTTGGTGCCCAAGCCGACGCTTCGCATCCGCTGCTGGAACCGGTGCTCACTTATACGGTCACCGCCAGTGATGGTACGGACGCGCACAAGCTGTTGGGCGCGTTGCGTGAGCTGGAAGACGAGGAGCCGCTGTTGCACGTGCGGTGGATTGAGCGGCTTGAGGAGATTCACATACAACTCATGGGTGCCGTCCAGTTGGAGATCGTGCAGGAACTGCTGCGCACGCGGTTCGGCATCGAAGTCACGTTCGACCGGGGCGGCATTGTGTATCACGAGACGATTGACGCTCCGGTGGAGGGTGTCGGGCATTTCGAACCCTTGCGCCATTACGCGGAAGTCCACCTGCTGCTGGAACCGCTCGAACGTGGCAGCGGCCTCCAATTCGCCAGCGATTGCAGTTTGGATGTGCTTGACCGCAACTGGCAGCGTCTGATTATGACGCATATGCGTGAGCGTGAACATTTGGGTGTGCTCATCGGCGCGCCGATTGCCGACATGCGGATTACGTTGCTCACCGGCAGGGCGCACGACAAGCATACGGAGGGCGGGGATTTCCGCCAGGCCACATACCGCGCGATCCGTGAGGGGCTTATGCAAGCCCGGCAGGGCGGGCACTGCCATGTACTTGAACCGTGGTACCGGTTCCGTTTGGAGCTGCCCGCCGACCAGGTGGGGCATGCGATGGCTGATATCCAGCGGATGAGCGGCACGTTCGATCCGCCCGACAATGACGGCATGGCGGCTGTGCTGGAGGGTGAGGCGCCTGTCGAGGGGATGCGTGATTACGCGATGGAGGTGAACGCGTACACGCATGGTCGCGGGTCGCTCACTTGCGTATCCGCGGGCTATCGGCCGTGCCACGACGAGGATGCGGTGATTGCCGCGGCGGACTACGATCCCGAATCCGATGTGGAGAATACACCCGATTCAGTGTTTTGCACGCATGGGGCCGGATACCCGGTCAAATGGTACAAGGTGCCGGAGTTCATGCATCTGCCGTTCGCGTGGCAGCAGCGTAGCTAGAACTGGTGGATTCGCGGGCAGCCGAATCGCGGGGTGGCTGCAGCATGTGTCTCGCAGTCATACGACTTGCGCGCCGAACGGCCACAACGCGAGTTTCGCCATTTTGAACGATTGGATGCCGAACGGCACGCCGATGACGGTGATGCAGTTGAGTACGCCGGCGATCAGATAGCCAATCGCCATCCAAATGCCGACCAGCACCACCCAGATGATGTTCGCAAGGAGCGATCCGACACCGCCGCCGTACACCACGGATTTACCGAATGGGGTGAGGGTCAGGCCCGCCATTTTGAACGCTTGAATGCCCAGAGGGATGCCGACGATGGTGATGCACAGCACGATGCCGACGATCGCCCACGCTACGGCGAGTGCGAGTCCGCCGAGAACCAGCCAGAGAATATTGCCCAACGTGTTCATGTCGCTTATTGTGCATGCGGTTGTTGACATGACGGTGATGGTGCGGTGGGCCGGTGTGGTGTGCAGCCGTGATGCGACGGCTGATGTGCATTTGCACAACATGCTGGGCGTTCCCTGAAAGTAATTCAGGATATTCTCAGGTAATCACATCCCTGTGCTCAAGATAGTATGCGTATACTGTCTCATGTCAGCGAAAGCCGACGAGATTCGTTCCGCGAATCCCACAACTTCAACCTTCTTTTCTCTTCTCTCCTTCTTCAGGGCCCGGTTCACGCCGGGCCCCTCTCTTTGTCCGAAACATACGCGTTCAGCGTCTACGTCCGCTCATGGACGCGTATTGTCACCGTCCGTCCCGCGCGATCTGGTCGATGGCGGAGAGCTCATCGTCCGTGAAGTCGGGCCCCTGCAACGCGCCGATACTGTCAAGCAGCTGCTCGGGCCGGGACGCGCCCACGAGCACGCTGGTCACTTCGCTCTTGCGCAACAGCCAGGCGAGCGCCATATCCGCCAGACTTTGCCCGCGCGCAGCGGCAATCGTGTTCAATGCGACAATCGCATCATGCGCACGTGCCACGTCGGCTTCGGTGAGGAAGCGCCCGTCCCTGGCCACGCGCGAATCCGCGGGAATCCTCTCCAGATAGCGGTCGGTGAGCAGCCCTTGGTCGAGCGGACTGTAGGTGATGAGCCCTTTGCCCAGCCGGCTGGCGGCTTCGAGCAGGCCGTTGTGCTCCACGGTCCGGTCAAGGATGTTGTAGCGGTTCTGCGCGATGATGAACGGCACATGCAGTTCGTCAAGAATCGCGGCGGCCGCTTCGAGCCGTTGCCCGTCATAGTTCGACAGGCCCACGTACAGCGCCTTGCCGCTGGTGACCGCCTGTGCGAGCGCGCCCATGGTCTCCTCGAGCGGCGTGTCCGGGTCGGGGCAGTGGTGGTAGAAGATATCGACGTAGTCAAGGCCGAGTCGCGTCAGGCTCTGGTCGAGGCTGGCGAGCAGGTATTTGCGGCTGCCGTGGTCGCCGTACGGGCCGGGCCACATGTCGAAGCCGGCTTTCGTACTGATGACCAGTTCGTCGCGATGCGCGCCGAAATAATCGTGGAGGATCTTGCCGGCGTTGCGTTCGGCGCTGCCGGGTTCCGGACCGTAGTTGTTGGCGAGGTCGAAATGCGTGATGCCGTGGTCGAATGCGGTGAAGCACAGTTGTTTCATCGTGTCGTATGACGAGAAATCGCCGAAATTATGCCAGAACCCGAGGCTGATGGTGGGCAGTTTCAAGCCGCTGCGGCCGCTTCGGCGATACGGCATGGTGCTGTAACGGTCGGGGGATGGAGTGTATGTGTCTGGAGTGATTGGTGACATCGTTGGCTCCTTTGCTCGCGTGTGTGGCCGCCGGCGGTCGCGTTTGGCGGGTGCGGCGGCTGGTTGCGTCCTCATCATAGGCTTGAGTCGTGAAGTTTCTCATTGCGATGGATTCGTTCAAAGGCTCACTTGATGCCGTGGCGGCGTGTCATGCGGTCGCACGCGGGGTGATGTCGGCTTGCCCGTCGGCGCGTTGCGATATCGCACCGATGGCGGATGGGGGAGAGGGAACGCTGGATGCGTTGCTGGCTTCGGTGGGCGGACGGCATCGCAGCGCGATGGTCCACGACCCGCTTATGAGGCCGGTCCGTGCGGAGTATGGGCTGTTGGATGCGCCTGCTGACGGGGATGCGCAGAATTTCGGGGATATCCAAGGCATTGAGGGCGGCCCGCATGACGGAGGCCTGCGTGCCGGCGGCGCGCACAGTGGCGATCATGCACCGCGCGCGATGGCCGCCGAATCCGGGCGTGTCGCCGTGGTGGAGATGGCGCGTGCCAGCGGCCTGCAATACGTGGACGAGCATACGCGCGACCCGTTGCGCGCCAGTACGTTCGGTACGGGTGAGCTGATCAGGCACGCGCTCGATGACGGGGCGCACACAATCATCGTTACGCTCGGCGGCAGTGCGACCAACGACGGTGGCGCCGGTATCGCCCAAGCGCTCGGTGCCCGATTGCTTGATGCGAACGGGCGGGACTTGGAACCGGGCGGCGCGGCGCTCGCTAGACTCGACCATATCGACATTGCCCGCATGGATCCGCGACTCGCGCATACGGTGTTTTGCATTGCCGCCGATGTCACCAACTCGCTGACCGGACCGACCGGGGCATCCGCGGTATTCGGCCCGCAAAAGGGCGCGACCCCGGTGATGGTACGGCAACTTGATGATGCTCTCGGCCGGTTCGCGCAGGTTATTGAGCGTGATTTGGGGCGTTCTGTCGCCGCGGTTGCCGGGGCGGGTGCCGGTGGCGGAACCGGGGCGGGACTGCTCGCTTTCACGAACGCGACCGTCGAGCCCGGCATTCAGCTTGTCGCAACAGCGTCGCGACTGGCGGACAGGGCACGGACGGCGGACGTGTGCATCACCGGGGAAGGACGTATCGACGGGCAGACCGCCTACGGCAAAACCCTGTCCGGTGTCGCCCAAATCGTCAAACAAGCCAATCCGCGCATCGTGGTCGTGGCGCTCGCAGGAGCAGTCGCCCGCGGTGTCGCCGCAGTGCCGCAGACGGCTGTGGGAAGTCCTGATACGGCTGGAGGCATTGATTCCTTGGTTACCGGGACTGGTGTTCCGGATGGTGCCGATCGATCGGTATCCGCGGATCTCTACGCGTGCGGCATCGACGCGGCGTTCCCGATCATCCGCGAACCGCAGTCCCTTGCGGATGCGTGCCGCGAAACCGCTGACAACCTCGCCGCCACCGCCGCAAACGTCGCGCGGCTGCTCGCCGCTGTTGCGGACGCAGACAGGTGAGAGCTCGATGTGGCTTCCTTCTCGCCGGGCGGTGCCGTTGTGCGAGGATTCGCTCACACAGTGACCGGTGCGGCGGTTGGAATCGTCCTGTAGGGCTAGCCAGGCCTCCGTTGTGTGAGGATTGGCTCACACGATGAACCGCATCAATATGTCCCTTCGCTGAATGCACTGGGGATGACGCCATCCAGTGAGCCGAAGCATGACGAATTGTGTATGTCGGGGCATGCACAGACAGTACGCAGCCAGTAGTTGGGTGCTGTGCCAAAACAGATCCGCCATCGCCGATGCCGATTGTCCACGATTGTCGCCGATTGTCCTTCGGCTGCAGCGCCGCCCCCTTGCTCCGCGCCGCCCACTGTCTGCGTGTCGCGCTCGCCGAATCCCGTCCGTCAAAGAGCAAAACCCCAATCGCCGCAACGGTTGTTAGCCGCATATAAGTATCCCGTATGTCTCGCAGCTTGTATCTGCCGCCGCCGCGGGATTAGGTTCGTAACCAACACGAGGCCGAAAGGTCGCGCGGCCGGTAACACGGCAAACAACATAACAACACAAGCAACACATCAACAACGCAACAACAACTTCACAACCATCCGCCCGGCCAGACCGCGGCGCTTGCGACACTACCTAGGGGGTGCACTATGACGAGGTTCAACACTCAGCTGGTCCACGGACTTCCGGTGAATGACAACACGACCGGAGCCGTGAACCCGCCAATCTACAACTCATCCACGTATGCTTTCGAATCGGTCGAGTCCATGCCCCGCTGGGATTACGCGCGCAGCGGCAACCCGACCCGCGATTTCCTCGAACGCCAGATCGCACAGCTTGAGCACGGCACCCGAGGTTTCGCGTTCGCGTCAGGACTTGCCGCGATCCACGCGGTCCTCTCGATTTTCAAGCCCGGCGATCGCATTGTCGTCGGCAGCAACGTGTATGGCGGCACCTACTCGCAGTTCAACGAGCATTTCACCCGCTGGGGATTGATTAGCGAGCCCGTGGACACCAATGATTACGAGGCGCTCGAAGCGGCGATCAGCGGTGTCGGCGTCGCCGGCGATGAGGATGGGGCCAGCGAGCCCGCCAAGGCCGTGTATTTCGAAACCTTGACGAACCCGCTGCTGCAAGTCAACGATGTTGCGGCGATCGCACAGATCGCCCACAAATACGGTGCGATTGTGATTGTGGACAACACGTTTGTCACCCCGTATCTTCAGCAGCCGCTCGATCTGGGCGCGGATATCGTCCTGCATTCGGCGACCAAGTATCTGGCCGGCCATTCGGATGTCATCGCTGGACTTGCCGTCGTGCGCGACGACAAGCTGGGCGAGCGCGTGTATTATGCGCAGAACCGTCTGGGAGGCATCCTTCCGCCGGCTGAATCCGATGCCGTCCGACGCGGTATCCAGACGCTTGGCCTGCGTATCGAACGTCAGCAAAGCAACGCCGTCGCCATTGCGAACTGGCTGCTTGACAACCCGCTCGTCGCGACCGTCCACTACCCGGGCGTCGAAGGCGGCCGCCAGCCCGGCGACACCGATAAAGGTTTGAAGGGCTTCGGCGGTGTGCTCAGCTTCGAAGTGGTCAAAGGCATTGATCCGGCGAACATTCTCGACAACCTGCATCTGTTCCGGCTTGCCGTCAGTCTTGGCGCGGTGGAGAGCCTGGCGGAGCTGCCGTGTCGTATGACGCATTTCGAACTGCCGCGCGAGGAACGTCTCAAAGTCGGTATCACCGACGAGCTGATTCGCCTGTCCATCGGCATCGAGGATGTGAACGACCTCATCGAAGATCTTGACCAGGCGTTCGCGATCGCGGCGAAAGCTGCCAAGCCGGAGCTTGCCGAGGTGGCTCGGTAAGCGGATGTGAGGGGTGTCTGTGAGATCAGATGGTTAAATCGGCCCGTTGTATATGGTGCAATACCATATGCGACGGGCCGATTGCCGTTCTGCCGGTTGCGTCGCATCTGTCGTATTGAATTTCGCGATTTCGAAAATCGAATCCAGCATGATTGTGCAACGATACTTAGTAGCTTCACCCGCGTTAGGGCTTCACATCATCAGACATGAAGACGACTGCATCGTATTGCACGTGAATCAAATCGGACTTCCGCACCTGATTCCTGATTCAGTCCGCGGTGGCAGCAATTACGGAAAACGATTACCGCACATAATCGATCGGAACGGTGGAATATCAAGGTTTTGGTGATTTCGTCAGTCGGGCTTGCCTTCGATTCCGCCGTCTTGCACGGACCAAATCTGATTTCCACGCCTGATTTCCGATTCAGTCCTCGGAACGGGTAACAGCAACATTCAGGCGCATACATGATATGCCGTAAATTGGCGGTATACCGGGAATTCCTGCCGGGCGGTACAGTTGTTACGTATTGCGTTGTGGACTGGATTGGATTTCGTCGCTCTATTCCCGATTCAAACCCGTCAATGGGACTGATCACAGCGTAGCGGCATCATCCATGCCGATGAAATGCCTCTCGCGCTGAGATTGGCAGACCCTACAACACATCTCCTCGATCTGAATCCGATATCGGCCTTCAATTCACGATGTAGTCCACCGCAATGACCTGTCAATGAGCACTCCAAGCCATGCTTAGGCCAATGAACAGACGATTGCTTCAGGATAAGCACACTGCAAGCGGAACAAATAATGCTCCCGGAATTGTCGGATCCCAAGTATCCAGACCTTCCGGGAGCGTCATGATGCAGTTGCAACAGCTGGTACCATGCCATGAGCACATACGCACAGCAGCTCTACCCTATGTGTACGCGCTGTCGGGATAAGCTGCGGCGGGTATGGTGGTTCGTGCTCATTGCTGTGAACATCCACGCCCACCGCCTCGCTGTAAGCTACTCCGCCTGCACGGCATCTCGCAGCGCATCCGCCTTATCGGTGCGTTCCCAGGTGAATTCCTCACCGGTCCGTCCGAAGTGCCCGTATGCCGTGGTTTTCCGGTAAATCGGGCGGCGGAGGTTCAATTCGTCGATAATGGCGAGCTGGCGCAGATCAAACACCTGCTCCACGGCTTTCTGGATTGCTTCGCGCGCAACCGTTTCGGTTCCGTAGGTTTCCACGTCGATATTGACCGGTGCTGCGACGTTACGGAAGTATCCGAGCGAGACCTGCACGCGTCGTGCAAGGCCCGCCGCGACGATGTTCTTTGCCACCCAGCGTGCCGCATATGCGGCGGAACGGTCTGGTTTGCGTGGATCTTTGCCGGAGAATGCGCCGCCGCCATGGGCGGCGAACCCGCCGTATGTGTCCACGATGATTTTGCGGCCTGTCAGTCCTGAATCAGCTTTGGGGCCACCGGTGTGGAAGGGCGACGCGTTGATGACAACGTCAATGTCATCCGCGGCGACGTTCGGGAAGGTCTTGAGCACCGGGTCGAGCACCTGTTCGCGCACTTGGCGGCGCACGTCCTCAACGGAGATTTCGGGCGAATGCTGGGTCGAGATGAGCACATGCCTGAAAGCGACCGGTCGCAGATCGTCGGTGTACTCCACGGTGACGAGCACCTTGCCATCTGGCCGCAACTGCGGGATGACCCCGTTCTTGCGCACCCACGCGAGTCGTTCAGCAATCCGGTTGGATGCGTACGCGGGCAGCGGCATCAGCGCATCCGTGTCATCGTTCGCATACCCGATCATGATGCCTTGGTCTCCGCCGAAGGTGTTGTAGGCGGTTTCCTTATCTGCAATCTTGTCGGTATCGCCGTAGTCGCCTTGGGGATTGTCGAAGACGCGGGGGCGAATATTGTTGATGATGCCGCAGCCGTCCGGGTCGATGCCGGATTCCGCTGTCGTATAGCCGATATCATGCAGCGCTTGACGTACGATGGCCACATGGTCGAGAACGCGTGGGACGCTCACTTCGCCTTCGACGACGACTAGTCCGTCTTTGGCGGTGGTTTCGACGGCGACGCGGGAATCCGGGTCAAGGGTGAGATATGCGTCGAGGATGGAGTCTGAGACGATGTCGCAGACTTTATCGGGGTGGCCTTCTGTTACCGCTTCTGAGGAGAAGTATCGTGCCATGGGTGTGTTCCTTTCGTTGTGGTGAATGGTTTGATGTGTGAACGTCGCAGTCCTGTTGTGTTAATGGGGGATAATCGGGGCGTTCGCGTGTAATGAAACTGACATAGCCATAGCCGTAGCCATAGCCATGCTGAATTGTTGAGATTGTCGCTTCCGGCTCACACTTGCGCGATGATGGCGACGTAGTTGCCGCTTTGGTAGCCGGTTACCGGATCATGTGGCTCATCGTTGTGATACGGGAGGTTTTCCAGCAACGTCTGCCAATGGGAGATGCTGGAGAATCCTGCTTGACGCAAGGCATCGTCATACCAAGGGATTTCATGCCAGTACGGCTTGTAAATGTGCGTGTCTACGTTGAAGAACGCCGTGCCTTCCAGCAACGGTTTGACCAGCTCGTCATCCAGATTTGCCGCTTGCCGCAGGCGTAGCACGATGCCGAGAGCTGATTCTGCAGGCACATCAGTGAGTACGATTCGTCCGTTTGGCGCGAGCGCCTCGCGGTTGCGCCTGAACGTGGGGATGATCTCTTCGTCGGGGATGAAACCGAACGATGAACCGTTGTACACGATGGTGTCGTAGGGCGCTTGGTCGTAGTCGAATTCCTGTGCGGTCGTGGCGACAATGTCCAGGCCTTTCGCGCGTGCCTGTGCTCCGAGCGCGGGTGACGGCTCGATCGCCTGACGCACGTGGATGTCGTATCGCTCGGCGAGCAGGGTTTCGAAAATGCCGCTGCCCACACCAATGGACAGAATTGAGCCGGGATCGGTGTCTTTTCCGCCCGTTGTGGTGGTCAGCGCCTTGTGCAGCAGACGCAGTCTGGACTCGTAGATGTTGGGGCGTAGCCGTTGCGTGTCATCGAGTACGGTGTCGTAGCCGGCGTACAGGTCTTGTTGTGACTCGGTTGCGCTCATGGTGTTCTCTCCTTGTTATTGTGGTTGGTTATTGGTTGGTTATTGGTCTGATTGTTCGTTGGTTGACATTGGCGTTGCCGGTTATGTAGACGGTCGTTGTATGGGCGGCGAGCTCATCGATGGCGCTGCTCTGTGACGGGGAATCCGGCATATGGATGCCGCCGTTGCCCCCAGAGCTCGCCACAACATCATCTGCTTGCCGTCATTCCTCGCCGTACACGGCGCGGAATCCGCGTTCCAGGTCGGCGATAAGATCCTGCGAATCTTCCAACCCGATGGACAGGCGGATAGTGGTCGGTTCCACGCCGATGGCACGCTGCTGATCCGCATTGAATTCGCGGTGGGTGGTTCGTGCGGGATCAACGATCAACGATTTGGAATCACCGATATTCGTCAGATAGGTGAACACTTGGGTCGCATCGATGAAGGCGTTCGCCTGCTTGACACCGCCTTCGAGCGTGAATGCGAGCACCGTACCGACGCCACGCGGATAATCACGCTCTGCGAGCGCATGGTCCGGCGAGTCCGGCAATCCCGCGTAGTCGACACGCGTGACATGGGGATGGGCCTCGAGGAACCGGGCGACGGTGAGTGTATTCGAAACAGCGCGGTCGAGCCTGACATCCAGCGTTTCCAAGCCTTGCAAGGTCAGGTAGCTTTCGAACGGTCCCGGCTCAGCGCCGAGCAGCCGCAGATACTTCAACCGCAGCCGTTGGATGAATGCCTTACGCCCGTATGCATCCACGAAACTGCGGCGTTGCCCGTGCGCTTCATCGCTGATGTTGTGCACGAAGGAGTTGAGCTGCGGGTAACGCGGTGTTGCAGCGTCTTGGGCGGACTGAGTCTCATCGCGTACGGTGTTGTCCGGACCGTAGTCGAGCCGTCCGGCGTCGACGACCGCACCGCCGACGGCGTTGCCGTGCCCGTTGATCGCTTTTGTGGTGGAGTAGACGACAATATCCGCGCCGTGCTCAATTGGACGGAACAGGTAAGGCGTAGGCAGCGTGTTGTCCACGACGACGGCGACGCCATGCCGATGGGCGATTTCTGCGACGCGATCGATATCGGTGATCCGTGTGGTCGGGTTTGACACGCTTTCCAAGAAGACAAGACGGGTATCCGGGCCGATTGCCGCTTCAAGCTGATCCTCGTCATCGACTTTGTCTACGTAATCTACGCCTACACCGAGTGCCGGCAGCAGATTGTTGATGAAATCAAACGTACCGCCGTACAGGTCACGGGTTGAGACGATTCGCCCGCCATGGTCGGCAAGCGTGAGAATGGTGGAGCTGATCGCTGCCATGCCGGAGGAGAATGCGACCGCGGCGACGCCGCCATCCAAGGACGCAAGCCGTGACTCAAGCACTTCCGGCGTGGGATTACCGACTCTGGAATACAAGTGGGTGCCCGGTTCCAAACCGTTGGCGGCGCGTGACCCGCGTGTCGCATTGCGCAGGTCGTATCCTGCAGTCGCATAAATAGGCACTGAACTCGAGTCCAGATGTGTTGGAGCGTCATAGCCAGCATGCAGTTGCCGCGTGGCGAACTCTTCGCCGTTCGTGATGTCGTTGCTGGTATCCGCCGTGACATGCCTGTCGGTGGTGCTGTCGATGCTTCCCATGTGATCTCCTTGCCGGCTGGACGTTCGGTTCAGCCTGTTGCGTTCGATGCTGCGAGTCGATACTGTGCTCCGATGCCTCGCAGGGGTGTCATCAACGCTATCTTCGGATCGGCGGACACGCATATCTCGGGTTCAACATGTTTATTGTGCGATTCCATAACCCGGTTCTATAGCGGGGTCCCTGTTCGCTGAGGGCAACGGCTTTTGAACTCCCTATAAGCATCTTGTATGCCGTTCGCCTTGCCTCTGGCGTACGGCGTGAATTAGGTTCGAGGCTAATGCGGATGGCCGGACCATCACGGTCATATCAACCGCAGCGGAGAATCAAGGAGTACACATGTTGAACATCCACGGACGCGTTGTCAAAGGCGCGGCGATCCTATGCACACTGATCGCCGTGTTCGCCTTTGACGCATGCAGCGTCAAGACATCTGGATCATCGTCGGCAAGCGGTAGCGCGAAAGCCACGAGCACTACATACAAATACGGGACCATCGAGTTCCCCAAGTCAAGTTCGTTGTGCAGTTCGCCAATCGCCATCGCTCTTGAACTGGGGTATTTCAAAGCTGAGGGTATCAACGCGAAGCTGGTGACGGCGGATGCGGAGACTCGCAAGGTCGGTCTTGATTCAGGCCGTTTCCCGGTGACGAATGGAGACTTCCAGTTCTTCCCTTCGATTGAGGAAGGCGTTTCGGCAAGTGTTGTCGGTGCGTTGCATAAGGGATGCATCAAGATCGCAGTGAAGAAGGGCTCCAGCATCAAAACCGCCAAGGATCTCAAGGGCAAGAAAATCGGCGTTGACGAAATCGGCGGCACCCCATACATGGCTGCGAACATGTGGCTTGGCCAGGCGGGTTTGAGCGTCGACCAGAACAACAGCGATGTGACCTACCTGCCGTATGACGATTCGAGCCTCGAGTTCCAGGCGTTGCAGAACGGCGATATCGATGCCGCTGCGTTGTGGGATCCGCTGCCGACGGTTGAGGAACAGAAGGGCACGGTCGATATCATCTTCGATTTGGGTTCTGACCCGACTTTCGCCAAGCATTTCTGCTGCTTCCTGTATGGCTCGAACAAGATCATCAAGGAGAAGCCTGAAGAGATGGCCGCTATTCTCCGTGCGTTGAACAAAGCCCGTAATTACATTGCGGCTCACCCACAGCAGGCGGCGAAGATCATCGCAGAGAAGAAGTATTCCTCGATCACCGATGTCACGCTGGCGACCAAGTTGTTCAAAGACTATGACTACAAGGTCGAGGACAACGAGGATGCGGCCATCAAGAGCGATGTGCAGTACTTCACCGAGCAGCTCAAGACGATTGGCTTCCTCAAGACCAATGACACGACCAAGCTGGCGAACACGATTTACCAGAAGATCGATTTGTAATCCACGGCGTACGCCGGTTTGACCGAATCCGGCGCTGCCATCAACCTGGCGTGCCGGCACCCATGAGGCGTCGGCGCGCATCAGGCCGTCAAAGGAAAGCGAATACACATGAGTAGTTTGATAACAGACCTGACCGTGCCACCTGCAGTGCGTGCGGATCGATTGGCACGCGCCAATGCTTCGGGCGCCAATACCCGGGGCGGGGAAGCTGGCAGCCGGCGCGTCTTTGTCCTGCCATATCCGTTGACTGTCGTGTTCACTATCGGCGGGTTTCTCATCGCGGAACTGGTGAGTGTGTTCTTCCCGCAGATTGCGCCGGTGACCTTTACGGAAGGCGAATTGTGGATATTCCTGCTCACTGGGCAGGAAGCTTACCGTGGACTGCTGGTTATTCTTGCCATTGCCTATGCGCTGGCAGGTATCGTTGATCTCAGAAGTGCGCAGAAGCGCGCATATTACCGCAGCCGGGCTCCGTTCAGATTCGCTATGGGTATTGCGCTCGCCTTGTGGGATATCGCCGGTACAAAACTCCAGACCTTGCCTCAGCCGTTCTTCCCGGGGCCGGCGAAAGTCCTTGAAGCTTTCGTTACCGATGGCGGGTATATCGTGCTGAACACCTTGTATTCGACGCGTCTGTTCATTGCCGGGTTCATAGTCGGAGTAGTGCTGGGCGTAGTCACCGGTGTGCTGATCGGCTGGTTCGACAAAGCGTATTACTGGGTGTTCCCGGTGTTGAAAATCACGGGTGTCATCCCGTCGGTCGCATGGATGCCGTTCGCTCTGACCTTGATGCCGACTCCCTTTGCCGCCGCCGTGTTCCTGCTGGTTATCGCTTCTTGGTTCCCGGTCGCTTTCCTGACCGCACAAGGTATTAAAAGTACGCCGAAAATGCTGGTCGAAGCGGCGCGAACCCTTGGTGCATCTACGCCGTACATTCTGTTCCACGTGGCCATTCCGAATGCGACCCCCAGCATTTTTACGGGCATCGGCATGGCGAACAGCCTGTCGTTCCTCACCTTGGTGATTTCCGAGATGATGGGACAGCCTGGCGGCTTGGGCTATTACATCGATCAGGCAAAGGCGTGGTCCTCCTACTACAAGATTCTCGCGGCGATTGTCGTGATGGCAATCCTGTTCTCCCTGATTATGAAGATTATCGAAGTGGTTCGCGGCCGTGTGCTGCGTTGGCAGAAGGGACTCGTACGATGAGCGCCATTGAACTTGAACATACCGCCGGCAACAGTGATCGGACGCCGGCGGACGCGCCTCATGGCGTGAATCCTGAGTTGTCCATCGAGCATGTTTCACGTGAATTCACAGCTCCGGACGGAAGCATCGTCCATGCGTTGTCGGATGTGAGTCTGTCGATATTTCCGGGTGAACTTGTGTCGATTATCGGTCCATCGGGATGTGGCAAGACCACGTTGTTGCGGCTGATCGCCGGACTTGACAAACCCCAAGACGGAACGCTGAGCCTTGCCGGAGAGCCGATTGAGGGGCCGAATCCCAAGCGCGGCTACGTGTTTCAGCAGGGCAGTCTGTTCCCGTGGCTGACCGTGGAGGAAAATATCGCGTTCGGATTGAAAGCGCAAGGCATTTACCGGGAGCGGAAGGCCGATGTCGCCAGATATATCGATATGGTCGGTCTGCGTGGATTCGAGCAGGCGTATCCGCATCAGATTTCCGGCGGCATGGCACAGCGAGTGGCGATTGCGCGTGCGCTGATCGACCATCCAGACGTGCTGCTGCTCGACGAGCCGATGGGTGCCTTGGATTCATTCACCCGTGCCGATTTGCAAGATCGTTTGCTCGACATCTGGGAGCAGTACCACATGACGATGATTCTGGTGACGCACGATGTGGATGAGGCGATTTATCTGGGAAGCCGCGTCGTAATCATGACGCCGCGTCCTGGACGAATCAAGGAAATCGTGCCGATCGCGCTTGATGCGCGTGACCGCGTGTCAGACGAATTCGCCGCTTACCGCAAGCAGCTCTTGAAGAAATTGCATTTCGACGCACACGAGGTACATGCCGGGAATAGCGCTGCCGTGGCCGCTTCAGTCCAAGAACCGGCGACGGTTTCAGGCTGGGACACCGCGAAAAAGGAGGATTGATATGGTGCAGCATGTGACAGACGCAGATAATCAGGCGCAGCAGGAAGCTGTGGCATTCACCTCACGTCTGATTCAATTTGACACGCAGAACGCGGGGGATGGCCGTGCGCGTGAAACCGAAGCCGCACAATGGGTGGCAGGCAAGCTCGCCGAAGTAGGCATCGACTCCACGCTTGTGGACAGCGCTCCGGGACGCACCAATCTGATCGCGGACATTCCGGGGGAGAATCCCGATTTGCCGGTGCTGCTCGTTCACGGGCATTTGGACACGGTGCCTGCGCGCGTTGAAGATTGGAGTGTTGACCCGCTCGGCGGCGACATTCACCCTGATGCCGATGGGGTGGAAAGTGTCTGGGGACGCGGTGCAATCGATATGAAGGACATGGTCGGCATGTCACTGGCGGCGTTGCGTGCGATTCTCCGTTCCGGGAGCAAACCGCGCAGGCCGGTGCGTTTCATTCTATTCGCCGATGAGGAAGCGGGGGGCTTCCAAGGATCAGAATGGATTGCACAACATCACCCTGAATGGTTTGACCGTGTTGGCGCCATCATCAGTGAGACCGGAGGATTCGGCGGATACGTGGACGGGCATCGCGTCTACTATGTGCAGGTCGGCGAAAAAGGCACACAATGGTTCCGGCTCAACGCTCAGGGCGTGCAATCGCACGGTTCGCAAATCAACGGTGATAACGCCGTCGTAAAAATCGCGAAAGCCGCGGCCAGAATCGCCGACTACTCGTGGCCAGCCGATGCCGGTCAAGTCGGACGACTGCTGGTGAATCGTCTGCAGGATATCGTCCAATCAGCGGAAGGCCGGCAGGAGGAATACGATACGGCTGCACTGATTGACCGCACCGGCCCGTCCAGGCCGTGGGTTGCGTCTTCGGTGCGCAACACGTTCAACGTCACGTCGATCGATGCCGGAAGCACGGTCAATATCGTGCCGGCGAAGGCGACCGCTCTGATTGACGGAAGAGCGCTGCCGGGGCAGGAGGACACGCTGCTGCAACGGTTGCGTGAGCTTGCCGGGCCTGACGTGAGCGTGGAGAAAATCCATCGCAGCCGCGGGTACGTGACCGATGTGCACGGCGAGTTGTTCACAGCGATTGAACACACGTTGCAGCAAGTTGATCCGGATGCTGTAGTCGTGCCGTTCCTGTCGTCGGGGGGCACGGATAGCAAGGCGGTATTGAAGATCAATCCGGATATCGAGGTGTGCGGGTTCATCCCATTGCGGGTGCCGGAGGGCTTCGACGTCATCGGGAACTTCCACGGTGTGGATGAGCATGTGCCGGTCGATGCTTTGAAATTCGGGCAAGGCGTATTGCAACAGTTCATCAGCACGTTCTAGGAATTCGGGCGAGCGTTTGCGGATTATATCTGCACGCTTGTGACGGGACTCAATGTGATTGGCGAGCAAGGAGAGAAATGATGACAACACCCTCGCAAACTCAAGTGCGGTTGATATCAAGGGATCGGCGTGGCCTGAAGGGCCGGTGGGCGGTTCGGATTACCGTATCGGCCCTGTGCAGCATATCGCTGGCAACGGTGGCAGGCTGCGGTTCCGCGGACAGCGCGGTTGTCCTGGATGGGAATGCGGGCGGTTCGACGAGCCAGTCCGCTACACAGAGCGGGCACGAAGCGAATGATGCCGCTGATTCTGCAAGCGAATCGTCACAACCAGAAGACGGCACTGACTCGGACACCGCCGCGAAGGCTCCGGACAGCTCCATGGACAATATGCATGGCGGAAGCGGGCAGCCTTCATCCAGTGCATCGCCAGATGCTTCGGCATCCCCGTCTGCGTCTTCATCATCAATGGATATGGACGGCGATTGCTGCCACCACTGAATGTGAACGCATCAGCGAGGCTCGGTTCGCGCTCCGCCAAGTCTCGAGCCGAGCCTCGCGCCCGACACGGCGGAGCAAGCGCCGGATATTCGGCATTCTCGGTATCAGCGCTGTCATCGATATGTTCATCTTCGACGCCGTCGGCGGAAATGAACGGTGACTGTAGCAGCCGTTGAATGTGAGAGATGCCGGCCGTCGGCCGTGTCCAGTGCCCCGTATCCCGAACAGCGGAATGATATCTCTGCCGGATGCGGGGTTTCGGTTATTGAATACTGTGTGTGCGGCGGTGCTGCGCGGGATTGAGCCGGCGTTTGGTGCCCTGTCTGTTCTGTATGCCGTGGCATACACAATCCTGCGGAATGCGCCGAACACTGGCATAACGCCATGGCATTCGGAGCGTTCCGTATGTCGTGGTCTGCGTAATCCGGGGGATGAAGCTGCATAACGAAGGCGCCGTCCAGCATCTGGCGACTTATGCATGTCCGGGCATACATCTGTGCAAAGGTCGGCGAATGCGCAAGGCAATATGTCTCCCATCCGGCATGTGGCGCATGTCTTGGCATACAGGATCCGGCACATTCGAATCGCGCCCATACCTTGGGATGCAGCGGGTCTGTGCGGTTCAGTGCAATAGATGATATCGAGAGTGCAGGCGTATGACTGGATCGGATGCAAGCGTGCCGATCGTGATCATCCGCGGTTCGTACCGGGGCTGATACCGGTATCTTGCCTGTCTGTGGCATCGGAGAGCGTGTATCTCGTTTGACTGTAGTATTTCCCGGACTGCATGTGCGTTGTCAGGGTGCGAATATACCCGAGACTGCGAGTACGCCCCGCGAAATTCCAACAACACTGCTCACGGTATCAGGCATCGAAGTACACACATATGCGAGATACCCTTGGGCGGGTACTACAGATACCGCAGAAAGACACTGCGCACAGGGTATTCCGGTGTACCGCGCCATGCCTGCACACGTCGGTACGCCACGCACCCTCATATCCCACGCCATCCCACACCTGCATACCGCATCAACCCCGACCAACACTGCGCAAACAAACATCATGGGGGTGCCGCTGAGTACATCTCAACGGCACCCCCATGATGTGCGGATTCCGAGCACTTACCGAAGCTCACCACACAGGGATCTCAGCGCCCTTGGAATCCTTCTTCATGTAGGATCGCACATTTGCCTGCTGATACGCCTTGAGAATCGCCTTGTAGTTCGCATTGTCCTTGTCCGCGGTCCTGGCGACGATCACGTTAATCCAAGGCTTGTTGATCGACTTCTTTGGATCAGGGTTCACGGCGAAAATCGCATCGCTGATACTCTTGCCGTAATCCACAACGGCGTTCGCATTCGCGATGCCAGCCGCCGCGTCATCCAGAGAGCTCATGATCAGATTACGGTCGGTGGGCACGATCTGGATGTTCTTCGGATTCGAGATGATGTCTTCTTGTGCCGGGTACACGCCGTTCGCCGGATCGTTCTTCTTGGGGGCGATTTTGATCACTCCGGCTTCCTGCAGTACGATGAGCGCCCTGCCGCCGTTGGTGACATCATTGGGGATGAGGACCTTGTCGTCTTTCTTCAGCTGCGAGATTTTCTTAATCGAATTCGAATAGATGTTCAGCGGGCTGATATATGATTCGCCGATTACCGTGAACTTGTATTTTTTGGATTTGATTTCGCCGTTGAGGAAGGCATAATGCTGTTGGGCGCTCAGATCGACATCGCCCGAGGCAAGAGCCTGATTGCCGAGTACCGCGCTTTTCATGGCCACGGTCTTCACACGGACCTTCGACCCGGATTTCTCAAGATTCTGGTTGACCAGCTTCCACAGCGGTTCATCGGTGGCGGTGGTCAACGCGACTTTGACGGTCGTGGTGCCCGCGGATGACGATCCGCAGGCACTTGTGGAAACGGCTAGGCCAGCAGCGGAGACTACAGCGAGAATCGCGGCGATCGCCTTGCGGCGGATGCGGTGTTCAGTGTTCATTCTTCCTCCCTATGATGGTGCCGATGGTCTGGATGATGGTGATGAAGACCAACAGCGTGATGACGGCGGCGACGGTGATGTCGAGCTGATTGCGTTCGAATCCATACCGGTTGGCATAGTCGCCGAGCCCTCCCGCTCCGATGGCGCCGATGACGGCAATTTCGGAGTTGAAGCTGATGCAGGTGATGGTGGTGACCCTGGCGAGCGCGGAAATGCTTTCACGCAGGTAGACGCTCCAGATGATCGACCATGGGCCGAGTCCCATCGCCTGCGCGGACTCGATGAGCATGGGGTTGAGCCCGTTGAACACGGATTCAACTTGTCTGGAGAAGAAGGGGGTGATGCCGACAATGAGCGGGAAGATTGCGCCTCTCACGCCGATTGCGGTGCCGCTGATCAGCCGGGTCAGCGGGAAGAGCAGTGCGATCATGATGACGAATGGAATGGATCGGCACAG
The DNA here is from genome assembly GCF_000741535.1 of Bifidobacterium boum. Lineage (GTDB taxonomy): Bacteria > Actinomycetota > Actinomycetes > Actinomycetales > Bifidobacteriaceae > Bifidobacterium > Bifidobacterium boum. The sequence goes on along the minus strand of NZ_JGYQ01000007.1, from coordinate 494,436 downwards.
GTTTGTCAGTTTGTCAAGGAATTGGAATACCGCACGGTTTTCCCACATGCCGCCGGGCTTGGTGATTGCAAGGGTCAGCCCGAAGATGATGCCGAGAATAAACCATTCCGGTGTCGCGATGAGGAACATCTGCAGGGTTTCGAGGATGGATTGAACGAAGACGTCCGGGTTTTCGACGACGTGCGGGAACAAATGCTCGAGAATGGTCATGCGATGTGCTCCTTGGTGATGGATGCGGCTGCGTTCGTGGAGGCGCTTGCTTTGCTTTCGGGATGGACGGTGGCGATGCGTATGCCTTTGCCTCGCAAGTAGTCCAGCGCCTGCTTGATATGCTCCGGATCGCCAGAATACTGGGCTACGATACTGCCGAGCGGGTAGCCGTCGACGATGTCAAGCGAGGCGAACAGGATATTGACGGTGACGTGGAATTGTTCGGTGACTGCGGAAACCAGACCTTCGGCGACGGTTTTATTCGCGTAGCTCATGTGGATGAGTTGTCCATCCGGGTCGAGTCCTGCCGCTGCACCGCCTGAGCGAAGAACGTCGATGACGTGGCTCAATCCCGTGTAGTCGCCGACGAATCGCCGGGTGAGTTCGGCTTGCGGGTTGGCGAAGACGTCGAACGCTTCGCCCTGTTCGACGATGGTCCCGTGGTCGATGACGGCGACATGCGTGCAAATGGATTTGACTACGTCCATCTGGTGTGTGACGACGATGATAGTCAGGTGCAACTCCCGATTGAGTCGTTTGACCAGTTCGAGAATTGTCTTGGTGGTGTCCGGGTCGAGCGCGCTGGTCGCTTCATCCAACAGCAGGATTCGCGGATTGTTGGCGAGTGCACGGGCGATGGCGACACGTTGCTGTTGCCCTCCGGACAATTGTGACGGATGGGATTGCGCGTGTTGTTCAAGACCGACCAGGCTGAGCAGCTTGCGTGTTTTGTCGCGCTTTTCGGCAGAACTAAGACCTGAATGGCGCAATGCAAGCGCTACATTGCCTTCGACGGTGCGTGAAGGCATGAGATTGTACTGTTGGAAGACCATGCTGATGGATTTGCGTAGTTGCCGTAGTTCCTTGGCTGACAGGTCCGGGATGGACTGGCCGAGGACGTTGATCGTTCCCCCGGAGATGGGCTCGAGCCCGTTGATGCATCTGACGAGCGTTGATTTTCCGGCTCCGCTTAACCCGATGATTCCGAATATCGAACCTTCTTCGATGTTCAGATTGACGTCATGCAATGCGGTGTATGCGCCTTCGGGGGTGTCGTAGCGTTTGCTCAGTTGGGTGATTTCGATGATTGCGTTGCCCACTGGTACCTCCTTTTCGGCTTGATGCAGGTGGTGTCGCAGTTGTGGCGAGCTGCGATGTCGTTGGATGCGGTATTGCTGTGAGTGTATTGGCTTATTGCACAGGGGTTTGCGGGTTTGCTATCGGTGTCGTTTATCGCCGGTTGCAATGTGACGTGGTTGTAGGTCGTCAGGGGGTATTGACCGTGGTTATCGCGAGTGTGTTGCGCGATGGGATGGCATGTCTACGCGACTATGCACATATGCGTGGCGGCGGCAACGCGAACGCGCGACACCGACAGATGCCGGTGTCGCGCGTGTTGATTCTGATTGCTGATGGAATCGCTTATAGATCGTGGTCGAAGTACACCACGTCGGGGCGTGTGTTCCATCCTTGGTGTTTCCAGAACCGCTTGCCATCCTCATTGTCAGCTACAACGAGAATACCGACTTTGACGATGCCGACCGCTTGAAAGGCGTCTTCGATGCGGTGGACGAGCGTGCTGCCGATGCTTCTGCCGCGCCAGTGCTCATCAACGGCGATATGGTACAGGTAACCTTTGCGCCCGTCGGTCGCACCGAGCGCTGTCGCGATGAGAGTGCCTTGTGCGTCGACAGCCACTAGACAGGTGTTGGGATTGGCATCAAGCAATCGCACGATTCCCCCGTACGTGTTGTTCAACGAATGCAAATGCATGCCGGGGGTGCGGCTCCATAATGCGTATGCGTCGTCGTAATCCTCCGGGGTCATGCGGCGGATTCGCCATGTTGTGTTGTCGGTTGTTGTGCTATCAGCGGTGTCGGTCATTGATATCTCTTTCTGATTGCTGAACTGGTGTGTTGCCGGCTGGGTGTGGTGCCTGCCGGTATGGAACGGTCAGTCGAGGCGTATTTCATGGTCGCTTGTGCCGCCTTGGATGATGGTGAGCGCGTCATCAAGGGACTGCTGGGCCATATTGCGTACGGCGATGTCGGTGAAGAACGCGACATGTGGAGTGATGACGACATTCGGCATCGCGACGAGCGTGTCGTATGCCGGGTTGCCGGTCGGTGCCCCCGGGGTGAACGTATGGCCGAACAATGTCGCTTCACCTTCGATCACATCGAGCCCGGCGGCTGCTATCTCATGGTGTTGCAGAGCCGTGATCAACGCCTGCGTGTCCACGATGGGACCGCGCGAAGCATTGATGAAGATGGCAGTCGGTTTCATCTGTGCGAATCTGTGGGCGTCCATGAGATGGTAGGTGGTCTCGTCCAGATATGTGTGCATGCTGACCACATCGGCGCGTGCCAGCAAATCGTCTTTGCTGGTGTAGGTGACGATGCCGTCAAGGTCGTCGCGTTCGCGGATATCGTTGCCTAGTACGGTCACGCCGAGCGCGTGCAACATACGTGCAAGCGTCGAGCCGATACGCCCCACGCCGATGATGCCGACCGTCAACTCGCCCAGTTCCCGGGACATCAGACCGGTGGCGGCGAAATCCTGATGCGCATTGCGTTCACGGTACTGGGGGACGTGCCTGAGCAATTGCAGGATGTGGGTGAGGGCGAGCTGGGCAACCGCACTGGGGGAATAGGAGGGGACGTTGGTGATGCGTATGCCGTGTTCATGCGCGGCTTTCACGTCGATGGAGTCGATGCCTGCGGAGCGCAGCGCGATTTGGCGTATGCCGTATTCATCGTGCAGTCGGCGGTAGAAGTCTGGGTCGTTGCTGGGACGGAAGCGCTGCTTGTAAGAGATTCCGTCGAAGCCTTTGACGGTGTGCAGCGTCTCGTCGGTCAGTTCGAAGGGGAAGCACGTGACGTCGACGTGGTGTTGCTCGGCCCACTGTTCGGCGAAGGGCTGCTCTTCGGGCAGGGTGTGGTAGAAGGCGATGGATGTCATGATGATCTTTCGGTTTAAGGTTGATATGTTGTGTGTTGCCGGTGGCCTTGCGGCCATTCGGCATGTTGAAGGGGCTGCAGGCAGATCATGGGGTGTGCCCGGTTCGCGCTTCGGCTACTGGCCGTTGTGATTGTTGCCCCTGCTGTCGGTGAACGTGCGGATTCGCTCTGCGGCTTGCCGCAGGGTGTCCAAAGCTGCCGCGTAGCTGAACCGCACATATGGCGAGGGACCGGAGGCGAAGGCGGTTCCGGGGATTGCTGCGACTTTGGCATGTTGGGCTAGGTCGCGGGCGAATGCCAAACCGTCCGCATATCGTTCAGGGGCTTTGACATACAGGTAGAACGCGCCTTGGGGGTTCGCCGTCTGGTACCCGGCGGCGTTGAGTGCCCCGGCCAGGAAATCGCGACGAGCCCGGTATTCATCGACCATGGTCTCGATTGCGGCATCCCCATGTTCGTACGCTTCCTGTGCGGCATCCATGCTGAACGTCGCGGCACAGGAGACTGCGAGCTGGTGGTACTTGAGAATGGCAGGTGCAAGCCATGCGGGAGCTGCAAGCCAGCCGAGACGCCACCCGGTCATCGCGTAGGTCTTCGAGGCGCTGTCGATGACGACGGTACGCTCCGGGATGAACTTGGCGATTGAGGGCGCTGGCCTGGGTTCGAAGCTGATTTCCGCATACACTTCGTCGCTGACTGCGATGGCATCATGCCGGTCGATGATGCGCGCCAAATCGCGCAGCTCATCTTCGCTCGCGACGGTGCCGGTCGGGTTGGACGGTGAATTCAGAATAACGACAGCCGGCCCATGAGCGTGGCCAAGCGCCCTGTCAAGGGCTGTCGGATCAGGATGGAACCCGTTGCCGGTGGTGTCGATGGCGGTGAGCTTCGCTCCATGGATGCGTGCCAGTGACGCGTACTGCCCGAATGCCGGCGTGAATTCGATGAGTTCCGCCCCCGGTACTGCCAGCAATGTGCCGAGCGTGCTGCTGAGCGCTTCGCTGGCACCTGTGGTCACGATGATACGATCCGAAGATATGGCCAATCCTCGCCGCCGTGCCAGATACGCGCTGATGGCTGTTCTCAAGCCTTCAGTTCCCGCATTGGGCGCGTAATGGGTGCGGTTGGCGTCCAATGCACGTGCCGCCGCCCGTTTGATGAATTCCGGGGTAGGGAAGTCCGGTTCGCCCAACGTCAGCTTGATAATGCCGGGGATTTGGGAGACTTCCGCGTCAAAGGCACGAATGGCGGATGGCGCCAGACGTGCGATTGCCTGCGGAATCACCCGGTCGGGGGATGGGCGGCTCGCCGGATCGTGAGTGTGGATTGCCGTTGATGGTGTGCGTGTTGTGGAATCGGTTGATGTAGTCATTTCACCTCGATGTCTGGGTGATGATGGGTGTATTGGCGTAGGCTGTCGTACTGGTTGTCTCGCCAATATTGGTGGTTTCGTGCGGTGTATCGTCAGTTTTTCCGTTGCCGGTCGCGATCGCGCTATCTCCATCGTCAATCCGCACAATCTGCGGCTCGTCGATATCAAGCCCCCAAGCGATGTCCCGCACTTGCTTGTAGGTCACTTCGTCAATCGGCACGGTGTCGTGATGCTGGGCCAGGGCAGCGCGCTCCTTGTCACCGGGAAACAGGACCGGATGCCCATCGCTTGACGGCAGGGAACGCAGACGTTTTGCGAGTTGGGAGACCCGCGCGGCGAGCGCGTCACTGCCGCCGTAGGCTTCGGGGGAGATCGCCAAGATGCTGTGGCTGATGCGCGTGCCGTTCAAATCGATGGATGCGGGGGCGTCGCCGAGGAGTCCGGTGAGTAGTTCCACAGCCAAGCCGAGCCCGTACCCTTTGTATCCGCCGCCGTTCTCGCCCGGCCCGCCAAGCGGAGTCAAGGCGGCGCGTCGCGGTTTGGAACGAATGGCATTCATGATGGCGACGGGGTCATGTTCGACATCACCATGCGCATCGACCGCCCAATCGGCGGCGATAAGCGACTGCGTCTTCTCATGGACTTCAACCTTGCCAAGGGACACGGTGCTGGTCGCCGCGTCGAAATCCAGCTGGTCATTCCCATAGCCTGCCGCCACGGCTATCGGATTGCTCCCCAGCGCGGGGACGGCGGTGTGCGTTGGTGCGACAATCGGGTTGGAATTCGTCGAGACGATGCCAACGAATCCGGAATCGGCGGCTTTGCGCGCGTATTGCCCGGCGGTGCCGAAATGGTTTGAATTGCGCACGGTCACCAGGCCTACACCGTGCGATTGCGCCAGTCCGATGGCCAGATTGGTTGCCTCACGCATGGCGAGCTGCCCCATGGCCGCGTGGGCGTCGATGAGCAGGCTAGCCCCTTTGCTGCGCACGATGCCGGGGCGTGCGTGCGGGTCAATGATCCGATGTCTGATTTTCGCGTCGTACATGGCCATGCGCTGCGTGCCGTGCGAGCTGATCCCCCTCTGGTCGGCGTCGATGAGCGTGCCGGCCAGATACAAGGCGTCAGTCGAATTGAAGCCTTGCTTGCGGAAAATGGAGGACAGCGTGACCCGCAGGGACGGAACGCTGACCTGGAAGATACGTGGCATGCGGAACCTCCTTGGATGGGACATGCGGCGTGCCGGTGTCGCGGCGCGGTTGTGCGCGCCGCATCCGGCAGTGCTGTAGGGCTGTGTGACCGCAGATGGCTGCAGTCAGTGTGAATGCGTTGATTGTCTTTGACCCTAACAACCTGCACGCTTTCGTGTGGTGGCGTTGCGTTCGCAAAAATCGATAGCCGGCTCTCAGCTTTTGGGAAGCGTGTCTTGAAAATGGCCGGATTCCGGCATTCTGTTCAGTTTCTGATACGATGGAGACGGCTGTTCGCGCAAAGATTGCGCGGAATCGGATGAAAGGAATCCCCCCATGCCGTTTGCTATCGCTTTGATTGTCATCGTGCTGCTTTTGCTGTGCTCGGCGCTGTACGTGGTCCCGCAGCAGCAGGCCTATATCATCGAACGATTCGGTAAGTTCCATAAGGTGCAGTATGCGGGCCTGCGTATGAAAATCCCGTTTGTCGACCGCATCGCCATGAAAACGAATATGCGGGTCAGCCAGCTGAATGTGAAGCTGGAAACCAAGACCCTTGACAACGTGTTCGTCACCGTGGTCGCCTCCACACAGTTCCGCGTGGCTCCGGCATCCGTCGCCACGGCATACTATGAGCTGCAAGATCCGGCCGGCCAGCTGCGCAGCTACATGGAGGACGCCCTGCGTTCCGCAATACCGGCGCTCACCCTTGATGACGCATTCGCCCGCAAGGACGATGTCGCCGCCGACGTGCAGAAGACCGTCGGCACGGAAATGAGCCGCTTCGGCTTCACCGTCGTCAAGACCCTCATCACCGCGATTGACCCGAGCCCGCAGGTCAAGAACGCGATGGACTCCATTAACGCCGCCCAGCGTGAGAAGGAAGCCACCCGCCAGCGCGCCGAAGCACAGCGCATCCAGATCGAAACCCAAGCCGCAGCAGAAGCTGAGAAGACCCGCCTGCAGGGCGAGGGCCAGGCGAACTACCGTCGTGAAATCGCCAACGGCATCGTCGACCAGATCAAGAGCCTGCAGGCCGTCGGCATGAATATCGCCGATGTCAACAATGTGGTCCTGTTCAACCAGTACCTCGACGTGATGCGCTCGCTGTCCGAGTCCCGCAACGCGAAGACCGTGGTGCTGCCAGCTTCCACGCCTGGCGGGTATCAGGATTTGTACGAGCAGGTTACCAAGGCCATGCTCACTGCCAGTGAGATCCCGTCCGACGCGGCTGCTTCCGCGGCGTTCGCATCTCCAGCGCCTGACCGCCCGTCCGGATTGCGCTGAGCGATTGGACGCTTGGTGGCGACTGACACTCGTCTCCGTGCAATGTCGGGGAAGGAGAAGGGAGGAAGACCCCGCTTTCCCGCCTGGACTCTGACGAACGCCTGGATTGCCGCATAGTGCTACGCAGTGGCGGGTTTTCAGACATACCAGATGTCTGAAAACCCGCCACTTGCTTTGGCTGCCGGTGTACCGGGCTGACACCGTACAGCGCTCAGACTCATACGGTGACCCGTACCGTGGCTGTTGATTCCGCGGGTTCGCCTTCCAGATTGCGTATGACGGTCTAGGACGCTTTGAACCGTAATGGTCAGCGATGCGTGAAATCAATCAATCCATACCGGGACAGCTCATCCGCATATTTGCGTGCACTGTGTTCGGACAGCCCAAGATGCTCGGCGGCTTTTCGAGTGACACCGCTGTTCGTGAGTCGAAAATCGCTCCTGCCATGGTGACGTTCCTCTTTCACATGCTGCCGTTAAGGTAGAGCAACGATAAGCTACATGCCGGCGCAGTGCTGTATTTCGTTCTATAACCTACGTGAACCTACGTGCCGCCAAGAATCAGCAAGCATCAAGATGACCAGCTGCCCATGCCATGCATCATCACGAGTTGGTAAGACTTGTCCCTCACCAACTCGTCGAATCAGCCAAGAGGCAGGAAGTCGGGAGTCGCGCTCAGCTTTCCAAGAACTCGGGAATCGCCTCGGCCGCAGCGTACCCCGCGCGGTACATGCGCTCCAGCCCCTCGAACTTCTTGGTCAACGTGGACAGCCCGTACAGGGATTCCGGCGCGATGATCAGCGCTTTGCCTTCCTGCTCGTACTGCTTGGCGAGCGCCACCTCATCGTTATAGGTCTGATACCGGTTGAGCAGACGGTCGGCCGCAGCCGGGTACGTGCGTTCGAGGATGCGCGCGGGCATGATGTCTTTCTTCTGTTCGCGCAGCACGTCCTTGAGCCTGGTCAGGATGAGCACAACCCTGTCATACCCGTCGTCAAGCGCTTTCTGCACGGGGACAGGATCGGCGATGCCGCCGTCGAAGTAAGGGATGCCGTCGATCACATACGGTTCGCAGGCGACCGGCACAGCGGATGATGCCTTCATAATGTCGAAATCATCGTAGTGGACGTCCGACTTGTCGAAGTATTTGGGTTGCCCGGTTTCGGCATTGCAAGCGACGACTGTGAATCCGGTCGGGTTCGCTTCGAACGCGTCGAAATCGACCGGGTATTCGCCGTCGTGGTTCGACAGTGTGCTGTAGACATAGTCGAGCCCGACGAAGTTATGGTGTTTTCTGAAGTTCTGGACGCTTGCGTATTCCTTGCGGTTGGCGTATTCGGTGTAGAACTTGTGGCTGCGGTAGGGTTGATGGGCGATATAGCCGACCATGTTGGCGCTTCCTGCGGAGACGCCGTAGCAGTGGTCGAAGTCGATGCGCATTTCCATGAGCCTGTCCATGACTCCGGCTCCGAAAATCGCCCGGTAGCCGCCGCCGACATCGATCAATGCTGTTCGTGCCATGTTGTCTCCCTCACGTGAGCGCATCCGTAGTGTGCCGATGCGCACTTACGGCGAGCTTACGGGCCACACGTGGACAACCGCGCAAAAATCAGACAGATGATATTCGGATGTCGAACAATGCTCGCCGCTATCCGTCTTCAGTGTACCCGAATCGTTACACAGTAGGCCGATACCAGGCCGGAACAGCTGATTCCTGGAGCTATCCGCCTGTGGTGCGACGGTCCGGTCACACGACAAGCCGATACCTCGCGTACTTGGCAGGCAGATCCCCGTCACATGCCGTCACCCGCTGGCCGTCACCCGCTGGCCGCCAGCCGCTCACCGTGTCAGCAACTGCTTCATCAGCGTGGCCATACGTTCGCTGGTGTCGGAATTGGACAGCGAAACACCGCCTGCCGCTCCTTCCGGTGCGAGTTTGCCCAGTGCTTCCAACACCACGCGTAAGTGACGTACGGTTCCTTCATTACCGTCGATGATGGCGGTGCTGCTGGGCATGAGACGGCGGAAATACTCGCGGAAGAACGGGAAATGCGTGCAACCGAGTACTACGGAATCAATGGTTTCAAGATCATACTGGTCGAAATACCCGTGCAGGGTGCGTTCAACCAGTTCGCGGTCGTCAAGCTGCCCGTGTTCCACGATTTCCACCAGCGCCGGGCAAGGCTGCTTGTAAATCACGTTATCCGCGTTGAATCTGGCCATGAGCTTAGCGAATTTCCGCTCACGTAACGTCAATGGGGTCGCGGCGACGATGACATGCTGGGGAACGCCATGCCCACGGTCGCACGCGACTTTCAACGCCGGTTCCATGCCGATAATCGGGATGCTGAACTGTTCACGCAGCGCGTCCACCGCCGCCGAAGTCGCCGTATTGCAGGCGATGACCACGGCTTTGACGCCTTCGCGCACGAAATCGTTGACAATCGCGAACGCGAGACGGCGCACCTCTTCCGGGGTTTTCGTACCGTAGGGCGCATTCGCGGAATCTCCGAAGTACAGGACCTGCTCGTCCGGCAGATCCTTCACCAGTTCGCGTACCACTGAGATGCCGCCCAAGCCGGAATCAAACACGCCGATTGGTGCAGTGGAAGTCATTGATCCTCCTTGTCAGGCTGTCGCGATTGCGGGCCTCATAGTACGAGCCTGTATTGATTGGCTACCGTGATAGTAACACCATCCGCGTCTTGCCGTCCGTCCATCAGCGTACCGGCGTGAAATGCCGCATACGCGCTCCGTGCATGGTGAAATCCCGTTGGCGTGTTGGGCGTGTCGTGAGCATGTGTCGAATAACCGGTAGTCGATGTCGTAAGTTGTGACCGATAATACAGATAGAACTGACCATCACCGTGGATGCGGTGGCGTGAGCGTGCCGCACCGCGGGTGGCGTACCGGACTGTCACGGACGATACGCTGTGGAGTTAAGGGGACGATATGAGCAATCCGAAGTATGTCGGTATCTTGATTGCCGCGGCGATGCTGCTTGCACCCGGCTCGGCAATCGTGGCGAACGCGGCGCAACCTGCCGCCAGCCCGTCCACTGTCGCCGCGTCTTCCAACAACACCGATTCCAGCAGCACCAAAACGTCGGCTGATGACATGTATCAGAGCGCGAAAGCTGATTACACGGCGGCGCAGAACGCGTACCGTCAAGCCGTTGCGAATCACAAGAACGCCCAGAACGCCAGCCGGTCGGCCACGCAACGGCTTGTCGCCGCCACGTCGGCGCTCAATACGGCCAGAGCAAGCAAACGGCAAGCGGTCGCTGCCGGAACTGAAGCCATCGCTGCCGCTAAAGCGCTCAAAAGCGCGGAGAACGTCGTTGCGGACGCGTATGCGAATGATGTATCCGCAAGACTGCACAATCCTGCTGATAGTGATGCCGTCAAACAGGCGGATGCCCGGCTCAATCAGGCCAAGCAGACGCGGGATGCCGCACGCCAAGCCAATGTCGCGGCGCTTGAAGCCAAACGTCACGCCGATGAGCAGGCTGACGCGGATGCCCCGGCGCGTGTGAAAGCGGGTGAGGAGTTCGCTGCCGCCACGCAGGCGAAAGTCCAAGCGGATGCAACGCTCGTCCAGTCCGCCGCGGACGTGGCCACCGCCAAAGCCGCGTTCACCAAAGCGAAGCTTGATTTGGCTGAAGCGGTCGGCAACAAGGTGGCTGACGACACAGTGAACAACGCAAGCAATACCGACGCTGACCATCAGTCGAACACGGCCGAACATTCCACCGGCAAGACTGCCGCCACTTCGACTGACGGCAAGCAGGCGTCGACCGCCACCGCAACCGCGAAGAACGCCGCAAGCCAGAAGAACAGCGCAGCCCCTGCATCCACAACGGCACAATCCGACACTTCCGCGTCCCACGCCACGCCCCGGCAGGGCGGTATCGCCGGGGCGCTCGCCAAAACCGGTATCAGCCCGACCGCGCTGATTGCCGCGGCATGTGCGCTGGTTGCGGCGGTTCCCGCTGTCCTGTATGTGCGTCGCATCTGGTCGATGTATTCCGCCAGTAAGGCTTCCGAGGCTGCAGCCGACGCCGAGTGACTTCACGCTTCGGCCAATCGCTATCCCCGCTTCGGTGACGCCTGACAGTTCGTCAGCGTCGTCGGTGCGGGGATAGTCGCATGTTTGGGGATTGCGCTGATTGTATCGGCGTCGTACCCGCTGTCCCGCTATCCGGTTCGCGCTCGGCGATTCCTCCCCGCGCATGGGTAGACTCGGGGCATGAGCATTCCACAGACGGTTGTCAAGGCGCACGCCACCGGCAACGATTTTGTTATCTACGCGGATCCGGACGACACGTTCGAACCGACGCCGGATGAGGTGCGGTTCCTGTGCGACCGGCATTTCGGTATTGGCGGCGATGGGCTGTTGCGTTTGACCCACCCGCGTTTCGTCAGCGATCTTGATGCCGATACGGTCGCACGGCTGGAGTCGGACGGTGCCGAATGGTTCATGGATTACCGTAATGCTGACGGTTCTTTGGCGGAAATGTGCGGCAATGGTACGCGTGCCACCGCATTGTTCGCCCAGCGGCTCGGATATGCCGACGGCGTTGGTGGCGAGCCATTGCGGCTAGGTACGCGTGCCGGCGTGAAAACGCTGGTATCGCTTGGTGATGTCACTCCTTGCGGCCATGACGTGTTCCGCGTTGATATGGGGGAGTGGAAGCGTGGCGAGACGGACGCGTTCACTGTGACGATTCCGGGTACTGACGGTTCGGCGCGCGGCACGTTCGTTGACATGGGAAACCCGCACGTGGTCAGTGTCATCGGCGACGGCGTCTCATCCTTGCCTGCGGTCGACGAGCTGAATCTTGTGGTCAAACCGGTGGTCAACCCGGTGTTGGAGTCCGACCAGAACGCCGAATTCGTCCGTATCGATGCGACCGATGAGGCGTCCGACCATGGCAGCGCCACCATGCGGGTCAATGAGCGTGGTGTCGGGGAAACCCTGTCATGCGGTACCGGCTTGTGCGCTACGGGCGTCACGCTGCTGGCCAAAACCGGTATCCATCATTGGACGATTACGGTGCGCGGCGGCACGCTGTTGGTGGATGTCAGCGACGACCGCGTGTTCCTCACCGGTTCGGCGACCCTTGTCGGCCGCGTCGAATTGCTCTGATTCGCCGCCACGCCGCCTGGTGGTTCCGTGATTCTCGCGGTTGTCTCTCGCACATCGCCTGTCTACGTTGACTGCCTGTCTATGTTGAGCATTTGCTGAGCATCTGCTGAGCGTGGACAGGCGGCGGGAAAACGGACGGCGTGTAGACACGGCGACGGGACTTGGACGATCACTGGAAGATCGCGCTGCCGTCCTTCACCAGGATCACGGCGATAATGGCGAGCAGCCACACAACATCGACCATCAGATCGTAATTCAACCGGTAATACGTGCGCAGGCCGCGGCGGTCATGCGCAATATCCTGCACGGTGACGGTCGCGTGGCTCAACGCCATGAACTGGATGGTGGTCGAGAACATCAGTCCCAAGCACCACGGGCACAACGCCCTGATAACGAACAGGGATTGCACGGTCAGCCAATAGGAGAACAGCAGCGCGGCAAACCCACCAAGCCACGTGCAGGTGGCGAACCACCGGGGTACGCGCACTCGTGCGAGCCCGATCACCGCGATGGTGACGAACACGCTTTCCGCCGCAATACCGAAGAACGCGTTCGGGAAACTCAAATCGCCGAGTTTCACGAGTTCCGCCTGCCAGGATTTGGCGACATCGGAGCAGGAGAGCACACTGTTGATATCGCAGGCGAGCAGCTGGTTCGGTTTGCGTGCCAGGCGAAGCGTTTCCGCAGACAGCATGAATGAGACAAACAGAGCCGCCGCAGAGGCGAGCAGCATAATCAGGTAGGTCCATGTGCTGCCGTGTCGCCAGCCGGGAAGCGCCGGGTCTGAGGCGTTTTGTCGCTGCTGGCTTGTCTGCGGTGGTGTGGTGTCTGCTGGTGTACGTTCGCTCACGATGCTGCCTTTCTAGCCAAATCATGCCGACGCCGGTGTCCGAGCCGGGCGGTGTATTTCCGCCGCCTCGTGCCACGCCTCTGCGCGTGTCGTTGACCGGTGTTCTTGAATCAGCTTACGATGGTCGTATGACTCTTGCGCGTATTCCCGATGCTCCGCCGTCCGCCGGATGGGATTTGCACTGCCACACGGTGTTCTCCGATGGCCGCCAGACGCCTGATGATATGGTTCGTGAAGCCTACGAGTGCGGCCTGCACGGAGTGGCCATCGCTGACCATGACACGACCGCAGGATGGGCCGATGCCGTGAAGGCGGCCGAACGATATCGGTTGCCGTTGATTCGCGGCACTGAAGTGACCGCGGACGCTTCCGGCATATCCGTGCACATGCTTGCCTACCAGTATGATCCGTGCGATGCGCGTATCGTCGACTTGTTCGCTTCGCTGCGTGCTGCCCGTCTCGCACGCACCAAACGCATGGTCGAACTGATTTCGAAGGATTATCCGATTACGTGGGATGATGTGCTCGCGCAGATTCGCGAAGGCGATGAGACGACGGTCGGTCGTCCGCATATCGCTGATGCGCTGGTCGCCGCCGGCGCCTACCCGGATCGTTCCGCCGCGTTTGCCGGGGCAGTCGGCTCTCGTAGCCCGTATTACATTCCGACCCCGTCGCCGGATGCCGCTGATGTGGTGCGTGCGTTTCGTCAGGCCGGGGGAGTGAGCGTTATCGCCCATGCCGGTGATCCGAGCCGCAATCGCAGGCTGCTGTCTGACGCGGACATCGAAACGTTGATTGATGCTGGGCTTGACGGTTTGGAAGTGTGGCATCGCGGCAATCCGCCGCAGCAGCGTGAACGTTTGCTCGCGCTCGCCCGCCGCCATAACCTGCTGGTCACCGGCGGGTCTGACTGGCATGGCAAGGGAGGCAAACCGAACAAGTTGGGTGAGAATCTGACTGATGATGACACCGTCGCATGCATTATCGAACGGGGCGCCATCCCGCCGATTCTGCCACGCTGACACCGCCATGCCGGCGATCGCGTCGCGTCGTGCGTCGGGACATACGATGCGACGCGTCCGGCGGCATGCTGGCGGATACGGCAACGCCCGGTCTGGTATCACCAGTAGCCGGGCGTTTTGTATGTATTACCGTCGCGGATTCACGCGGTTAGTGGCTCACAGCGCGCCGAATCCGACCGCATGCTTGGTTTCCGAACCGATCAGCGCGTAGCCGAGTGCTGCACCGGGGACGACGATATGCCGTCCCTTGGTATCCACCAAGTCGATGATTTTGCCATTCGCCACCGCGTCATCGATGATGGCGCTGACATGTTCGGCGGTGTCGTCGGAGGTGAAGCTCACCGGACGCGCCACGTTCTGGATTCCCAGCTCGATATCCATTGTTGCTCCTGTCGTTAGAGGCTGTGCCGTGCGGGCGATGCGTGTGCAATCGTATGCACGGCGTGTGTCTGCTGAATCGATGTTTCTATTGTGCCCACCGGATGCGTGTTACGCTTTCGGCGTGGTGTCATCGGGCTGCTCGCCGGGTTGCTCGGTGGCGTTCGTATCACCGTTCGCGTCGGTGTCAGTGTCGCTGGCGGAACCGGTCCCGCCAGCGTCCGCGTGAGCAGCATCAGTGGCTTGCGCATCGCGCGTATCATGCGTTTCGCTCTGATGCTTCGACGCTTCCAAGTTCTTGCGCGCATCCCGCATCGCCTGCTCCTCACGCTCAAGCAGTGGAATCAGAATGGTTTCCGGCGCATGCTCGGTGCCGGCTCCATCATCATGACCGTCGGTATGCTGCGTCGCCCGGAACGCGACGGTTTCCGCCTCACTATCCTGGAACGCTTCCGCCTCGTCACGACCTTCGGCTTTTACTCTGACTTGCGCTTCGATATACGCCTGCCCATGCGTGGCATCATTCTTCGTGGCGGTATCCGCGGTGGCGGCGCTATGCGTCTGAGATGATGCGGCATCGGTCTGACGCACCCCCTCACGTGCGGGAGAGGTGAGCTGTTGGACCGGGAATTGCGCCGATTGCGCGGTTCGTGGAATCGGATGCCCATCCTGCCTTTGTGGATGCCCGGAACGCTCCGAAGCCGCGGCAATCGTCGAACTCTTCGTATCGTCACGTCCATCCGCAGCATCCTGCGAGACGCGACCACGACCCAGATGGATACCGCGAATGCTGAAACTTGGCGGTTTGATCGCAATTGTCGGCTCATCATGATGGTCGCCGGCATGGGCTTGCACCGGGCGGCTTGCCGTTGAATCATCAGCCTCCACGCCCTCACGGTGACCAGCCTGCGCGATGTTGGCGGAACCGGTGCGATCGGTTTCATTGGTCTGATCGGACGCCCCGGCGTTGGTGTCATCACTGCCCTGACGTTCAGTCGCTTGGCGACGCTCCTCTTCACGGCGTTGCGCATTGCGCCGCTCACCGGCATCCAGCAGCGTGCCTACGGTGATGGTGCTTGGCGGCTTGGCTCCCGAGCGGTGCATGGACGCCGCGGTTGAACGGGAATCCGTGGCAAGGCTCAGCTGGTGGGCGAGACGCTCGACCTGGGCTTTGAACTGGATGATTTTCTGGCTGTCTGCGTCACTCAACGCTTGGATGAACTCACCGACCTGCTCCATTTGCAGCCACAGGTTGGCGCGCAGCATGATCAGGTCGTCAAGGCGTGAACCGAGCATGCGCCCGTACGCCGACAGTACCGCGTTGCGATGCGATTCGTCGAGTTTGCTGAAAATCCACGCGAGATCACGCGCAGGATCATTGATTTGCATGTCCTGCCAGTTGGTGACTGCGGTAATGGTTGAACCGGAGAACAGGACGTCACCGTCATGGAAACCACCGTGGACCAGACATGTGGAGAACGACCATAATCCGTCAGTATCCAACACTGCGGTCCAGCTGGATGTGATTTCCGGCGGGATATGCCCGGCTTGACGCAGCCGTTTGATCCAGGCGACCAGTTGGGCTCTGATCTGTCCGGTTGCATACACGGGGTAGTGTTCGCGCTGGATGAACGCCGGGTTGAGTCGGTGAATCGCCCCGATGGCCGTGCCGATGCTCGCGCAATCATCCAAAGTCAGCAAATCCAGTGGACGGGCGGTGCCTTCGCGGTGGGGCGCGATCATGACCGCGGTGGTTCCGGTCGGACCGTGCGGGTCGTCGCCGGCTGAACTGGCGAGAACCTGGTCGATGGCGAAGCCCAGGGCGGCAGGCTCCTTCGCCCGCTGCAACGCTTGCGCTGCTTTGATGCGTCCGCGTAGATGCTTGCGTCCGGCATCAGTGTCGCTGGCATGGACGTCGTACAAACGCCCGGAGGCGTCTTGAACAACGGCATGGTCGATACCTCTGGTTTCATCGGTGGCATTGCCCTGGTCGCTGGCTCGTACGCCCGCCACGGAAATGTCCGGCATGACGGCTGATGCCAAGGCCGCCAGCATAAGATCGCTTCGCTGATTCACAGTTCCACAGTAATACAGGGATTCGCCTGAATCGAGCCGTACACGGTATTTCGGGATGTCAGTGTCGCTTCTCGCGAGCGTATTCCGTGCAGAAAGAAATCCCGATGCATGGTTGCGCCACTGCCCGATGGGTCACCTGTGAGGTTTGGCTCACACGGTGGCGGTTGTGACGTTCCTGTGGCGGTGGTTCGGTCTGGCCGACCGTCACTTTGTGAGGTTTGGCCCACACGGTGGCGGGTTGGGTTGTGGTGCGTGCGCCGATTCGGTCGGTGTGGGTGTCGGTTTGTGAGGATTGGCTCACACGGTGGCGGGTGTGGTGGCCGGGATCGGTGTTTTTGGCGGGTCGAGGTATCGTTTTGTGAGGTTTGGCTCACACATCGGGCTGTTAGGTGTCGGGTGTGAACGGGAGCCCGAATGGAGCGGCTTGTATGGTGGCGTTTATGTGGGAGAATTTGGCGATTTCCTGATTCGGCGCTGTTCTTCCGCAATCTGCGCGGGAGGTTATCGAGATTCCGTGCCGTCGCGACAGTTCTCCCAACGGGAACGTTGAAATCGCGCGGTTCTTGGATTGCGCCTGTGAAGCCGTTTTCGGGAGGATGTCGCGCAATCCGCCAATCGGCGATAAACTCCCGTGAAACCACGGGACTTTATTCTCGATACAACCCGTTCGCAGTAATCTCCCGCGATCGGCACGGAAGCCCGCGCACGGCGACCCCGTGTTTAAGCGGCAATCCCGCATACGGAAGCCTCAAGCACAGAAATCCCACGCACAGCAGCTGTCATACGCGACACGCCGTCAAGTACGATTCGCGCATCCCAAGCATTCGTTCCCACTTGCCCCACACCACGCACATCCTCTCACTCTTCACACCCCGCATCCTCACCCCCCTCCTCCCACCCCTCACCCCCTCAACACTCCTCACACTCCGCATCCCACGCTCTGCACCCGCGCACTCTGCACACCTCTCACACCCCCTATTCCTCACCTCACCTCCCTCATCTCCCGCTTCTCTCATACCTCACGTGCTCCCGTCTACCCCGCACCCCCACTGCACCCCTCCCGCCCGCTTCCCACGGACCTTCAGCCGGTTTGCGTCAAGCCGTGCCGGCTGACACAATAGCGAAATATGGATGAGACGGTTGACGATGATGTGCTTGCCGGGTTGGATGACGCGCAGCGTCAAGCCGCGACGACACTTGAGGGGCCTGTACGGATTGTGGCATGCGCTGGCGCCGGTAAGACGCGCACCATCACCCGGCGTATCGCGTATGCGTGCACGTCGGGTGTGTGGGATGCCCGCGGCGTGCTCGCGGTCACCTTCTCGGTCAAGGCGGCGGCTGAAATGCGCGCCAGACTTGCTTCTCTCGGGGTGGGCGATCAGGTCACTGCCGCGACGTTTCATTCGGCGGCTCTCCACCAGCTTCGTCGGGTGTGGCCTGACGTGTGCGGTGAGGCTCCGTTCCCGCATGTCACCAATCGTCCCCACGAGCTGACGGCGAATGCGTTGCGCCGCACGATTAATCCTGAAGGGCTTGACCCGTCTCAGACGGGGTCCGCCGCAGTGCGTGATGTGCTTGCTGAAATCAACTGGTGTAAGGTTCAGCTTGTCGCTCCGGACGATTATGCACGAGTGTGCGCCGCGGTCGGCCGCCGCCCGCCTATCGGTTTGGAGGCCGGACAGTTTGCCGACGTGTATACCGCGTATGAGATTGAAAAATCTTCGAAAGGGGAGATTGATTTCAACGATATCCTGCTCATGGTGTGCCATGTCATTGATGATGATGCTGATGCTGCTCGCATCATCCGCTCGTCGATCCGCTGGCTGACGGTTGACGAATACCAGGATGTCTCACCGTTGCAGCATCGCCTGTTGACCCGCTGGCTGGGGGATAACCGCAATATTTGTGTGGTGGGCGATCCTGCGCAGACGATTTACTCGTTCGCCGGGGCAAGTAGCTATGATCTGCTGCATTTCACACGGGAGTTCGCTCCGGTCGCCGCTGATATCAGTTTGCGTACGGATTACCGTTCTACGCCGCAGATTGTCGGATATGCCAGCCGTGTGCTTGCCGCTTCGCCGGAGCGTGGGGATTATTTGCGCTTGGAATCCGGCCGTGGTGACGGTTCACGTGTGGCGAGCACGCGATATGCTGATGATGAGCAGGAGGCGCAGGGGGTTGCCACGCGTATCGCCCGGCTGATCGCCCAAGGCGTACCGGCGTCGGATATCGCGGTCCTGTCCAGGATCAACGCGCAGCAGCAGCCGGTGTGTGCGGCGTTGCGTGCGCAGGGTGTCCGTTTTCGTGTCCGTCGTGACGCGGGCTGGCAGGCTTCTTCGCTTGCCGATGACGCTCAGGAGAAGGCGGCGATGCTTGAAGCGCTGGGGATTGCGGGCACGAAGGGTGCGGTGACCGTGTCCACGATTCATGCGTCGAAGGGTTTGGAGTTCAAGCATGTGTTTCTTATCGGATGTTCCGAGGGACTGCTGCCGTATGGTTCGCCGGCGCCGGGGGAGGCGCTTGAGGAGGAGCGTCGATTGATGTATGTGGGGGTGACGCGTGCGGAGGATACGCTGCACTTGTCATTCGCGGACCGTCAGTCCAATGGCAGCGGGGTGAGGCGTCGCCCCAGCCGGTTCCTTGCGTGACATACTGAAGGCGCAGGGCATCATGGTGCCCTGCGCCTTGTGGGATGGTCGGCTGTACGGTACTGTCAACTGCCGTAATTACCGGGGATTGCCGGTACTACCGGCTTTCGCCTGGCTCGTCCGCGCCGGTTTCACCTTCCTGCCCGGGCTTGCCGTCGTCGCCGCCGTTCGTGTTGTCGGCATCGCCTGAGCTGCGCAAATTCCCGGCATCATGCGCCGGAGTATTGCCGCCGGCTTTGGCATCGCTGGCTTTGATATCACTGGCATCACTGCCGCCGGCATTGGCGCTGTCACCGGTTTCGGACTCTGCATGCTGCCGGGCATCCTCATCGAGCAGTTTGGACAATTCAGCATCCCAATCAATGCTGGACGCGGTCTGCGTGTCGTCGGTCGCCGTATCGGCGGGCGTATCGCTGTGTGACGATGCCGCGTGCGGGGCTGCTGTTTCGCTCGGCAGTTGCGGCAACAGATCAGGATGCGACCATCTTGCGTCGCGCTCCTCCATACCGGATTGCGCGTCGATACTTGCCCACAAGTCAGCCGCCTCACGCAGCCGCTTGGGGCGCAACTGCAAGCCGAGCAGCGATTCGAAACTGCGTTGCGCAACCCCGCCGACGGCACGTTCACGACGCATCATCTCACGCAACTGGTCAAGATGCGGCAGGTGCGCCATGCCGGCTTTCCACGTGACGCAATCCACCCAGCCTTCCACTGCGGCGAGCAGTCGTTCGAGGCTTGACAGCGCTTCACGCTGTTCCGGAGTGTCCGGAATGGCCACGTTGGTCAGGTTCACAGCCCCGGAGAAGGAGTCAGGATTCATGATTTGCGCGTCACGCAGCTGTTCTTCCATCGCATCCAAGTCGATGCGGGTGCCACGCGCATACTTGCCGATCAGTGCTTCAAAACGTGGCATGAGCCATGGGACGGCCGCGAACAGGCGTGCGTGTGCTTCCTCCTGCAAAGCGAGGAACGCGAGCACTTCACTTTGGTCGATGTCCAGTGAGCGCGCATATTCAATGGCGTTTTGCGCGATGATTCCGCCTGCCGGATTGCCGAGCAGCGGCACGCTTTGATCGAAACTGCCGCGTACTTCGTGAGACAGATCGCCAGCGGCGTGGCCGAGCTGCATGGCGAATGAGGTGTTGGCCAGCAGTTTGACGATTTGGCCTGGATCCTTGAGATTGTCAGGAATCGGTATCGGAATGGGGCCTGCGTACACGCCGGCGATTTCCCCGCCGAACGTGTCGCCCAATCGTTCGGAGACAACCGAGGCGAGTGCCTCATTCATCGCCGAGGCGACTGGTGCCGCGAATGTCGCCCATGAGTTGAGTGTCCCGTTGACCCAATCGGCTCGCGTCAGCACGTCGGGTTCGCCGGGAGCCGGGTCGAAAGCGCACGCGCTGTCAAGCCACAGGTTCGCTTCGCTTGCCGCACGGCGGACGCTTGCAGCATCCTGCGCGTTGACGGTATGCCAGGATTCCTCATCGTTGGCGCGCTCCAGCGCGATGGTGCTGGCGAGTTTCACGTTGATCGGCCCGCGGTCGACTGCCTGCTGCATATCCATCAGCGAGTTGAGACCGCCTTCGGTGAAGGCTTTCATCATCGCGCGTACTTCATCGGGTTTGGGCAGGTTGTCCGGATTCTGTTGCGCCAGCTGGTCGCGCACCTCCTGCGGAAGCTGGGAAAGCTGCTGCCAGGCCATTTCCCCTTGGATTTGGCCGAAACAATCGATGAGCCATTGGTGTATCGCGTTTTCGTCCATGACCTGTCATCCTTTGCATGCATGTGCCGCGGTTATTGCCTTAAGTATCCCCAATACTACAGTCCTTTGCGCCCGTGTTCGCTCAAGGTGAGGAAACCGGTGCCAAGCTCTTACAGCGGCGTATCGCCGGCGACGCTTCGACAGGTGTGCTGGCTAGTATGGCGGGTATGAGCTTGACACGTATCCGCCGCGCCACCGTGGCATCTTTGCGCCGCGCCCGTAGCGATTTCAACCGTCGTAGTCTCGGCTACTATGCCGGGGCGTTTTGTGTTCTGTTGTGTGTTCTGGTGCTGATCATGCCCAGCCCGTACGTTGTTGAAACCCCCGGCCCCACGCGCAACGTGCTCGGTACGTCGGACGGCAAGCAGATCATCGCGATTTCAGGGGTGGCGACGCATAAGCAGTCCGGGCAACTGCTCATGGTGACGGTCAACGCCGCAGGCGTCCCCGGGTATGCGATGCCCAATATTGAGACGCTTGCCATGTATATGCGTTCGGACACCACCGTACTGCCCAGCGAAGCGGTATTCCCGCCCGGTCAAAGTTCGGAGGACTACGACAAGGAGTCTCATCATGAGATGTCCGGATCGCAGAAATCCGCCACCAAGCAGGCGCTCGCGTATGCGAAACGGCTTGGTGTGGATACCAGTGGCGTGCGCGTGCGTATGCATATTGATGATATTGGCGGTCCGTCCGCGGGCATGATGTACACGCTTGGTACGATCAGTAAGCTCACGGCGCGTGATGAGACCGGCGGTAAGATCATCGCCGGTACGGGGACGATGGAAAACGGTGGCAAAGTCGGCGCGATTGGCGGTATTCGGCTGAAAATGCTTGGAGCGAAGCGTGATGGCGCCGCATGGTTCCTTGCTCCCGCGTCCAACTGTGATGAGGTTGTCGGCCACGTGCCATCCGGCTTGCGGGACGTGAAAGTGTCCACGCTTGATGAGGCGTATCAGGCGCTGGTGGCTATCGGGCAAGGCAAGGGGGAGAAGCTGCCGCACTGCACGGTGTGAATCGGGGCTTGCGTTTGGCGTGCGATGGGTGTGCGGCTGCACGCGATGTCCACGCATAGGGCTTGGTAACACATAAGTTCGCGTGTCTTGCTATATTGTGCAACGTGATTGAAACGGCATTTCAAAACGCTGAAGAGTTCGGTTTCCGCTCCGGGGACATCGTGCAGGAATGGCTGTGGGATGATGACGTCGATGATTCGATCCGCGAGAAGATCGAAACGTTGACGGGCGAGGAACTCGTTGACGAGGATTATGATTCCGCCGTCGATGGGGTCATCATTTGGTGGCGTGACGGCGATGACGAGGATGAGCTCGCCGACACTATCGTTGATGCGTATGCGGTGTTGGGCGATGACGGCCCGATGTGGGTGTTGTGCCCGAAGCCCGGTCGTGAGGGGGCTCCGAATGCGAGTACTGTGCAGTCCGCTGCGCAGACCGCCGGCATGAATGCCGCCACGCCGTTGACGGTGAGCAAGGATTGGAACGGTATCCAGCTGCGTGCCTTCGGCAAAGGTTCGGCGCACTGACCGGTTGACGGACTGAGTCGGCTGGCGGTGTCGTCCGGCTGGCATGTCGGGCGTACGGGTTTGCGTCAATACCGGCCGATGTCATTTTCATCTTCCTGCGATCGGTTACGCGGGGATTGATTCCGGCGTAACCGATTTGGCAAGGCAGTGCGTGGCGTATGGTGGATTCCCGCGCAAATGCGACGGGGAATTTGTACCGTATACGCCTGATGCCGAATAACTTCCCGCACTGATGCGGGAGATTACTGCGATTAGGCTGCATCGGGGATAAAGTCCCGTGGTTTCGTGGGAGTTTATCGCTGATTGGCGGATCGCGCGACATCCTCCCGAAAACGGCTTCACAGGCGCAATCCAAGAACCGCGCGATTTCAACGTTCCCGTTGGGAGAACTGTCGCGACGGCACGGAATCTCGATAACCTCCCACGCCGATCGCGGGAGAACAGCGCCGAATCAGGAAATCGCCAAATTCTCCCACACAAAGGCCGACGAATCAAGTGGGTGTGTGTTCAAACAATCGCCGCGAACATGGCGCCTGAGGCCAAAAGACCGCCTTGATTTTGATGCTGTGTCGGCGCCGCGCATCACACGCAAAACAATGTTTTGCGGCACCACGTATGCACCACGTATCAAGTGGGCGATGAGGGATTCGAACCCCCGACATCCACCGTGTAAAGGTGGCGCTCTAGCCAACTGAGCTAATCGCCCGCGACATTCCACTCTACCGCATGTCGCGTCGAACCCGTCGCATACCGGCGTGTTCACTCGTCAACGCACACCCGGACGGCGTGCCAATACCGTGCGGTTTATGTATTTTCCCAGCCGAAGAGTCTAAACAGTCACGTAGAGTTGAGCCATCAGAACATATGTCTAGGAGGTCGGTAGCCAATGGCTAAGAAACCTGAAACCGAGCAGGGTGCGTCAGGTATTGCGCTTGTCAGCAAGCGCAAATGGGGCTATGACGTGCCCCAGGTCGACAAGTTTCTTGAGCACGCGCACGAGCTGTACGACAGTGAAGGCATGCAGCTGACGCAAAAGGACATCCAAAACGTGTCCTTCGACATGCGCAAGGGCGGGTACGCCATCGCCCAGGTCGACGCCGCATTGACACGCTTGGAGCGTGCGGTGGTCGACAAGCAAACCACGTGGGAGATCACGCAGCATGGACGCGTGGCGTGGAAAGCCCAGACCGAGGAACTGTACCGTCAGATCGCCGAACACGCCAAGCGCCCGCAGCGCAAGCGGTTCGCCGCTGGAACCGGCAAGCAGCCGTCATACGACCGCAAGCAGGTCGATCGTCTGGTCGACCAGATCGTTGATAAAGCCGCCGCCGAACTTGGTATCGGGGGAGCAGATCAGGACCATGCGAAAAAGGACATCGATTTGAACGCCCAACGCGTGTCGAATGTGATTTTCACGCAGCGTCGCGGCCATCGCGGGTATGACGAACGTCAGGTCGACTACTACATCAACGCGTGCGTCCAACTGCTCAGCCGCATCGAATCATACGCCCGCGTGGCCGATTATGTCGGCACCCCTGATGAGCAAGCCGCCCAACAGCACGCCGATAACGGTGTCAAGCCGCTGTTCGCCCAGTCCGGCCAGCATTCCGGTCAAGATCAGGAACTCCCGCAATTCGCTCCCGGATCGGCAGCGGCGTCACTCGCAGCGGCATCCGCTGCCGCCTCAACGGTTCCTGCCGCCGAAGCCACACAATCCTTCGACGCGCTCCACGAAGCAGAACAAGCGATTTTCACCCAGACGCAGTCGCAAAACCCGTCGGTGTTCGGCCAGCCTGACCAGCCGGCATCCGAGACAACCAGCCTGTTCGACCAGTCCACGCCGGTCGCTCCGGTTCCGCCAACCGGCACCGCGTATTCACCGGTATCATCGGTTCCGTCCTTCGATGCGGCTGCCGTGAACCAGCAGACGATTCCCACCCAGCAGGCCACCGACCTGCCGTCATTCGCCCCATCCTCCGATTCGGCGATTCGCGCGGCACAGGAAAGCCTGCACGGCAGCCCTTCACTGGCGGCGCTCGCCGGCAGCCATGCGTCCACGCCGGCGTCTGCCGCCGCAACCCCGTCGGTCACCCCGTCGTTTGGAACCGGCGAGTCTGCCGCTGCGTCTTCGCCGTCCATCACCCCGTCATTCGGTTCAGGACTCGCTCAGGAATCCGGTAGCACACAGCCACGCCAGAAGTTGGGCGAAATCCCGGGCGTGTACGCTCCCGCACCGTCATCCGCATTCACTCCGGACACTCCGGCGGTTCCGGTCTCCCCGGTTTCCACCGAATCCAGTGTTCCCCCGGCTTCGTTCGATTCCGCGCCGACCGCCGCATTCGCATCCCCCTTCAGCGCTGATGCTTCAGCTCAAGCTGTCCAGGAGCCGGTAGCTCCAGTCGCTCCGCAATCGCAGCCGTCCGCGCCAGCCACTACGGATTCCTCGACGGCCGCTGCCGCTGCGGACACCACGTCCGCCGCACAGCAGCAGACGCCGGACCGCCAGAAGACCGCGAAACCCACGTCGGCCGGATTGTTCCCCGAAGCGAATCCTGCCGCTGGCTCCGGTTTCGGTTTCGATATCCCGGATTTGTCGTTCCCCACGTGGAATGACGACAATTCGTCCGGCAAGTGATGCCGCACGGTTCCGTCCGATACTGCGAGACGGGGAGTCGTACACGTGTCAAGCAGCCGACCGCCGTATCGTGTAGTCGTTTGGCACGTTGCTCGAATCCGCCGCGTGTATCATGTGAACCGGGCCAAGGGGAGTGCCCGCACTTCCTGATACGCGCATACGGTACCGGAAGGCTGCCGGGCGTTGCGCCGGACAACCGCAAGAAGTAGGAAGCATCCACTGTGATCAGACAATCCACTGTTATCGTGCTGGGATCGACCGGGTCGATCGGCACGCAAGGACTTGATGTCATCGCCCGTCATCCTGACCGGTTCACGGTAACCGGGCTCGCTGCTGGCGGCGGCCATGTTGATTTGCTCGCCCAACAGGCGGCATTGTTCCACGTACCGCAGGTTGCGATTGCCGATGAGTCCAAGGTCGGGGCGCTTCGTGAGGCTCTCAATCAGGCCGGAGCGTCGAACACCGCGATCCATGCAGGCCGCCAGGCGGTGGTCGCTTTGGCTGGTTGCGGTGCGGACATGGTACTGAACGGTATCACCGGCTCTATCGGTCTTGAACCGTCGATTGCCGCGCTTCAGGCGGGTTCCCAGCTGGCGTTGGCGAATAAGGAGTCGGTGGTCGCCGGCGGACACCTGCTGTTCAGTGCTCAGGTGCGTGACCAGCAGATCAACCCGGTGGATTCCGAGCATTCCGCGATTTGGCAGTCGCTGCGTTCCGGCCGCCACGGCGAGGTCGCGAAACTGATTGTCACGGCTTCAGGCGGCCCGTTCCGCGGGATGCGCCGCGACGAGATGACTGACATCACGCCCGCGCAAGCGTTGAACCATCCCACGTGGCATATGGGACCGGTGGTCACGATCAATTCGTCTACGCTGATGAACAAGGGGTTGGAGGTTATTGAGGCGAGCCGCCTGTTTGATATTCCTCCGGAGCGTATCGAGGTGACGGTCCACCCGCAGTCGATTGTGCATTCGATGGTGGAATTCCGCGATGGCGCGACTATCGGACAAATGTCACCGCCTGATATGCGTCTGCCGATCGCGCTCGGTTTGTCTGCGCCCGAGCGGCTTGGAAACGTGGCTGCTGCGTGCGATTGGACGCAAGCCGCGCAATGGACCTTCGAACCTCTTGACAACGAGGCGTTCCCTGCGGTTTCGCTCGCCCGGCAGTGCCTTGCCGCGTCCGAGAAGCATACGGCGGTATTGAACGCTGCGAACGAGCAGGCGGTTCACGCGTTCCTCGACGGCCGTCTGCCGTATCTGGGTATCGTGGACACGGTCAAAGCCGTCATCGACCACATGGATGCCGAGCTTCGCGGCAATCCGCTGTTCGCATCCGTGGAGGAAATGGGGCAAGTTGAGCGTGAAGCGCGCCAACGTGCTGATGTTTTGATAAACAAGCAAGTGTGAAGGAAAGCATCAGCATTCAAGACGATGAATTGACCGCGGGCGCCGAGGCGGGGTTCCGTAAGACAGGAACCCCTGATATCAGTGAAAGCCCGTTGCATCCGAGGCGCAAATCCCGCCGTATTATGGTCGGTCCGGTGCCGGTTGGCGGTGGTGCGCCGATTTCCGTGCAATCGATGACCAACACGCCGACAGTGGATGTGAACGCTACGCTCCGCCAGATTGGTGAGCTCGCACAGGCCGGTTGCGATATTGTCCGCGTCGCGGTGCCCAGTCAGGATGATGCGGACGCGTTGCCTGCGATTGTCGCGAAATCACCGCTTCCGGTGATTGCGGACATCCATTTCCAAAGCAAATACGTGTTTCAGGCGATTGATGCCGGGTGTGCCGCGGTGCGTGTCAACCCGGGCAATATCCGCAAGTTCGACGAGGTTGGCCCGTCGATTTGCAAGGCGGCCACGGATGCGGGCATTTCGTTGCGTATCGGCGTGAACGCCGGCTCGCTTGATAAGGAACTGTACGCGAAGTATGGTGGTCCGACCCCTGAGGCGCTGGTCGCTTCGGCGTTGAAGGAAGCCCGCATGTTCGAGGATGTCGGCTTCCATGATTTCAAGATTTCTGTCAAGCACCACGATCCGGTCACTATGGTGCAGACGTATCGTCTGCTTGCGAGCAAGGGGGATTGGCCGCTGCATTTGGGTGTGACCGAGGCCGGTCCGGCGTGGCAGGGGACGATCAAATCGTGTCTGGCGTTCGGTGCGCTGCTGGCTGAGGGTATTGGCGACACGATTCGCGTGTCCCTGTCTGCGCCTCCTGTTGAGGAGGTGAAGGTCGGCTGCAAGATTCTTGAATATTTGGGTCTTCGCCAGCGGCATTTCGATATTATTTCCTGCCCGAGCTGCGGTCGTGCGCAGGTTGATGTGATTGAGCTCGCCAAACAGGTGACCGACGGGTTGAAGGATATCAAAGCTCCGATCCGCGTGGCAGTTATGGGCTGCATCGTCAACGGCCCGGGCGAGGCGCGTGAAGCTGACTTGGGTGTGGCTTCAGGCAACGGTAAAGGGCAGATTTTCATCAAAGGCAAGGTTATCGAGACTGTCCCGGAGGATCGTATCGTCCCCACGCTGCTTGAGCATGCGCATGAGATCGCGGACCGTCTCGAACGTGAGAACGCCGCCAACGGCACAGTCACCCCACAAAGCGGCCCCGTCGTCGTCCCCATCACCGGTGACGGCACCCACCCCGCCCGCTAACCCCACTCCATCCCCAACCTTCTGCCGACGCTGACGGGTCGGTGAGTGTCGGTGGAAGCAGCAATCCGACCTTCTGCCGACGCTGCGGGTTCGGTGAGCGTCGGCAGAAGCAGGGGGAGCGGGTTGTTGACGGGGACGGTCGCGGTCAGGCGGGTCGGGATGTTGCGGCGTGCATACGGGATTCTTGCGGCGGGCTGAACGGTCGTGGTTGTCGTTAGAATGAACGATGTGTCGAATCAGGAAGAGCATACCGCCGCTCGTCCTGCGCAGCAGGAGCGGCAGATATCACAGCAGCAGACGCTGGGCGCATGGTCGCGTGGTCATCGGCTTGCGGTAAGTGTCCCCATTTTCATTATCCTGCTCGGCATGCTTGTTGGCGTTTCGCATATTACGGCCGTCAGCGCCGATATCCAGCCGACAGGCCAAACCATGGCGATGCTGACCGGCGACACCTCCGTCGCCTTCCGCACCCACGCCGGTAGCACGCTGCCGACGCTCAACACGTACAAAGTGACGCAACGGTATACCACCATCACCGCGAAACGCCCATCGACGGGTGAAATCCAGAAGATCCGCATGCTGATCCGCGAGCCCAAAGGCGCGGGGGCGAACCGTCCGGGTGTCGTGTTCATGCATGGCGCCGGATACGGCACGTGCGACAACTCCTTCGGCGATGTCGCGTACGCACTGTCGTCCGCCGGTTTCGTCACCGCGGTTATCGACAAACCGGTCTGGTCCACCAACGACATCACCCGTGATTATCCGGCTTCCGCGACCATCTACGATCAGGCCATCAACTATCTGCGCTCCCTCAACCAGGTCAACGCCAAGAATGTCGGGATTTACGCCACATCCGAAAGCACGTGGATCAGCTCATACCTGCTGCAGCAGGATCCGAAGGTCGCGTTCCAAGTGCTGCTCAGCCCGATGGTGTTCTCTCCGAGGCAATCCTTGGGTTTCCTCGCTTCCCAGGATTTCACGCTGGTCGGTGCGCACAGCGGCTACCAGTCGATTGTCCGCCGTGTTTTCGATATGGATGGGACGATGTTCGGCTTGAAGAACTTCGACCTCGATATCGAGCGGCCCGCGGCGTACCGTATCCCCACGTTTGTCGCCTACGGGTCGAAGGATGTGATGACCGCGCAGGTTGAAGGTACGCGCAAAATCCTTGATTTGGCTCATCAGGCCGGCAACTGGGATGTGACCATCCGCAGCTACCCGGTGGCGAACCACGTGTTGCGTTTGGGCAATGAGGCGGATGCCGGCACCGGTTTCGCCGACGACTATGTCAACGACATGGTCACGTGGATGGTCGGTACGGCGGCCGGACTCAACCAAACCAGCGAGCGTGCCGCCGGTTCGACGCTCTACCAGTCGATTGCCGTGCCGAAGGATTTGCATGCGGATCGAGCACTCACCGTGTATGGTGCGTGGGTTCATCTGGCCATGGTGGTCACCCTGCTGCTCACGCTGATTGTCGCAGCCGTCGCGCTGGTCAAGAAAATCGTGTTTCTTGTTCGCCGTAAAGGCCCGGCTCTCGGCTTCAAATACGGTTTCGGCGGCGCCTTGCTGAGTTTGACGATTACTACGCTGGCAACGCTGCTCCTGTTCGGCGGCGGGCTTGGCCAGGTGATTATGGGTATCGTCCAGCTTGCGTGGGGTGGTGCTCCCGCTGAGGATCCGGGCATGATGTATTGGAGCTGGCCGGTTATTCAAGTGGTGTGCACGCTGGTGGTGTGGGCGTGGTCACGCGTGTTCACGCGACTCATTGAGGTTGCACAAACCCGTGGTATCGCGCAGCTTCCGCCGCGGAAAGGCGCAATCAATGATGTGGTCAGTGGCCGGGAGCCTGTGCTCGCGTCCACGCGGCTGGCCCGCGTCCTGTTCTGGGTGACCGCGTTCGCCATGTTCCACGTGCTCCTGTTCTTCGCGTTCTGGGGCTTGTTCCTGTACTGACATGCCGCTGTATCGTGATGAAGGCGTGGTGTTGCGCACAATCAAACTTGGCGAAGCGGACCGCATCGTCACGATTCTCACGCGCGACCATGGCAAGATTCGCGCGGTCGCCAAGGGTGTGCGCCGCGTCAAATCACGCTTCGGAGGGCGTCTTGAACCGTTCATGCGTGACGACCTGCTGATCGCTGAAGGCCGCTCGCTTGATGTTGTTTCGCAAGCGGCTTCGATTTCCGCGTATGCTGCGGGTATTGTCGGCGATTTTGACGCGTACGCGGCGGCCTGTGAAATCGTGGAAACCGCCGACCGGCTGATTTCCACGGAAAACGAGCCTGCGCCCGCCCAATACTTGCTGCTTGCCGGCGCGTTGAACGCTCTGGCCCGGCACGCCCACCCGGCGCACACCATCGGCGACTCGTACGTGTTGCGCGCGTTGGCGCTCGCCGGTTGGACGCCGCGCCTGGACGCGTGTGTCGTGTGTGGCGGGCGCGACCGGCTGGAGTTTTTCTCCGTGCCGTCGGGTGGTGTGATGTGTGCGAAGGATCATGTGCCGGGCTCTCGGCGGATCACGCTGGATACGCGTGAACAGTTGCAGGCTTTGGTTGAGGGGGATTGGACGATTCTGGATGCCGCGCCGGAACGCCCCGACACGCGCAAACTTGTCGAGGAATGGGGCGAATACTACATGGAGCGGCCGATTCGTTCGCTGCGCTTGTTAGATTCGTAGCTATGGCTTTTGAACATGTGGATTACCAGTCGTTGGACGTGCCGGCGGCACCTTTTTCCGATCCTTCCATCATCCCGGATTTTCCGAAGGATAAAGTGCCGCGCCACGTGGGTGTCATTATGGATGGCAATGGCCGTTGGGCCAAACAGCGTGGCATGATCCGCACTGAAGGCCATCAGGCTGCTGAACCGGTGGTGTTTGACACGATTGCCGCTGCGATTGAGGCGGGGGTCCGGTATTTGAGCTTGTACACGTTTTCGACGGAGAATTGGAAGCGCTCGCCGCAGGAGGTGCGTTTCCTGATGGGCTTTTCGCGTGATATCATCCGGCGGCGTGTCGCGCAGATGGATGAGTGGGGTGTGCGCGTGCGTTGGGCTGGCCGTCGTCCCAAATTGTGGAAGTCGGTGATTGATGAGCTTGAATCCGCAATGGAACGTACGAAGAACAACAAGGTGATTGATGTGGTGTTTTGCATCAATTATGGTGGTCGTGCGGAGATTGCGGACGCGTGCGCGGATATTGCGCGTGAGGTGCGTGAGGGCAGGATCAAAGGCGATCGTGTCACGGAGAAGATGATTGCCGAGCACTTGTATAACCCGGATATTCCTGATTGCGATCTGGTGATCCGCACGTCGGGTGAGCAGCGCACGTCGAATTTCCTGGCATGGGAGGCCGCTTACGCGGAGTATGATTTCGTGCCTGAACTGTTCCCCGATTATGGGCGTGAGGTGTTCTGGCGTTCGATCGACCATTACATCCATCGCGACCGCAGGTTCGGCGGGGTGAAGAAGTAGGATTCGGCGTGTGCGGGACCGGTGAAGAGTATCGCCGGCCCCGCACACGCCTGGCTGTCGGTCGGATGTGGCCTATGCCGTGGCGACGGCAGCGGCAGTGGTCTGCTCCGAGGTTTCCTCGGCTTGCGCCGGCGTGGAATCCTTGTCTTTGAGCGGTCCGCCGACGATGGATTTTTTCTCGATGATCGCGCAGCGGATAAGTGTGGGGCCGTCATTGTCCAGCGGCGGCGTGGGGGCGGCATTGTATGCGGGGGTGACACGATTCTGCGCGATCGGGTCGGTGCCTTCGATCATGGAGATGATTTTGCACGCTCCCCAGAAGCCCATTTCGTAGTGGGGCAGTTCCACGCTGGTTAACGCCGGTACGGTAGTATCGCAGATGACTTCATGATTGTCCACGCCGATGACTGACAGGTCCTCGCCGATGGTCAGCCCATGCTGGAACGCGTAATCATACACGTAGACCGCACGCGCGTCGTTGAACGCGAACACGCCGTCCGGATGCGTGTCGTCCAGCAGTTTGCACACGGCTTCGAGGGCGGGGCGACCGTGGGAGACTCTGTTGGTCAGCCGCTTGTCGAATGGTATTCCCGCGTCTTTCAGCGCCTGACGATACCCTTTGAACCGTCCGACTTGGGCGATGGCGGGCTCATCGCAGCCGATGTATGCGATGCGGCGGCATCCGGCGTGGATCAGTCGTGCTGTGGCGTCGTATCCGATTGAGAATTCGTCCGGCTCGATTCGCGGGTGGATGACGGTGCGCTCCTCGGCGTTGACGACGACGACCTGCAGATCGTCGAGTGTCGGCGGCACGCTGATGTATCGGTTGGCGAATTTGGCGTAAATGTAGCCGTCTACGCCCCAGCTGAGCATGCGGTCGATGTCGCCGCTGATGTCGCGTTCGTCATCGGCATCGATGATGAACATCATATACCCGAGTTGGCGGGCTGCGTCTTCGGCACCGTGAATGATTTCGCCCGCGTACGGGGTGGTGGCGACTTGGTCACTGATAAAAGCGATGGTGTGTGTCCGGCCGCTGCGTAATGAGCGGGCCATGGCGTTCGGATGATATCCGAGTTCTTCGGCGACTTTCCAAATAGTCGCCGCAATGTCGGGTTTGACGCGACCTTTGTCGCGGTGGTTGATGACCAACGAGACTGTGGAGATTGATACGCACGCCTTTGCTGCAATATCCTTCATGGTGACCATACCCCCCATTGTACTAAAGATTCAGCTGTAGATGTGAACAAAAACAGCGAAACTTCAGTAATAACTGGGTAAATCATGGAAGGGGGGTGGGTGTAGCGGACACCCCCGTAATGGTATCGCCCCGCGGTGTGACTGCATCATCACACCACGGGGCGATACTGGCGGTTTTGCCTGTTGCCCTGCGGGTATCTGGTTGTGGTGTGACTGTTGCGTCGCACGGCTGGCAGATACCCCCGGTTGCGTCCCGGATTCGTTGCGGTATCTGGTTGCGGTGTGACTGTTGTGTCGCACGGCGGCCTGATATCTTGCGTCGGGCCTCTGTATCCGCTGCTATCTTGCCGCGGTGTGATCATACCGCGGCAAGATAGCAGCCGCCGTCACTCGCCTTGGTCGGCCTTCCCGTCGAGGATTTCGTCGACAAGCTCCTGCTTGGCGTGGATCTGCCCGCTGAATCCCGGCCTGATGTCCAGCCGGATGACCACATCAGTGCGGTAGCCTTGGCCGGCGAGCTTCATGGTCGCGTCGCGAATGGTGGCGAGCACTTGGTCGAGATCACCTTCGATATTGGTGAACATGGCGTTGGTTTCGTTCGGTAGTCCGGATTGACGGATCACGTCAACTGCCTGCGCCACGTATGTTGACTTTTCAGGGCTTGCCCCTGCCGGGCTGATAGCTACGGCGGCGAGCGTGTTGATGTATGGCTTGCCGGTTTCGGGGTCGACCGGCACTTCCTGCCGTTCCGCATTACGATCGAGGGTCATAGTTCATCCTTCCTCATAGAGTTTTCTTGAAACGATTGTTGCAAGGGCTTGCAGTATCACTTCCGATTATCATCATGCACGATGACGAGCATGCATGCCCGCCGTTGCACGGATGTCATCGTTCCCGCCACTGCCACGCGTGGTCCATCGGCCCTGAGCCGTGTCCCAGATTCAGCCCTGCGGCGATGGCTCCGGTCAGATACGCTTTGCCGTCACGAATCGCCGAACTGAGCGTTTCACCCTGCGCCAAGGCGCTCGCGATGGCGCTGGACAGTGTGCACCCGGTGCCGTGCGTGTTGGGATTGTCGATGTGTTCGCCTCGGAACCACACCAAATTCCCGTCCGGTTCGGCGAGCACGTCGTTTGCGCCCTGCACGCTGTGCCCGCCTTTGACAAGTACGGCGCATCCGTACTGCGAAACCAGACGTTGGGCGGCTTCCGCCATCGCATCCGCGGTGTTGATAGCGCCGGTGTCCAGACCGTTGAGCACTTCCGCTTCGGGGATGTTCGGCGTGATGAGCCGGCACAGTGCGAACAGTCCGGTCAACGCGTTTTCGGCATGCTTGTCGAGCAGTCGTGTGCCGCTGGAGGACACCATCACCGGGTCAAGTACGACATTCGGCGCTTGGTACTTGCGCAACGCGTCCCCGATCACCGCGATGAGCCGGGCGTTGGAAACCATGCCGATTTTGGTTGCCGCAGGCGGAATGTCAGTGTAGACGGCGTCCAACTGGGCTGTAAGGATGTCCGGGCTCACATCTTCGACTGCGTTCACGCCTTGCGTGTTTTGCGCGGTGAT
This sequence comes from Bifidobacterium boum, assembly GCF_000741535.1. Taxonomy (GTDB): domain Bacteria; phylum Actinomycetota; class Actinomycetes; order Actinomycetales; family Bifidobacteriaceae; genus Bifidobacterium; species Bifidobacterium boum. Next base: position 460,454 of record NZ_JGYQ01000007.1, on the reverse strand, counting down.
TGAGGTGATGGCGCTCATGCCGTACACGCCGCACGCGAGCATGGTTTTCAGGTCCGCTTGGATTCCCGCTCCGCCGGAGCAGTCGCTGCCGGCGATGGTGAGGACTGCCGGCAGCGTGGTGGTAACGGCATGCAGCGGTGTTTCGTCGCTCATGCTTGGAATCCTTCCTTGGCGTTCGTATCGTTCACGTCGGTACGGTCCACATTCGCGCCGACTTGCACACCCGCTGCTCCACCTCGCGAGTCAACGCCGGCGACGATCCGTTCCTGAGCCGCGGCGTTCCCGTACTTCTTGCGGATATTCTGCGAAATCGCCATCGAGCAGAACTTCGGTCCGCACATCGAGCAGAAGTGCGCCATTTTCGCGGGTTCCGCGGGCAGCGTGTCGTCATGGTAGGCGATGGCGGTGTCCGGGTCATACGACAGGTTGAACTGGTCAAGCCAGCGGAATTCGAATCGTGCCTTGGAAATCGCGAGGTCTCGGTCTTGCGCGTGCGGATGGTGTTTGGCGATATCCGCCGCATGGCATGCGATCTTGTATGTGATCACGCCCTGCTTGACATCATCCTTGTTCGGCAGGCCCAGATGCTCCTTCGGAGTCACGTAGCACAGCATCGCGGTGCCGTAGCGTGCGATTTCCACGCCGCCGATCGCTGAAGTGATGTGGTCGTAGCCGGGCGCGGTGTCGGTGGTCAGCGGGCCGAGTGTGTAGAAGGGCGCACCCTTGCAGATTGCCTGCTCCATTTCGATGTTCATACGCACCGTGTCGAAGGGGATATGCCCCGGTCCTTCGACCATGACCTGCACGTCATGATCCCACGCACGCTGGGTGAGTTCGCCCAATGTCATGAGTTCGGCGAGCTGAGCGGCATCATTCGCATCAGCCAGGCAGCCAGGACGCAGACCATCCCCCAGAGAGAAGGCGACGTCGTATTTGGCGAAAATCTCACATAATTCGTCGAAATGCGTGTACAGGAAGCTTTCCTGTTCATGCTGCATGCACCATTGCGCCATGATTGAGCCGCCACGCGAAACGATGCCGGTCACGCGGTTTGCGGTCAGCGGTACGTAGCGCAGCAGCACGCCCGCATGGATGGTCATGTAGTCCACGCCCTGCTCGCACTGTTCGATCACGGTGTCGCGGAACAGTTCCCAGCTGAGCTTGGTCGCATCATCCTCGACTTTTTCCAACGCCTGGTACATCGGCACGGTGCCGATCGGGACGGGGGAGTTGCGCAGGATCCACTCGCGCGTGGTGTGGATGTCGTTGCCGGTGGATAGGTCCATCACGGTGTCCGCGCCCCACTTGGTGGCCCACGTGAGCTTGTCGACCTCCTCGTCAATCGATGACGACACCGCGGAATTGCCCATATTTGCGTTGAGTTTGGTGAGGAATTTCGTGCCGATGATCATCGGCTCGGCTTCCGGGTGGTTGATATTGCACGGCATGACGGCACGCCCGGCGGCAAGCTCGGAACGGACCAGTTCGGTGTCGCAATGCTCACGGGCTGCAACGAACCGCATTTCCGGCGTGATGATATTATGCCGCGCATACCACATTTGCGTGACCGGATGCCCCGATGCTTTGAGCGGATGATGTTTGCGGCCACGCCACTCTTTGGTCGCCTTGCCACGCTGGACGGCCCGCTTGCCATCATCGGCCAGGTTGCGCTCGCGGCCCTCGTATTCGGTCACGTCCCCACGGTCGAGGATCCAGTCGAGACGCAGCGGTGCGAGCCCTTCTTTCGGGTCGCATGCCGGGCCTTCCGTGTTGTAATCGTGGAACGGCGGGTTCGGGCCGACGCCGGGCGTGTCAGAGAGTTTGATTTCGGTGTACGGCACGTCAAGATCGTAGCTGCCGGATTCGTTTTCGAAATGGATGCGTTCGGTTTTACGGATGTGTGCTTTGTCGCGTTGCGTGCAGCCACGTGCAGCGATGTCCACGCGCTGCTGTTTGGCGAGCCGTGCGGCTTCCTTGGCGGCTTTCGCGTTGGTGAATGTGCCGGGCTGAGGGTGTCCGGAAAGGTTGAGTGAGACGGCGGACGGGTTGTCGCCCGCCGTCTCGTTGGCGTCCCCCACAGATGATGTCCCTGCTGCCGGGGCACGCGAGACGGTACGTGCCGCATACCCGTGATGTCCCGTGCCACGAACACTGCGCCACGCATCGACCATGGCCTGTGTGGTGGCTTTCGGATCATCCGCCCCGGCAATCGCTGAAACCACGAACCAGCCGGCCGCTTTGGATGCCGCTAGATCATGCATGTCAGCAAGTGTCACACCGCCGCCGATGACCACCGGATAGTCGCTTGCCGTGCAGATGGTGTTGATCAGGTCGATGCTCAGGAAATGCTTGCTGCCGTCATCCTCGACGACGATGGCGTCCGGCTTGGTGGTGGAGGGATGCAGCGGTGCGGCCCCGATATAGTCGATGCATCCGCTGGGCAGTTCGTTGATGAGCTTGACGAGGCTTTCGGTTTCCGCGCTCAGGCCGATGATCGCGTCGTCGCCGAGCAGTTGCCGTGCTTCGCGTGGATCCATGTCATCCTGTCCGATATGCACGCCGTCGACTTTGATGCCGAGGTTGCGGCACTGCCAGACCACGTCCACACGGTCGTCGATCACGAAGGCGACCGTATCAGACTTGTCGTTGTCTTCGATGATTTGCGCGATGTCCCTTGCCGTCTCGGTCAGCTGCTTGGCATCCGCGGTTTTGTCACGCAACTGGATGAAGGTGGCGCCGCCTTGCAGCGCGTCGTCGACGATATCGCCGACCGGGCGGCCTTTGGTGTCTTGCGCCCCGAGGATGCAGTAGGCGGTCAGGTCGAAGGTGTCACGCATGGAGGCGTAGGGGTATGGGTTGGATGGGTTGGTCATGGTGTTCTTTCTGTTGATGGGAGCTGCTTTGGGTTCCCGACGTGTGGTTGATGCGTTCTTGGGACTGGGCGAGTATGTTAACGATTCATCCGCTTGATACCGGCGATGGTTTGGGGATATCAACCGGCATCATGATTACGTTTGCTTAGCAACGCCGCGATACGGCGGTTGTGTATCCGCTTATCACCGGAGCGCCACGTTGCTGGGTTGACAGGCCAAGTGAAACGGGTGAGCCGATGGATGTGCGGTACGTTATGTCAGGCTGCGCTCGCGGTGATTGTGGACTGGGCGACTGTTTGCGCGCTTGTGCTCCACAGGGCGTCAAGGAACGCGGTTTGGAAACTGCCCGGACCGTGGCTGACGCGTTCGGCCTGCTCGCTGGCACGGTTGTAAAGGGCGGATGCGCCGACTGCCGCGGTCAGCGGGTCGGTGACGGCAAGATACGTGGCGGTGACGCCGCCGAGGGAGCATCCTGCGCCGGTGATTTTGGTCATCATGGCGCTGCCGCCGGGCAGCCGGTAGACGGTGTCGCCGTCGGTGACCAGGTCGGTTGCGCCGGATACGGCCACTGCGGCATGGCCGAGCCCGTTATGGTCACGCAGGTATCGGGCGAGCTGGACCGCGGCATTCTGCGCCGAATCGACGTCGTCAACGGCTTCCACGCCTGCCGGTCGCGTGCTGGGTTCGGTGGTATTGGCACCGCCGATGACGGTGTTGGTATTGAGATTCCACATGTCGGCAAGCGCGATGATTTCAGATGCGTTACCGCGCACGATGGTTGGGGGAGCGGCTTTGAACCCGGTGAGAATGGCGGTTCGTGTGGCGCCGATGCCGGCGGCGACCGGGTCCAGCACCCACGGATGCTTCATCTCGTGGAATCGGTGGGCGATTTGCGTGAGGGCATCCTTGAAGAACGGAAGGAGCGTACCCACGTTGATATAAGTGGAGCCGGCGATGGCGGCCGTGTCGATCACGTCGTCAGGCAGGAAGCTCATGGCTGCGGTTCCGCCGGATGCCAGCTGCGCGTTGGCGACCAGGTTGATGGTCACGAAGTTCGTGAAGGATTGCGCGAGCGGAGTGGTGTCGCGTACTCGCGTGGTTGCTGTTTCGATCCGGTGGCGCAGGTCATCGATATGCGGTTGGGCTGCACCGGACTGTGATGCTGCGGTGTTTTGTGTTGGAACGACTGGCGCTGTCGCGGGTGGGGTCGGTGATGATCCGCCCATACCAATGGGTGCGGCGACACAATGGTATGGCTGATATGACTGGTCAGATGAGACGTTCACGCTCATGTGCTGCTCCCTACGATGGTTCTAACCAACAGGTTCTAAGGGTCAGGCGTCATGCCTTTCTCAGCCTAGCCTTCCGGTTCGGCTCCCCTGCACTGCATTACGGGTGCCATGCTAGGGTTCGCCGTGGACACGGCGCCTTGCTTCGGCTCCCGTTCCGTACAGCGCATTTCGGTATGCGATATTGCGGGTATGGAGGTCTTGGCGGTGGCATCGTGCGGCGCTCGCCATCCTCGCATATCACAGAACCGCGGAATATCAACGATGAGGCATTGCTGCCCAATCCGCCAGATCATCTTGTTCCATGGTTGCTTTTCCACACCACGCGAATCACCCGCGCAACTGCCCGCTGTGGAACCGAAGAGCCCGTCCAGCACTGAGAACCCGCTCCGGCCCACGCTTTGCTCCGTTCCACCGAATGATACATTCCGTCCACGGTTGGCAGCATGTTGTACAGTGTGAAACAATGACAGCGATTGCATCCTAATGTCGGGATTGCCGTCGTTGGACACAGCATGGCACGCGATTCCAACGTGGTAGAGCGTGCCGCCCTAGAGAGAGCTAGAGAATAAGAGATAAGGGATTGCGTTGAATCCAGCAGATAATGTGCAAACGATGGCATCCGCAGATTCTGAAAGCCGTGCTGGAATCCACGCTTCGGAGATCTGCGAGGGATTACGTTCATCATCGCGCGATACTTCTTCATCCTCACCGTTCAGCCCCGTAATACGACGGTGGAGGAGCCGCGAGTCAGGTGTTGAGGGCTTGCGCATCATAGCCATGGTGATGATTGTTGCGTATCACTCATGCTGGAATAGTACGGCAGTACATGACGTTGCTCTTGGATCGTCGGCGTTTGATCTCTGGGCGTTGTCCCTGAGTCCGTTGGGGAAAACCGGTGTTGCCATCTTCTTTCTTATCACTGCCTGGTATTTATGCGAACGTGAAGCGCCCACCTTCCGCTCGTCATTGAGAAAAGCTTGTTATCTTGCGCTTGAAGTGCTGATGTATAACATTATTCTGTTTTCAGAATATCATATTCTCGTGCCAAACGCCTTGCTATCGGTAGGCGATATCGTAAAAAATCTGTTCCCGATTTCTTCGAATGCTTTGTGGTATGTGACGGCGTACATTATGTTCCTGTTGCTATACCCGTTTGTCACGGCGGCGTTGCATGCTATCGGCCAGAGTATGCACGCTCGTTTGGCGTTGGTGTTGTTTGCGGTTTGGGGTATTGCATATGGTTTGACACGGTACGCGACGTGGGAGTTTCCGACATTAAGCTTCATTTATTTCATATATTTATATATCTTGTTGTCGTATTATCGCTGGTATTTGCGTGAGATAACACCTTCCACGGCTTGGCTGATGGTTGCAGCAGGGTGTGTAATCCTTGTTGTCCATATCACTTCTTGCGTTCTTGCATTCCGGTATACGGGAAACCACAGCTATACGAACATAGATCATCTGTTTTTGACCGGGGAAGGCAAGCTTCCTGTGCTGCTGGTGGCGTTTGGCCTTGTATCGTTGGCTGTTCGGTGTCATCGACGCATTATCGGAATCAACGCCGTGGCGTCGGCGATGTTTGGTGTCTATGTGTTGCATGAAAATGTTGTGTTGAACGACCTGTTGTGGTCGGAGATGTTCCCTTTGAAGCAGGTTAGAACTTGGCGTGCTCCTATCGCCATGCTCATCGTTGCCATTGTGTGTATTGTTGTGTTCGGCACCATTGTTGACATTCTTCGGCAGCTGTTGTTTGCAATGACTATTGATAAGCATTTCAATACTTGGTTTGATGCGGCGTATCGTTGGCTGTGCGGCTGCAGGCTTGCGCAGTGGTTGCGTGCGTCGCTTCAACCGGTGAAGGGTTCGTGGACGACACAGAAGGGTGAACATCATGAGTAACGCTGTTGGAATGAGCATCTCGACCTCGCGGCGGTCTGCTGATGAGCGTTGTATGTACCGTATTCGCAAGTGGCTGGCTGTCCCAAAGAATCTGCTTCATCTTGGGGTGTTGGTGGCGTATCTTGCCGTGGTGATCACGGTGATGTGCTTCCATGAGCCGTGGTTTGATGAAGCCCAATCATGGCTGATCGCCCGTGATTGCTCATGGCATGATTTGCTGTTCTCGCGTACCCATTACGAGGGGCATCCTCCGCTGTGGTGGACGCTGCTGGCGATTCCCGCGAAGACGGGTGTCCCATATGAGATCGGTTTGAAGGGTGTGCAGTTGTTGACTGCCACGCTGATGATTTGGCTGCTGGTGTTCCGTACGGCGTTGCCTGAAATACTGAAAGTCGTGCTGCCGTTCACGTATTTTCTGTGCTATCAGTACGGTGTAATTTCCCGCCCGTACGCGTTGATTATCGCTGCGATGCTATTGGTGGGCATGACTTGGGAGCAGCGGAATAAGCGTCCCTGGCCGGTTGTGCTGAGTATGATGTTGATGTGCTTGACTAGCTCGTATGGTTTGGCGATTTGTGCCGGTCTCGCCATGGTGTGGGTGTTTGACGCGCTGTTTTCCGCGAGAGGCGGCGGTATACATGCGATGATGCGGAATCTGGTATCATCTCCTGCAAGGTTCGCGGCATGGCTGACGCTGCTTGTGGTCGCGGTGGCCTTGCTGTTGGACGTGCTGCCGGCGAAGAACGTGTACCACGGTATTCTTGATGTGAATGCCCCGATAGTTCCATGGGTGCAACGTTGGGGATACGTATGGTTGTTCTTTCCTTCGGATACGCTGTTCACTTCATTTACTGACGATATCAATATCATGTTTATGCGCCCGGCGTGGACTGATTTAGTGTATGCCGCTGTGGTGTCTCTGCTCATGTGGGTGGTGATGGCTTGGATTGCACGCAAGCGTGGTTTGCTGGCTGAGTTGTTTATTCCGTATGCGGTGCTGAGTGTGGTGTTCTGCTCGCATGCGTATCCACATCATATTGGTGTAGTCCTTGGTTATTTGCTTATGGTGCTTACGATGTGTTGCGCCCGGCGGCCGTTGTCTCGTGACGATATCCCTCAGTGGCTGGGTTCTCGTTGGGATGCTGGAATGAAGGCTGTTGCGGAGCGGCGTGGGGAGCGTTATGCTCGTCGATGCGCTCGTGCGTGTTCGGTGCTGGTCGTGCTGCCGTTGTTGATTGGCGTGTATTGGACCGCATATTCAAGCATCTGCGATATTCGATATAACTATAGCAGTTCCCGCGCCATGGCTTCGTTCATCGAACGATACCATTTGGAGCATTACCGTTGGATGACCGGGTGGAGCCGAATATCCTCGAAGGTTCCGAATAGTTCCTTCAGTCAGTGGTACAAGGCACAGAACGGGAATGTGTACTGTGCGAGTAAGACGGAAAAGTGTGCGGATTTCACATCGTGGTCAGGCGGATCGTTGATGGTTGCAAACCCGTATTTTGATAGCAATCTGATAGGTAATCCCTATCGTGGACGTACGTATATGTCGTGGGAGTGGATGATTGACCAGAAGCAACGCGCAGCGCAGGATATTGCCGACTGGCGTTCCAAGCCTGAGCCGGAGTTTTATGACACGGTATATGAGCCGTTTTATTTCACGACACTCGGCTATGACCGCAATGATTATGTGAAGTATTACATTACCACTACAGTCTCTCCATGGAAGGATACCTGGCATCGCGGAGAAGTCGAGATTTACATCCGCAAGGACATCTACAAGAAAATTTTCCATAAGGATCCGCCGGCTTCCGGCATCGATGATTCCGTGTGGGCGAATCATCCGGGAGCTCCGAGGGGATAGCCGGCTGTGTGTGGGCGCGCCGTGGTGGTGTGCCCACACAACACGGTTTCTTATACGCAACACTGGTGACGTTGAACATGTGCTCAGCATCACCAGTGTTGCGTATTTTTTTGGAAGTTTCGCCGCTTGACGATTGGTGCAAACGGCGAAACCCCCAATTCGTAGGAAAATCAGTGCGTGGTCATCTTGTCGAAGTCTTCCTTGACCTGTACGCGGGTCAGGGCGTCCTCGTACTTGACTTTGCCTTCGTTGACCAGACGCGCAAGATCCTGATCAAGCGTGTGCATGCCCTTGTCGGCTCCGGACTGCAGCTGGCTGCGAATTTGGTAGGCTTTCTCGCCGCGAATCAGTGCCGCGATGGCGGGCGTGGCGTACATGACTTCGGTGGCGGGCACGCGGCCACGGCCTTCGGCGCGAGGCAGCAGGGTTTGCACGATGACGGCCTGCAGGGTGGATGCCACCTGTACGCGGATTTGTTGTTGCTGGTTTTCCGGGTACACGTCGATGAGACGGTCGACGGTGCTGGCCGCGTCCTGCGTGTGCAGGGTGGCGAACACCAAGTGGCCGGTTTCCACTGCGGTCAGTGCGGTGGAGATGGTTTCGAGGTCTCGAAGCTCGCCGACCATGATGATGTCAGGGTCTTCACGAAGCGCGTGTTTGAGCGCTTCGGCGAAGCTCAGCGTATCGGTGCCGACTTCACGCTGGCTGACGATGCAGTTCTTGTGGTGGTGTACGAATTCGATCGGGTCTTCGATGGTGATGATGTGGTCGTGCCGCTCACGGTTCGCCTTGTCCACGATTGCCGCAAGGGTGGTGGACTTACCGGAACCGGTAGGGCCGCACACCAGCACGAGGCCACGCGGCAGCAAGGCGAGGTTGGCGATGCGCGGGTCGAGGCCGAGCTGCTGCGCATCCTTAATTTCCAGCGGAATGGTTCGCAGGGCGATGCTTACGCCGGAACGGTCCTGATACACGTTGACACGGAATCGCACCAGCTCGCCGATGGAGAAGGACACGTCGAGTTCCAGGTCGCGTTCGAAGCGGGAGAGCTCCTCGTCGGTGGTGATGACGCGTGTGGCGGCGAGCGTATGCTCTTTGTCCCACACACTGGTGTGCTGTGCGGGCTGGAGTTTGCCGTCCACGCGGAGCATCGGATGGTCGCCGACCACTAGGTGCAAGTCGGATGCTTTCAGTTCGACCAGCTGTTCGACAGCGGCCACGAACTCTTCGTCAGCGTCCGGGTATTCTTCGCGCATGGTTTTCGCGACGAGTGCGGCCCGCTCCTTCTGCTCTTTGGTGGAGGTGGGTTTGCCGTCTTTGCCGTTGGTTTGCGGAACAATGAAGGTTGGCTGGTTCGGGTTGGCTGGCCGTGCGACTCGCATGGTTGCTTCCCCGATGGGGTTGGGGTCTGTCGGACGCCCGTACGCTCCTGGTGCGGCCGGTTGGCGCAGTCCGATGGATTCCGCTTGCCGCGGCATGCCGGACATCAGGTTGGGGGATGCTGCGGCGGCTGTCACACGCGGCATGGTTTGGGTTTGTGCAGTACGCGGGTCAGGTTCGGCGGGTGCGACTTTGCGCGCGTCACGCTGATGCCAGAAGGAGCGATTCATGGTGCTGTTCCTTGCTTGTTCGGCTTGTTGCGGTGTTGGGTTCGACGCGGGGGAGTGCCCGTTGTCAGCGTTCGCTTGTTCCTTCGCTGGATTGGCGAACAGCGGTTGGTGTCCCCCTTGGTTTGCGGCGTGGGTATGCTCTGCCGCAGCGGTGTCGTCACGGTGATTGGTCTGAGCGCTTTGGGTGTTGCCCTGTGCATTCTGGGCGCTGTGCACGTCCTGCGCGGTGGGCGCGGTTTGCGAGTAGCTTTGCCGCGCTTTCAAAGCGGTGTCATTGCCAAGGAACCCGGATTCCGCGGTTTTCTCAGGATACGGGGATTCGGCTTGCAGTTGCCGCTTGCGGCGTTCCTCCTCCTGTGCTGCGGCTCGAGCAGCTGCTTGTGCCGCAGCCTGCTCTTCGGCTTGACGCTGGCGTAATGCCGCTTCGCGTGCTTGTTCCTGCTGACGGGCTTGTCCGCGTGACGCAGCGAGTTCGGCTTCTTTCTGCCGTTGCAGTTCAGCTTCGCGCTGTGCAGCTCGGGCGGCTTCCGCTTCGCGGACTGCCTGCGCTCGTGCTTCCGCGGCTGCCGCCTCCTGCGCTTCCCGCTCGGCTTCCGCTTGGGCTTGGGCTTCGGCGCGTGCTTTCTCTTCCTCTTCTTTGCGTTTGCGTTCATCATCCCTGATGGATTGCGGCAAGTCGTTTTCTGTCACATGCATCACATGATCGGGCGTGTTCAATACGCTGAAAATGCTTTGCATCTGCGGGTCGGTGGCTTGTAAAGCGTCCTCGTCGGAAGAGTGGCGTCCCCGCTTGGGATCGTCGCTGAAATCGGGGGCGGTGCTGGGGAAGGTCACGCCTTTGAGATCGGCGAGATACCCGCTGTCTTCACCTGAATACTCATCCCACGTGGGGTTGGTGTTATTGTCATCGGTCATGTCCGGTCCTTTACGTCAGTGTAATTGAGAGGATGAAGTCTTCGGGCCGCCCGTCTGGCGCTCGTGGCAACAGGCGGGCGGCCATACAATCATACGGTCATACGGTAACGCGCAACACCTCTTCCACTGAGGTGATGCCCGCCAGGGCTTTCGCCCAACCGTCTTCACGCAAACTGGTCATGCCGTTCGCCTTGGCAGCCTCCTCGATTTCCAATGAGGTGGCGCCCTTGGCGATGAGCTCTTCCATGGTGGTGTCCACGCCCATCACCTGCTGGATGGCTACACGGCCCTTATACCCGGTGTTGGAACATTCACGGCATCCGACCGGCCGCCACACGGTCGGCAGTTCGTCACCCGGCTTGTACGGAATACCCATCATGGCAAGCTCAGCCGGGGTGGCTTTGTCTTCCTTGCGGCACCGCTTGCACAAGCGGCGTGCCAAACGCTGGGCCATCACCGCGGCCAGAGACGAGCTCACCAGGAACGGCTCCACACCCATTTCGCTGAGTCGTGTCACGGCACTCGGCGCATCATTGGTGTGCAGCGTGGACAACACCAAATGGCCAGTCAGCGACGCTTCAATAGCAATGGTTGCGGTCTCCTGGTCTCGAATCTCGCCGATAAGCACCACATCCGGGTCGGCACGCAGAATGGAACGCAATGCCGCGGCGAAGGTCAGTCCGGCCTTGTTGTTCACCTGCACCTGGTTGATGCCGCGCATACGGAATTCCACCGGGTCTTCAACGGTGATGATGTTGATTTCCGGCTTCGCCACATCACCCAACGTCGCATACAGGGTGGTGGACTTACCGGAACCGGTCGGACCGGTGACCAATACCATGCCGTACGGCCTGCTATACGCTTTCTGGAACACCTCGAAATTACGCTTCGAGAAGTTCAGATCCTCCACTTTGAGGTTTCCTGCAGGCGTGGAGAGAATACGCATGACCACTGTTTCGCCCCACACAGTCGGCAGCGTGGCCACACGCAAATCCACGCTCTTGCCCGCATGGCGCACGGTAATACGACCGTCCTGTGGTTTGCGGCGCTCGCCGATATCAAGGTCGGCCATGACTTTGATACGGCTGATGACGCCTTGGATCATGGCTTTCGGGGCTTTCTGGAACACGTGGAGCACGCCGTCGATACGGTAGCGTACTTCGAGGCCGTCTTCCTGCGGTTCGATATGGATATCGGAGCAGTTGTCGTCGATGGCCTGGTTGATGAGCAGGTTGACGAACCTGGCGACGGGGGAGACGTCTTCTTCCTCATCGTTTGAAGTGTCGACGATTTTCTTGGCGCTGGCCGCCACTTCGTGCGAGATTTCGTTGAGCTCGGCGTTGGCGCGCAGGAACCGGTTGATGGCTGCTTGGACTTGCGACGCGGTGGCGACCATGGGGATGACTTGCATGCCGGTGGACGCGGAAATGTCGTCGATGGCGGCGAAGTCGTTCGGCTTGGCCATGGCGAGGGCGAGCCGCCCATTGATGATGGAGATCGGCAGCAGCTTGCTGCGGCGGCATAAATCGTCGGGCACCATGTTGACAACGCTTGGATCGACCTGGTATTCGTCCAAGTCAACGAACGGCAGGCTCATATGCCGCGCAAGATCCATCGCCTTGTCACGCTCGGTCTGCTCGTCGACAACACCGGTTTCTTCGCTCTCGGTGTCGTCGGGGGAGTCCGGGCTGGTGGCGGCGTGCCGCGGCGTGCTCGGCGTGAATACCGTGTTGGTGCCCGGAGTGTTGGGGGCCGGGGTGTTGCCATAGGTTGCCCCGATGTTGGAGGTTGGTTCGGGGGTATGGTCGTCCTCGTTGTTCTTTCGTCCGAATGAGAAGAATCCACCTGAGGCGCTCATGACTTCTCTCCCTCTGCTGTGCCCCATACGCCACTGCATGGGGATGCGGAAATACCGTGCCGACTGATTCACTTTCACTATAGCTCATACGTGTTGTGTTGTTCGACTTTTCCGGCGATTTGGTGAACGTCAAAGGTTCTACTCTCGGTGAGAAGCTCATGCGTGGCTGCACGCGGTGTGTCGTGACCTATACTGAAAGAGTTCATACCCCCGTCCAACGGTAGCGGAGGGTGGTGTTGTTGCCCTGACTACATACACAGGGCGGTGAGTTTCGGAGGTGTTCACGGTGCGGTGCGTGAAACAGGCGTTGCGACGCAGAAGCCGCGGCGAGTTAGGTTTTTCCCTGGTTGAGCTGCTGGTTGTGGTTATTATTCTCGGTATTCTGGCTGCCATTGCGGTGCCGATCTACTTGAACCAGCGCAAGGCGGCTTGGCGGAGCTCGGTGGAGTCGGATGTGCGCAATATCTCGATGGTGATGGAAACGGCGCTCGCCGATGAGAAGGGCGACTATAGTAAAATCACCATGACAGGCGGAAAAACGGGTTGCAACAACACCGAATGCACGTTCACCGAAGGTAACACAGGGAAAATCGGTAAGAATACGGTTACGATTTCCAATGGTAATGAGATTACCGTGCAGGTGAATGCTACGTCAAAGCGCATGGAGGCGTGGGGAACGAATGTAGGATTCGATGGGAAATACAAGTATTATTATTACGATTCAACGGGAACCACGGAGTGGCGTCCGACCAGGCCGTGATATTTTCGGCGTGTCGTGTCAAGACCCGCGCGGGAATGCTGTCAGGCGTTGCTGCGCGGGCCTTGTGCGTTGTGGGGTCAAACGTTACACCATGTGGTGCGGGGAATGTCATGGTTTCGTTGCTTGGCGCTGGGGTGCGGAAAACCTGTCGATATAATGACGTTCAGGGCTATATTCTGTGGCACGCATAGGCGCCGGCCACGGAGTCCAGAGTCGGCGAAACAGAGGAGAACCTATGGTGATGAATCAGCAGTCGTCATCGATATCCAGAATCAGGACACTCGGCAGACGTGCCTGCAAACGGTGGCGGAATGAGCGGGGCTTCACTCTGATTGAGGTCATTGTATCGATCGCCTTGGTATTGGTAGCCGGTCTGGCTGCAGCGCAGTTCACCATCACTGCCATTCACACCTCTCACGCTCAGCAGCAACGCGCTGCCGCAGTGAATATCGCCAACGGCTCGCTGGAACAGGCTGAAGCGTTGTTGGGGTCGAATAAACCTCAGGATTATGCCCAGACCTTGGTCAAAGGTGTCAAGGAGAGCGAATCCAAAGCAGCGTGGAAGGCCGTCTCAGATTTGGGTGCGGTGTCCGCTGACGATATGGATCTGTTCTACCAGTCGGATTCCACGTCCGATACCGGTGGCGTAACAGTCAAACGCACGGCGCAACCTGAGGAATCCCGTAGCGGTACCTTCACCGTGTACACCGTGCTGGGCAAGTGCTATCGCAAGCAGGGCACGGCGGCGTGCAAGTCCGCCAGTGCGTTGGGATTGCCGACCGGTGGTCTGCGATCCGGCTCTGCCGATGTGTCGTCGCAAGTGTGGTCGAATACCGATATGCCGATCGCACCATTCAACAATGGCACAGTTAAGTATATTCCTATGCTGCGGGTGATGGTCGCGGTCACCTGGCCTGACGTCGGTGGTTCGACAAAAACCTGCGTCTACGCGACGTCCCGACTGATTGACCCGAATGAAGATAAGGCGATCTGAATGAATGCGAATGGAGGGAAAGCCATGGGTAAGCGAAGTCTGGCATCATTGCTGCGCATCCATGTGCGGAGGGTCAACCGGGGCGAGAGCGGTATGACTTTGGTTGAGATGATGGTGTCTTTGGGTATTTTCATGCTGTTCTCCTCGATGTTCGTCGCTTCGGTGGTTTCTTTTACGCGTGCGACAACCGCAAGCCGGCTGAGGTCGGTTTCGAGCAGCTCCATGACAACCGCTTCTCAACGTATAGAGCGCATGGTGCGGTACGCATCCGACGCTGCGGTCGACCCGTCTGGGGATATCTTGACACTCTATATTCCCGGTGAAGCGGCGACCAAAGCCAATGTGGGCACTACGGGGGTAGGTCAGTGTATCGCCTTGACTTACACACCTGCCACATGGTCCGGAGACACTGTGAACACTTACGGTACGTTGAAATGGCAGTCGCGTGACGAGACAGTCAGTGCGTTCACTGATCGTGGCGCGCTCCTGTCATCCTTGTTCAATAATGAGAGTGCGGCTCCGACATCTGCATCCGGCATTTACCGGCAGAAGATGTTCGCGTTGGACTCAGCAACCAATACCGTTACCTTTGCGCCTGTTGTCGGAGGCTATGCTGGCGGACAGGCGCTGACCAGCAATACTGTGAGCCGGTTCCCCGTAGGCAATGCCGGTGCTGATCCTGATTGGACGATTGCCAAGCATTGTCCGTGATCGTAAGTGACAACGCTTTCTCGCATAGCGCGTCCCCGTCTGCAAAATGCCGTAGACGGGGACGCGCTATGTCTGGGTGTTTGCGAAACTGGCCGGAAAGACACGCCGAAAGGTGGTTGAAAAGGAAAACGTCAAACGTTCGATGTGCGACACGCCGATGACATCGTTTGCAAAACTGCTATATTCATAACCATCAGCACTGACGAGCTGAACGGGCGAGAGCCCGGAGCGCATATCCAACGTTGGGTCTGCGCAGTCCAAAAGTGGCTGCCAGGTGGCAGCCGGAGTGGAAGGAACACACAATGAAGAGCGTACAGAAGGCTTTGAAGCGTCGCGCAGATGGTGAAAAGGGCTTCACCTTGGTCGAGCTTCTCGTCGTCGTCATCATCCTTGGCATCCTCGCCGCCATCGCTGTCCCGATTTACCTCAACCAGCGCAAGTCCGCTTGGAACGGCACCACCGAGTCCGACGTCAAGAACGCCAGCCTCGTGGTTGAATCGGCAGCTACAACAAACGGCGGAAAGTATACCGGGCTTGTAACAAGCAACGCGAAGACATGCACTTACGCGCTTACCGATACGGCGGCTCCGGCTTGCGACATCGCCGGCAACCAGGTTAATCTGTCGAAGGGGGTAACACTTGCTTTTACCTTCACTGATAACGGGTATGTCATCACGGGTACGAATGCAAATGATAGTTCTCTGAAGACCTACTTCTATGATTCTAACGTGGGCAACGTTTCTCACAACTGAGCATAGAACAGTTGGCGGTATAGCCGCTGACTAGTCTGAGGCTCACCATGTAGTAAGCGGTCTGTGCAGACCAAGCAGGTCCGCACAGACCGCTTACACGTTTCCATTCATCACTCATCACATAACACGTACGAATCTGGATGTGCCGGTACCGCGGGGCGGGCCGGACTGACGCGTATCGAAGCCGAACAAGGGAGTACCGATGCCAGCAGAAGTTGCAGCAAAACCGGTGCAGTGGAAGTATGAGGCCATCAGTGTTGATGGCACTACGAAAACCAAAGGCACTGTCGAGGCGATGACACTCGACCAGGCGATCGGGCGCATCCAGAAACTCGGGCTGGTCCCACTCAACGTGGTCGATCCCACCCAAGCGTCAGGTTTGAACAAGAACCTCGAAATTCCAGGCTTCAAACGTTACCCGTCGAAAAAAGACTTCGCCGTCATGGCGCGCCAGCTCGCCACCATGGTCGGCGCGGGCGTCTCTTTGATTCGCGCCCTTAATATCGTCACCGAGCAGACCCGCAACCAGCAGTTGCGCGACGCGCTCCGCTCCTGCGCGAGCCTCATCGAAAGCGGTAGCTCCTTCTCCGACGCCATGAGTCAGAGCGGCGACATTTTCCCGCCCATCATGATCCACATGGTCAGCGCCGGTGAAGCCGGCGGCTTCCTGGACGACTCGCTGAAAACCGTGGCCGACAACTTCGAATCCGACGTCCGGCTCCAAGGCCAGATCAAATCCGCTATGGCATACCCGGTCATCGTGCTCGTCATCGCGTTCATCCTGGTCGGCGTTATGCTGCTCACCATCGTGCCGAGCTTCGCTTCCATGTATGAGTCCATGGGTGCCCAACTGCCGGCCCTGACCCTGGTGTTGGTTGCGATGGGCAAGGCCGCGCCAATCGTCATTCCGCTGTTGCTTGTCGCAATCTTCGGATTTTCGATCTATTGGCGGCAGAACCGCAACAAGGATTACATCCGCAGCTGGTGGGAGCCGTTCAAACTGCGCGTTCCCGTGTTCGGCCAGTTGAACACGGCGGTCGCATTGAGCCGCTTCTGCCGCAACTTCTCCTCCATGCTGCGATCCGGCGTACCAATCCTCGAGGCGCTCAACATTGTCGGTAAGACGTCCGGCAACTACGCCATCGAAACCGCCTCCATCCGTATTTCCGCAGACGTGGAGAAAGGCTACCGTTTGGCAGACAGCATGGGTAGGGAACCGGTGTTCCCGCAGATGCTCGTGCAAATGGTTTCCATCGGCGAGGATTCCGGTGCCATCGACCAGATGGTGGAAAGCGCCGGCAAAGCCTACGAGGACGAAGTCCAGAGCATCGCCAAGCAGCTCACCTCGCTGCTCGAACCAATCATGATCTGCATTCTTGGTGTTGTTGTCGGCTTCATGGTCGTTGCCCTGTACCTGCCGATGTTCCACATGTTCGACGCCATGAACAGCATGGCATCCTGACCCTGCACGGCGGCGCACAGGCTAGCTGAACCACCCCACGATAAGCAAACGAACCACTACACGAGAAATACGAGGAACCCCAGGGAAGGACCGCGGCAATGAAGCAGTCATGGCTATGGAAGCACGTTGAATCACGGGTCGGCGACCGGGTGCGGCGCATGATGCGCGGCAATGAAACCGGTGTCGCCATGCTCATGGCGCTGATTTTCGTGGTGATCCTCATCGTGACCACCACGCTCGTGGCGAGCGTGCTCATCGCTCAATTCGCGCCGTACCGCAGGAACACGCAGAACGCTCAGGCGGCCGTAGTGGCCGAGAACGGTTTGCAAAGCGGCCTGAGCTACCTGCGTGAAGCTGAAACCGGGGCTTCCAGCCTGCTGCCGTCAACAACAACAGATCTGAGCAAAGCATCCCAGGACGATGAGTACACGGTTGACACCACATCATCGAGTGGTGTGAAAGTCGTGCTGAACAACGCGTCCGACACCACCTCAACCACATCCACCGCATCAACCGCCGACTACACCACCCGCAACTGGACCTACAGCGTCACCATCCAGTTCTACAAAGACAATCCCGCCACCACCACGTCTGCCGCCCCACTCACCGAAGGCCAAGTGAGAAGCGGCAGTGATATCAATTACGCTGCCGTGACCTCTCGTGCATATTTCGACCGCTACGGAAGCGGCCGCACTACAAGCGTCAAGCCGATTCGCGTGATGTGGGCCGTCTACCAGTTCGGTGTCAGTAGCACCACCACTACCACCACGCCGTCTATTAGCGGCGGTGGCGGCGGCCGCCTCGGCATGGGCTTCTACGCTGCAGCGCCGTTCAGCACATTCGGCAGGGAAACGCAGCCGATCTGGGGCAATGTTGCCATCAGCAGCGGCACTGCTGCCGATGCCGTACTGTCCGGGGAAGTGGCATTCTCCAATGCTGTGAATGAAAACACCTCGCACGAGCTGAATGGTTCCAGCGTCATGAATCCCGCCAACCAAACCTGCATGGTGGCTACGACGCGAGGA
Organism: Bifidobacterium boum; assembly: GCF_000741535.1. GTDB lineage: Bacteria > Actinomycetota > Actinomycetes > Actinomycetales > Bifidobacteriaceae > Bifidobacterium > Bifidobacterium boum. The sequence goes on along the minus strand of NZ_JGYQ01000007.1, from coordinate 442,430 downwards.
GACCTCAACTTGAATGACAATCTGTCGCTCAACGACATCGTGAACCTCTCCGACCCTGACCCGCTTCCCAAGGAAGGCTCAATCCTTCTCATTCTGCCACAGGCCTACGTGTCTGGGGCCAGAGACGGCAAAGACGTATACACCTATACCGAACAGTGCCAGTCGGGTGGCGCATATAAGAACCTCAACAATTGGGTGTATTGGAAAGACAACAGCATTCGCCCAACTTCGCGTCTGGATTTGTGTGTGACCGGTGTGGATATCGCCTCGTCCAAGATGCCTGCCCGTCTGGAAAAGTGCGGTAATTCGTACGGTCCGAATAACCAGTCCGATTATTACACTGATCCTGACCATAAGGCGCAGATTGCCGAGAAAGCCGATCCAAAGAGCCTGCTCAATAAGTATCAGAAGTGGGTGTTCTACAACGGATTCATCAATGCTGGATATCTCAACGACAATGTAAAGAAGAAGAGTGATTATATTTCGCAATTCAAGTCGAAACTTACTGCTGATCAACTAAGCTCTTTCGACAGCTTGCCTGAGGCATCCGGATATTCGCTTGGCGGAATCCAGGATTCACAATCCGGCGATGGCGATACGAAAGTGCAGTATCTGTATCTTTCGAATGCCAATAATAAGCTATATGCCGACGGTGGCTTCAGCGGTGGTAATATCAGTGGCTTCAACCCTAGCTTCGCCAGCGGTTCTTATCACTATCTCATGTCTAGTGGATGGGGACACAATGATCTGACCGGCACCGGCTGGTGGGATTACGGTGGTGCTACCGAAGACGCTACCGCATCCTTCGGTCAGGCAGGAGAGTCCGGACGGGCAACCAATCAGTTGGTCAGTGAAACATCAGGGTACTGCCTCATGGCCACGAACGACGGCAATGATGCGTACAGCGACACCTGCTACGTGGGAACCGGCGATTGGAACCCATATTGCTATGTCTCCGAATTCGTCAACAAGGTTGGTGATAAGGATACCAAGCAGGCAACGGGCTGCGCTACTGCAATCCAAGAAACCGATGCCAATGTCGGAACAGCCCGCAATAGGCATAACAACCATGGTCTGGATGCCTTCCCATGGAAGAACGATGCTGTGCAATACAACGAGGATCCTGACGGCAACGGTGTGCCGACAACCTTGTGGACCTGGGTCGGCAATGACGGTAATGCAGTGAAAAAGTACTACCAGTTCTCCGAATGGTCATCGTCCGGTCGTTTTACCGCTCCGAAGCTCGTCGATTCAGAGGCCGCTGCGACGCACTTCACACGATACAGCAGCAAGGCATCCGACCAGTACAAGAAAGGAACCCTGCAAACGGCCAGTGGTAAGTGCCTGACGGAAATTTACCCCGGCGACACCATCAACGGCACTGCAGCGTATCCAAGAAAAGACGGTCGTACCGCTGTCGCCCTTGTACAGTGCGCCACAGCTGGTACCGATTACATCGTCAAGGATTATCGCGGCCGTGCCATCAAGTCCCAGATTTGGAACGCGGATGTCGCATTCAGCTCGTCAGGCCCTAGCGGCGGCAGTGGTGGCACCACCACCGTCGTTCCCGGGCCGACCACCGCAGGCTCCAACGGTTTCATCTTTACCCGTGAGCTCACCAGGGACGGGAGCATCTGATGGCTCCGGTATTTGCAACATCATTCCGTGTGCTCGCGGTATCTGTGCAAAGCGTGGGGGAGAGTACCCTCGCCTACGGTGATACCGTGACCACGGTGGTGGCCGCCGTGGTCACGTTCGTGCTCGGCTGCGTGATCGGCTCGTTCCTCAACGTGGTCATCTGGCGGGTGCCGAACCATATCAGCCTGGTCAACCCCAAGCGCAGCTTCTGCCCGAACTGCAAAGCGCAGATTGTGTGGTATGACAACATTCCCATCATCTCGTGGCTCGTATTGCGCGCCAAATGCCGCCACTGCCACCAGCCGATCTCCGGGCGCTACCCGGCGGTCGAACTGCTCGGCGGGCTCGCCGCCCTCGCCGTCGTACTCGGCGGCGCATGGCACGCCTACCCGTTGTGGATGCTGCCGGACCTCCTGTTCTTCGCGTGGTTGTCCATCGTCGTCGCGTTCATCGACTTCGACTTCCACAAGATCCTCAACGTCATCATCTACCCGTCCATCATCGTCACACTCCTCCTGCTGGTCCTCGCCTCATGGGGGACCGGCTTATGGCCGGCCCTCGGACGGGCGGCCATCGCCGGAGTAGTGCTCGCACTGTTCTATCTGCTCCTCGGATTCCTCTGGCCAGGCGGCATGGGAATGGGAGACGTCAAACTTGCCGTGCTCATCGGACTCAACCTCGGATGGCTCGGCTGGCAACAACTCATCGTCGGCGGATTCGCCGCATTCATCATCGGAGGTGCAATCAGCGGCATACTACTCGCAACGAAGCGCGTAACCATCCATGGCGGCATACCATTCGGACCGTCCATGGTCATCGGAGCCTGGATCGGCATACTGTTCGGCATGCCGATAGCGCAAGCCTACCTGCAAACGGTCGGACTCGCGTAAAAGGAAGAGAACACAGGAGGGACTATGAAGTCCATAGGGGCACTGACCATATCGAATGACTCCATATGTGCGGCAACCATAGCGGAGCCATTCACCAGCAAACCGGTCATCAAAAAATACAAGATGCTACCGCTGCCGCACGGGGCAGTCGTCGACGGCGAGGCAACCAACCGCAACGCCGTCACCGGACTCATCAAAAACATGGTCAAATACGGCGACTTGCCCAAAGAAGACGTCTACATGGTGTATTCCAGCCGACGCATGATTTTCCGCGAAGCAAGCTTCCCGGAAATGCCGCTGCCGGAGCTGCGCGAAACCCTGCCGTTCCAGGCAAAAGACAAGATCGCGTTGCCCGTCAACGAATCCCTGCTCGACTTCGTACCCATCCGGCGTGAAGAAACCCAAGGCGGAGCGTTCCTCCACGGGCTCATCGTCGCCACCCTCAGCAACGGCGTCGAACACACCGCGCAAGCCGTCGAAGAAGCAGGCGTCACCATCGAATCCATCGACGCAAGCGCATTTTCACTCGCCCGCCTGTTCAGCGGGCAAGCCGTCGACCATGCGGTCGCAGTCGTCAACATCGGCGGCAACAGCACTGACGTCGTCATCATCGACCACACGCGACTCGCCTACATGCGCGTCGTACCGTCAGGCGGAGACGACGTCACCGACGCCATCTCCAACTCCATCGGCGTCACCTACGAGCAAGCGCTCGAAATCAAACGCCACATCGGCCTGCAGAACGTGGTCGGCGACGCTCGACTCGAAAAAGCCGAGGAAGCCATCCGCGAAACCATCGCCCAGCTCGTCGTCGGCATCAGGAACACCCTCAACTCCTACGACCAGCAGCACGCACAATCCCCAGTCACCGAAGTCCTCCTCACCGGCCCCGGCTCCGTACTCGTCGGCCTACCGCCGGTACTGGCCAGCTCGATCGGCAAAGTCGTCAAAATCGCCGACCCGTTCGCACCATTCGAACTGTCCCAAGAAGCCAAGGACCAGAACATGACCGTGCACGCGGCCGACTATGCCGTCGTGCTGGGACTCGCGCTCGGAAGGAGACCGCGATGAGCCTGCTGAACAATAAAAAAGGCAACCATCAGCCAGACAACACCACCCCGAAAGAAGCCGACACCGCGAAGCGCGCCTCACGCAAAGCCCAACGGGCAAGCGCACCCAAAGGCCGTAACAATCGCGGCGCAAGCAAAGAGCACGGCAAAAAGTCCGGGCTCAACATGGACCTTTCACAACTCGGCAAAACCCGCCGCGCCGGCAAGCCCACGCCGGAAGACCAGTGGACCTACCGTGCCGACCTCATGCCCAAATCGATCATCGCGCTCAACCGTGACCGCGACATCCAACGGATCATGAGCTTCGTACTCGCCGGCGTTGTTGTCGTCGCCATCATCGTCACCATCGGCATGCAAGTCGCCGTCGGACGTGCACGTAGCGCCACCGTCGACGCCCAGCAGGAACAAATGTCCCTGCAACGCAAAAAAGCCGAATACAAAGACGTGGAAGACGTCCTCAACTCGCTCGCCGGTACCCGCCAATCCGTGCTCGCCACCCTGTACGCGGAAGTCGACTGGGCAGACGTGGCCAACAACCTCAACAGCGCATTGCCGCCCAACTGCTCCTACCAGAGCGTTTCGCTGAGCGAATACAACGCCACTACGGGCGCAGGCGGATCCGGAAGCGAACAAAGCGTGTGGGGCAACAACGGTGCCATCCAAGTGCAGTTCACCGTCAAATCCGGCGACTTCATCTCCGCACAAACCTTCATCTCCAGCTTCATGCAGCTGCCCGGATACGTGACCGGCGACATCAGCTCTGTCTCCGGAGACGCCGACAGCGGGTACACGTACACCGGCACCCTGTCGTTCAAGCTTGAACCGTACACCACCGACCGTTCCGACGGCTCCGCAGGCGCAGACAAGGCCGACCGTGAGCTGCTCAAGCAGCTGCGTGAACAGCTTGAAGACCTCGCCGGTGGCAACCAGACCGAAAGCTCCAGCTCCAGCAGCTCGAGCAGTTCGAACTCCAGCTCCAGCGAGTGAGAAGGGACATGAACGATGAAGATCAACAAGCATAAGATCATCTGGATGGTACTCGCCGCGGCTATCGTCGTCGTGCTGCTGATTATGTGGCTCATCGGCGTTTCGCCGAGACGCCAACAGATCGCCGAAGCCAACGCGCAAACCGCGCAAATCGAACAGCAGAACAAGAAGCTCAGCGACGAAATCAGAGATCTCAGCGTCGCAAGCATCAACATTCAGCTGCAGAAAAGCCGACTCGCGCAAATCCAGCGGCAGATTCCGGCAACCTACAACCAGTCCGAGTTCATCGCCTCGCTCAACCAGGCGGCCGCCGACTCCGGCGTGACCATTTCCAGCGTGAGCTTCTCCTCGGCCGTTGACGCGCAGCTGCCCACCGAGGCATCCAACAACATCAGCACTGGTCGACTCGTGCAAGTGCCGGTCACCATTGCCGCTTCCGGCAACTACGATGCGCTGCGAAACTTCGTCAACGGTATCCAGCACATCGAACGCATCGACCTCGCCACCGACGTGAGCTACAGCATCGGTGACGACCCCAACCAGTCGACAGTCTCCATCAACAGCTACATCTGGGCGCTCCTGTCAAGCGAAGTCTCGCACTCTGCGAACGCTTCAGTCAGCTCAGACTCGTCGGCCTCCTCTTCGTCATCCTCCTCAGGTAACTGAGTTGCGTTGACGGCCATCCGGCCGGCCAGTCGCGGACCTCTTCGACAGGCCGGCCGCCACTCCACGCTTCCGGGCGCGTGCCACCTCCCTTCTTATCCCCCTATGGACAGGCGGCACGCGTCCGGATCTTTTATGCCCGGGGCATCTGAGGGTGGGCGGCCGTGTCGGGATGACTGTCCGCGCCACCAGCCGTCACCCTGTGAGGATTCGCTCACACGTTGGCGGTCGGTTGGTGTGGATTCGGCCTGGAGGCTGGTCTGGTGGTCATCGTGTGAGGATTGGCTCACAAATCGCCCCGCCCGATCACACAGCGCCCCCGTCGCAAGCTGTCATCGTATGCCGGTAAACTAAGCATGCCTAATACGTCAACAAAACCGTCAAACCAGAAGGTGCATTGTGGCTAGTTCTAAACTCGATGAAGTCGTCTCCCTCGCCAAGCGTCGCGGGTTCGTATTCCCCGCCGGCGAAATCTACGGTGGCACCCGTTCCGCGTGGGATTACGGCCCGCTTGGTGTCGCGCTGAAAGACAACATCAAGCGCGAGTGGTGGCGTTCCATGGTCGTCACGCGCGGCGATGTGGTCGGCGTCGACACCTCCATCATCCTGCCGCCGGAAGTGTGGGTCGCATCCGGTCACGTGTCCGTGTTCAACGATCCGCTCATCGAATGCCTCAACTGCCACAAGCGTCAGCGCGCCGACAAGCTTCAGGAATCCTACGCCGAAAAGCACGGCGACAAGATGCCGGAGAACGGTCTCGCCGACATCGTGTGCCCGGATTGCGGTGTGCGCGGTCAGTGGACCGAACCGCGTGACTTCAACATGATGCTGCGCACCCACCTCGGCCCGGTCGAGGACGAGAACTCCCTGCACTATCTGCGTCCGGAAACCGCGCAGGGTATTTTCGTGGACTTCAAGAACGTGATGATGGCGAGCCGTTCCAAGCCGCCGTTCGGTATTGCGAATATGGGCAAGTCCTTCCGTAATGAGATCACGCCCGGCAACTTCATCTTCCGTACGCGTGAGTTCGAGCAGATGGAAATGGAGTTCTTCGTCGAACCTGGCACTGACGAGGACTGGCATCAGTACTGGATCGACACTCGTACCCGCTGGTACCTTGACTTGGGTATCAAGCCGGAGAACCTGCGTCATTACGAGCATCCGAAGGAGAAGCTCGCACACTATTCGAAGCGCACGGTCGATATCGAATACAAGTTCGGCTTCCAAGGCTCCGATTGGGGTGAGCTGGAAGGCATCGCCAACCGCACCGACTTCGACCTGTCCGCGCATGCGAAGCATTCCGGCGAAGACTTGAGCTACTTCAACCAAGCTACCGGCGAAAAATACGTGCCGTACGTGATTGAACCGGCCGCCGGCCTGACCCGCTCCCTGATGGCTTTCCTCGTGGACGCCTACGACGTGGACGAGGCCCCGAACACCAAGGGTGGCGTGGACAAGCGCACGGTGCTGCGCCTCGACCCGCGTCTGGCCCCGGTCAAGGCCGCGGTCCTGCCGTTGAGCAAGAAGCCGCAGCTGCAAACCATCGCCCACAATCTTGCCGCCGATCTGCGTCAGCACGAGTGGATGATTGATTACGATGAGGCGGGCGCTATCGGCCGTCGCTACCGTCGTGAAGACGAAATCGGCACCCCGCTGTGCATCACCGTTGATTTCGACACCATCGACGATAACGCGGTCACCATCCGCGAGCGTGACACCATGGCACAGGAGCGTGTCAGCCTTGACAAGGTCGCCGATTATGTGGCGGACCGTGTCAGCGAGAAGCGCGTACGCTACCCTGAAGGCCCGGCCAGCGTGACTGGCGTGAAGGCGGCAGACGGTGGCGTGGACGTTTCGAAGGAAAGCGGGATTGACGAAACCCAGCCGGTGAAGATCGCCGAAGCCGGCGGCCTGTACTGACCGTCCCGATAGGCTACCGCGGTCTGGTTGCCCGGAAATCCAGCGCAACCAGACCGCGGGACGTTACACCGTGGGGTGTTACTGGGAAACGCGTATTCACGCCTCTGCCGCAGTAGCGGGCGAGGCATCGAACAAAACACACAAGGACAACGAGGGTATGAGCAAACACGACGAGGACATCATCGACGAGCGCGGCGATTCTCGACTCGGCGAGGACCCTCGTTCCACAGCCGTCGCCGGTCCGGTACGCATCAATCCGGTAAACCTGGGCCGCATCCACGTGCCAACCCCGGTCATGCTTTCCCCGATGGCGGGGGTCACCAACTGGCCGTTCCGCGTCATCTGTGAAAGCTACGGGCCGGACGGCTTGTACGTCGCTGAAATGATCACCGCCCGTGCACTGGTCGCCCGCAATCCCAAAGCGTTGCGACTGTGCCGTTTTGCTCCCAGCGAGAAGATTCGTTCCTTACAACTGTATGGGGTTGACCCGTCCATCGTGGAGCAGGCCGCCCGCATTGTCGTAGACAACCATATGGCCGACCATGTCGACCTCAACTTCGGGTGTCCGGTGCCGAAAGTCACGCGTCGCGGCGGCGGCTCGGCACTCCCATGGAAAACCGACCTGTTCACTGAAGTCATCCACCGTGTCGTATCCATGTGCGAGCCGGCAGGCATTCCGGTGACCGCGAAAATCCGTGTCGGCATCGACCATGAGCACGAGACGTTCCTCGATGCGGGGCATATCGCGCAGGAGGAGGGGTGCGCTGCCGTGACGCTACACGCGCGCACTACCGCCGAATATTATGGCGGCCACTCCGATTGGAGCCGTATCGGCGAACTTGTGGAACATCTGGATATCCCGGTATTCGGCAACGGTGATATTTGGGGTGCTGATGATGCTCTCGCCATGGTCCGGCAGACCGGTTGTGCGGGCGTGGCCATCGGTCGTGGATGCCAAGGCCGCCCGTGGCTGTTCGCTGACATCAAACACGCGTTCGAAGGAAGCGACGAGCGCACGAACCCGAACCTGGGCCAAGTATGCCAAGTGATTGTGCATCATGCTGACCTGCTTACCGAGTTCTATGACGGTGACGAGCGGATGGCCGTGCATGATTTGCGCAAACATATCGCGTGGTATCTCAAAGGCTTCCCGGTTGGCGGTTCGACGCGCAAAGCATTCATGGAATGTGAAAATATTGCGGATGTCAAGCGGGTTATGGACGGACTCGATCCGCAAGCCCCATACCCGTCGCGAGTCATCGACAAGCCTCGCGGACGGGTACGTTACGCGAAAAAAGTACATGTTCCGTATGGTTGGCTGGAATCGAGAACCACCACCCACGAGCAGCGTGAAACGCTTTTCGGTGATGACCCGATGGACGTAAGCTATTGACGGGATGATTGGCGGCGTGTTTGCGACACGTGAACAAATCGCGGTACATACCGAGAAATAACGTATGTTCTACTGGTTTTGCGCTACAGTTGAGCATAACCGTAAGTGACAGGAGACAATGGTGAGCGAGATTGCCCAAACAGACAATTTCAACGATAAGACCAACATCAAGGTTGTGGGGGTTGGCGGAGCCGGTGGCAATGCTGTCAACCGAATGATTGCTGAAGGTCTGCAAAACGTTGAATTCGTGGCCATCAACACTGATGCGAAAGATCTGATGCGTTCAGATGCCGACATCAAGATTGCACTCACCGATGCTACAAGCCGTGGGCTTGGCGCAGGCGCAGATCCGGAGAAGGGCGCCAAAGCCGCACAGGACCACCAGTCCGATATCGAGGAAGCCTTGAAGGGTTCGGACATGGTTTTCGTGACCTGCGGAGAGGGTGGCGGCACCGGTACGGGTGCCAGCCCGATTGTCGCGCGTGCCGCAAAGCAGCAGGGCGCGCTGACCATCGCCGTCGTCACCAAACCGTTCAGCTTTGAAGGCCCGCGGCGCGAAGCTTCCGCGGAACTTGGCATCGAGAACCTGCGCAAAGAAGTCGATGCGATCATCGTCATTCCGAACGACCGTCTGCTTGAGCTTTCAGATAAGTCCATCGGCATCGTTGATGCGTTCAGAACCGCAGATACCGCATTACTCGCCGGTGTGCAGGGCATCACCGACCTGATGACGAACAATCCTTACATCCATGTGGACTTCTCCGATGTCACCACCATTTTGCGTGGCGCAGGAACCGCGCTGTTCGGCATCGGTTCCGCACGTGGAGAGGATCGCGCCACCCAAGCGGCGGAAATCGCCATCAGCTCGCCGTTGCTCGAGGAAAGCATCGAAGGCGCGCAAGGCGCATTGGTCAATATCGCCGGTCCGACCGACTTCGGTCTGCTCGAAGCGAAGAACGCCGTCGCACTGGTCCAGAAGGCCATCCACCCGGAAGCCCAGATTATTTGGGGTCTTTCCCTTGACGACGCCTATGGCGACGAAGTGAAGGTCACCGTCATCGCCGCAGGCTTCGACAAGACCGTCAAGGAGGCTGAAGCCGCGGCCGCTTCCGCAGCAGCCGCTGACCTTTCCACCGCTTCCGCAGCAGACACCTCCAATGCCGCAGCGGTTTCCGCTCAACCGGTGTCAACCGCGTCTACGAACCCGACACCGAGCGGCAACCTGATCGACGCCGGTGCGCAGAATCCTGCCGCCGCCCAACCGCAGCGTCCGGCAGCGCCGTACATTCCCCAGCAGGCTCCACAGCAGACGCCGAATCCGCAAACCTATGGTTACGCCAACAGCGGCTACAATAACGATGGAGATGCGACCACCGAACACCAGGTCATTGCGCCGAACGATCCGGCAGGCGATCTTGACATCCCTGATTTCCTTCGGTGAGCAGCATACGGCACGAGTAAGCAAAAGGAGCTGAGATGGCTGGGTTCATGAAGAACGCGATGTCCTATCTGGGCATGTCCGACGTGGTCGACGACGATGATGATCTGCTTGAGCAGACGGATGACGACAAGGAATCCAAGTTCGACTCGGATCACACGGTCGCACCCATGTCGTCGTCGCAACCCACAAGCCAAGCGGCATCCGCCGCGAGCAGGGGAGCGAACCCGTTCCCGAACCGTGTCAATCGCATCACGACGATTCACCCGAAAACCTACGATGACGCGCAAATGGTGGGTCGCGCGATTCGCGACGGCGTTCCCGTGGTGCTGAACCTCACCGGTGTACCGGAAGCCATCGCGTATCGCATCGTCGATTTCTCCGCCGGTGTGGTGTTCGGCGTGCGCGGTTCCATCGAACGTGTGACGCCACGCGTATTCCTGCTCAGCCCAGCGCAAATCAACATCAAGGTTGAGGAACCGGAATCGAAGGCGGCGGGACGCGACCTGTTCAACGACTGACCGACTGATAGGCCTGTCCGCTGGCGCACCTGTCTCCTGATGCCGGCAGCGTACGGGATATCACGTTGCGGAGGGCTTCGGTGAGCGCGAAATCACCGAAGCCCTCCTGCTATGCTTACCCCTATGATTTCCTCTGCGGTTGCCATCGTTTTCCGAATTATCGATTGGGCTATTGGTGCGTATATCACTGTTCTGTTCATTCGCATGATTCTTGACTGGGCGTTCATGCTCGCCCCGCGCTGGCGGCCGAGCGGTGTAGTCGCCGACATCATCAACGTCATCTATGATCTGACCGAGCCGCCGCTCAGATGGCTGCGCCGGTATATCCCGCCGCTGCAAATGGGGCCGATCGCTTTCGACCTGAGTTTCATGGTGCTGTACTTCGTGCTGGTCATCCTCCAAGTGCTGATCTGACCCTACCGATTCCGTCTTGGTGTGTTCCGGTGCGTAACCTGCCCGCCCGAGCGTCACAGGCAGGGTGTCGGTGAGTCTCGGGGAGGGGGGACTATTCTATGGGCTCCGGATTCCCGCCGGATGCGGGAGAAAAACGCCGAATCCGCCGACACGATGGTGATCTCCCGGGACAACTGCACAATCCAACGGTGTTTCGCAAGAACTCCCAATCACATCGTTGAAATCATGCGGATCGCATAATCCTGCCGCTGGGAGTTTTCCCGCGGATCGGCATAATCGCGATAATCTCCCACGTAAACCGGGATGATATGCGTTGGCGTCCTGCCTGCACGTAACGTTCCGATCGCCTCGGGAAGCATACGCCGGCATCTGTGCAATCGGATATCATCCAGCCGCAAGCAGATGTCGCAAGCAGCTGCCGCAAGTCGCCTGTCGCCATAACATCAAACGTGACACGTAAAAAAGACTCCGAAAACGGTCAGAAATGCATGGAGGTCGTGCTAGCATCGGTATAGATACCGTCACAGCGAGGGCATTACTCAAAGCGAGGTGGAGATTTATGGCTCTTTTGACGCCTAAAGATATTAGGGAGCATACCTTCCAAACGGTACGCTTCAAGGAAGGCTATGACGTTGACGAGGTCGATGACTTCCTTGACCAGGTAACCGAGACCGTGGAGGCTCTCGGCAAGCAGGCGATGCAGAATGGCCCCGCCACGCAGCCGCTTGGGCAAGATGTGGCGAATCTCAACGCCAAGATTTCTGAGCTGAACAACCAGATTGAAGCGCTCAAGAAGGAAAACGCTGGACTCAAAGCTTCCGCTGCTGCGGCTCCCGCAACTCCTGCCGGCAATGCTGCCGATGCTGAGAAGGCCGCGAAGGCCACAGCCGATCTGAGCAAGGCCGAAGAGAACAATCGTGCGCTCGCATCGCAGAATGATCAGTTCAAGCGCCAGAACGAGCAGCTCATCGCTCAAAGCAACCAGCTGCGTTCGCAGAATGAGCAGGCGAAGGCCCAGACTGAGCAGCTTAAGGCTCAAAACACTCAGCTCAAGACCCAGCTTGAACGTCTCAGCGCTCAGGTTGACCAGCTGACCGCGCAGGCCGCTAAGGAATCCGGTAACAAGGATGTCGCCGCTCAGTTGGCCGCCGTCACGCGTGAACGCGACGAGTTCCGCGCAGACACCGAAAACCTCAGCCGTGAGCTGGCCACCGCCCGTCAGCAGCTGGCAGTCCAGCAGCAGGCCGGTAATCAGGTCAAGGACCTGCAGCGTCAGCTCGAAGAGTCCCGCGAACGCGAGAACAAGCTGCGCACGCAGATTGAGAAGGTCGAGCCGAGCACTGAAACCGGCAGCCTGCAGAAGATCGCCGGCGCTGCGCAGGGTGCGTCCAGCGAGCCTGAACGCGCCACCGCAATGCTCACCCTCGCCATGCAGCTGCATGACCAGTACGTTGACAAGGGCAAGGCGAAGGCCAAGGAAATCACCGAAGCCAGCCAAGCCAAGTATGAGGAGCTCGTCACTAAGGCGAACGACTACTCCAGCCGCACCCGCACCGAGGCTGACGATTACAGCAAGGGTGCCCGTGCTGACGCCGACGAGTACAACAAGCGTGTGCATGCCGAAGCTGACGGCTACTCCGTCAAGACCCGTCAGGATGCTGACCTGTACGCCAAGAACAAGCGTGAAGAGGCGGACAACTACGAGGCTGAAGTCCAGCGTCGTGCCGCCGATTACGACAACAAGACCCGTACTGGTGCCGACAATTACGCCAAGCAGGTTCGCGGCGAGCTCGAGAACCAGGTGAAGGTCATCGAAGGCAACATCCAAGGTCTCAAGCAGTTCGAAACTGAATACCGTACGCGGCTCACCGATTTCCTCGGCCAGCTGATGAACCAGGTGTCCGATTCGAACGCGTACAGCAAGGTGGACCAGTCCCAGTCCGGCCCGCGCAAGCACTGAGCGCAGCTGACACTGGTACAGGTTCGTCAGGTTTGGGTTCTATGAACAACCTAGCAACAAGACGGCCACGTCGTTTGTACGTGGCCGTCTTTGCCGTAGCGGCAATCATCGTGCTCATCCTTGATCAGGGGAGCAAGGCGTGGGCGAAACAGGCATTGGCAGACGGGCGCACCGTTGAGGTGATTCCGCGTTTGCTGAACTTTGTTCTCGTGCATAATCCGGGAGCGTCATTGGGCTTCGCATCGGGGCACACCTGGATTATCGCGCTGGCCGCGATTGTGGTGTGCATACTGCTGGCTGTCGCATCAGCTGTAACTGATTCGGTGGAATGGGCGGTGATGTTGGGCATCACATTCGGTGGTGCGGCAGGCAACGTGATTGACCGTATCGCTTACGCGGATGGTTTCCTGAACGGCAAGGTCGTGGATTTCATCGATTACGGCTGGTCGGTCGGTAATGTCGCGGATATTTTCTTGTGCGTCGCCGGCGTCTACGCGGTTGTGCTCGTGCTGCGGGGTGTTCCGTTCCGACACGCCTCGGATATCGCGGATGAGAACGCCGATCAGAACGCTCAGGACCATGATCGCGGGGTGAACAGCCGGGGGAGTGAGGACCGATGAGCCGCATCGCCCCCGCCCCAGACGCGCTGATCGGCAAACGATTCGATGTCGCCGTCTCCAAAATGCTCGGTATTTCCCGCGCGAAAGCCGCCGAACTGGTTGAAACCAACCAGGTGCGCGGCTTCAACCGTGACATGGCGAAATCAAGCATCCTGATGGACGGCGATATCGTCGAATTCGATATCGCCGAGGAGCGCGTGGAACCGGAACCGGTAGCCGAAGACATGGCCGTCGTCTATGAGGATGACGACGTCGTTGTCGTTGACAAGCCCGTCGGTGTCGCCGCCCACGCGTCCGCCGGGTGGACCGGCCCGACCGTGCTCGGCAGCCTCCTGCAACGCGGCGTACACATCACATCCATGGGTGCGGCCGGACGGCAGGGTATCGTCAGTCGGCTTGATGTCGGCACCAGCGGGCTTATGCTCGTATGCAAATCCGACCTCGCGTATAAGGAGATGCGCCGGCAATTCGCCGGACATGAGGTCGTGAAAACCTATCACGCGCTTGTCCAAGGCAATTTGAAAGAAGACAAAGCGACGATTGAAGCGCCGATTGGGCGGGCGAAAGTCTCCGACTTCCGGTTCACCGTGACCCCCACCGGCAAGGAAGCCATCACCCATTGGGATGTGCTCGAACGTTTCGGCGAAGCGACGTTGGTGAAGATCAATCTTGAAACCGGCCGTACTCATCAGATTCGCGTCCACTTCTCGTCCATCGGCCACCCCCTGGTGGGCGACCCGATGTACGGCGCCAATCCGGTGATGGCGAAAGAGCTGGGGCTTGAACGCCAGTGGCTGCACGCCATGCAGCTGGAATTCCGCCATCCGCGCACCCGCGTGTGGACAACCGTCAAGTCGCATTATCCCGCGGATCTGCAACACGCGTTGGATTCGCTGGAAGCCAAGCACGCCACGCCGCCGGTCAACTCGCTTGGTTAGCATGGACGGCATGACTGATTCCGGAAACTTCGTTCAACTGCACAACCACACGCATTATTCACTGCTTGATGGTGCTTCGAAAATCCCGGATCTGGTCAAGCGTGTCAAAGAGCTTGGCATGCCGGCTGTCGGCATCACCGACCACGGCAATATGCATGGCGCCTATGAGCTGTGGCGCAACGCGGTCGATCAGGGCATCAAGCCGATCATAGGCATCGAAGCGTATGTGACACCGGAAACCGCGCGTCAGGACAAAACCCGCGTCTCCTGGGACACCAGCTGGGTGCCGCAACCGCATCACGAACGCAATCCTGACGACGTTTCCGGCGGCGGTCTGATCACCCACTTGACCCTGTGGGCGGAGAACGACGAGGGGCTCGTCAACCTCATAAAAGCCTCGTCCGTCGCCAATCTTGAGGGTCGCGTCATGCGCTACCCGCGTATGGACAAGGAAGTGCTCCAGCGTTACCACAAGGGCGTCATCTGCTCGTCAGGCTGCCCTTCGGGCATCATCCAGACGCGTCTGCGGCTCGGGCAATTCGACGAAGCCCTGCGTGCCGCCGGTGAGATGCAGGATATTTTCGGCAAAGACAGCTTCTATATTGAGCTCATGGATCACGGCTTGGAAATCGAGAAGCGCGTCACCAAAGACCTGCTCACCATCGCCAAGAAGCTGAACGCCCCGCTGCTCGCCACCAACGACTCCCATTACGTGCATGAAGCGGACCGCGACGCACAGGACGCGATGCTGTGCATCAACTCCGGCTCCAGGCTCGACGACCCGGATCGGTTCAAATTCGACGGTTCCGGCTATTACATTAAATCCGCGCAGGAAATGCGCGACCTGTTCAAAGAACTGCCCGAAGCGTGCGACAATACGCTCGCCATCGCCGACCGGTGCAACGTGATCTTCGACGATCACGAAGACGGCGCGTTCATGCCGCGTTTCGACTGCCCCGAAGGCTGGGATGAGACCTCGCTGTTCCTCAAGCATGTGGATGAAGGCCTCAAACGCCGCTACGACGGCAATCCGCCGATCGAAGTGCTCAAACAGGCCGACTACGAGTGCGGCGTCATCTGCCAGATGCAGTTCTGCGGCTACTTCCTTGTCGTCGCTGACTACATCAACTGGGCGAAATCGCATGGCGTAATGGTCGGGCCCGGCCGCGG
Source organism: Bifidobacterium boum (assembly GCF_000741535.1). GTDB lineage: Bacteria > Actinomycetota > Actinomycetes > Actinomycetales > Bifidobacteriaceae > Bifidobacterium > Bifidobacterium boum. The sequence goes on along the minus strand of NZ_JGYQ01000007.1, from coordinate 426,808 downwards.
CTCGGCAGCAGGCTCCATGGTCGCCTACGCCATGGGCATCACCGAACTCGACCCGCTCAAACACGGTCTGATCTTCGAACGCTTCCTCAACCCAGAACGCGTCTCCCTGCCGGATATCGACGTCGACTTCGACCCCGACGGCCGTATGAAAGTCCTCGACTACGTGGCCAACAAGTACGGGCATGACAAAGTCGCCCAATGCGTGATCTACGGCACCATCAAAACCAAGCAGGCGTTGAAGGACTCCGCCCGTATCATGGGCTACGAGTTCTCCGTGGGTGAGCGCATCACCAAAGCCCTGCCGCCCAGCAAGAACGGCAAGGATGCGAGCCTGCATGATATTTTCGACCCCACGTCGAAGCGGTATGCAGAGGCCCGCGAGTTCCGCGAACTGTATGACGCCGACCCGGACGCCAAGCGCATCACCGAGGAAGCCAAAGGTATTGAAGGGCTGATCCGCCAGACCGGTGTGCACGCGTGCGCGACGATCATGGGTTCCGAACCGATCACTGACACGTCGCCGCTGCTGGAACGCACTGACGGCACCATCACCACCACGTTCGAATACCATACGTGCGAAACGCTCGGCTTGGTGAAAATGGATTTCCTTGGCTTGTCCAACTTGACAGTAATCCGGGACACGCTGACCAATATCCGCAATAACGGCAAGGCGCCAATCGACTATACGAAAATCCCGCTTGACGACAAGCCGACGTACGAGCTGCTCGCCCGTGGCGACACGCTGGGCGTGTTCCAGCTCGATTCCGACGGTATGCGCGCGCTGCTGAAAACCTTGAAGCCGGATAACTTCAACGATATTTCCGCACTGATTGCGTTGTACCGGCCTGGCCCGATGGATATGGATTCGCATAACAACTATGCGAAACGTAAGAACGGGTTGCAGAAGATCACGCCGATTCATCCGGAGGTGGCTGAACCACTGAAGGAGGTGCTGGACGAGACTTACGGTCTGATTGTCTACCAGGAGCAGGTGCAGTCGGCGGCACGAATCCTCGCCGGGTATTCGCTGGGCAAGGCGGACGTGCTGCGTCGAGCGATGGGTAAGAAGAAGCCCGAAGTGCTGGCCAAGGAGAAAGTCCCGTTCTTCCAAGGCATGAAGGAGCACGGCTATTCGATGGAGGCCGCGCAGGCGGTGTGGGATATCCTGGTCCCGTTCTCCGGGTATGCGTTCAACAAGGCGCATTCCGCCGCCTACGGGTTGATTTCGTACTGGACGGCGTATCTGAAGACGCATTACCCGGTCGAATTCATGGCCGCCCTGTTGCAAAACGAGCGCACGAACAAGGACAAGACCGCACTGTACTTGGGCGAGGCCCGACGCATGGGCATCAAGGTACTGCCGCCGGATGTCAACGAGTCGCGGCTCGAGTATTCGGCAGTCGGCGATGTCGTACGTTTCGGCTTGGGCGCTATCCGCAACGTGGGTGATAAGGCGGTTGCGGATATCATCGCGGAGCGTGAGACGGGGCGCGGCAAATTCGTGAATTTCATGGATTTCGTCCGTCGCGTGCCGGTGACCGCGTTGAACCGTCGTCTGGTGGAATCCTTGATTAAGGCGGGCGCGTTCGATTCAATCGACCCGAACCGTCGGGCGCTTTACGAGATTCATGAGACGGCGATCGAATCGGTAATCGGGCTTAAACGCAAGCAGGCGGAAGGCCAGTTTGATCTGTTTGCCGATGATGACGATGGGGGCGCCGACACGATGGGCGACGCTCTGGTCGTGGTGCCGGACATCGAGGAGTGGGATAAGAAAACCAAGCTGAATTTCGAACGTGAAATGCTCGGCTTGTACGTGTCCGACCACCCGTTGAGCGGGATGACCGCGATTTTGGCGAACCTGCGGGAAATGTCCATCGCCCATCTGATCGATCGGGCGAAAACCATGGGCGACGGCCAGCAGGTCACTATCGCCGGCTTGGTCACGAACGTGGATCGACGCGTGTCCAAGAAAGGCAATCCGTGGGCCATCGTGACGGTGGAGGATATGGAAAGCTCCATCCAGTGCATGTTCTTCGGCAAGGTGTATGAAGCCGCCGCCGCGCAACTGGCCATCGACGAGGTTGTGCAGGTGCGCGGCCAAGTGGAGGTTCGTGATGAGACGGTGAGTTTGCGCGCCACTGAAATGCAAGTGCCGTCGTTGGACGCCGAGGACGCTCGACCGGTGGTAATCACCCTGCCGCAGGTGGCGCTTGACCGTGAGCATGTGATGCAGCTCGGCCACGTGCTCATGAACCATCCGGGGTATTGCCCGGTGAAGCTGGCGATTATAGGGGAGAAGGGCGATGCGCAAGTACTGACCTTCGGTGACCGGTTCCGGGTCAAGCGTGACACGTCGCTGTTCGCGGAGATCAAGATTCTCTTCGGGCCAAGCTGCTTGCCCGCCGCCTGAGATGTGGGGTATCTGCCTGCCGTGTGACGCAACGGTTGCATGGCGGGCGGATGCCTCGGTTTGGGCGGGCTGCGGGGGGAGATATCGGCTTGCGGTGTGACACCATCGTCGCACGGCGGCCGGGTAGCGTCACCCTCCGCCGGAATCGTCGGGGTATCTGGCTGCGGTGTGACGGAATCGTCGCACGGCGGGACGATGGCACGGCAGTTGACAGAGACGTATCAGGTATCCGGCCGCGGTGTAACCGGCTGGTCGCACCACAGTCGGGTAGCATCCGGCCGGAACGGGCTGTGGCGACCACGCGTAAGCCCGGCCGGTTGCATCTCAGCATGTGACAGCGAATCGGCGTTTCCGCTGGTAAGGTTTTCGCCCGTTGCTACCATGTGGGATTATGAGTGACAATACGATGCGAATCATTGACCTGCGCGGAAAGCGCCTCACCCGTGCCGAGATGCTGGCAGCGATGCCACGTGCCGAGATGGGCACGAAGGAAGCCACCGATTTGGTGCGTCCGATCCTCGACGATGTCCGTGACCGCGGTGCTGCGGCCCTGCGTGACTTCGAGGAGAAATTCGACCACGTGCGTCCTGAACACCTGCGCGTACCCGCTGAAGCGATGAAGCAGGCACTTGACGAGCTTGATCCCGAAGTGCGCGCCGCCATCGAAGAGTCCGTCCACCGCAGCCGCGCCGTGTCCGCATCCCAAGTGCCGCAAGACTTCCACACTGATTTGGCGCCCGGCGCCCGTGTCGCGGAGCGTTGGATCCCCATCCAGCGTGTCGGCCTGTACGTGCCCGGTGGCAAGGCCGTGTACCCAAGCTCGGTCATCATGAACGTGGTGCCCGCCCAGACGGCCGGCGTCGAATCGCTCGCCATCGCCACCCCGCCGAGCAAGGCGACCGCCGACGGTCTGCCCGACAAGACAATCCTCGCCACCTGCGCCATCCTCGGCGTTGACGAGGTGTACGCGGTCGGTGGCGCCCAAGCCATCGCCATGTTCGCCTATGGCGCCAAAGGCTCCGAACCGCAGGACGGCGAGATCCTGTGCGAACCGGTCGACAAGATCACCGGCCCGGGTAACATCTTCGTCGCCACCGCCAAGAGCATGGTGTCCGGCATCGTCGGCATCGACGCGGTCGCCGGCCCCACGGAAATCGCCATCATCGCCGATAAGGACGCGAACCCCAGCTGGGTTGCCGCCGATCTGATCGGCCAGGCCGAGCACGACGAGCTCGCCGGCTCCGTCCTGATCACCGATTGCGAGGACCTCGCCCAGCAGGTGCAAGCCAGCCTCGACCAGCGCGTGCCCCGCACCGAGCACGCCGAGCGTGTCGCCACTTCGCTGACCGGCCGCCAGTCCGGCATCATCCTGACCGACAATCTCGACCAGTCCATCGACGTCGCCAACGCGTATGCGGCGGAACACTTGGAAATCCAGACCGCCGACCCGGACGCCGTGGTGCCGCGCATCAAGAACGCTGGCGCGATCTTCCGCGGCCCGTACTCGCCGGTCCCGCTGGGCGACTACATGTCCGGCTCGAACCACGTGCTGCCGACCTCCGGCACCGCGCGTTTCGCCTCCGGCCTTGGCGTACACACCTTCATGAAGCCGGTCGAAGTCATCGAATACGACGAGGAAGGCCTCAAAGCACTCGCCGCCCGCATCAACACCTTCGCCGTCTCCGAGGACCTGCCCGCCCACGGTGAGAGCGTGCTGAGCCGTTTCATCGCCGACCCGTACGACAAGGCGACCATCAAGCAGCAGGAAGAGCAGGCGGGCCTGCGATGAGCGAAAACACCATCCCCGCAAGCCTGCCGCTGCGTAACGACCTGATCGGCGAGGAACCGTATGGCGCCCCGCAGCTTGACGTGCCGGTATGCCTCAACGTCAACGAGAACCCGTACCCGCCGAACCCGGACGTCATCGACACCATCGTCGAGCGCGTCCGCGAAATCGCGCCCACGCTCAACCGCTACCCGGATCGCGAGCATATCAAACTGCGCCAGGCGTTCAGCGACTACCTCGCCAAGGAGTCCGGCGCCCGGCTTGACATCAGCCAGCTGTGGGGCGCGAACGGGTCGAACGAGATCATGCTCCAGCTGTTCCAAGCGTTCGGCGGACCGGGGCGTACCGCGTTGAGCTGCGACCCCACGTATTCGATGTACCCCGAGTACGCGCGCGACACGTTCACCGGATGGAAAGTCGTCCACCGCAACGCCGATTTCACGCTTGATGTGGATCGCACCATCGAAGCGATCAACGAGATCAAGCCGTCCATGGTGCTGCTGACCAGCCCGAACAACCCGACCGGCACGCCGCTGCCGCTCGAAGACACCGAACGCCTGCTCGCCGCCTGCGAACAGGCGGACGTCGCCGGCGCGGCGCCAGGAGTCCACCCGATTCTCGTCATCGACGAGGCTTACGTGGAGTTCCGCAACCCGGGCACGCCGAGTGCGGTCAGTCTCATCAACAAGCATGAGAACCTCGCGGTCAGCCGTACCATGAGTAAAGCGTTCGCCTATGCGGGCGCGCGCGTCGGCTACCTCGCCGCCTCGAAAGGCATCATCGACAGCGTGCGTATCGTGCGCATGCCGTACCACCTGTCCGCCGTGACCCAGGCCGTCGCCCTCGCCGCGTTCGAACACACCGACGAACAGCTCAGCCGCGTCGCCCACCTGCGTGAAGTACGCAACCAGACCGCGGCATGGTTGAAAAGCCAGACCTACAAGGGCATCCCGCTTGAAGTCGCGGATTCCGAATCGAACTTCCTGCTGTTCGGCGGGCATTTCGACAACCGTGAACGCATCTTCCAGGAGCTGCTTGACCGCGGCGTCCTCATCCGCGTGGTTGGCCCCGACGGCTGGTTGCGCGTATGCATGGGCACCGACGACGAGATGGCACGCTTCCGCGAAGCGCTCACACAAGTGCTACGCATCGTGGAAGCCGAATAACCCGCTCGACGCAACCCGTCCACGCGGATCACGACACGAGCATTGACCCGAACCGTACCGACCCGGCCTGCCAGTGCAGGCCGGAGCTGAGGAGGAAAGATGGCACGTACAGCCCACATCGTGCGCAAGACCAGCGAGTCGACCATCGACCTGTCACTGGACCTTGACGGCACGGGCAAAACCCAGATCGACACGTCAGTGCCCTTCTACAACCACATGATGACCGCACTCGGCAAGCATTCGCTCATCGACTTGAACATCAAGGCGAGCGGCGACACCGACATCGACGTGCATCACACCGTCGAAGACACCGCCATCGTATTCGGCGAAGCCCTGCGCCAAGCCCTCGGCGACAAACGCGGCATCCGTCGTTTCGCCGACGCGACCGTCCCGCTGGATGAGGCGCTCGCCAAAGCGGTTATCGACATTTCCGGACGCCCATACGTCGTATGCTCCGGCGAACCGGAAGGCTTCGAATATTGCATGATCGGCGGGCATTTCACCGGTTCGCTCGTCCGGCACGTCATGGAATCCATCGCCTTGCACGCCGGCATCTGCCTGCATCTGCAGTTACTTGCCGGCCGTGACCCGCATCATATCGCGGAAGCCGAATTCAAGGCAGTCGCCCGCGCACTGCGGTTCGCCATCGAGCCTGATCCGCGGGTTGACGGCATTCCCAGCACCAAGGGAGCCTTGTGATGGCTGACGACACCAACAAACCGGACGGTCCGGACGGTTCGCCGTCTTCCGATAACTCCGGTTTTGACGGTACTTCGGGCGCTTCCGACAACCTCAACGGTGACGACCTGCATTTCAACGATGCCGAACTTGAAGCGGCTATGGCTGATTTCGAGCGGGAATTCAATCAAGACACGGCCGGCGATAATGCCGGCAGCGGCAGTCCTGACAGCGGCAACAGCGATGACACCACGGATTCACCGATTGCGGACCATACATCCGAGTCCGACGTGCCCGACGCTTCCGATATCGAAGACCTCGACAGCATCGAAGACCTCGACAATGCCTCGAACGGTGCGCAAACACGAGAATCCGCCATCGAAACCAGCTTCGATGACGAACTGCAAGGCCTGCTCGGCAACAAAGCGAAAGCCGCGGTCATCATCACGCGACTGACCTCCGCCGAACTGCTCGCCGCCTTCTGCCAGCTCAGCGACATCAGCGCCATCTGCCTGGATGACCCGCAAGGCGCGGTCGCCGTGCTGCGCAACCTCAATGGTGACGGGCCGGAAGCCGCAGCCAAAGACCTGACCACCGTCGTATCCGGCATGCCTGCCGTCCTGGTCGTCAACCGTGCGGACAAGCTCGAAGCGACCATGTACCTGCTCGGCGAAACCAGAGACAACTTCGCTCCGCCGCTCCTGTTCTCCGCCGCAGCGCCATTCGTCGAGGACCTCATGCTGGGCATCACCCCGCTTGACGACATCCTCGCCGACAACACCAGTTACGATGCCGCGGCACTCACCCGCGAACAAGCACTGGCAATACTGGCACGGCACACCAAATTCGGACGCGGCAACTCGTCCATCGCCTGACCGCCACAGCACAACGAAACAATCGCAGAGTAGCGTGAAAACGCTGCACACGTCGGCACAACCGCACACGCACGCCGCACAACGCGCGCGACAGAAGAAAGGACAACGATGACATCGGTAGTGGTCTTCGACTACGGTTTCGGCAACGTACGCTCCATGGTGCGTGCGCTCGCCAATCTCGGTTTGGACGTGACACTCACGTCAGACCACCGTCAGGCCATCGAGGCTGACGGTCTGGTCGTCCCCGGCGTCGGCGCGTTCGGCGCATGCGTGACCAGCCTGCGTGAAGTCGGCGGCGACCGCGTAGTACTTGATCGCTTACGCGCGGGACGCCCCGTACTGGGCGTGTGCGTCGGCGAACAAATCATGTTCGACCACGGCAATGAGCACGGCGAACCCGCTGACGGTCTGGGACTGATCCGCGGCGACGTGAACCTGCTGGACGCGGACGTGGTCCCGCACATGGGTTGGGACACCGTCGAAGCCCCCGACGATTCCGTACTGCTGCACGGCCTGGGAGACGAGCGTTTCTACTTCGTACACTCCTACGCGGCCATGGACGCCCAACCGGCGGACCTGTCCGCGGAACAGATCGACTTCGGTGGAGCCGAACAGCGCGTGACATGGTGCACGTACGGCCGCAGCCGGTTCGTCGCCGCCTATGAGCGCGGCCCCCTGTTCGCCACCCAGTTCCATCCGGAGAAATCCGCGGAAGCGGGCGCCCAGCTGTTGCGCAACTGGGTCGCAACATTCTGAACGCCAGCACCCCTGCCATTGCCAGGGGCGACACCGCACCGGCAATGACAGGCACGCCAGTGAAGGCACAGCCTAACCAGTATCAAAACCATCGCCGGAAAACCGGCATTATCAGCGGGCTGACCCGCAGAAACGAGAACACCATGGCACTCACCCTGCTTCCGGCAGTAGATGTCCGAGACGGCAAAGCGGTCCGCCTGCGTCAAGGCGAATCCGGCTCCGAAACCGACTACGGCAGCCCGCTCGAAGCCGCCCGCACATGGGTGGAATCAGGCGCGCAATGGATCCACCTGGTCGACCTTGACGCCGCGTTCGGCACCGGCAACAACCGCGATCAGCTGGGTGCCATCGTCAAGGAGCTGGGCGACAAGGTCAACATCGAACTCAGCGGCGGCGTGCGTGACGACGACAGCCTCGACGCCGCCCTGCAAGCCGGCGCCGCACGCGTGAACATCGGTACCGCCGCACTCGAGAATCCCGAATGGACCGCCTCGGTCATCAAGAAGTACGGTGATCGTGTCGCCGTCGGCTTGGACGTGCGAGGACACACGCTCGCCGCCCGAGGCTGGGTCAAGGAAGGCGGCGACCTGTTCGAAACCATGACGTTCCTCGACTCCGTAGGCTGCTCACGATACGTGGTCACCGACGTCGCCCGCGACGGCATGATGAGCGGCCCGAATCTGACGCTCCTGCGCGAAGTCGCCGAACGTACCGACGCCCACGTCACCGCTTCCGGCGGTATCAGCAGCCTCGACGACCTGCGCGCCATCAAAGAACTCGCCCCGCTCGGCGTCGACGCGGCGATTCTCGGCAAATCCCTGTACGCACGCGCTTTCACCCTGGAAGAAGCGCTCAACGTCGCACAGTAACCCCGTGCCCTGCGGCCGCACCCGCAAGCCGGCGACAACCACGATACGTGTGATACCGGCAACGTATCACACAATCGCATCCCATCGCCGGCCTGCGAAATCCGCAGTATAATCAGCAATCGACAACGCAAACCGATGCTCGCGCACAGCAATGACGCAACCGCGTAGCATGTCCGTAATAATTCGATGGGACGATGAGACCTATGGATAAACAGCAAGAGTTCGCCCTGCGCACGGTGGAAGAACGAGACGTGCGCTTCATCCGACTATGGTTCACGGATGTGCTGGGAACACTGAAATCAGTGGCCATCGCCCCCGCCGAACTCGAAGCGGCGTTCGAGGAAGGGCTTGGCTTCGACGGATCGTCGATCGAAGGCATGACCCGCGTTTCCGAAGATGACATGATCGTCAAACCCGATCCGTCCACCTTCCAAATCCTGCCATGGCGTGGAGGCCCGCAAGGCACCGCGCGCATGTTCTGCGACATTCTCACCCCCGACGGGGAGCCGTCCCTCGGCGATCCACGCCACGTGCTCAAGCAGGCGCTCGCCAAGGCGAAAGAAAAAGGCTTCACCTTCTACGTCCACCCGGAAATCGAATTCTACCTGTTCGAAAACCAAGAGGACTGGTCCCAAGCCCCCAAGCCGATCGATGAGGGCGGCTACTTCGACCATGTGCCGCGCAGCCCTGGGATGGACTTCCGCCGTGCGACCGTCAACATGCTCGAACAGATGGGTATTTCCGTCGAATACTCGCATCATGAGGCCGGACCCGGCCAGAACGAGATCGACCTGCGGTACGCTGACGCGCTGACCACCGCGGATAACATCATGACCTTCCGCACCGTGGTCAAGGAGATTTCCCTCGAACGTGGTATTCATGCGACCTTCATGCCCAAGCCGCTCGCCGACCAGCCGGGCTCCGGTATGCACACGCATCTGAGCCTGTTCGAAGGTGATTCCAACGCCTTCTACGAGGCGGGCCAGGAGTTCAACATGTCGCTTATCGCCCGCCAGTTCGCCGCCGGCATCCTGTACCATGCGGCGGAGATCTGCGCGGTCACCGACCAGTACGTCAACTCGTACAAGCGTCTGTGGGGCGGCGCGGAAGCGCCGAGCTACATCTGCTGGGGCCACAACAACCGGTCCGCGCTGCTGCGCATCCCGCAATACAAGCCAGGCAAGGGCAATTCCGCTCGCATGGAGTTCCGTGCGCTCGACCCGGCCGTCAACCCGTACCTTGCGTTCTCCGTGCTGCTGGCCGCCGGCCTCGACGGTATCGAACAGCAGATGACCTTGGGTGAGCCGACCAGCGACGACGTGTGGGAGCTGACCGACGCCGAACGCAAGGCGATGGGCATCCAGCCGTTGCCGGAATCGCTTGACGAAGCACTCAAGATCATGGAGAAGTCCGATTTCGTGGCCGGTGTCTTGGGCGAGCACGCCTTCGAATACTTCCTGCGCAACAAGCACCAGGAGTGGGAGGAATACCGCCGTCAAGTGACGCCGTACGAACTCGGCAAGTACTTGCAGCGCCTGTAATCCTTCAGGTTGTTGGGTGTAACCGTGCCCCGTTGCGACTGGATCGCAGCGGGGCACGGTCGTTTCGTGCGCTTGGTGGTGTTGGAGCCGTTGGGGTGCTTCGTGCCGATGACGCTACGGGAGGTTCCGGTGGTTGTCGTCATCCGATGACATCGGCAGGATGGGGCACAACCGATACGGAGCGAAGCAGCTGGATTGTCAAACGATTGACACGCTGAACAAGGATTCAGGCACGCCCGGTGGTTCACTAGGGTGGGCGGCGAACAGCCGCACGGAAGGAGACCCGGGGACATGACCGGCAATATCGATACACGCGAACAGCATCCAAAGAACACGCCCGCCCGAACCAGGTTCTTCACCCCGGCGGTTATCACGCTGATCGCGACTAGTTTCATGCTGGGAATCAGCGAATTCATCATGGTCGGTATTCTCCCGCGAATCGCCCACGGTTTGCATGTCAGCGAAGTCACCGTCGGCAATCTCGTCTCACTGTTCGCTGTGGCATACGCTCCGGCCACCCCGATCGGCTCGGCTCTATCCGCACGGTTCCCGCGTTTCGCCACGCATATGATTCTGATCGCAGTGTTCCTTACCGGCAATATCCTGTGCCTGATCGCACCGAACTATCCGATTCTGCTGATCGCCCGCATCATGATCGCCTTGGTCTCGGGCACCACGGTCGCCGTGTCCATGACCTATGCGCCGGACGTCGCCAGCGCCTCCAACCGCACGCGGTTCATTGCGTGGGTATTCTCCGGATTCTCCATCGCCTCGGTCGTCGGCGTACCCATCGGCACGTGGATTGCGGAAACCTTCGGATGGCGTGCCGCATTCGCCCTGATCGTCGCCCTGACCATCATACTGATGCTCGCCATGCTTGCGGTACTGCCACGCAACAGCCACCCCATGGCCATCGGGTTCCTCCCGCAATTCCGCCTGTTCGCCGACCGTCGCATCCGGCTGGGTGTGTTCGCGGTGCTGTTCGGGGCGGCTGCAAGCTATGTGTTCTACACGTACCTTACGCCGATTCTACGCGATGAAATCGGTGTGCCGCAACGATTCGTCAGCATAGGGCTCATGATGTTCGGTGCAGCATGCCTGTGCAGCAACCTGTACAGTGGGCGGCTCGCCAACCGGGGAACAGGCGTGGCGCCGCTCGCACGAATCCGCCCAATCTACCTGATACACGCGCTGCTGCTGTGCCTGCTCGCGTTCGCCGGACTCCTGCCGTTCGCCGGAGCGCTGCTGCTGATTATGCTCGGACTGTTCATGTATCTGCAAAACTCCTCCTCCCAAGTGCTGTACATGGATGTCGCAGCCCAAGCGCACCCAGGGTCCATGAATCTCGCGGCATCACTCAACTCCATGTCCTTCAACATCGGCATCGCGCTCGGATCGGCGGTCGGCGGCATCGTCAACGATCATCTGGGACTGACCTGGCTGGGACCATTCGGCGCGGTGTTCGCGCTGCTCGCCGCGCTGACCGTCAGCGGCCTGCACCCAACCGAAGCGGAACTCGGCAAATGAGTTCCGGACGCCCGGTAACCCTACAATGGCAGTGGTATGGAACAACAGCATGATGATGAGCACGACACAACGGGTACCGGACACAACAACCAGCTGGGACAGCAGAATCAAGGCGCGAAAGAACCGACCATGAGCAAGAAGACAAGCACGGCAAACGGTGCGGACAAGCACAAACCATCATCCGCGTCTTCGTCATCGTCGCAACCGGCAGAAGCGGTGCCATCGCCATCGGCGAAAAACGCAGGCAACCCTGCCGGCCAAGCACGACATACTACAGGCAAATCAGGTGGTGCGGCCAAATCCGGTCATGCTAGTGCATCGGGCAGCGCCGCAAAACCGGGCAATACTGCGAAGAATAGTAATGCTGTGGGCCGGGGAGCATCACGCAAAGCCGCTGGCAGCTCATCAGCAACATCGGCAAGAACACGCACCCCGGCACGAAAACCAGTCGCCCGGCGCAACACGACATGGAAACAGTGGATCCGCAACCGGCAATCGCAATACCGCACAGCCTGGAAGCATGCGAGCCTCGGCAAACGTTGTCTTATCACGGCGGAAACCATCGTGGCGATAATTTGCGCCATGGCACTCATCATGGGACTCGTACGCGTCATCCAATGGCGGGCGGAAATCGCCGTCGCCGAATACCGGCAGAACCAAACCGCACAACGATACGGATTCAACCCAGGCAACATCATCTCCGACGGGCAATTCTTCAACGGCAACGCCATGAGCCAGGCGGAAATCCAAGCGTTCCTCGACAAGCAAGGAGCCTCCTGCACCGGGAGTCAATGCCTGCGCGTCATGACCTTCGACAGCGAAAACGAACCCGCCGGCAGCGAATGCGAAGCCTATCAAGGCACGAAAGGCGAAACCGCGGCAGCCATCATCAGCAAATCCGCCAAAGCCTGCGGCATCAGTCCCAAAGTGCTGCTCACCGTACTGCAAAAGGAACAGCATCTGGTCACCGCAACCAGCACCACCGCCTTCCAATTCAAAGCCGCCATGGGATTGAGCTGCCCCGACGACAACAGCTGCGACCCGCAGTACGCCGGATTCTTCCGGCAAGTGTACGGCGCCGCGAAACGGTACAAGTACTATCTGCAGCATGAGGACACCTACGGGTATCACGCCGGAAGGATGAACTACATCCAGTACAACCCGAATGCGAGCTGCGGCGGCAGCCGGGTGTACATCGAAAACAAGGCGACTGCGCTACTGTACATTTACACGCCCTACCAGCCGAACACGGCGGCGCTCGCCGCAGGGGCGGGGGAGGGCGACTCCTGCTCGGCGTACGGCAATCGCAACTTTTCCATCATTTACACCGGCTGGTTCGGCAATCCACGTTCGTAGCGCTGTATGCGGCGCTGCTGGGCGGCAGGCTGTTCTGGAGGCTCGTTGTGTGAGAATTGGTTCACACAACCACGGTCGCGGTGCTCCTGTGGCGCCGGTTCGGCCTGTCTGAGACCGTCACTTTGTGAGGATTGGCTCACACAGTGACGGTCGCGATTGCCGTGCACAGGTGGGTATCCGACTTGCCTGATGGCTGTTGCGGGAACCCGTCTGCTGCCGATTTCCGATGCAGACGAGTCAAGAACCCGCCGCACCCCGCTACGCGAGCGCTTTGCGGATGCGCTGGATACTCACCGTTTTCGCCGTGCCCAGCTCCTGCGCCCAGAGGGACACGTAGAACTCCTCAAGCATCCACCTGGCTTGTGTCGCTTTGCCGAGCAGCAGTTCATGCCGTGGTCCGGCGGGCTCCGCTTTGGCCTGTTCCATCGCCTTGTCCACGAGCCCACGCGCTTCATCGGCCTGCCACGCCCAGCGTACGTCCCGGTTCTTGTCGGTTTTCGCTTTGGCGAGTCGCATCAGATCGGCATGCAGGTATCGTTCGATATTTGGCAGCGCATCCGGGGGAGCAGCCCCGATGAACCCGGGGAACACGAGCGTCGCGATATGCTCCCGCACCGATTGCAGCACCGACAGCATCGGCAGATCGGCTTTGCCGGACACCGCCTTGTCGACTTCGGCGTACCGCTTGAGAATCGCAATCACATCATGCGCGACCGCGTACACGGTATCCTCGAACACTTCCGACACCCCGCTGACCGCTTGGGCGAGCGCCTCATCATCCGGCAGCTTGTCCACACGCGGCAGCAGGCGCTTGACGGCGGCGAGCTGCAGATCTTCGACCAGATCGGCGGTGGAACGGTATGGCGCGCTCGCCAGCATGAGCGCTTCAGCGCCGAGCCATCTTGAGGAAATACGTTCCGAAGGCAGACGCAGGGATTCCAGTGCGCCGGCCCACAGAATGTCGGCGCGCGGTTTGGTGGTTGCCCCCGCTTTGTGTAGCAGATTCGCCTGTTGGACGATTTTGCCTTGCGCCTCGGCGGCTTTCGCCTGTCGTTGCACGACTTTGCGTGCCGATGCGGCGGCGAGCTGTGCGAACTGTCGTTGCAACGCGACCAAGGATTTGCCGGTTCCGAGTACTTTGACATGCTGCCGGCTGCCGTGCCCGCGCCCGTTGCCGTGCCGATGCTGGGATTTGACCGGGGGCAGCGGCTCTTCGATGCTGAAGGTCATGCGCAGGTAGGGGGCGAGTTTGGCGATTTGCTCGTCCGTGTACACTTCCGGATGGATTTGCGCTCCCACGGTTGCAATCGCCGCCGCGGTGAACGCGTGGATGATGTCCGGCCAAGCGCCGGCCGCGGTTCCCGACCCGTTCGACGTCCCCTCTTGCTCTGGTGCTGGCAGGTTGGGATGCTTCATATCTCCGGATCCGGGCAGATCGGGGTAGCGTTCGTTGATGGCTTCGCGGATCGCCCGAGCCGTGTCGGGGGCGGGCACGAACTGGACGCGCAACGCTTTGGGCAAGGATTTGATCATGCCCAGGAGCAGTTCGTCAAGCAGTCCGGGCACGTTCCATGTGAACTGTTCGGGTGTCAACCGTGACAGTTCCTTGATGGGGATGTGCACGGTCACGCCGTCGTCCGGCGTACCCGGCTCGTACTTGTAGCTCAGCCGAAGGTCGATCGGCGTGCCGTCGGTGCCGAGCGTATGCCAGTATTCGGGGTAGTCGTCCATGCTGACGCTGTCGGAGTGTTGCAAACGCTCAACGTTGTCCGGATCGAAGTCCAGCAGGTGCGGCTGCTTGTCATGCTCGGTTTTCCACCATTTCGCCAAATCGGCGACACTGGTGATATCCGTCGGTATCACGGTGTTGTAGAAGTCGAAGAGGTCTTCTTCGCTGACCGTGTCGGCGACCTGCCGGGTACGGTCCGCATCATGTGCGGCTTCTTCGAGGATTTCCCGATTATGTTCGATGAACTCGTCGAACGGGAACCGCTGCTGGATATCGCCTTCGACGAGGCCTTGCCGCAGCAGGAAATCACGCGCTTCAAGCGGGTTGATGCGCCCCCACTGCACCGGACGGTCCTGCACGATCGGCAGCCCGTACAGCAGGACTTTCGATTGTGCAACAGCCGAGCCGCGCGAACCGGACCAGTGCGGCTCGGCGTACGTGACACGGGTGAGCGAGCCGGCCAGCGGTTCCGCCCATGCCGGGTCAATCGCGGCGGAATAGCGCGCCCACAGGCGTGAGGTTTCCACGAGTTCCGTGCTCATCACCCATGGCGGGGTGGTTTTGGCGACCGCCGACGCGGGGAACAGTGCGAAGCGTGTACCACGAGCGCCCCGATAGTCGTTTTTCGCGGTTTTCTGCGCACGTTTCATGGCGCGTGCTTTGGCCGCCCCCTTGAGTCCGGCGAAATCCGAGGCTTTCGGCTCGCGAACCACCTGCATGCCCAGCATGGACAGCAGTCCGGCGAGCATGGACTGGTGGATGCCTTGCGTATCCCACGTGCAGCACATGGCGTGTGCGGCCTGCTGGTTCATCGGCAGATTGCGGATGTCAAGCCCGGGCCGGGAGATCGGCTGCGGTTCGCCCACGCGGAATTTCAGTTCGCGGCACATCTGCGACAGCTGGGCGACGAGGTCTTTCCACTGCCGCATGCGCAGGAAGCTGAAATACTCGGCTTTGCAGATGCGGCGCAACGCGTTGTTGCCCGGCTCGCCGTCCACTTGGAACACGCGGTCCCAGATATTGAGCGCGGTGAGGAAATCACTAGTCGGGTCGGCATACCGGTTGTGGATCCGGTCAGCTTCCTCGCGTTTGTCTTCGGGGCGCTCCCGCGGGTCTTGCAAGCTGAGGAACGCGACGACGACCAGCACGGCGGCGAGCGTGTTCGGCGTGGTGTGGGTGGCCGCTTCGATGACCATGCGCCCGAGTCGGATATCAATCGGGATGCGGGAGAGTTGCCGGCCGATCCGGGTCAGTCTGACTTCGCCATGCTTGTGGATGAGCGCTTTGAGTTCGGTCAGCTCGTTGAAGCCGTCGGACACGGAACGCACGTCCGGCGGGTCGATGAACCCGAAATGCGTGATGTCGTCGACCGTGTGCGCCACGCCGACCGACAGCATGTGCAGAACCACCGCGCCCAGCGATGTGCGCAGGATTTCAGGTTCGGTGAAGCGTGGACGCGTCTGGTAATCTTCGTTCGAATACAGGCGGATCGCGATGCCGTCGGCCACGCGCCCGCATCGTCCGGAACGCTGGTCGGCGCTCGCCTGTGAGATCGGCTCGATCGGCAGGCGTTGCACTTTCGCGGTTTTTGAATACCGTGATATGCGTGCGGTGCCCGGGTCGACGACATAGCGAATTCCCGGCACGGTCAGTGACGTTTCGGCCACATTCGTCGCGATGACGATCCGCTGATGCGTGTGCGGTTCGAATACTTTGTGCTGTTCCTTGGCAGACAGCCTCGCGAACAGCGGCATGATTTCGATGGCGTCAGGTCGGCGCATATCCGCGGTGCGCGGTCCGAAATGATGGTGCAGCGCGTTTTCGAAATCGTGGATGTCGCGCTCACCGGACGCGAAAACCAAGATGTCCCGCGGCCCGTGCTCATGGCTTGAGCGGATGACCAGTTCGGCGCAGGCGCGGGCGACCGCGGTCGGCATGTCGGCCTGGTCGTCGTCACTGCCACCGCTGTTGCCGCCGCGTCCGCCGTCTTCGCCGCCGAGCGCCGGGTTGCGCGGGTTGGGGAAGCCGGGCACATGGTTCATGAGCGCGGGCAACGATCCCAAGGGTTCGTACACGATTTGGACCGGGTAGGTGCGTCCGGACACTTCGATGACCGGCACGGTGGTGCGCAGGGCGTGTTCGAAATGGTCGCGGAATTTCTCCGAATCGATGGTCGCCGAGGTGATGATGAGCTTCAGGTCACGGCGTTTGGGCAGCAGTGCGGTCAGGTAGCCGAGCAGGAAATCGATGTTGAGGCTGCGTTCGTGCGCCTCGTCGATCACGATGGTGTCGTAGCGGCTTAACTGGGGGTCGCGCTGAATCTGTGCGAGCAGGATACCGTCGGTGACGACGCGCAGCCTGGTATTGGGGGAGCTTTCGTCGGTGAACCGTACTTGGTAGCCGATTTCATCGCCGAGTTTGACGCCCATTTCCAAAGCGATGCGTTCGGCGACCGTTCGGGCGGCAAGCCGGCGCGGCTGCGTGTGTACGATCTGGTGGCCGTGCGTGCCGCGACCCATTTCCAGCAGCATTTTCGGTATCTGCGTGGTTTTGCCTGAACCGGTCTGTCCGGAAACGATAACAACCTGTGAGCGTTTCACCGCTTCGATGATCTGGTCGTGAGCGGCGGAAATCGGCAGTTCTTGGGGATACGTGAATCTCATGCCTGGCGCAGCACCTCGATGACACGATACCCTTTGGAACTCGCGTATTTGCTCACCGTATACCCGTCGCCGAGCGCTTGGGCAAGCCATGGGATCAGCGAGTCGGACCCGAGGTTCTTCTGCACCACTAGATACGCGGCGCCATCGTTGTCCAGCCGTGGAAGCCAAGCCATGAGCAGGTTGTGCAGCGCCTCCTTGCCGATGCGGATCGGGGGGTTGGACCAGATCACGTCAAAGGTGAGGTCGGCGGGTACGGCGTCCGGGCTGACGGCATGCACATGATTCAGCCCGTTGGCTTTTGCGTTCTCGCCGGTCAGTTCCGCCGCACGCTCGTTGATATCCACCGCCCACACGTCAAGTTCCGGTGATTCGAAGCCGAGCGCGAGCGCAATCGGCCCCCAGCCGCATCCCAGATCAAGCCCGGTGCCACGCTGCGGCGGCATGGGTGCGTGACGCAGCAGCACGGACGTGCCCAAATCGACCCGGTTGCCTGAAAACACGCCGTTCGAGGTCTGGACTGTCGCCTCATACCCGCGTAACGTCACCTTGCGTTCGCGCCGGATGTCCGCCGACTGCGGGGTCGAAGCGAAATACTGTTCACCGCCCGTGTTGCTCTTCCCCATGTCGCTCTTATCCGAACGGCTCGTGCTGTTCTCCTGCTTGTCGTCGTGCGCTTTGACGCCGTGATGTGCTTTCGATGCTGCCATATCCCTGTCGTTCTTTCCTGCAAACGTCTGTTGGTCGTGCCGTCCCGCCCGCCTGTCGCTGACGGCGGAACCGCTTGGTGTTGTCGTCCAACACGATGATAATAAAGACAATAGTTGATACTAGGAAGATACCGCCGATCGTGCCGCCGATTCGGCGATGCGAGAAGAAGGAACAGCCATCACCACGACAGCTTTCGCACGTACGGACGACGATGAAGACACCCCGGACAGCGGGAGCGTGACAAGCGCGACAACAGAGCAGACGTCGCACCGCGATGCCGCGCAATCCGCTCTACCGGCTGAGGGCGGCACGACAGACCCGTCCGCCAAACCCGCCGCAGCGCAACATGAAAGCGTTCTGGCTGAACATTCCGAAGTACTGCTCGACGACACCGCCGCCCACCCCTACGCCCATGAGGACGAAGCCTGGGCGGAACGTGAGGCGCGCAACCAGCTCAAACGTGTCGCCGGCCTCGGCGAACTCGAAGACGTCACCGAAGTCGAATACCGCAAGGTCCGCCTTGAACGCGTCGTGCTTGTCGGCGTGTGGTCAAGCGCGAAAACCACCCAAGCCCAAGCCGAGGAATCGTTGCGTGAGCTTGCCGCGCTCGCCGAAACCGCCGGCGCCCAGGTCTGCGACGGCTTGCTGCAGCACCGGTTGCGTCCTGATTCAGCCACCTACGTGGGTTCCGGCAAGGCCAAGGAAATCGCGGGCATCGTCGCGCGTGACGAAGCCGACACCATCATCGTCGACGACGACCTGCCACCCAGCCAGCGGCGAGCTTTGGAAGATGCGACAAAAGTCAAGGTCGTCGACCGCACCGCTGTGATTCTGGACATTTTCGCCCAACACGCCACCAGCCGCGAAGGCAAGGCGCAGGTCGAGCTCGCCCAATTACAGTACATGCTGCCGCGACTGCGCGGCTGGGGCGGCTCCCTGTCCCGTCAGGCGGGCGGCCGTGCAGCGGGCGCGGACGCGGGCATCGGCTCGCGAGGCCCGGGTGAGACGAAAATCGAAATGGATCGCCGCGTCATCCGCAACCGGATCGCCAAACTCCGCAAGCAGATTACCCACATGGCCCCGGCCCGCGATGTCAAACGCGGGTCGCGGCGTCGATTCGGCCTGCCCACGGTCGCCGTGGTCGGCTACACGAACGCCGGCAAATCGTCATTGACCAACCGGCTGACCGGATCCAAGGAACTCGTTGAAAACGCGTTGTTCGCCACACTCGACACCGCGGTACGACGGGCCAGTGCGAAAGACGGACGCCAATACGCCTACGTTGACACCGTCGGCTTCGTGCGCCGCCTGCCTACGCAGCTGGTCGAAGCGTTCAAATCCACGCTTGAAGAAGTCGCCGACGCCGATGTCATCGTCCACGTGGTCGACGCCTCCCACCCCGACCCGTTCGCCCAGATCGACGCGGTCAACGCGATCCTCGCCGACATCGACGGAACGGAAAGCATTCCGCGGCTTCTTGTGTTCAACAAAATCGACCGTGTCGACCAAACCACCCGCGACCGGCTCGCCGCGCTCGCTCCAGACGCCCATCTGGTGTCCGCGTACACCGGCGAAGGCATCGACGCGTTGCGTGAGCAGGTCGAGGGGCTCCTGCCCGTCCCCGGCGTACATGTCAGCGCGCTCCTGCCGTACACCGCGGGATCATTGGTGTCGAAAATCCGCGAATACGGGCAGATGGACTCGATTGACTACCGCGGTGACGGCATGATGGTCGAAGCTCAGGTGGACAGCCAGCTTGCCGCGCAAATCGTCGACGCCGCCATCGACGAGTGACCGCCCAGTAACCGGCGAATGACCGGCGAGCAGCCGGCGTCCGCCGGGACATCGGCCGCCGGCGGAATCTGCGCAATCAATGACACTCCGGCACTTGCCCGCGCGGCAAACGTTTGCCCCGCACACAGTGTGAACGCTCTCAAATTCATCTCGTACCGGTTCGCCCGCAAAGCGTTTTCCCCGGAGAAACGTCACGGAGAACCACTAGAGTAGAAGTGTTACTGAATGAAACCCGTCACAATCGGGTCATTGCCAAGGAGAAGTAGCAAATGGTGAATTCAGCTGTAAAGCCCACGAAGCTCGCTATCATCGGTGCCGGCGCTGTCGGCTCAACGCTTGCCTTCGCGGCCGCCCAGCGTGGCGTTGCACGCGAAATCGTTCTCGAAGACATTGCCAAGGAACGCGTCGAAGCCGAAGTGCTCGACATGCAGCACGGCTCCAGCTTCTACCCGACCGTCTCCATCGACGGTTCCGACGACGTGGAAATCTGCCGTGACGCCGACATGGTCGTCATCACCGCAGGCGCTCGCCAGAAGCCGGGCCAGTCCCGCCTCGACCTCGCCGGCGCGACCATCAACATCATGAAGTCCATCATCCCGAATGTGGTCAAGGTCGCCCCGAACGCCATCTACATGCTCATCACGAACCCGGTGGACGTCGTCACCCACGTGTCCATGAAGCTGTCCGGCCTGCCGGCCAACCAGATGTTCGGCTCCGGCACCAACCTCGATTCCGCGCGTCTGCGCTTCCTGATCGCCCAGCAGACCGGCGTGAACGTGAAGAACGTGCACGCGTACATCGCCGGCGAGCACGGTGATTCCGAAGTCCCGCTGTGGGCTTCCGCAACCATCGGTGGCGTTCCGATGTGCGATTGGCAGCCGCTGCCGGGCCATGAGCCGCTCGACGCCGCCAAGCGTGAGGAAATCCATCAGGAAGTCAAGAACGCCGCCTACAAGATCATCCAGGGCAAGGGCGCGACCAATTACGCGATCGCCATGTCCGGCGTGGATATCATCGAAGCTGTGCTGCGCGACACCAACCGCATCCTGCCGGTGTCCTCCATGCTCACCGACTTCCACGGCATCTCCGACGTGTGCATGTCCGTGCCGACCCTGCTGAACCGTCACGGCGTGAACTCCCGCATCAACACCCCGCTGTCCGACCATGAGCTCCAGGAGCTCAAGAAGTCCGCGGAGACGTTGCGCGAGACCGCAGCGAAGTTCGGCTTCTGATACGTTCACTCCACCGGTGTTGCCCGGTTGAGTATGGAACCCCGGTCCATGTGGCCGGGGTTCTCTCGTTTTCCGCACGTTGAGAATGGTAATGAGAAGCGGTTTCGGTACCGTGTCCAGCCGGCCTGGACCGGTGGAACGCCGACCGAGGTCTGTACAGACAAGGAGCAGCGATGGCGCACGAGCACGGAACAAACAGACAAACGGCTGATAGCAGGGAACACCAGAAGCGGCTGACGATGTCGCTGGCATTGACGTTGACCGTGTTCGTAGCTGAGGTTGTCAGCGCGGCGGTCACCGGATCGCTCGCGTTGCTCGTGGATGCCGGCCATATGCTCACCGACCTGTCAGTGCTTGTAGCGTCAACGGTGACCGCGATGCTGATGCGACGCAAACCAAGCAACGTGCGTACATGGGGATGGGCGCGACTCGAAGTGATTACCGCGGCTCTCGGTGCGCTGATGCTGCTGTTCGTTGGCATATACGCGCTCGCGGAGGCAGGCATGCGCCTGTTCGGCGCCGCGGACGACGGTGTGCGCAGCCCGGTTCTGCTGCTGTTCATGGGTGTGCTCGGTTTGACGGCGAATGTCGCTTCGATGCTGATCCTCCATGCCAACAGCGAGGACAATATGAATATGCGCGCGGCCTTCCTTGAAGTCGTCAATGACGCCTTGGGGTCGGTCGCAGTGATCGTTTCGGCGATTGTGCTCCAAGCGACCGGCTGGGGCGGTTTCGACGCCGTCGCCGGTGGGGTCATCGCGCTGATGATGATTCCGCGCGCGGCATTGTTGCTGCGCAACGCGGCGCGTGTCCTGTTGGAGGAGACGCCGGAAGGCTTGGATTTGGATGAGGTGCGTACCCATATGGAACATGTGCCCCATGTGGTAGCGGTGCATGATTTGCATGCGAGCACGGTGTCGACCGGTATGCCGGTGCTGATGGCGCATGTGGTGGTCGATCCGGGATTGTCCATGACGCAGGGCGCGGAGATTCTCGCGCAATTGCACAGCTGCCTGCAGGAGCATTTCCCGGTGTCCGTCGAGCATACGACGTTCCAACTGGAGCCGGACGGTTGTGAGGTCTCACGTACGGAGCATTTGCATGACGAAGCCTGCGAAACTCAGGAGACTGACGGGTCGCCGAGAAGCGCCGGGAAGCGGTGAAAGGCGAAAACGATGCTGCGGGCGTTCAGATTTTGCGAAGCACGGTGACGACTTTGCCCATGATTTGCGCGTGCGTGCCATCGATGGGCGAATAAGCGGGGTTGTGGGGGATGAGCCACACATGCCCTTGTTCTTTGCGGAATGTTTTCACGGTGGCTTCGTCGTCAAGCAGGGCTGCGACAATGTCCCCGTTTTCCGCGGTCTGCTGTTCACGCACGACGACGAAATCGCCGTCGCAGATGGCGGCGTCGACCATGGAATCCCCGTGGACTTCAAGCATGAACAGATTGCCGGTTCCGGTGAGCCGCTGCGGCAGGCGCATGACATCTTCGACATGCTGCTGTGCGGTGATCGGGGTGCCGGCGGCGATGCGCCCGACCAATGGCACGTCGCGTGATGCCGTGATCGAGGGGGCGTCTTCGCGGTCCTGGTCGGGGGCGGGGAAGGGGAAGATGTCGGCGGTGCGTGTCTGCGGGGCGGTATCGGGCTGATCGTTCGGTTGCGTGGTTTCCACGAGTTCGATGGCCCGGCCTTTTTTCGCGCCGATGCGGATATACCCGCGGTCTGCGAGCACTTGCAACTGATGTTTGACCGACGATGGGCTTTTGAGGCCGACAAGATCGCCGATTTCTCGGAACGAAGGGGCATAACCGTGGGCTGAGACATGTGAGCGGATGGCGTCAAGCACTTGGCGCTGGCGCGTGGAAAGCGCGGGGGATCGCCCCGCCGGTGCGTCGTCATGCCGTGATGGGAATGCGATTGTGCCCACAATGGTTCCTTTCGTTCTTCTGCAAGCATAACCATAGAACCGGAAAATATCAAACATCTGTTCGACACGCTCTTGCTGTTTTCGAACGGCTGTGCCATACTTAGAACATCTGTTCGATAGAACACATGTTCGAATAGGTGGGTGCGGGCATTTGCCTGCCGCTCGGCTCGTACGGCGTGGAAGACACGGAAAGGCACGGATCATGGTTGAGATTCAGCGTCATGGCGGGTATATCGCGGTCAGCCGCAACGTTGCGATGTCACGAATGCACCGCATGTCAAGGCCTGCCGGTGTGTGCGTCGCAGCGAGCCGTGGGTATCGTGGCGTCGCCAATCGTTTGCGTGGCGGTAGCATGCCGTGCAATGACGGTGCGCATCCCGTGGATGAACCGACGGGCGGTATGCCGGCGTATCTGCCCAAAGTGTTGGTCGGCGTGCTGCTCGCATGCGCTCTGGTATTCGGCTGGAGTGTATACTCGCCTGACACCGCGCAATCGGCGACGCCGCGGCATACGGTGACCTACAGTGTGCAGCAGGGGGATACCTTGTGGCAGTATGCGCAGCAGGTGACACCTCCCGGCGGCGATGTGAGAGGCACGGTGCGCGACATCGTCGAATTGAATCATCTGCAATCCACGGAACTTATGCCGGGACAGACCATCGTGGTTCCGGTTGACCGGTAGTCGGTCGGCATGCGGGCGGAGGTTGGCGGTGTCGGCTATTGTTGATGACATGCATTGCCCGTATTGTCAAAACCCCGAAACCAAAGTGGTTGACACCCGTATCAACGAGGATGGCCACTCCATCAAACGACGTCGTGAATGCCTCAAGTGCGGACGCCGTTTCACCACTGTGGAAACCACCATGCTACTCGTGCAGAAACGGTCCGGTAACGTCGAACCGTTCGACCGCAACAAAGTGGTCAATGGTGTACGCAAAGCGTGTCAGGGGCGGCCGATTGACGAAGACCAGCTGAAAACGCTGGGACAGCGGGTGGAAGAGGATCTGCGGTCACGGGGACTGGCGACTGTCAAATCAGAAGAAGTCGGCAAGGCGATTCTCAAGCCATTGCGCGATCTCGACGAAGTCGCCTACATGCGGTTCGCAAGCGTATACCAGAATTTCGAGAACCTTCAGGATTTCCAACACGCCATCGACGAGCTGAATGCGAGCAAAGCCAAGGAATTCAGCGGCGTCCGCTGACTGGGCCATACGGGAATGGTGTTCCGGCGCATACGCCGGAACAACAATATGCCAAACGGGCTGCCCCAACCATACGGCTGGGGCAGCCCGTTTAGTATATCCGTGACCGCTGGCGGATCAGTCGCCGGACAGCACCCGCATGCGGATGGTGCCTTCGATGTGGCTCAGCGCATCGATCGTCGCCTGATCGGGCTTGCCGGACACGTCGGTGACCACATAGCCCAACTCGCCTTCCGTGCCAAGCGACTGAGCGGAAATATTGATGTTTTCCTCGCCCAGAATGTGGTTCATCTTGCCCAGCACGCCCGGCAGGTTGGCATGCAGGTGGGCGATACGCACGTTGCCGCGGTTCGCGCCAAGCGTCAGCTGTGGGAAATTCACGGACAGCATCGTGGAACCCTTATACCAGTAGTCCTCCAAACGCTGCGAAACGAAGTGTCCGATCGATTCCTGCGCTTCAAGCGTCGAACCGCCGATGTGCGGCGTCAAAATCATATTGTCTTCGTCAGCCAGCGGCGTGCCGAACGGGTCACCGGTCTTCTTCGGCTCCGTGGGGAACACGTCCACAGCGGCTCCGGAAAGATGCCCGGAATCCAAGTGACGTTTCAGCGCGTCCAAGTCGGCGACGAATCCACGGGACAGGTTGATGAAAATAGCGCCCTGCTTCATGTGCGAGAACTGTTCCTCACCGAAGAACCCGGTATTGGACTTGCGACCGTCCACATGCAGCGTCACCGCATCGGACTGCTCAAGCAGGTCATTAAGGCTCGACATGCGCTTGGCATTGCCCATGGCGAGTTTTTCCTCGATGTCATAGAACAGCACGCGCATGCCCATCGCCTCGGCAAGCACTGACAGCTGAGAGCCGATATTGCCGTAGCCGATGATGCCGAGCGTCTTGCCGCGGACCTCATGCGAGCCGCTGGCAGACTTATCCCACACGCCATGCTTCATATGATGCGTATGCGCGGGGATACGACGCATCAGGCAAATGATGTCGCAGATGACCAGTTCAACCACCGAGCGGGTGTTCGAATACGGTGCGTTGAATACGGCGATACCGCGCTTGCCCGCGTAGTCGAGATCCACTTGGTTGGTGCCGATGCAGAAGCAGCCGATGGCGGTGAGATTCGGCCTCGCGTCGATTACTTTGCGCGTCACGTTGGTCTTGGATCGGATGCCAAGCACGTCGACGCCGTCGAGAGCGTCGATGAGCTCATCCTCGCTCAAGGCTCCCTTGAGCGTTTCCACCTCGAAACCGTGGTCTCGCAGCGATTGTGCCGCGAACGGATGAATATTCTCTAATAACAATGCTTTGGGCATACTACTACCTTAAATCGTAAGTTGACGTTCGTCATCTTCTGTCCGCACTATAAGCAGGCGTTGTGTCGGCCGGGTCATCGCGACATACAAGTCGGCGGCGGCGACCAGGCGCGCCGGTGAGCTCTGCTCGATCTCGCCGGGTTGGACGACGATTACGGCGTCGAACTCCAGCCCCTTGACCTCTTCGGTCGTGCACACCATGATCTGACGGTCCCAAGCGTTCTGCTCGCTGAGACGAGTGAAACGGTCCCGGGGCAGGCTTTCGCGCAGCCTGTCAGTCACGGTGTCGCGTAGTGCGGCGACATGCTGGGAGGCGGCGATGACGGCGATACGGCCGGTACCGTCATCACCGACGTATTCCTCGGCAAGCGCAAGGGTTTCCTCGGCGACGCGGGCGTTCAACGCGGTTTCGTCGGCGACGCGGATGCGCCGGACGGAATCGTCGACATGGCGGACCGCTTTGACTGTGGAAACGTACAGGCCTTCATGCTCGGCGAAGCGGGAGGCGAGGTCGGAAACCTCCTGCGGGTTGCGATAGTCGATGGTCAGCTCGTTGAGGTCCCAGTGTTCGGGGCCGAACAGCCGGTCCATGGTTTTCGCCCATGAACGTGTGCCGCCAAGCGCCGAGGTCTGTGCCACGTCGCCGACGATGGTGAACGAGCGTGACGGGCATCGCCTGATTAGCATCCGCCAGTCCATGGCGGTCAGTTCCTGCGCCTCGTCGACGACGATATGCCCGTACGTCCATTCACGGTCCGCCGCCGCATGCTGGGCGATGAGTTCGTCGCTGCCGCCGTTGATGTTGTCCAGCAGCATTTGGGAGGTTACGATACCCGAGCCGATGCCCGCTTGGGCGAGCGTGTCCTTGGCGAATTGTTCCTCTTCGGCACGTTTGGCGTCTTTGGCGGCCTGACGGGCAGCCTGCTTGGGGTCGGGGCCGAGCAGTTCCAAGGCTTCGTCAAGCAGTGGGATGTCGGACCGGGTCAGCGGCGATCCCTTGGGACGGGTCAGCGCGTTGACGTCATCGTCGGACAGCCATGGGGCGAAACGCTTGAGCTGCTGCGGTTTGGCGAACAACTGGTCGATCAGCCATGGTCCGGTCATCGGCAGCCACGCCTTGTTCAACGTGATACGCACCTGATCGTTCATCCGCAGCTGGGTGAGGATGTCGTACAGTTCCGCCTGGTTCGGCTGGTAATCCAACTGTTCGACGTAGCGGTCGCGCAATGTGGCAAGCATGTCACGCACGAAGGTTTCGCGTGCCTTGTTATGCGGTTGGCGGGTACGTTTGGCGTCGGCGATCGCCTGATTGAAATCGTCGCGCAGCATCGGCACTTTGAACCCGTTGAGCGAGATGACCGGCAGGTGCGAAGGAATGCGTTCCCTTGCGGCCACGGCGTTTTCGATGGTATGCCGCATCCGCCAGTCACCTTTGAGCATCGCGGTTCGTGGGCCATCCTCGTGCGAGGCGACGAAGCCGGGAATCAGATCGGCGATGGTCCGGCTGACTACGCCGGTCTCACCGAGCGAGGGGAGCACCTGGTCAATGTAGTGCAGGAAGCCGGTACTCGGGCCGATGACCAGCACGCCGGAATTCTGCAGCCTGCGGCGATGCGTGTACAGCAGGTATGCCGCACGGTGGAGTGCGACAGCGGTTTTGCCGGTTCCCGGGCCGCCTTGGACGATGACGACCCGGTCGAGTGGCGCGCGGATGATACGGTCCTGTTCGGCCTGGATGGTGGCGACGATGTCGGTCATTTTGCCGGTGCGCTTCGAATTGAGGGAGGCGAGCAATGCGCCTTCCCCGGTGAGTGTGCCGGCATCCTGTGCTTTGCCGACCTGATCGGAGTGGACGTCAAGCACTTCGTCTTCGATGCCGGTGACTTCCCGGAAATGCAAGGTGATATGGCGACGCATGACGATATCGCCATGATGCGACGGGGTCGCTTCGTAGAACGGCCGGGCGGCTTCGGCTCTCCAATCAGTCAGGATCGGCTCATGTTCGGCGCTGGACAAGCCGATGCGGCCGATGTATCGGCGTTTGCCGTGAACGTCATCGAGACGACCGAACACGAGCCGATCCTCAACGGCGCGCAATTGCATCAGACGGTCTTCGTACATGGTTGCGAAGGAATCGCGTTCAGTGCGTTGCGTCGGCGAGCCATGTGAGCCGGCCGCGCGTACGGCGGCGAGCCGTTCCTTGGCTTGGTCGCGTAGCGAGTCCAGACGGTCATAGGCGCGTGTCACTGCGCGTTGTTCCTCGTGAAGCTGGGAGGAGTAAGTCGTCATGCTGTTCCGTTTCCGATATCAGATGCTGCGATTCAGGCATTCCAGTGTACCGCGAGGCAACTACGTCTTTCGCGCAGGTGCGGGAGATGTCGGCGCTGATGCGTTTGGCAGCCGTCCGGGCGGTCGGTGTGTGAGCGAATCCTCACAACAGTGGGGGTCGGCATCGTTCGGAGGGCTGATTTCAGCCGTCCGGGCGGTCGTTGCGTGAGCGAATCCTCACACGGTGGGCATCGGCTGGTATTGCTGCATCGCCATTGAATAGGGATGATTCACCGTTCATTCACCACATTTGCAATGAAAACATCAATGAACGATACGATACAGGTTCGTTTCACCATTGATGCACCATTTCGTACGCTTTTTATCTGACTTGCGTGGTGTCATCATGGTTGGGGCGGTATGTTCCCGACGGGTGCTGTCGCCTGTCCAGGGGCGAAACGCCGGATATGAACCGCTTTTTGAGCGGTATCAACGGCACCGGACCGCTTGCGTGAGGTTTTTGTGTACTCATGGTGGAAAATGGGGATTCGTGGGGTAAAGTGGTGAACCAGCTGTGTGGAGTGTGTCCGATAACGATAAAGGAGGTGGAATTATGGCTACGCGCGATAGCGATATCAAGCCCGAAATCCCCTCCGATGCTCCACAGCCTGCGCCCGGGCAGCCCCAGCCACCGGTTTTCGCGGTTCCTCCCACCTCGTTCACACCACAGTTCACCGCGGATCCGACCGGCCAACAGTCTGCACAGGCCGCGCAATCTCCACAGGCCGCGCAGCCGTTTCCCCAGCCGGTAGCCCCGCAACAGCCGCAATCCGGCATGGCCGCTTACGTCTACGATCCTCGGCAGGGATGGGTTCTGGTCAACCAGCCTGTGCAGCCCATGCCATCGGCGTTCGCTCCACAGGGCTACCAGCAGTCAGGCCAGCCGCTCCAGTCCGTGCAGGCCGGCCAACCTGACCGGCAGATGCCTGCCGCCCAGCCGGTCGTCCAAACCATCATTGGCGGGCAGATGCCACAGCCGGCAAGCATCGGAGCATCACCGGCCGCCGCATCATCGAACTCGGCCACCGGCGACGAAATCATGCTGCTGGGCACGTATGCCCCGAAAATCGACGCGAAAGGCAGAATGGCGTTGCCTGCGAAATTCCGCTCCCAGCTCGGGCCAGGCGTGGTTATGGCACGCGGACAGGAACGTTGCGTCTACCTGTTCCCGCAGACGGAGTTTCGTCGCGTAGCCATGCAGATTCAACGCACGTCGCTGGGCAACAAAGCCGCCCGCGAGTATCTTCGCGTCTTCCTGTCCGGCGCAGTCGACCAGACCCCGGACAAGCAAGGTCGCGTCCTGGTGCCGCAAATGCTGCGCGACTACGCCAAACTCGGTGACGATATCGTGGTCATCGGCGTGGGGACCCGCGCTGAAATCTGGAATCGTCAGGCTTGGGAACAGTATTTGGCCGATAACGAGCAGGGCTATTCCGATATCGCCAATGATGTCCTGCCGACGATGGAATGGTGAGTGTGCTATGACGGATTTTTCAACCATCCACCAGCCGGTACTGCTTGACGAGTGCGTCGATCTCGTCGCCCCCGCCCTCCAACAGCCCGGAAGCATTGTCGTCGACTGCACGCTCGGTTTGGCCGGTCATGCGTGCGCGTTCCTCAAAGCCGCCCCACGAGCGCGGCTGATCGGTATCGACCGAGACCGTGAAGCGCTGGGCATGGCGACCCAGCGGATGCGCCAGGAAGGCCTCGGGGACCGCTTCACCCCGGTGCACGCCGCCTTTGACGAGTTCGATCGTGTACTCCATGACCTGGGTATCCATCGCGTCCACGCGGTGTTCATGGATCTGGGATTGTCCAGCCTGCAAATCGACGAAACCGACCGCGGCTTCTCCTACTCCCATGACTCGCCGCTCGACATGAGGATGGACGTCACACAGAATCTGACCGCGCAACAGGTGCTCGCCCAATACAGCGAACACGATCTTGCGTACATTTTCAAAACCTACGGCGAAGAGCGTTTCGCACGCCAAATCGCCCACGCCATCGTCGACGAACGGACCGCCACGCCGTTTGAGACGTCAGGACAATTGAACCGGCTCGTCGACCGTGTGGTTCCCAAAGCACACCGTCCTGCGGGCAACCCGGCGAAACGCGTATTCCAAGCCCTGCGCATCGAAGTCAACGGCGAACTGGACAAGCTCGCCCACACGCTGCCGCAAGCCGCGAACCATCTTGCCGTAGGCGGCAGGCTGGTCGTCGAGTCCTACCATTCGCTGGAAGACAAAACCGTGAAAAGCTTCATGCGCTACGGCCTGGAATCGGACGCGCCCGCAGGACTGCCGGTCATTCCCGACGACGCCAAACCGTTCTTCACCGCCCTCACCAGGGGTGCGGTGAAAGCCGACGAGCAGCAGATCGCCGACAATCCACGATCCGCATCCGTCCGGTTGCGTGCCGTGGAACTCACACGGCCGATCCCCGACCGGTGGGTGGAACGTTTCGACCGCATGAGATGCGAAGGCGTTGGCCGTAACCGCAGATCCGGCCACCAACAGCACGGGCAACATCACGACCATGGCACGCATGGAACGAGGAGAGGATAATGGCGGCTCCCGCACGCAGAATACATTCGAACGCGACTCCGGCCAAGCGCACGGAACGCGCCGAGGACACCCGTGAAGGCAGCACCCGTCCGGCATTGCATGTAGTCAAGAACGAGCGCGCTGAAGCAAGTGCCTCACGCGACCGGCTCCAACAGTTCCTCGAATGGACCAGGTCACGCACCGCACCATTCTTGCAAATCGTCGTCTCCTCGGTGTTTCTTGTGGCGACGCTGGTGATCGCCCTCGGGTTACGCACCCAAATGGCATCGAATTCGTTCGAATCGAACCAGACTGAGAACCATATCGAACAGTTGCAACAGGACATCCAGTCCGATCAGACCAAACTCGACTCCCTCCAAGCGTCACTGCCGCAGAAAGCGCAAGACATGGGGATGGTCGCCCAACAGGATTCCGTGACCATCGATCTCAACGGCTATCAGCCCAGCGACGGGGGCAAGTGACATGCGCCTGTGGAAACGGCTGGTCAACGCGATCGGAGAGTTCGGCGCTCGCAGTGTCTTGGTGATGCTTGTGTTCGCCATGGTCGCATCCACGTGCATCGTCCGACTCGTGGATGTGCAACTGGTCAACGCGAAAACCTATGCGCAGGCGGCGGCGGACACGCGCACGGCCAGCATGACCATCAAAGCGAATCGCGGCAAGATCGAAGACACGAACGGAACCGTTCTGGCACAAAGTGTGGAACGGTACAATATCATCGGTGACGCGATCCTTGCCCAACAGTTCAAGCCAGTGAACTGCACGGCGAAAAAAACCAAGAACTGCCACTCCATCAACGGCAAACCGGTCGGCACCACCGGGGCAGCCGCAGTGGCACGTCTGATATCCGGTCTTCTGGGCATTGACGCGAAAACCCTGGGCGCGCAGCTGAGCACAACCTCCCGGTATGTGGTCTTGAAAAAGAACGTGTCCCCGGAAGTCAAACGCAAGCTCGACAAGCTCAACCTCGGTTGGTGTGTCTACGCACGGTTGTCCAGCGTCCGTGAATATTCGAACGGCACGCTTATGGGATCGCTGCTCGGCGGCGTCAACGGGCAAAACACTGGTGTCGGTGGTATCGAGCAGATGGAAAACAAGGTCCTGACCGGCACCGACGGCAGCGTGACCTACCAGGTGGGCGGTGGCGGACAGATGATACCGGGCACGCAAATCGACAAGAAAGATGAAGTCGACGGTTCGGATGTCAAACTCACCATTGATGCGGACCTGGACTGGTACGTCAAGAAAGCGCTGACTGATGGCGTCAACCAATTCCATGCGGATTGGGGTATCGCCGTCGTCCAGGACGTGCAAACCGGGGCGATTCTCGCGCTCGAGGATTCCGACCAGATTGAAGCGGGCAGCACCGAAGCCATGCAACGCGCATCACGGGCTGTCGCCGAGACCTTCGAGCCCGGCTCGGTCGGCAAAGTGTTCTCCATGGCGGGCATGCTGCAACTCGGCTTGCATAAGATGACCGACCAGTTCAGCGTTCCGAGCACCATCACCGTGGACGGGCAGGATTACAAGGACTCGCATGAGCATGGTACCAGCAATTGGACGCTCGCAGGCATCCTGCAGCAGTCGTCGAACGTCGGCATGATCATGGCGGCGGACAAGTACACCAATGAGGAACGCTACGAGTTCATCAAAAAATTCGGCATCGGCCAGGCCAGCGGCATGAACCTGCCTGCGGAATCAAGCGGCTGGCTGACCCCTCCCAGCAGTTGGGACGGCCGTACCCGCAACACCGTGCTGTTCGGCCAAGGCTACTCGACCAACGCCTTGCAAATCACGAACGCCATCGCTGTGATCGCGAATAAAGGCGTGAAAAACCAGCAGTACATCATCAAATCCGTCACCGATGCCGAAGGACATACGACGACAGCCAAGCATGGGGAAGCAACCCGCGTCGTCGACGAATCAGTCGCCGCCCAAATGCTCAACGCGATGGAGTCCGTCGGCGAGTACTACAAGAACGAGACAGGCATCCCCGGGTACCGGATCGCCGCGAAAACCGGTACCGCGCAGGTGCCGGGCGCAAACGGCGCGTTGACATCGATCGTCGCCGACTGGGTGGGTGTGCTCCCCGCCGATAATCCACGATTCGTAGTCACCGTTATTCTCAAGGACCCTGAAGGAACGTTCGGTGGTATGACCGCCGGCCCGGTCTTCAAAACCATCGGTGAATTCCTTATGCAGAAGTATCAGGTGCCGGCTTCCGCGCCACGCACCGATGCTATCCCGGTGACGTGGTAATGCAGAACGCATGCGCCATGAACGGCAGTCAAGCCGGTACGCGACGAACGATGACAGAAAGGGGTACCCGATGAGTGTGGTGACTGAGGCTGTAGGCCTGCGGATGACGCTGGGCGACATCTGCACACGGTTCGGTTTCGAGCTTGTCCCGGCATTCGCAGACGGTGTGACCATCACGTCGCTCAGTGATGACATCGAGTCCATCAAACCCGGATCCCTGTTCACCCCGTTGCAGGATGTTGACGCTGAAACCCTGCATATCGCCCATGTGCACGGCGCATACGCCGCACTCATCCCGCATGCGTCTCGAGATCTTGCCGAACAAGCGGGATACCCCGTCATCGTGGCCGACCCCACCCCCCAGCAGATCGGGGAACTCGCCAGCACGCTTGCCGGCGACCCGTCAAAACCGCTCGCCGTGTTCGCCGTCGGCGGCCGCGACGATGACGAGGTGCGTGCCAGCACCATCCGTTTGGCGGCGTTCCTGCACATGCTCGGCAACCCGATCGGACAAATCAACGCCGCCGGATCGTCATCGCTGGAACGACAGTTGAACCTGTCCTATCCGCTGAACATCTACGACATCCAACACATCATGGCGGTCTGCGCCGAAGACGGCGCCGCAGCCATCATCATCGCACTCGAACCTGGTACGCTTGACGACCACGCGCTGGAAAGCACCAACGTGGATGTCGTCGGCTCCACCGGCGTGCTCACCGCCCAGACGCAAGCCGATACACTCCGCGACTGGATTGAACGCTACGGGTTCACTCTGAAAGACGGCGACCATATCATCCGCCAACGTGACGCGGAAACCGACAGCATCGCCGCCGAAGCGGTTGACAGGGGAGCCGGCACGGGGGAGGCGTCCAGGCTGAGCCTGGCCATCTCGATGGTCATGGCGGCAGGCGTGAGGAAATCCAATATCCGCAGCGCGTTGAGAGTATCCCACGAGATGCAGTAAACTCACGACACCGCAAGCCAGACACATCCGTATAATCGTCCCCACGACAACGGTAACCGCCGACGGGACACCACGGGGCAAACAATCAGGAGGAACAAGACATGACACCAGAAGCGGCCATGATGCCGGTGACACTCGACCAGGTCGCCGAGGCAGTGGGCGGTGAATTGCACATTCCGGCCCACGCCCGAAGCCCACACGAAACATTCGAACCGAGTGTGGTCAGCGATTCACGTCAAGCACATGACAATTCGATATTCGTCGCGATTCCCGGCGAACGCGTCGACGGCCATGATTTCGTCGCCCAAGTCGCCGGTCAGGGCGCCGCGGCGGCGATCGTGCAACACCCGGTCGAAGCGCCCATCGCCCAAATCATCGTCAAGGATTCAGTCGAAGCTTTGGGACGCCTCGCCCAATACAATCTCGCCGCTCGCAGGGCAGCAGCCGGGGATTTCACCATCATCGGCATCACCGGATCAGTCGGAAAAACCACAACCAAAGACCTGCTGCACGCCCTGCTGAGCGAACTCGGCCCCACCGTGGCCCCGGTCGGCTCATTCAACAATGAGATCGGCCTGCCGCTCACCGCACTGCAAGTCGGCAAGCGTACGCGCTTCCTCATCGCTGAAATGGGCGCGAATCACATCGGCGAAATCGCCCACCTGACCCACATCGCCCCGCCTGATATCGCCGTAGTGCTGAAAGTCGGCGTAGCACACTTGGGTGAGTTCGGTTCCCGTGAACGCATCGCCCAAGCGAAAAGCGAAATCATCCGCGGCCTGGTCCCGGGAGGAACCGCCGTACTCAACGCCGGCGACCCGTACGTGGCAGCCATGTCGGATATCGCCCCCGCACGCGTCCTATGGTTCGGTCTCGACGACACCCGGCCCGCCGGCGCGGAAGCGAAAACCACGGCTCAAGCCATCAGCCTTGACGACCTCGACCATCCGTCCTTCACCCTCGTGGACGCTGACGGTTCCGCCGCACGCGTCACCCTTGGCATCAGCGGACGACACAACGTGGTCAACGCGCTCGCCGCCGCTACAGTCGCCCGCGCATGCGGTATGACGCTTGACCAGACCGCCCGCGCGTTGAGCCGTGTGAACCGTATCAGCGCCCACCGCATGGCTGTTTCCCAAGTCGAACGAGACGGCGCACAGTTCACGCTGATCGATGACAGTTTCAACGCGAACCCTGATTCCATGAAAGCCGGTCTCGACGGTCTCGCCGCATGGCATGCGCAGGACAGCACGCAGCCGTACCGGGTCGCTGTGCTCGGCGCGATGCTTGAGCTCGGCGAAAGCGAACGCGAACAGCATCGTCAGATCGGAGCCTACACGGTTGACCGGGGCATCGACGAAATCATCGCGGTAGGCAACCCCACGGACACGCATTTCGACTCGCTTGCCGAAGCGGTGTATCACGGCGCACAGGAGCGTGCGACGACATCGGGACGTGACAGCGTCTCGATACACTGGGTGCATGATGCCGCGCAAGCCGACAAGCTGGTGGCGTCTGCGGCGGCCGACCATGCTGACACGGTGGTGCTGCTCAAAGGCTCGCACATGTCCGGGCTGAGCGCGCTTGCTGAACGTTGGTCCAAATAAGGTGCTGCACGCGCACAAGAATGAAGTGGAGTAGACAGTGATTTCGCTTATTATCGGCATTCTGGTTTCGCTGCTGGTCGTGTTCTTCGGCACGCCGGTGCTGATCGACGTGGTACACAAACTGCATTACGGCCAGTACATTCGTCAGGACGGCCCGAAATCCCATCAAATCAAACGTGGCACTCCGACCATGGGTGGCTTGATCATTGTGCTGGCCATCGTGCTTGGCTGGGGGGCTTCAGCGCTCTACCGGTTCTGCACGGGCGGCGCGACTCCCTCATGGTCGGCGGTACTGGTACTGTTCGCCATGGTGTCCATGGGGTTGCTCGGTTTCATTGACGATTTCGCGAAAGTCCGCAAGAAGCAGAATCTGGGGCTTTCGGTGCGAGCCAAGTTCATCGGCCAGTTCATTTTCGCGACTTGCTACGCGGTGCTCGCGCTGATCATCCCCACCAAATCCGGTTTCCCCAGCGCCCAAGCGGGCATGAGTTTCATCGAGAAACCGTTTTGGAACTTCGAATCCGCCGGCAAAGTCGGGGCGATGATCCTGTTCATCATCTGGGTGAACTTCCTGATGACCGCGTGGACGAACGCCGTGAACCTGACCGACGGCCTGGACGGTTTGGCGTCCGGCTCCTCAATGATCGCGTTCGCCGGGTATGCGATCATCGCCTACTGGGAGTGGTACCACCTCAAAGGCGCCGGGCATGAAGGGTACGCGTACGCGGTATCCGACCCGCTTGACTTGTCCATCATCGCCGTATGCGCTGCTGTCGCCTGCTTCGGTTTCCTGTGGTACAACTCCAATCCGGCGACCATCTTCATGGGTGATACCGGGTCCCTCGCTTTGGGCGGCCTGTTCTCAGCCTTGTCGATCGCCACGCACACCGAGTTCCTGGCGATCATCCTGGGCGGCCTGTTCGTCATCGAAGTCATGTCCGACATCATCCAGGTCAGCTGCTTCAAACTCACCCATAAGCGCGTGTTCAAGATGGCGCCGATCCACCATCATTTCGAACTGCTCGGATGGAGTGAAGGCAAAGTCGTCGTACGATTCTGGATGATTGAACTGCTGTTCACCATGACCGCGATCATGCTGTTCTACGGTGATTGGGTGACGCGTTCAGGATTGCTGCTCTAATACCGGCGGAACCGGCACACATGAAACCGGAACAACCAGGAGCGAATGCCGCGCAGGTGCGCGGAGAAAGAGATGACATGATGAACGACGAGAACAATGCGACCGAAAACGAGCGAGAACGCGATTTCAATGAGCGGCTCGGGGGCATGACCGTACTGGTCGCAGGGCTCGGTGTCTCCGGCCGCAGCATCGTCGAAGTACTGGACCACCGTGCCAAGCGTGTGATCAGCGTTGACGAGCACAAGCCGCAAGCCGATCTGCACTCCTTCGACGACGTGGATTGGAATCAGATCGACCTGGTGATGACCTCCCCGGTGTTCAACCCCCGCACCCCGTTCATCCTCGAAGCCCAACGCCGCAATATCCCCGTGTACAGCGAGGTCGAGCTCGCGTGGCGGCTGCGTGTCAACACTACGCGCACCGGCAAGCCCGCCCCATGGATCGGTATCACCGGCACGAATGGCAAAACCTCGACCACAGAAATGACCTCGGCGATGCTGAGCGCGTGCGGCCTGCAAGCGCCCGCCGTAGGCAACATTGGCAAAGCCGTGTCGCACGCCGCCGTCGATCCGGCAAATGACGTGCTGTGCGTCGAACTGAGCTCCTTCCAACTGCATTTCACCGATTCCCTTGCCTTGGAATGCGCCACCATCACGAATATCGCCGACGACCATCTTGACTGGCACGGCGGTATCGACAACTACGCCGCCGACAAAAGCAAAGTGTTCCACAGGGTACGCAAGGCGCTCGTCTACAATGCTGATGACCAGCGGGTCAGTGCGCTCGCTAAGAGCGCCAAACCCGCCGCAGGATGCCTCACCGTCGGATTCACGCTACACGAACCCCACAGCGGCCAGATCGGCGTGGCGGATGGCTGGATCGTGGACCGCAGCGGTGTCGCCGGCGCACCGGTCGGAACGGCACGCCGAGTGGTGAACATCAACGACTTGAAGCACCTGTGCGAGCCGGACGGCACCGTATATCCCCATCTGCTCGCCGACGCGATGACCGCGCTCGCCCTGGTGCTGGGCTTCGGCGTCGACCGTGAGCAGGCGGTCCGCGCGCTATGCGATTTCGCCCCTGGCGGCCACCGCATCCAGACCGTCGCTTCCGCCAGCGTGGATGGCGGTACCATCCGATTCGTAGATGATTCCAAAGCCACCAACGCGCACGCCGCCCATGCTTCACTGTCAAGTTTCGCGCCGAAATCCGTGGTGTGGATCGCCGGCGGCCTGGCCAAAGGCGCAACCTTCGAGCATCTGATCGCCGACCAGAAGAACACCATCAAAGCCGCAGTCATCATCGGCGTGGACCAGCAGCCCATGATCGACGCGTTCCACGCCAGTGCGCCCGACATTCCGGTGACACTCATCGATCCGGCAGACCGCGACCATGTGATGGACCATGCTGTCGAAGCCGCCGGAGCGTACGCCGAACCCGGCAACATCGTACTGATGGCGCCGGCATGCGCCTCCATGGACCAATTCCGCTCCTACGCTGACCGCGGCGACCAGTTCGCTGCGGCCGCGCAACGTTGGGTAGCCGCACATGGCAAGCACTGAACACCGGGCACGCTCCACAACCAAGGGACGTACAGCCCAATCAACCGTATTTCCCGCCCAACGCGCTGAGGGCGGCAATCGTCGCACCCGCGACGATTTCGACATCCTCGCCGACCGGAACACGGCTTCCACGCGCGACGGATCTGCATCGGCTCGAAGTTCGACGCCTTCACGCAACCGCGGCCAGCAGCCCCGACAATCCAAGCAATCCAATCGCAGACGTCCAACCTTGGAAAACCCCCAACAATCATGGTTCTCCAAACTGTGGGAGCAAACCAAAGAAAGCCTGTCAATCAAACAAATCGTCCAGCATGACGGCAGGTATCATGAGCGGACCAAACCCGTGTTGGACGTGGCTAAACGCGGCGGCTATCAGGGCGCCCGCATGCTGTTCAACCCGCTATGGTGCTACCACTGCTTCGTCGGCGTGGTCATGTTCCTGACCTTCGTCGGCGTCATCATGGTGTTCTCCAGCTCCTCGATCACCATGCTTTCCAGCGACAAGAGCCCATGGTCACAAGGCGCCAACCAAGCGATGTTCTGCGCGTTGGGACTGCTGCTGTGTGCCCTGGGCGCGCATATCCAGCCACGCGTATACCGCGGGTTATCCGGAATACTTCTCATCATCTCATGGTTCGTGCAGCTGCTCACCCTCACACCGATCGGCGTTGAAATCAACGGCAACCGCGGCTGGATCAACATCGGGTTCACCACCGTGCAGCCGGCGGAATTCATGAAACTCGCCGTCTGCATATGGATGCCGCTGGCAGTGATCATCGCCAAAAGCCGGGCAGCCGACACACGCAACAACAACTCCTACGCAGTACCCATCATCATGCTCGGCATCTGCTGCGCACTCGTGATGCTGGGTAAAGATATGGGCACAACCATGATTGTGCTCATCATCGGCGTGATCGCCCTGCTCCTTGGCGGCATGCCAGGCAAATGGTTCTGGAGTATGGTGATGCTCGCTGTTGTCGCGTCAACAGCTCTCATCATCCAAAGTCCGAACCGTCTGGCCCGAGTCACCGCCGCATACACCAAGTGCGGTACCGCCACAGGTTTCGCCGACACCTGCTATCAGAGCGTGCACGCGAAATATGCGCTCGCTTCCGGCGGATTCCTCGGCGTAGGTATTGGCAATTCACGCGAAAAATGGAACTACTTGCCTGAAGCGCATAATGATTTCATCTTCGCGATTATCGGCGAAGAACTCGGGTTTGTCGGCACCGTGATGATCGTACTGCTGTTCGTGATCCTCGGATGGTGCCTGCTGTGCGTCGCCTTACAAGCCACCGACAGGTACACTGCGATGGTGCTCATGTGCATCGCAGTATGGATCCTCGGCCAGGCGATGGTCAACATCATGGTGGTGATCGGCCTGCTGCCGGTGATGGGCGTGCCGCTGCCGTTCGTCTCCGCCGGCGGATCGTCACTGGTCATGTGCCTTGGAGCGGCAGGTGTGGCAATGAGTATGATGCGCCAGCAAGCGCAAATCGCCACGGCGACCGACAGACTGAGCTCATGACGCCGCCGCCAGCCAAGAGTAGCGGTAGAGTGGTAAGGCGACACTGATACCGGTTGTACGGTTAATCAGCCAAGCATACGCGAGGTGGACACAAGCATGACGAATATCGTATTAGCAGGCGGCGGCACCGCCGGACACGTGAACCCGCTCCTATCGGTCGCAGACGCGATCAAGAAGCTCGAACCCGACGCGAAACTGAGCGTCATCGGCACGGCGGTCGGTTTGGAGCATGATCTGGTCCCGCAAGCTGGTTACGAGCTGGACACCGTGGAGAAAGTCCCGTTCCCGCGGCGGCCAAACAAAGATGCGATCACGTTCCCATGGCGGTGGAGCCGTGAGAAACGCAAAGTGCGTGCGATTCTGGAACGTCGCGGAGCGCAAGTCGTCGTCGGTTTCGGCGGGTACGCGTCCGCCCCCGTATATTCGGTCGCCCGCGCGATGGGCATCCCCATAGTGATCCACGAGCAGAACGCTCGCGCGGGCATGGCCAACAAGCTCGGCGCGAAATGGGCGTCCTTCATCGGCACGGCATACGAACACACCGGTTTGAAACCCGGCAGCGCCACCACCATTGAGCGGGTTGGCCTGCCGTTGCGCCCGTCCATCGCACGCCTGGCGGCGAACATCAGAACCGATTACCCGACGGTTCGTGCGCAGGCCGCATCCCAGCTGGGCATCGATCCCGACCGCCCGGTGGTCGTCGTCACCGGTGGCTCGCTCGGCGCGTTGAGCTTGAACAAGGCGGTCGCCGGAGCCGCCGCCGACCTGCTCAAACGCTCGCAAGTAATCCACCTGACCGGCAAAGGCAAAATCGACCAAGTCACCACGGACGTGACAGCTACCGCCGGGGCGGACGCAATCAACGACCTCGACCCCACGCACGCAGGACAGGGCGACTATCACGTCGCGCAATACCTTGAACGCATCGACCTCGCCTTCGCCTGCGCCGACCTCGTGATTTGCAGGGCCGGCGCCGGCACCGTATGCGAACTGACCGCCCTCGGCTTGCCCGCCGTCTACGTGCCCCTGCCGATCGGCAACGGCGAACAACGGTTCAATGCGCAACCGGTGGTCGACGCGGACGGCGGAATCATCGTCAATGACAGCGATTTCACCCCCGAATGGGTACGTGGACACGTCGCCGAACTACTCGACAATCCGCAACGTTTGCACGAACTCGGCGACCATGCCTGGCAGTACGGCATCCGTGACGCCGCCGACATCATGGCCCGCCACATCCTCAACCTCGCCAAAACACGCGGATAACCACGCAACACCACCACGCCACAAGGCCGGACAGTGTACAAGCCGTCATGCCATAATGGCCATACAGACAGGGACAGCAACCAAGAGAAAGCAGTGCCTTCCATCATGAATACAGAGCCCATCGTGCTTGATCCGACCGTCGCAGCCTTCACCGAAGACCAGCACGTCAACGATCTGGGAACCACCCATTTCATCGGCATCGGGGGAGCAGGCATGAGCGTCCTCGCCGAAATGCTCCACGAGCAAGGCGTCCACGTCACCGGTTCAGACAGAGAACACAACGCCAAAACCGAACGGCTCGAAACGCTCGGCATTCCTGTCGCAATCGGTCAACGGGCAGACAATGTTCGAGACGCGTCAACAGTGGTATATTCCAGCGCCATCAAACCAGACAACCCGGAAATCATCGCCGCAGCGGAACATGGTGCACATATCGTCCACCGCAGCGACATCCTTGCCCTGCTCATGAACCATCATGATGCGGTCGCCGTCGCCGGAGCACACGGCAAAACCACCACCAGCTCACTGCTATCACACATCCTCGTCCACGCCGGCACCGACGATCTCGCCGACCCCAGTTACGCCATCGGCGGCACCATCCAAGGCCCCGACGGGCAAACCCTCGACGGCGGACACGCCGGAGCAGGCCGCGTCCTCGTCGCCGAAGCCGACGAATCCGACGGCAGCTTCGCCAAATACCGTCCCGCCATCGCCATCATCACCAACGCCGAAGCCGACCACCTCGACCACTACGGCACCCCCGACCACTACTGCGAAGCCTTTGTCGCCTACGCGTCACACGCTCGCGACTACATCGTCATG
Source organism: Bifidobacterium boum (assembly GCF_000741535.1). Lineage (GTDB taxonomy): Bacteria > Actinomycetota > Actinomycetes > Actinomycetales > Bifidobacteriaceae > Bifidobacterium > Bifidobacterium boum. Next base: position 385,217 of record NZ_JGYQ01000007.1, on the reverse strand, counting down.
ACCGCCGACGACCCCGGCGCTCTCGACGTCCTACGCGGCCTCGACGACGCCGTCATGCACCGCACCGTCATCTACACCACCCAAAGCCGCCAACTCATCACCGACGCCGTCGCTCAAGCCGCCGACGCCACCATCGTCACCATCACCTCAGAAAGCGAACACGCCGGCAACGGGGAAGAACAATTCACCATCGACATGCCTGCCACCCTGACCGGCGACGAACACGCCATCCCCGTCAGCCTCAAGATTCCCGGCATACACAACGCCCGCAACGCCACCGCCGCCATCATCACCGCCACCCTGCTCGGCATGGACCCTGACACCGCAGCCCAAGCAGCCGGCAGCTTCCTCGGCGCATCCCGTCGCTTCCAAGTACGCGGACAAGAAAAACAAGTCACCGTCGTCGACGACTACGCGCACCACCCCACCGAAATCACCGCGCTCCTCAACGCCGCACGCCGACGCTACCCAGACGCCACCATCCGCGTCCTGTTCCAACCGCACCTGTTCTCACGCACCAAATTCTTCGCACGCGAATTCGCCCAAGCGCTCGCGCTCGCGGACGATGTGATCGTCACTGGCATTTATCCGGCACGTGAAAAGCAGGAGGATTTCCCAGATATCACCGCGCAGACCATCGTGGACGCCGCGCAAGGTATCGAACACGAGCCGGCGGACTGGATTCGAGCGGTCGACGATATGCATACCGCCGCCCTCATGATGGCGATGCGCGCCCACCATGGTGACGTGGTCTTCACTGTAGGCGCCGGCGATATCACTGCCATGGGGCCAGTGCTGCTGCACGCGCTGGAAGCCCACCGCGAGAACTGCGAGGGCTGACATGCCAGGACGCGTGGCACGAAGCAGGCAAAACGGTGACGGGCCCCGTGATGACGGGCGACGCCGCGGGATCGGGCGGTCAGCGCGATCCGGGGCGGGGCATGCCGATAGCCTGTCAGCCCGGTCGAATGCGGTATCGGATACGCCGCTGGACAGCGCCCGTGACGCCTCATCGGCCCGTCCGGTGTCAAGGCGGCAAAGTTCCGGTCGCGCCGTATCCGGTCGTGTTGTCGGCTCGCGTGCCGACGCCGGTGCGTCCCGACAAACCGAACCGGGGCAAGCGTCCGAGACCATTCGCCGGAATATGGCGGGGAAACCCGCAAGGAAAACGCTGGGAAGACCATCTGCAACAGCTTCAGGAAAACAAGCGCGCCGGACGGGACGTAATACTCTTTCCTCTGTAAGAGGCCGGAAATCCGACACGTCGCCGCGAGTCGCCGGCAGTCGGTCGGCAAGCGGGGTTTCCGCTGCCGCCGCTTCGGAGCGCGGTGCCTCAACCTCCTCACGCTCAGTATCCAGAGCAACCGGATTTGTGGACGCACGAACCTTACGCAGCGAGGACTTCGTCACCAAAACACTCAAGGAAACCACCGGTCCGCTAGGTGTGGCGGCGCGTCCGAAAGTCGTGGATTTCAACGAGCGAGTCAAAGAGCGCAGACACGCGACCATCCTCATGGCCATCAAACGTGTGACGATTCTCGTCGTATCCATCGCCGCCGTCGTAGGTGTCGTGTGGGCGCTGTTCTTCTCGCCGATGCTCATGCTCAACGCCGACCAGATCACCGTCAGCGGTGCCAACGAGTGGGTCAGCTCGAGTAAAGTCGAATCCATCGCATCCGCACAAGCCGGCAAATCCCTGCTGCTCGTATCCACGCATGATGTCGAAACCCAGCTCGCCGGCATTCCGGGCGTCAGCAAAGCGACCGCAACCAAACAATACCCCAACGGGATGCAAGTCCAAATCAGTGCGCAAGAGCCGGCCGCCATGCTGAAAACACCGGACGGCTCACTCACCGCGGTCGACGGCAAAGGACGCATCCTCAACTCGGTGAAAAACGCGTCAACAGCGGGGATTCCCGTCATCGAAGTCGACGACGTGGCCAAAGGGCTGAAAAGCCGGTCCGTAGTGACAGCCATCAAAGTGCTGGACTCGCTGTCCACCGCCATGCGCGCGCGAGTGAACAAAGTCACCGCGCAAACGCAGGATTCCATCACCACCGAACTCGACAACGGCAACTTCTCCATTATCTGGGGAGACGCCTCGCAGATGAAGCTCAAAAAAGCCGTGGTCGATAAGATCATCAACGATCCGAACGTGATCGGCGACAAGCATTCCGTGGATGTTTCGGCGCCGTTGCGGCCGATCATCAAGTAGGCGTGGGCTTGGCGGTTGGTGGCGCGTGCGCGCTGGTTCGAGCGTTGATGTGGTTCATACCGGTTCCGTGGGAGTTGCTGGCTTGTGCGGGCTTGCGTATGTGGCGGCATACAGGATGTGCCGTAATCCTAGGAGACAGGCCGGTTTTGTGAGGATATGGCGGGTGTGTATGCGGCGGCATACGCAACGTACCGTTTGACGACATGTGCGGGCCGGTCTAACGAGCATGTCACGAGTCTCGTATGCGGGGACATACGCAACTTGCCATTACTCTTGCCGGAGATTCTGGTTTTGTGAGGATATGGCACGTTGTGTATGTGAAGCCATACGCGGCTTGCTCATCGGTACACCAGATTGATGCGGCATGTGTAATGGACAGACGGCTGCGCATGGATTGGCGTACGCAACCCACCGATTCGGTGGTAGGTGATTCGGCAAATACAGCAAGTTCAGCCAGCCAGGATGTTCAGACCAGCCAGACCGCCGGCCGGACCAGTTCAGTCCTCCCGGTCGTTTTCGGCGGGCATCTGGAGCCGCAGACGGTATATCCCGCTTTCCCGGTCGGCCTTTGTATTGGGGATGTGCGCCACCATCACCGCGCCTTGTGGCGGGACCTGACCGCGATGCCGTTCTTCCTGGAGCGCGGGAATCCGCCCGATTTCAACACCGTCAAGCGCAACGCACAGCGTCGGATGCCCGGCGTTCTTGCCGGATTCAATGATGCCATGGCTGGCTGTCACCCACAGCCACGCGTCATACCCGTATCGGCTGAGTACATCCTGATGCGCGGTGTCGCCGGAAATGGTGACGCCGCACACCATCTGGTCGATCACCATGCCGTCAGGTTTGGCGTTGACCGGAGTGGTGTCCCGGTTGCTTAAATACGAGCTGCGCATGTAGGCATTGGTGCGGCGTCGCTTCGTTGCGGCATGGCGACGTCGTGATTGCTCGGCCTCATCGCCGGACAGCACCACCGGATGATTCATGTGTTTGAGCTGTTGGAAACACTGCCATGTCTGCCGGGCATCCGAGATTGCGCGATGCTCTTCGATTTCATTGATGCCGAGCAGTCGCATTACTTCTTGCAACGAGCGGCTGGGGGCGTTGGGGAACATGCGGTGGGATATGGTCATCGTGTCGAGATAATCGTTGGAGACTTCACGGCAGCCCAGTAGGCCGCCCTCGATATTCAGCATCCTGATATCGAACGATACGTTATGTCCGATGAGCAATAGCGGTCGGATTGCGGTCAGGAACTGGGGGATGACGAATCCGGCGTCAGGTTGGTCGGCAAGGTCGGCATCAGTGATGCCCGTCAGTTCGGTGATGCCTGCCGACAGTTTGGCATGCGGCTGGATCAACTGGTCATACTCATAGATGGGCGTATTGCCATCGCCGATGAGCAGCGCACCGATTTCGATGATTCGGGCATTGTTGCCGATTCCTGTTGTTTCCGTGTCAAACACGATGGCGTCGGCATTGCCCGCAGCTGCGACGAATGACCATAATTGCTCGATCGGATCAGCTGTGGACAGGCCGTGTGCTGCTGCATGACGACCATGACGATGTGCTGCATGAATACCAGACACGTGTAACCACCCCTCCGGTTATGTTGTGCTGCCCGTCGCGACTGCCGCCGACCTTGTGGCAGAGACGCCAGGCACCCAATTGTGCCAAACGACTACACCGTAGCGTGCCAGTCAGACACCGCGCGTTGGCAGTCGTCGTGTGAGTCGTCGCATGCATGGCGCCGGTCCGCAGGTTTGTGCGGGTTGGTTGGGCTGGGTGTTGATGTGGCCCGTTGCGCATGTGGTGGCATGCGCGATGCTCACCCGCGCACAAGTCGTCGGGTGAGGATTGGCTTACGCACTGATTCGCGGGGCCCGGGATCCGCTGATTGATGTCCTTCTGTGCCCTTCTGTGTGAGGATTGGCTCACACAGTGGGTGGTTGAGGCGGTCGGACGCACGGATTTCTTATCCGGAACCCGTGTTGTGTGAGGATTCGCTCACAATGTGGGTGGTTGGAGCGGTCGAGGAGGTTGATTCTGGTTTTGGACCCCGTGTTATGTGAGGATTCGCTCGCACAATGGGGCGCGTCGGCGGACAGAACTGGCTGATGAGCGGGTTATATCCCTCACTGGGTGAACGACAACTCACAAAACGGAGGGGATACATTGGTCGCGCCTGTGTTGTCAACCTGTGCTCTTGGCCCGCCCGTCTCCGTCCCCTTCGATTCGTCACCATTCCTGTCACCATCGACCACCCCCATCCCCGTCCTCATCGGTGCGCTTCATCAACACGTGCAGTCAACGACAGCCAGCACATCGGCACGCCCGACAATCAACCATGATCGAACCGTCATGCCGCCAGCGCAGCCGGGTGCCGCTTGCTGAATCGCCAATAGTACAGTGCCGCGCAAATCAGGATCGACAGGAGCGAACCGAGCGGCGCCGCACACCCCATCGGGAACAGGTTGCCCGGCCACAAGAGGGACGCGACGTAAGCGCCTGGAATGCGCACTGCCAACACCGATATGATGTTGTGCGCGAACGTGTACATGGATTTGCCGTAAGCGCTGAAGAATCCGCTGAAGCAGAAGTGCACGCCCGCCAAGATGCAGTCGAAGGAGTAACTGCTCAAATATTGCGCCCCGTACCTGACCACCGTTTCGTCGTCGGGGGAGAAGATTCGCACGATATCGGCGCCCCAGATCTGGCTGGCGATGCACACGATTGCACCGTATGCCACACACATGGTGATGCCGTATCGCAGCGCTGTTTTACTGCGCGAATGTTGCCGCGCGCCCGCATTCTGCCCGGCGACCACTGACACGGTGGACAGCATTGCCGAGGGGACGAGGAAGAGGAAGGAGATGACTTTCTCAACGATGCCGACGGAAGCGGAGATTTCCAGCCCGCGGCCGTTAGCGATTGCGGTGATGACGATAAACGAGACTTGGATGCACAGTTCTTGAAGAGCGATTGGCGTGCCGATGGTCAGGATTTGCCGAGTGCCTGCCCAGTCGTAAGCGAGATCAGTCGTGCGCAACCGAATGCCGCTGTTCGCGATTTTCAGGTAGACGAGCGCGGCGGCGACCGAGAACGCTTGGGAGATGACTGTGGCGAGCGCGGCTCCGGCGGCTTGCATGTGCGCGCCACCGATGAACGCGAGGTCGAGCCCCACATTCAGCAGTCCGGAGAGGGCGACGAAGTACATCGGGTGCCGTGAGTCGCCGAATCCGCGGAATATCGCGCTGATCACGTTGTATGCGACGATGAAGGGAGTACCGAGGAAGCATATGGTCACGTAATCGTGTGCCTGGCTGAAGGCTTCCGGCGGTGTTGCCAGGAGTCGCAGCAGCGGGTCGGCGCATATGGCGAGGATGATGGTGGCGATGATGGCGACGAGGGCGAACAGTCGGATGGATTGCCCGATTTGGCGTTGCACCTTGTCCATGCGCTTGGCGCCGATCGCGTGGCTGATGGTCACGGTGACGCCTGTGGTCAGGCCGACGATGGTGACGGTCACCAGGTGGGTCATCTGGCTGCCGGTGGATACGGCGGATACGGAATCCGCGCCGTTGAATCTGCCGACGATGAGCAGGTCTACCAGCTCGTAGCAGCTTTGCAGGAAGCAGGTGATGAGGTAGGGGATGGAGAAGCGCAGCATGGCGGGGATCAGCGGTCCGTGGGTCAGGTTGCCGGTGTTGGAGTGTGCGCGGGATGGCGCGGGCTGCTCTGGATTCTGCGGATGTGCTTGGTCGGTCGTGTGCGTCGGTTCGGTATGGACGCCAGTGTTGGCGTCCGTGCCGGTTGGCTTCGTATTGGCTGGCTTCGTATTGGTTGGTTTCGTGTCGATGGGTTTCGTTGTGCGGGTCGTGCTGACTGGCTCGACTGGGTGGGTAGCGCTGACTTGCCCGACCGTGCTGGTCGTGCGGTCGGGGCTGACCGGGCTGGTCGTGTGGTCGGGGCCGATTGCTGCTGCGGTATGGTGCCGAGTATTGCTGGCGTGTGCCATGCTTCGTTCTCTCCTTGGGGGATAGCCGCAGCCGCGTGGCAGGGCGGTGAGCGGTCGGCCGGTGAGAAACCGGATAGTCCATACGTAACGCCGGCTGTAGACAGGGGAGGGTGGGGAATTGACTTTGTGACGATTGGCGTGCAGGTGAATATTCGACGAAGTAATGCAAGGAAGCCTCTCGCTGCGCGCCTGTCATCCATGCCATCCGACACTGCAATTGCCGCATCCGATATCATGAATGGCGCCACATTCGGCAGAGTACGAGACGGATGTGGGTACATGGTGCTAAAGGCTATTGGGTTTTGGCTGGGCAACATCTTGCTGACGAGGCTTTTGCCGATTTTTTTGCAGCCTGCATCTCAACGCATCAAGCATGGAGTACTGCACTTGAGTGGTTCCCCGACTCTTGTACAATATTCGAAACGATGTTGAAGGAGGCCCTGTGATGGTTGATAACAGTGTCGCTGCTAGATATCTTAGGCTGTGCCGAGAGTACGAGCAGAAGTTTGGCGAGCGTATATACAACTGCATCGGGATAGACAGTTACACCAAGGCCGCCTGTGACATGATTGAGCGTTGCATCCGGCGTGGCACTCCATGCAATTTCACGACCGATTTAGGATTGTCTGACGGCGATGGCGTCGCCGCAAGATACATCAGTCTGTGCCGCGAGTATGAGAAAAAGTTCGGTAAGAGGATTGATACGGCTATTGAAATACCCAGATATACGGAGGCCGCGTGCAATATCATTGAGCGTTGCATCCGGCGTGGCACTCCATGCAATTTCACAACTGATCTCGGATTGACTCCAGAACAAGCGAAAGAAGTGGTGTTCTAAGCATCAAAGCCGCCTTCGGGCGGTTTTTCTATTATCAACCCCGCAGATTCTGCGGGGGTTCGTGTTTTTGACCGGGGCTAGCGTCCTACACGCGGATTCCATAATTGATTGCTGCGATACTCCCTCTGCCGCGTGTCATGGTGCGATTCCATGGCCGGCCATGAAAACCGGTGCCGCACGACCGCCGGATGGGCGCCCGCATGGGCAGCAAGATAGGAAGAGGCACGGATGTCTGACAACACCGACACCACCAACACCGACACCACCGACACCGACACCATCAACACCGATACCACGCAGCAGGAGGTCACGCAGGCGCAGGGTGCGATGCAACGGCAAACGCAGTTGCCTGTTGATGTTGGGGGCCGCACGACGACCCGGCACCGGACACGACGACCGATTGGAAGGGCAGGCCCGTAAATGGGAGAAACTCGCCAAAGCCAACCATGAGAAGGCCGAGCAGGCAGACCATCTCCGTAGAGGGGAAAATCACTGACCCGAACGCCGGGTACTTGGCGACTAGCTTTGACGCTGGCGAGCATGGTGTCGGGGTGAGACCCGGTGAAGGCGTGCGCATCCGCATCTTGCTCCTGCATGGTACGCACCGCGCGTATCTCCAGAACGTGGCGCAAGTCAAGGAAGAGCACGGGATTCTGCTCCCCCGAGGAGTTAAACTCAGAATCATCGATCATGGGATCGATGAGGGGCATGGGCGGTGGGTACGTGCTGTCCTCGTGTCTGACGGGCAATCATGACAAGGAGTGGTGTGCGGATGACAGAGACTGATGGTCTGGAGAAGTACACGTGGCATGTCGGGGAGCTTACGTTCGACAGTGATGATCCTGATAATCCGCCGCATCTTTCGGAGGCTGAGTGCGAATGGATTTTCAATGAGATTCAGCGCCGAAACAAGATGCGAAAGCCGTGGAGCGAAAGCGAACTTGAAGCTGAATACAAACGTCTTCATGCTGAAGGCAAAGCATAAGCCTTGCCGTTTTATTCTATGCGCCGCCTTCGTACGGCTTTTCTATTACCGACCCCGGCAGATTCTGCGGGATTCGTGTTTTTGGCTGGGGCTAGTGCCCTCCACGCGGTTTTTCTTCTCACACCGCTATTCGCCTCCACCTCGTGTCATGATGCGATTCCATGGCCGGCCACGAAACCCAAGGAATGCGGATGATCGATTCCGTTAGAATCCGTGCCGTCTGGCCAATCCTGTTCTAGTGTGTCAGCATTGCGCAGGTCCATCCTCCTGTCAAGCCATCAGATGGGAATCGGGAGGATCTCATCTGATGGCTTGCTGTTGTTATGAATGTCGATGAACTCCTGCGGCTTCCTGTCATAGAGGAATTCGCAATAGACGTCCGAGTCGGGCGACGAAAACTCGCCGTCGTAGAAACCATCGTCCTACTCGATGCTCTTGAAATAGAAATTGATGGAAAAGCCTCCCCATCTTGTCTACCTCAACCTATGTCGAACGCCCGCAGAAACTCGTTTTCGTTTACTTTCATCTGCTGCACAAATGCATCGTAGTTTTGCGCATCCACCGGGATCTTCAATCCATGCTTCGTGACGCTGACATCATCTCGCTCCGTGACGTTTGCCTCATAAGTAGACCCCTTGTTCATCCACAGCAGCAAGTCATCGGTTCCATTCGCTTCCGGATACAGGTAGTAGCCAGCCTTGGCGTCGAACCGGAACATGTAAGCAAGCACCTGCAAGTAGTCGCGATTCCCGATGTTGCCGATTGGCTTGTATTTTGCATCGGCTATGATTCTCGATTCATTGTTGCGGCTGATGAAGTCCGGATAAATCTGCCCGATGTTCCCGCCGTTGTTCTTGGCAAAGAGCCATTGAGCACCCTTGCCGCGCTTATTCATCGGGTGGTAGAAGGCATCTCCAATCAGAGAATTGACGTATTCCTCCCACAACCATGCTCCGTCGAACAGGATGCCATATATCTGCCGCGATCCAGACCCTATCTGATGTTTCTGGTGCTGCAGGATCAAAAGACACAGCCTCTGGAGCGCAAGATACTCCCGGAAGTAGGCGTGCCTGATGGCGTTCTTCTTATTCGCCTCTATGACCCTTTGGCGGTCGTAGAGTTCGTAAGTTGGCGTCGCTTCGACGACTAGCTTCACCTCGTCCTTCGCCCTGACCAGCAGATGCCCGCCGTACGGCTTTCTCTTTATGAACTCGATCGTGTGGCGCACCAGCTCTGTCAAACTATTGTCGTAGGAGAATTCTCTCTGGCTGTAGGCCACGTTCCCAATAAAAGGAGTGTTCTGCTTGATATGCCTTGCGATGTCGATGCGGCCCTTCACGTTCCCGTCGTTATAGCGGTTACGGACATACCTCTTGAAGAGTCCTTTCCTCATGGCGGTCTTCAGGTAGTATGGGAACAGAAAGAGCAGGAAATTGAACAGGCGGTTGTTCTGGTCTGCGTCGGATTTCAAATCCACGATGTTGGGGAAATCCAGCACCTGATTGAGCAGGTACTCGGAGAAATAATCCTCCTCTTCGGAGCTGAACCGCGATTCGATAATCAGCCGCTCATCACTGCAGCCGAGAAAACCCATCACATTCCCCGAGCGGTACGTATCATCCACACTTTGCAGGATTATCTGATCCCTCGTCAGATCTTTCGAGTTACCAATGAATTCGGGAAACACAAAGACCCCCTCGCGCTCCAATTGCTCAAGTGTCTTGTCCGCAATCCGGTGCGTAAGGGCTTCGATGTCTGCAAAAGAATCCTTCTTTTCCTGCGCGTTATCCTTAATCTTGAACAGCTTCATCGGTATCTCCATCGGCTGGCTTCTTGTACCCGTAAGCCTTAGCAAACCGATTCATTTTGCCTTCCTCGTCGTACATTCCCCGAATGTATTCCTGAAGGAGCGGGCGCAGATAATCCGTCCAAAGCTGATCGAAGGTCAAAGTCTTCAGCTTCAGGAAATAAGAAGCACCGATTTGGTAGTTTTCGTTGAGATCCTCGGTGACGGCGATCTCGTTGTTCAACGCCTTAATACGCCTTTTAGCCTCGTTCTCAAGCTCCTCGTTTTCCAGCTTCGACAGCATCTCAAGACGCTCATCCGCCTTCAACTCGACGAAGCGGAAGCGGCGTCTCATGGCAAAGTCGAAACTATCGACAGAACGATCAATGTCGTTCATCGTGCCGATGATGTAGACGTTTTCGGGGATGTAGAACTTCTCGTCTGGGTCGGCGTGAAGGTTCGAATACTGCGTCGATATCTCCCCAGCACGTCCGCGATATTCCGGATCGATGGAGAAGAACAACTCGCCAAAGATCTTAGAGATTTCGCCACGATTGATCTCGTCGATGATGAAGACGTATTTTTTCAGTTCGGTCTCTTTTGATTTCTGGGAGTCCTCGTAGTTCTTCCGCGCCCGCGCTATGAACTTCTTGAAGATGCCGTCCTGAAGCTCGAAGCCCATCGTCCCGTCATCGTTCACCTTGGGGCGGATCCCCTCCACAAAGTCGGTGTAATCGTAGCTCGGGTGGAACTGGACGAACTCGACCTGCTTCCGCTGCTCTGGGGAGAGTTGGTCGAGTTTCTCGAATTGGCCGTTGCTGATGATGTCTGCGGCGATTTCCTTTGCAAGGTACGATTTGCCAGTGCCCGGAGCGCCTCGGAAAATCAGGTTCTTGGACTCTATCAGCATAGAAGAGAAGGGGTTCCGGTACTCCTTGAACTGCTGGGCGGGTTCCTCTTGCGCTGCGGCCTCCGTTGTGGCTTCTTGCTTCTCCTTCTCGTCTTTTTCGCAATAGATCAAAACCATCTTGTCGCCCGGCTCGCCGAACCGCTTCAGGCATTCCTGAACAAAGATGATGTTCGAGAAGAGGTTCCTTGAGTCGTAGAACAGCACGAAGAGCCTGCTGCCGCTATCGTTTTTGTAGTGAACACAGAAACGGGTGGGGTAATCCTCTCTGAATTCATCTTCATTCGTATAGATGCCCTGGTACATTTTTTTGGAAGGACCGCACTGGCTGATCGGGAAGTTCTCCCGGTCTGCCACGGACAAAGCGGCAATCTGCTTCTCGAAAACCTGACATGCGATAAGAGACATGGTCTGCTTATTAATTGGAGTGTGCTTGATTTTTTCGCCGTCGGCCTTCTCGAAATACGCTTCCTTCGGCTTGCAGTAATAGCCAAGCCCCAGATTATCCATCGTGAATCGCTTGTCATTAGATGTCACGCCATCGGCGGTAATCTTCAGCGTAAATTGCTTGATCTCGATATTGAAACCTTGTTCCTGAAGGTATGACTTTGCCTCGATAGCATCGAAGCCTTTCGTGCTGATTTCGGCTCCGTTTGCCATGTGCGCAGCAACGGCTATAACGTATTCCGGCGGGTATTTCTTTCCGTCCTTGGTAACAAGCTCATACTTCGTGCTCTGGTTGTGGGAGGGCACGCCCTTTTCATCGATAAACTTCAGCGCGTCGTCAATGTTTTGTTTGCTAATTTTTGGGATAGCCATGCTGCACCTCCATGTACATGCTGCACCTCTATGTGTATTTCATGCTACACTTTCATACAGACTTCTCTCCCGGGTTCAGATGTCTTCTCCATGCCGTAGTGCCTCCTTTACGGCAGCTTTCCAATAAGCGAGTTCCCATTCTCCTTAAGCCACCTGGTCACCTTTTGGTGTTCGGGAATTTCTCCAGCGACGACTTTCCAAAATCGTTCAGAGTGGTTCATTTCTTTCTTGTGAGCTAATTCGTGCACGATGACGTACTTCCTGACATGAGGAGGCACCTTCATCAGAAGGCAGTTCAGGTTGATGTTCCCTTTACTTGAGCAGGAACCCCACCGAGTCTTCTGCGTCTTTACGAAGACTTTCTCGTAGGGAAAGCCCATCTTCTTGGCCTATAACCCACATTTTGGCAACATTTTTCGCAAAACGACGTAATCCACGTAAGCGCGCAAGATGGGCCGGAACCGTTGAAAATACAAGAAGAGCCGCAATCTCTTGCGGCTCATGAAAAGTGGAGCTGCGGGGAATTGAACCCCGGTCCGGTGACCGTACCCTCAGTCTTCTACGTGCGTAGTCTGCTGGCCGTGCGGCAGTTTTTCTGCCCCCATCGATGTCGCAGACAACTGATGGCGAGCATATCCGCAGAAAAAGTCCCCCAGCCACCCTGCGGTGCAGTAGCCGGAGCAAGTCTCCTAAACGACGCTCAACATCTCCCCGAAGACGAGGGGGAGTGAACGGAGCGGCTGCTCACTGGTTAATCCTGGCGCGAAGCTCAGGCAGCGAGAGCAAACTCAGTGCGGTTAGATTTAGCACTTATTGTTTCGCGGAGGGCATCACGAGTGGACTCCGCATTCTCGGCACGCTTCCCTGCGACGAACAGGTCACCGTCGAAACCGATCAGCCCCTTTTTGAATTATCAAACCCCGGAATAGACCGGATTTTTTAGTATACGACATTTCGTCGTTCGGCTCAAATCGGCTGTGAGCCGAAGGCGTCGGTGATACACGAGGATGATGGCGGCTGATTGTGTGTGAACTCGGAATCGAAGACGGAACATCATATAGGACGGCACCCGTGCGATCTCCCGCCATGATTATGCAATTTGCAACCGTGTGGCAGCGCACGATGGAATCCGTGAAACCGAGCGGCGGATGCCAGGGAAGTGTCTGGAATCCTGCGACGGATGCCCGGGAAGTGCCTGTGCAATCTCCCGCCATAATCCTGCGATAGAGTGACGGTATGAGAATCGTGTTACAGCGTGTAAGCGAAGCCAGCGTTGACGTGATCGACCCTGCTACAAACAGCGTCGACCCAACGTTTGAGAAGCAAACCATCGGCACAGGCTATGTGCTGCTTGTCGGGGTCGCGGATACGGACGGGCAGAGGGAAATCGACTGGCTGGCAGGCAAAATCGCCAGACTGCGGGTGTTCGAGGATGCCGACGGGCGCATGAACGAGTCGATTACGCAGCATAACGGCGACATCCTCTCCATTTCGCAGTTCACGTTGTACGGCAACATCCGCAAAGGCAACAGGCCGAGCTTCATCGCAGCCGGCGAACCTGAACACGCCAAACGTGTGTGGCTCGCCTTCAATGATGCGTTGCGGGCGCAAGGACTCACCGTAAAAGAAGGCCGATTCGGCGCACACATGCGAGTGTCGTTGGTCAATGACGGGCCGGTAACGCTGGTGGTGGACACGGCGGAGGTGCTGGGGGAGTAGGGGTTGTTCGCCAATATCCGCGATGGTCAGTTATTTTCAAAACAGGCGGAATTAATATCGAGGGGATTATTTGGTGTCCCGCATTATAAAGAAAGCAGCTTTCGCTAGCACCAGCGTAAGGACATATTTTCAGTTTTCATGTGTGACATTGTAAAATCATATGTGAGCGTGTCCGTCGACTCGTCGGTCGGATATGTGCAGATTCATTGCCAATGTCCTATGCGCCGCTCATTCTTGCCGATGATGGTGGTGATTGTTTCCCTGGACCTGTCAATTAGTGGCTTAGTTTGTAGGTGTTGCACTTAAACTACGTGTCAGTACACTTGAATGTGACTAGCTGCTGATCGCAGCATCCTGTTCTAGGCGTTCGGGCTCGCGGCGCAATTTCACCTGCTGCGGGTAGCCTGTAAATTGTCATGCGCTTCGGAATGGGAATCTGCAGTTCATGTAATCTTTGCACGTATGTTGTTTGATTCCATCGCATGGCAGATGGATATAAAGGTTTATATTGCCGGAACTATGTCAGTGCTGCCAGTGCTTTATTGTTCGCGCGACACGTACCACTTGTACGTGAATGGCACGTGCTGCTTGGCAGCAGACGCGCGTGGTTAATAACAATCTTCTACGCCTGCCCGTTGCTGGCTTTCGCATCCGTCATACGGTACGGGTGTGTGATTTTGACTTGTTCTTGTTGAACTGCCCAGACAGCGTGTAAATATACGATTGGCAACGGACGGGATTGTAGTCGACTGCGACCACAATCTGGTGGATTCCCTGCGCTTGTAAAGGCTTGTTGTTTATATCCTATCTGTGCTTGCAATTCTTGTTCTGACCACAACCGTAATTGAGATGCCATGCTTGCCTCTAGAAAAAGGAAAGTAAATAAAAAAGATGAATGATGATATAATGATCGGCGGGAATCTGCACTTTTCATAGTGTGTTCCCCGCGCATGCGGGGATGATCCCGCAAGACAAGGCACCAAGCCAGCCACCCTAACGTGTTCCCCGCGCATGCGGGGATGATCCCGGCGCTTGCGGGCTGGAACCACCAAGAAATGTGTGTTCCCCGCGCATGCGGGGATGATCCCGGTCACGGTTCGCGTTGCTGACCAGCGTGTCCGTGTTCCCCGCGCATGCGGGGATGATCCCCGAATTGTCCGGCTCGCCTTCCGCATACGTGCGTGTTCCCCGCGCATGCGGGGATGATCCCCAAAGGACACGCCGCACATCAGGGGCGAGAGCGTGTTCCCCGCGCATGCGGGGATGATCCTATCTGACCCGCATCTCGATTGGGCGTCGCTGAGTGTTCCCCGCGCATGCGGGGATGATCCCGGACGAGCACCGCGGCCGTCTTGCGCTTGTCCGTGTTCCCCGCGCATGCGGGGATGATCCCATCCTGCGCCTTGTCCATCGTCTCGTCCACCAGTGTTCCCCGCGCATGCGGGGATGATCCCAACTCGACCAGGCCGCCAAACAGACAGCCGACGTGTTCCCCGCGCATGCGGGGATGATCCCCAATCCAAGTCACTCATGCCTGGGCAGGCGTCGTGTTCCCCGCGCATGCGGGGATGATCCCGTCGCGTCGGACGCTGACTTCTTGTCGCCTTCGTGTTCCCCGCGCATGCGGGGATGATCCCGGCGTCACCATCACCGGCGGCACCATCCAGACGTGTTCCCCGCGCATGCGGGGATGATCCCGTCACCTGCCGCATGTCATCGTGGCTCATTCGGTGTTCCCCGCGCATGCGGGGATGATCCCGCACGGTAGTCGGTGTGCATTTTCACGCCGCTGTGTTCCCCGCGCATGCGGGGATGATCCCGACGACATCATTGTACGTTAGATCGGGCAGGCGTGTTCCCCGCGCATGCGGGGATGATCCCAACAACAATAACAATGCAATGACTCTGACTGAGTGTTCCCCGCGCATGCGGGGATGATCCCGCGTTGGCGATGGGCGTGTCGTGCACGCCTGAGTGTTCCCCGCGCATGCGGGGATGATCCCTCGCCGCAGTATGCCGCAGATCGTGATACGTGGTGTTCCCCGCGCATGCGGGGATGATCCCTCAGTGCGACGAAAGCCACACCGTCATTATCGGTGTTCCCCGCGCATGCGGGGATGATCCCCGGGCAGCGTCACACTGCCCGCGCCAGACAAGGTGTTCCCCGCGCATGCGGGGATGATCCCCATGGATACCCGCCACCGTAGACCGGCCCGGCGTGTTCCCCGCGCATGCGGGGATGATCCCCAGGGCACTGAGGCGATTGCGTCCGCCGGTGAGTGTTCCCCGCGCATGCGGGGATGATCCCGCGCTCATATCAGGGTGGGCCGCAATGGACTCGTGTTCCCCGCGCATGCGGGGATGATCCCATCGCGCAGCCACGACGCCGGCCGCGCGTGTTGTGTTCCCCGCGCATGCGGGGATGATCCCGTCACAGCAGGATCAAGACCAATTGCCCCACAGTGTTCCCCGCGCATGCGGGGATGATCCCGTGCGGATCCACGCCCCGGCGTTCGCCGAGTAGTGTTCCCCGCGCATGCGGGGATGATCCCGGAGCGACCGGCTCAGCGTAATCGCTGATATTGTGTTCCCCGCGCATGCGGGGATGATCCCGCTCATGTGGCTGGTGATGTGACATGCCGCCAGTGTTCCCCGCGCATGCGGGGATGATCCCAGGTACGTGTTCCTGCCAGTGTCCGGGTCCGCGTGTTCCCCGCGCATGCGGGGATGATCCCGCCGGTAGCCGTAACCGTCCCAGCACACGGGAGTGTTCCCCGCGCATGCGGGGATGATCCCCCAAACGCCCGGTAAACGTGCAAGTATTGATAGTGTTCCCCGCGCATGCGGGGATGATCCCTCGCCGTCGAACGGCGGTTCACCCATCGCGATGTGTTCCCCGCGCATGCGGGGATGATCCCTGCCTGACCCTTCGCCCATTCCGATAACGGCCGTGTTCCCCGCGCATGCGGGGATGATCCTTGCGCCGTGCTTTCCGCGCTTTTCTCAGCGGCGTGTTCCCCGCGCATGCGGGGATGATCCCTTGTCGTTGACGGTCGCCAGTATGTCGCGCAAGTGTTCCCCGCGCATGCGGGGATGATCCCGGCATGTCGAACGGCATGTCGAGACTGTCCGAGTGTTCCCCGCGCATGCGGGGATGATCCCGAGTGTGCGGGACTCACATGGCCGGCGGTGACGTGTTCCCCGCGCATGCGGGGATGATCCCACGTGTACGTCAGCGAGGCGTTCGAGGATACGGTGTTCCCCGCGCATGCGGGGATGATCCCGTTTTTGTGGTGGAGTGTCTGGGGGTTCGAATGTGTTCCCCGCGCATGCGGGGATGATCCCGGTAGGCTGATCGAGAACAGCGGTGCCACGACGTGTTCCCCGCGCATGCGGGGATGATCCCCATGCGGGGCTGCCGGTCAGGCGACAGTCAAGGTGTTCCCCGCGCATGCGGGGATGATCCCTGCACACGACAAGTCAACCAATAACCCAGAAAGTGTTCCCCGCGCATGCGGGGATGATCCCGTGCCCCGCCGACTTTGGATGCGAGCCCGGACGTGTTCCCCGCGCATGCGGGGATGATCCCCGGCCGGTGGCCCTGCCGATGTCATTCGCGCAGTGTTCCCCGCGCATGCGGGGATGATCCCACGCCGAGGCTTGTTTCCGGCATTGACACTGGGTGTTCCCCGCGCATGCGGGGATGATCCCCATCTTATCGGGCTTGGCAAAGGCGAAGGCACGTGTTCCCCGCGCATGCGGGGATGATCCCCCTTCTCACGCGCACCGAACATGATGACAGAAGTGTTCCCCGCGCATGCGGGGATGATCCCGCCATCAGCACGGGAATCAACAACATCAAGGCGTGTTCCCCGCGCATGCGGGGATGATCCCAGGTTGAACGCGGGACGCCAGTTGTGGCCGGTGTGTTCCCCGCGCATGCGGGGATGATCCCGTCGGCACCGGTATGCCGCGCGCGGCCGCCGAGTGTTCCCCGCGCATGCGGGGATGATCCCCGGGTGATGGCAGCGGATACGCGCTCCACCACGTGTTCCCCGCGCATGCGGGGATGATCCCAGTCAGCTCGGCGACATGTTCAACGCGACAGGGTGTTCCCCGCGCATGCGGGGATGATCCCGACTCAGGACACGACTTCCCACACTCCGTAAGGTGTTCCCCGCGCATGCGGGGATGATCCCCATGCTCGAGCATTGCAAGGAGCATGACTGGAGTGTTCCCCGCGCATGCGGGGATGATCCCGTGACACGCCGATGCGATCGCAGTACAGGTCGGTGTTCCCCGCGCATGCGGGGATGATCCCTCACCTGCAAGTCTGATTGCCGCTGTATAATCGTGTTCCCCGCGCATGCGGGGATGATCCCCTCAGCAGCAACAACGAGCCAACATGCTACCGGTGTTCCCCGCGCATGCGGGGATGATCCCAGAATGGGCATCATGGTATCGGAGCATGACATGTGTTCCCCGCGCATGCGGGGATGATCCCATATCACTATCACGTCGGCTCTGTTGGACAAAGTGTTCCCCGCGCATGCGGGGATGATCCCTCTAAGTATAGGGCATTTCGCAAAACGACACAGTGTTCCCCGCGCATGCGGGGATGATCCCGGCAAGGACGTCCTCCATCTCACCTATTGGGAGTGTTCCCCGCGCATGCGGGGATGATCCCGGCTTCACGGGCTGGCAGCCGACGACAGAGATGTGTTCCCCGCGCATGCGGGGATGATCCCGTGTGGAATAGTGTCGTCGCGTCAGTCAAGAGGTGTTCCCCGCGCATGCGGGGATGATCCCCAAATCTGAAAGGACTCTGAAATGAGTGAAATGTGTTCCCCGCGCATGCGGGGATGATCCCTGCGTTGCAATAAAAGCACTAAATGACTCATAGTGTTCCCCGCGCATGCGGGGATGATCCTTGCCCGGCGGCGACCTTGTCCGTCGTGATGCTGTGTTCCCCGCGCATGCGGGGATGATCCCCATAAAATCCAGGTTGTGCGCTGCGACGAGGTGTGTTCCCCGCGCATGCGGGGATGATCCCTCGCGTCCACGTATGATGCGGCAGTGAGTGGGGTGTTCCCCGCGCATGCGGGGATGATCCCCGCGATGACATCCTCCGCGCAGTCCTCAAGGTGTGTTCCCCGCGCATGCGGGGATGATCCCTAACGTCTATTCGATATGAGATGCAGCGAGATGTGTTCCCCGCGCATGCGGGGATGATCCCAGACCACCAAGCGCGGTTTCCAGCGCAAGATGGTGTTCCCCGCGCATGCGGGGATGATCCCTTTTTGAGTCCAGTACGAGTATCTTTATGAGTGTGTTCCCCGCGCATGCGGGGATGATCCCATATGAAAGAGAGAAAAGAAAATGGTAAATCAGTGTTCCCCGCGCATGCGGGGATGATCCCACCGGCTTGAGGGTGACGGGGATGTCGCCGTAGTGTTCCCCGCGCATGCGGGGATGATCCCCGCCGTGCGCCGGTCGCGGTCTGGTCTTGTCGGTGTTCCCCGCGCATGCGGGGATGATCCCGTGCCAAGCTGCGAGTCGAGCGCCTTGTTCACGTGTTCCCCGCGCATGCGGGGATGATCCCATGACGCTCAACGCGCCGGCGGCAAGCATCAAGTGTTCCCCGCGCATGCGGGGATGATCCCGCCCTCGCCCTCGATTATGACAGCTTCGACGAGTGTTCCCCGCGCATGCGGGGATGATCCCGCCCGAACACCCAGGAGTGCAGCCGGTCATTAGTGTTCCCCGCGCATGCGGGGATGATCCCAGTTCTATTCCTTCCTTGGTTGGCAATTCTTTGTGTTCCCCGCGCATGCGGGGATGATCCCCTAACGCGGCAATCCCGCTACCTTCTGATTGGGTGTTCCCCGCGCATGCGGGGATGATCCCGGGCGGTCTCTCAGATGGAGACCGACATCATGGTGTTCCCCGCGCATGCGGGGATGATCCCTCTCGTAGGTAAGTTGGTTCAATTTCACCTGCGTGTTCCCCGCGCATGCGGGGATGATCCCACGCTTGCCGCCGACGATAGTCTGCAAGCGTGGTGTTCCCCGCGCATGCGGGGATGATCCCCGGCTGAATGATAATCTCACGTCTTTTTATCAGTGTTCCCCGCGCATGCGGGGATGATCCCGCTCACGCGGACTACATCCACATGATTTTCGGGTGTTCCCCGCGCATGCGGGGATGATCCCCGCCTTGCCGAAAGACTTCGCGCCACCATAGGGTGTTCCCCGCGCATGCGGGGATGATCCTGTCAGCATGACGTGCATCCAGTATTTGCGCCCGTGTTCCCCGCGCATGCGGGGATGATCCCAACGACAACGTTGCGCACGTGGTCGGCTCTTAGTGTTCCCCGCGCATGCGGGGATGATCCCCGCCACAAGTACTTGATGGCATTACCTGTGCAGTGTTCCCCGCGCATGCGGGGATGATCCCGCCGAAGAATAGTCTGAATGGTGGTGGCAAGAGTGTTCCCCGCGCATGCGGGGATGATCCCATGATCCGATGACGGGTTACACGGTGTCGTGGGTGTTCCCCGCGCATGCGGGGATGATCCCGGCTGATGGATGGCAATGTTGGTTTGCGTCGGGTGTTCCCCGCGCATGCGGGGATGATCCCGCGATGCGTCGTGTGTTGCGGGGCACGCGGGCGGGTGTTCCCCGCGCATGCGGGGATGATCCCCGGGAAGGATAGGAAGGACGCGATAGACCGATGTGTTCCCCGCGCATGCGGGGATGATCCCGAATACGCCACGGTCCAGCTCGAGAACGCTGAGTGTTCCCCGCGCATGCGGGGATGATCCCCGCATCAACATACTTCTTGAAGTCGAATTTTCGTGTTCCCCGCGCATGCGGGGATGATCCCAGTGGCACCGATGCTAAGCGCGGTTGGGTTTTGTGTTCCCCGCGCATGCGGGGATGATCCCGATTCGTAGAATCCTTCGACCGCCGTGTCATAGTGTTCCCCGCGCATGCGGGGATGATCCCAATTCGTTGAAATCTGACAACCTGCATACCGTGTGTTCCCCGCGCATGCGGGGATGATCCTTGTTCAGTTCGTCGGTGAGATAGCTCTCGAAAGTGTTCCCCGCGCATGCGGGGATGATCCCGGGTTGGTGTTCTCGTATCCGGCTTCATACCAGTGTTCCCCGCGCATGCGGGGATGATCCCGCTGTCGAACGCCTTAGCAAGCCATTGAATTCGTGTTCCCCGCGCATGCGGGGATGATCCCCGGCGGCTCCGCCCCAGTCACGTCCAATGGCTGTGTTCCCCGCGCATGCGGGGATGATCCCGGGTCGACGCCGTTGATGCTCTGCGGGGCGGCGTGTTCCCCGCGCATGCGGGGATGATCCCAACCATGTCGTGCAGGTCTTGCGGTTGACCTGGTGTTCCCCGCGCATGCGGGGATGATCCCGGATACGGAGCGTTGGGCGGTCGGCCGCCTGTGTGTTCCCCGCGCATGCGGGGATGATCCCGTCTTGCCGTCGGACGAATACCAGCGGCACTCGTGTTCCCCGCGCATGCGGGGATGATCCCCTGGACGGCCACACGTTCACCGCGTTGCGTCTGTGTTCCCCGCGCATGCGGGGATGATCCCGCCTTCTCACCCTTGTCGGTCAGCGCGTCGAAGTGTTCCCCGCGCATGCGGGGATGATCCCTCCAAGCCGGAACCCTTGCACACACTCATAGGGTGTTCCCCGCGCATGCGGGGATGATCCCACGGGGAGCGGGCGAAAGTGTGGAAGGAGAACGTGTTCCCCGCGCATGCGGGGATGATCCCTTCTGTGCACTTCATATTTAAAATTGTAAAAAGTGTTCCCCGCGCATGCGGGGATGATCCCATGCTCATGGTCGGTGTCGGATTGAGTTCCGAGTGTTCCCCGCGCATGCGGGGATGATCCCGAGATGCGCCAAGCGGAGAACATGAACACGATGTGTTCCCCGCGCATGCGGGGATGATCCCGCAACTTTAGTGTTGATTCCACCGTCAGAGGGGTGTTCCCCGCGCATGCGGGGATGATCCCGGTGCGGATAAATGCGACCGGCGCGGCGGCGGGTGTTCCCCGCGCATGCGGGGATGATCCCGAGAGTGAGTCGTGATACTATAAACTGCGTGGGTGTTCCCCGCGCATGCGGGGATGATCCCCATATTGCTATTGCAACAATGAATACCATCCAGTGTTCCCCGCGCATGCGGGGATGATCCCAATACAGTGCAGGGTACGCGAGACGTGGCCGGGTGTTCCCCGCGCATGCGGGGATGATCCCTCCACAGAGCGTCAAAAAAACCATACACATTAGTGTTCCCCGCGCATGCGGGGATGATCCCCCCTATTATCATCCATCACCCATTACCTCCAAGTGTTCCCCGCGCATGCGGGGATGATCCCGGCATGGACCCGCCCATCGCGGAACCGAACACGTGTTCCCCGCGCATGCGGGGATGATCCCCGGCAGATTACGCTGCACGCCCCAATAAATGCGTGTTCCCCGCGCATGCGGGGATGATCCCATCGACTTCCGGGATACTATCGTGGTTTCGGAGTGTTCCCCGCGCATGCGGGGATGATCCCTTTTCCGGTTCAATTACGTCGTTTGATTGCCAGTGTTCCCCGCGCATGCGGGGATGATCCCCTGCACATCGCGTCGCGCATAAAACAGTTCCTGTGTTCCCCGCGCATGCGGGGATGATCCCCAGTGCAGGACGTCGCACAGTATCGCCTTGCCGTGTTCCCCGCGCATGCGGGGATGATCCCGACTCTACAAGGAACAGCATGACGGTCACGTTGTGTTCCCCGCGCATGCGGGGATGATCCCGAGAGATTTAAAATCGTCGACGTTCGGTCACTGTGTTCCCCGCGCATGCGGGGATGATCCCTCCCCGCCCTTCAACACCTTGCCGTAGATCGCGTGTTCCCCGCGCATGCGGGGATGATCCCGCAAGGTATCCGACGCTGTGACAAAGCTAATTGTGTTCCCCGCGCATGCGGGGATGATCCCGACATGCACAGCAACATCCCACCGGCATTTGCGTGTTCCCCGCGCATGCGGGGATGATCCCACGACCGATGCGACCGGCATCCGCGCCGATTCGTGTTCCCCGCGCATGCGGGGATGATCCCACTCCACACGCTCGCCCGCATCCAACTGCCCGGTGTTCCCCGCGCATGCGGGGATGATCCCTTTTAGTATCGGATTGTGTATCAGTTTGTTGTGTGTTCCCCGCGCGTGCGGGGATGATCCCAGAAGGCCGCACGCTACCTCCTGCGCGCCACCGTGTTCCCCGCGCATGCGGGGATGATCCGCGCGACTCGACATCGACCACATCTACCGGACGGTGTTCCCCGCGCATGCGGGGATGATCCTGTGTGAGCGCATACTCGACCGCAGTCCAAAAAGTGTTCCCCGCGCATGCGGGGATGATCCCCCGCCTGGGTGGGGTCACGCCAGACCCGCACCGTGTTCCCCGCGCATGCGGGGATGATCCCCAAAAGAGTATCTATATGTACATTGAGTAACTGTGTTCCCCGCGCATGCGGGGATGATCCCATCTGAGAGGCTGTTGAACCATGACATCAATCGTGTTCCCCGCGCATGCGGGGATGATCCCAGGCGCAGGACTGCGGGAACGAGTCGGTGAAGGTGTTCCCCGCGCATGCGGGGATGATCCCGTCTCGTCCGACGTGCGCGTATGGTGTGCCGTGTGTTCCCCGCGCATGCGGGGATGATCCCTACGAATCGGCGGGGCGAATATGCTTCACGTCGTGTTCCCCGCGCATGCGGGGATGATCCTGATCAACGTGAGTGAGCTTCAGCGACTCAGGTGTGTTCCCCGCGCATGCGGGGATGATCCCATAGCCATTGTTACCCCTCTCACTGCCATTGAGTGTTCCCCGCGCATGCGGGGATGATCCCGGGTCATACTCCGAGGAAATCGACCGCGACCAAGTGTTCCCCGCGCATGCGGGGATGATCCCTCAATCACTGGTCATGGCCTAACGAGGAACGCGTGTTTCCCGCGCATGCGGGGATGATCCCCCAACGCAAGCACCGTCCGTCAGCACCAACCAGTGTTCCCCGCGCATGCGGGGATGATCCCTTTGGGGCGTGTACGGCAAGGTCTACGCGGACGTGTTCCCCGCGCATGCGGGGATGATCCCGGACGTGATATAGCGCGACGCGATTCCGTCCTGTGTTCCCCGCGCATGCGGGGATGATCCCTGGTTGCGGTCGGCGTTCCGGTCGAGCGTATGGTGTTCCCCGCGCATGCGGGGATGATCCCGTGTACACGGTCTTGGTCAGCCCGTCGGCGCTGGGTGTTCCCCGCGCATGCGGGGATGATCCCGGGTTGTCGATCGTGGGGTACTTCGTGGAGATGTGTTCCCCGCGCATGCGGGGATGATTTCAATAACAATGCGAGTGGGTGCCCGGAAACCGTATTCTCCATGTATACGGGAATGATTACGTGATGGGCGTCGGCGTCAGTCCGACGGGCATGCTGGTGCTGGCATCGGCGGACACGGTGTTCACGAGTTAAGATGCATGTTTTCATCTTGCTGATGATGTCCAAAATTGGTTAGGATTGAGGGAAGTTCCCGCCGGTAGGTGCGACGGGAACTTTTTGCTTCCGACGTTGCGTTTTCCGGATTGGTCATGTGGAAGAAAGGACGACAATGGTCTGACTGGTTGGCAAAGGCCTTAAGAATCTGGAGAATGATATCGAGCTGAAATCGCTTCAAGAGCGTTCAAGCAAGGACGCGGCGGACGGCTACATAAAGAACACGTTGAAGAAACGGGATGCGGTTCGCGTCGTATCCGATAATTCCTCCAACACTGGCATGCCGGATGATGAATTAATAGGGTATCTCCGCAGATTGTCGGCTTTCAAACGTGTAGTGGCGTACGTCATCGGCGGGCTACTGGTGACGGTATCGCCATTTCCAGCAAGTTGGCCGATTGGTCAGGCAATGGTCTGCAACGCGTGCAAGCGAGCCGACTCCCGTGCCCACTTCGATAAGTTTGTCTGAGTGGTTGAGGACGTTCGGTTTTAAGCCGGATACATGATGCCTTGCTTGCTGGTTCGAATCCATCAGCCACCACCGTCGCGCCGCATGGCGCTGAAGATTCCGGTAAGTTTCCTTTTCCTGTGGGAAGGGGCAGAACTTATGGAGAGGGCCTACCGCGGCAGATGCATCACGACAAGATCTTGGCTGGGAGACCGGTGAAATACGTGGAATGTCTGACGTTGTCGCGTGTTTTCATGTATGTCATAGTTTGCGAAGTTAAGACATCATGGGCATAGTGTGTTAGCCTTCGGTTAATGAATCGATGCGAGTGCCATCTTCGACGTTTGAAGAACGTCTTAGTGATATTCCGATTTGAATGCGTCCGAAATATTGGAGCTGTCTGTGGAAATCTTATTGTTGGCGAGGCAAAATACACCCCGCCAAGTGCGGGGAACATTGCTCATAGTAACTGATCATGGGATCATCCCGATGAATATCGGGAACAGTGACCCATCTATTATATGGCCTCATTCGTCATGGTCTTGTCGCCATACCTCGAAATGTGGTCGATGAAGGGTATGCCAGGAAATCAATTGGTGCCGAGAGTGTTGATGGTGTCGCGTGTCACTGGTCGTTTCCGACAGTCTATGCGCATGGCTATCATTCTTTGATGTAGCGCAGAAGCTTGAAAATTACCGATCACGGTTGATTGGGGGGCGTGAATATGCAAGGTGTGAGTGCTGTAGCCGCATCGTTGTGGGCAAAAAGCGATCGAGGACAATCCGACGGAATCGCCGGGCCTCTGTGGCTCCCGCTGTATGTGCATATGACAGATTCTCTGTATACCTGCGAACATCTTTGGGATGGGTGGATGCCCCAGGGAACGAAAGACATCATCATCGCGGACTGCAATGGCGATGCACGCCTTGCTCGAAGTCTGGTGACGTTCCTCGCAGGAATCCATGACCTCGGTAAAGCGTCACCGGAGTTCCAGTCCCAGACATGGGGAAGTGGCGAAGAGGAGAACCTGATGTGGAAGTTGCGGGATACGGGACTTCCCTTCATTGGTGATTCACGGGTTCAATCCAAGGGCGAGCAGTGGCTGGGGCATCCTGTCATCGGAGATAGATTGCTGGTCGATTACCTGTCGAAATACGGTTGGAAGCTAAAAAAGGCACGTTTCTTAGGAGGAATCCTTGCAGCCCATCATGGGAAGATCCCGATTCCCCATACGCCGAGGGCGCAGACTGATGGATCGCTCAAGCAAGTCAAGAGATGGGATATCCGTTGTGGCTTCTACAACAGTAATCCCGGTAAAGCCGGGAAGTTCAACAAAGACAACGCCAAGAATAAGGCGTGGCAGTCTGTCCAATTTGAGCTGATTGATTACGTGCGGACCCTAGCACATCTTGACGATGATGACCTGAATTACTTGCGTGACCTTCATATCCATGACGAGCCGACTACACTTCTCAGCACGGAGAGCCAGTCCCTGATTACCGGCATCGTGATCATGTCGGATTGGATTGCGAGCAACACATTGTATTTCCCGCTCATTCCCGCGCGGCCATATGACTGCGACGAAGATTCGGACAGAGGGGCCGCACTGTTGTACGAATGTTCGTTCATTGAAACTTCAGAAGGATTGCGGAAGCGTGCGGACAGGGCGTGGAGGAAACTCGACTTGCCGCCATCGTGGAAAGAGAACGCGATGCCACAGACCGACGAGGAACTGTTCGCGGAGCGTTTCAGTTTCCCGGCGCATGCCCAGCCGCGACCTGTCCAAAGAATTGCAACAGACATAGCGCGCAATGTGAAAGATCCTGGTATCATGATCATCGAGGCTCCCATGGGCGAAGGGAAAACGGAGGCGGCGCTCGCGGTTGCCGAGATTTTTGCTCATAAGGCGGAGCGCGGAGGCGTCTGCGTGGCACTGCCGACCATGGCGACCACTGACGCTATGTTCGAACGAGTCAATGCTTGGGTCAACAGACTCGGACAAGACACGGAATCGTCAGCGAACGAACGCACCATGTTCCTGGCCCACGGAAAGGCTTGGCTGAACAAAACCTACGCAGAAATGATGCGAGCCAATCGTTTCCAAGACATCGGTATGGACTTGGATAATAATGCAGTCGGTACAGGAGGCGCAGCGATAAATGCTACGCAGCAGGCGGTTGTCAACGATTGGTTTTCGGGGAGGAAGAGGGGCGTACTTGCGAACTTCCTCGTCTGTACTGTCGATCAGGTGCTCATGGCGGCTTTGCGCATGAAACATGTCATGTTGCGGCAATTGGGGCTGGCGAACAAGGTTGTGATTATTGACGAATGCCATGCCTATGATGCTTACATGCAGCAGTATCTCCAGCGTGCGTTGGAATGGCTGGGCGGTTGTCATGCGCCGGTCATTTTGTTGTCTGCTACGCTGTCCGACAAGTTGAGAAATACTTTAGCGTCGGCATATCTCCGGGGAGCAGCGTGTTCCGACAGCCAGATGGATAATCTGCCGGTATTGGACAAGAACGCATACCCCGTTATTACGTATACGGATGGGTTGACGGTGCAATCGTGTACAGCCGACCCATCGGGCAGGAAGACGGCGGTTGAATGCGCTGTCATCGATGATGATGTTTCCGCAACTGTTCGGACTTTGCGGGAACGTTTGGCGGATGGCGGCTGCGCCGGAGTCATCTGTGATACTGTCGGCAGGGCACAGAACATGTATGAAGCTCTAAAAGGGGTGTTTGGCAAGGAATGCGTGACGCTGTCGCACTCTCGCTTTGTCGATTGTGACAGGATGAATAATGAGGCCGGTTTAAGGCAGAAGCTTGGGCCGAAGGCAACGAGGGCAAACGGTGAGCGCCCGGGGAAGTATATCGTCGTCGGAACCCAGGTGCTTGAGCAATCGCTTGACATTGATTTCGACGTTCTTGTCACCGACATCGCTCCTATCGATTTGGTGATGCAGCGTCTGGGTAGGGTTCATCGCCATCATCGCGGGGATGGGGAATGTGACAGGCCGGAGCGATTGCGTATCGCCCGATGCTATATCCGTGGAATCGATCGATGGGGTGAGACGGGTCCCGTTTTTCCTAAGGTGCTCACGATGGTGTATGAACAGGCAAGTCTCAAGGAAGCGCTGGAAACATTGGGGTATTACGGGGTTTCAGCGCATTCGACGGTGCATCTGCCAGATGACATTGCTCCGTTGGTAAGGAGTGCCTACGAAGATGATGATACGACTCGCATCGAGGAATTACATGTTCCTCAATCATGGCGCGAGGAGTATCTGAAGGATTGTAACGAACGGCGTAGGACGATTGGGAGCAAAGAGGCTAAGGCGCAGGGGTATCTTCTGCACGACCCTGTGATACAGAATTCCAGCGGTGAGCCGTGGGAAGATGGGGACGCTGTCCAGAAAGGCGACGCTGCGAATAACGAGGAGGAGAAAGGGCAGATGACGGTGCGTGACACTCACGATACCGTGGAGGTCCTGCTTGTTCGCCGGTGTGGTGATCATCTTGCCTTGCTGCCGTGGGTTATGGAAGGACGGGAACTTCCGACAGGAGAGGTGCCTCCTGACGATGTGTCCGTCAAACTCATTCAATGTGCCGTTAGACTTCCGCTTTCCGTCTGTTCCGATGTGGATACGCTCATCGGCGAGCTTGAGAATCGCTGTGAGGAGTATGTAAGAAACTGGCAAGACTCTGCGTGGCTCGGAGGAAGATTGCTGTTGGTGATGGATCAAGAGGGCGATGATGCATTCGGCAGCACATTGACAGGTAAGCATGTGTGGTATTCCCGAGAAACGGGGCTTAGCGTTGAAAACGGTGAAACAAAGAGAACATGATAAGTTAATAAAATAAATATCTGTGTCGTATTGATAATGTGATATTGTTATTGCCATCGAAAGGAGGTACAGATGGTTCCTCAACCACAATTCAATCTCATCGACGAAGATTGGATCGACGTGGAATATTCCGACGGCACCAAGAGAAAGGTTTCCTTACAGAAGGCATTCGAGGATGCGTCGGATATCCGACGCATCGTCCCCGAGTTTTCGCAAGGTATTATCTTGATTCTAAGATTCATGCTTGCGGTGTTGTACCGTTGCTATCAGCGTGAAGGTATCAAGCATGGGGAAACGAAACATGTCTGGGGGAAGATTTGGAAGACGGGTCACTTCGATGTATCTGTCATTGGTTCATACCTGCAACGTGTTCATGACCGTTTCTACCTGATTGGCGGTGACAAACCATTCATGCAGGAGGCGGGTCTTTCTTATCAAGGCAAAAACAGTGATGATGTCGATGACATCGGGAGGATAGTTATTGATTTGCCTGATAATGACAACAAGTTTCTTTTCTCTCTCCGTTCCAAAGGCTCCGTGGAATCCCTCTCTTGCCCCGAGGCGGCGGTATGGCTGCTCGCTATTCAGGCATACGACTGTGCAGGTATCAAAACTCCGCTTGCTGGAAGCACGACAGCGAGGAGCGGCAGGGAATATGCTCCCAAGGGCCAGATTTCGACTGGGGCGCTGGGACTCTGCGGAGGCATATATCTGGAACGAGCCAATCTCTTCGAGACACTCATGATGAATTGGGTCATGTATGTTGAGAGTGGCGAGGTACCGTTCCTTGCTCTTGTCGGCGATGCGCCGGTTTGGGAGAGGGAAGCGATCTCTTCTATGGACAGAAGGCGACTGACTGGCCCTGCGGATCTGTTCACCTTCACATCGCGTCGAGTGCGCTTGATTCCTTCCGATGATGGGAATGCCGTGACCGGCGTCGTCATCGGATACGGGGCGCAGCCGGATCCCAATGACATGGCAAGGTTCGAGACCATGACCTTGTGGAGGCTCGCAAGCAAGAAACAAGGCGAGTCCTTGGGAATTCCCGAAGGAACGCGTGTTCCGAAGACGCATGATCCGAAGAAAGCGCTGTGGCGAGGCCTGGCATCCGTCCTTCCGTTTCCGAATTCCGAGGCCTCAGGCCAAGCCCGAGCAGGTGTTCTGACGTGGGTGAACGAACTCATGATGAATGATGACGATGAGGAGGACGATGACTTTTCGGATTCCTTCCTTCCGCAAATCGTCGCAATCCATGCCCAGGGCATGACCTACGGCACCCAGAACAGTGTGTATGAAGACAGCGTTGACGAACAGCTCGACCTTAACAAGGCGTTGGTACGCAGAGACGATGTGTCCGCACTATCCGTGGTGTTGGACGTTTTAAAACGCATCGAGAACTGCGTGAATGAATTGGCTAATAGCGTCACTCGGGTACATGGACTTGCTCGCAACAAGACTACGCTCAATCGTTACGAGGCTTTCTCTGCGAGCATTCGCGCGGAAGCCTACTACGCGCTCGATGCCCTGTGCCGGAACTATCTTCGCACCATCGCGGACGACAATGCCGAGGCATTGGAAACCCAATGGCGCGACGAGGCCCATCGGCTGCTTATCAGGCTGGCGGAGCACTACTTCCAGGGCACGGGAGGATCTTGGATTGCCAAGCGTAAGGTTGGAGGCTCCGAAATCGCTGTCGGCGACCTATACGTCAAGCTTCTCGGGTATTTCGCCAACGAGGAATTTGGTCTTGGCAAGCTGACGGATTTCCAATCAACAGACGCGACAAAGGAGGACTGATATGGTTCATACCACTGGAACCTATGGCTCCGATACTGTTGCCCGTGCCGTCGCCCGCTACACGGATGCGAAGGTCGGGGAATTGCAGAGCCTGTACCTGAGCCGAGCAGGAGCCGCATACCATGACGCTCTTGCAGCTCTATCAACACTACGGAAGGACGAGATACTATCCCCTTGGATGCAGGTGGGCAACATGTTCCTTGCCGCACTTTTCGATGGGTGGGACGAGACCCAGCTCGGTGAGTTGGGCAGAGGTCCGCAGCAGGCGGTCACCGCCTTCCAGACAGCGCTGCAGTTGTATGCCATCCATCAGCGTTCCAAAGGCGAGGGAGTCCACGCATCCTGGCGCGGAACCGATGATGCCGAGGGGAAAGGTAATCGTTTCGGCGCCGCCTGCTATGAGTTGGCGGAGTTCAACAAACGCGCTCGCAGGGTCGATACCGACAATGCCGTGACGCGTCGCATGGCTGTTGTGGATTCGGTCTCCGATTTTCCCGGAATGGTTCGCGGAATCAGATCGCTTATCACTATGATGCGCGGTGCGGATCGAACTATCGTGCTGGATTACGGTTCGCTGGCATCCGATCTCTATCTGATGCAGTTCCCGGAGTCCAAGCCTAGGGTGATGCAACGCTGGGCCGGAGATTACTACCACGCCAGACGCAGTGATGAAGTTGCCCGCAAGCAGGCCAAGACCAAGAAAAATCAACCGGCCTAGTCTGCTTAATCCAGTCGGTTGAACCGACAGAATGCCTTATCAATTTCATACATCTACCTCATAAAGGAGTACATCATGTCTGTTTATGTCGATTTCCACGCCCTCCAGCCCGTTCCGCCAAGCTGCATCAACCGTGACGATACCGGTAACCCGAAAACCGCCAATTTCGGCGGTGTGCAGCGTGCTAGGGTCTCGAGCCAGGCGTGGAAGCATGCCATTCGCGATGAGTTCACTCGTGAGCTTCCCGCGCTTGATTTAGGCGTGCGCACCATGCATGTTGTTCGGCTGATTTCCGAAGCAATTATCGAAAGAGCCCCGGAATATCGTGAGGAATCCTCCGAATATGCTCGGGAGATTCTTGAAACCATCAATGAAAATAAAAACAAGAAAACGCAACCTGTGACGAAACTGGATACAGATAGTGGTGAGTATCTCACGAAGTCACTATTTTTCATTAGCGGTACCACGATAAGTGATCTTGCTGATTTGGCTGTGGCCGCATTAAGGAATGGGCAAAGCATTGCAGACATGAAAAAGAGCGTCAAGAAGGATGTTCAAAAGGCCTTCCAAGGTAAACAAGCGGTTGATGTCGCATTGTTCGGGCGAATGCTCGCTGACGCACCTTCTCTCAACCAAGACGCATCATGCCAAGTAGCACATGCCATTTCGGTGGATGAATTGACGCCGGAATACGATTACTTCACCGCGATGGACGACAAGGCGGCAGAAGATAATGCAGGTGCTGCCATGATTGAAACGAATGCTTTCAACTCCAGCACCTTCTACCGCTTTGCAACGGTCAATGCGTCAGCACTCGAGCAGCAGCTGACTGCTGAGGGGACCGATGCGGCTGAGTCCACGGCGGTCGCCATTGCAGCTTTCGCCAAGGCTTTTCTCGAGTCGATGCCGACGGGAAAGATCAATTCCTACGCGAACCAGACATTGCCCAGCACTGTGCTCGTCACCGTCCGCAGCACCCGACCAGTCAACCTTGTCACCGCCTTCCAACTACCCGTGAGGAGTGATGGGACAGAATCCGTCGCTCACATCGCTGCACAGAAGCTCCTCGACGAGAACGGTAAGTTCAACAGCGTCTATGGTGACCAGCCGCTCCACATGTATCTCATGACCATCGAAGACGGCCTGAAAGACACCGACGATATGCAGACCGTGACTCTGCAGGGACTTCAGGACGCCCTCAAGACGGATGTTCCACAGGCACTAAGCCAGGAGTGAGCCATGAGCGTTCTGTTGTTGCAATTGGCTGGGCCGCTCCAGGCCTGGGGGGAATCGTCACGATTCAACTCCAGATACACGAGGCAGGAGCCTACGAAAAGCGGTGTCATCGGGATGCTTGCATGTGCTCAGGGAAGAAAGCGGGACGATGACATTACCGATCTGCTGAAGCTTGAATTCGGCGTGCGAGCTGATCAGCGCGGAAGCCTCGTTTGTGACTACCAGACAGAGCATGCAACTATGTACCAGCAGAATACGCGAAGCAAGGGTGAGTTGCCGGAGATGCCTGTCACCTACCGTTATTACATCTCTGATGCGTTGTTCGTCGTGGCTCTGTCGGCACAAGACCGGGGAGTGCTCGAGATCCTTGAGCATGCGCTCGACAATCCTGTATGGCCGTTGTTCCTCGGACGGCGTTCCTGTCCTCCGGCCGGGCGTGTTGTCATAGGCATTCGGAATGACTATGACAATGTGAAGGATGCCTTGACCCGTGAGCCTTGGCATGCTCAGCCTTGGTACAAGAGCCGCATGTGCCGGCGCAACCATCTCGAGAAGTCCAAAGGCATCCAACTTGAAATGGTCAGGGATGCCGAAGGCGAGGAAGCGCAGTACTTCCAACAGGATGTTCCGATCACTTTCAATCCCGTCCACCGCCGCTATTCGGTGCGAGGGGTCGTGCACAGCCTAGTCACCGTGCCATACGACGAGACAACGCCGATCTCGAATAATGAGGATTCGGTGCCATTGTTCTCCTCGCCGGATGGGTACGACCCTATGAGTTTCTAGGAGTATAGGTATGTATATTTCAAGGATTGCGCTCAATCCCGCGCGTTTGGAGGCCAAGAAGCTCCTTGCTTCCCCGGCTTGCATGCACTCGGCCGTTGAGCATGCGTTCCCTCCCAGCTCGCCGAGGAACGATTCTGAGGGAAGGATTCTGTGGCGTGTCGACATACTGAAGGAGTCCCATCAGATCTGGCTGTACGTGGTCAGCCCTGACAAACCCGATTTCTCTCATGTGGTCGAGCAGGCTGGCTGGCCGCTCCACCCAGAATGGGAGACGCGCGATTACCAGCCGTTGCTGGGGCGAATCGCCTTAGGCCAGCATTGGGCGTTTAGACTTCGTGCGAATCCCGTGCGCAAGGTGAAGAATGATTTGGGCAGGAGTGAAAATCCCGCTGTGATTGGGAAAATCATGGGGGAGGTGACTGCTGCCCAACAACTGAAATGGTTGTCGGACCGCGCGGAGCAGTACGGCTTCTCCATCGATGGGTCCGGGGATGATTTGCAATGCCAGGTCAAGAACCGCCGGAAGGAACGTTTCCGTCATGGCAATGGCACTGTGACGTTGAGCACGGCACAGTTCGACGGCAACTTGACCGTCACAAATGCGGATTTGTTCCGGAAAGCACTCACTCACGGAATTGGCAGAGCCAAGGGATTCGGGTGTGGTCTTTTAACGGTCGCTCCGATTCACGTCGGGTCAGCCGCGAAGGGCACATCGGAATGATGGCTGATTGCGTGTAATGATGCCGAGCTGCTTATCGTGTAGCTCGGCATCGTATCTCTCGAAGGAGTTGCAATGGTTGAGGAGAAGCCGACATCAGAGGAGCAGGAACATGTGGGAAAGCAATTATCGGGGAATATGGAGACTTCTCGGATGACATCCTTGAGCTCTTCCACGACAAGTTCCGCTGTTTCTCCTTCTGATGCTTCGTTGCCGAAACAACGAAAAGACAAGAAGAATGGTATTCCTGGTAGTCCGCCACCAGATGTCGATGAACTTGCGCGAGCTGAAGATCGTCTGTCATTCGCATATTTCGAGCATTGCACAGTAGGGCGCAAAGACAATGCTGTGACGATGACAGATGAGAACGGTGTCATCCATATTCCAGCTGCGACTCTCAGCGTCTTGATGCTCGGACCGGGTTCACGTGTCACTCACCAGGCAATGACGGTGCTGAGCTCCAACGGTGTGACTGTGCTCTGGGTCGGGGAACGTGGAATTCGCATGTATGCATGTGGACGTCCACTGACACATTCGTCTGCGCTACTGCAGAAACAAGCGGCGCTCGTCTCGAATACGAGGAGCAGACTCAGGGTCGCACGAATGATGTACCAGATGCGATTCCCAGGGGAAGATGTTTCTGCACTTACCATGCAACAACTGCGAGGCCGTGAGGGCGCCAGAATCAGAAAAGTCTATCGTACGTTGTCTCACGAGACAGGAGTCAAGTGGGATCAACGAACATACGACCATAACGATTTTGATGCAGGCAATGACATAAATAAAGCATTGTCGGCAGCCAATACTTGTCTGTACGGTGTCGCGCATGCGGTCATTGTTGCTTTGGGTTGTTCGCCTGGTCTTGGATTTGTCCATGTCGGTCATGAACGATCATTCGTTTACGATATTGCTGACTTGTATAAAGCTGAAATATCGATACCGGTCGCATTCCGCACTGTTGCAGAAGGTAGTGAGGATATCGGCGCGGATACTCGGCGGAATATGCGAGACGCATTATACGATGGTTCATTATTGCCACGAATTGTTCATGACATCAAATATCTACTGGGAGATAGGCTAACAGACTCCTCAGATGCTGATGCTGAAACGCAAGATCATGTCGGACTTTGGGATGACAAACTCGGTGAAGTGCGAGCTGGCTTTTCGTATGGTAAAGAAGTCGATGATGCAGATGAAATCGACGATGAGTTCGGTGCACCAAATATTTAAGTTTCTGCTAGTCGCACCGATATGAAGACAACGGGAGATCGTGATGATAGTGGTTGTGCTTACTGCCTGTCCGGTCGGACTGCGTGGTGATTTGACACGATGGCTGTTGGAAATCGCTCCTGACGTGTTTGTCGGGCATGTTTCGGCGAGGGTACGAGAAAAGCTTTGGGCGCGGATTGAAGGGCAGATGCGCACGGGAAAAGCAATCATGGTGTATTCGGCAAGAAACGAGCAGCATCTAGCGTTCCGAGTGCATAATGCAGAGTGGATTCCCAAAGACTGCGAGGGACTCGAACTGATGGTTAGGCCAGCTCGTAGCAATACGGAAACCGTAGATTCGACAGGCATGAGAGATGCATCTCAGAAAAACGAAGGTGATGGACATCAGACGAGTGAACATGCGAGTATGCCTCATGGCTGGAGCAATGCCAGTAAATATCGCAAAGCAAAAAGCATGATGAAAAGACGGCGGGCAGGTGGCCAATAGAATCGTGTTTCTTCTTATTTCCGGCTTGTTGCTTGTGCATGACACCGTTATTGTCTGGCTCCGATATCCTCGATAACTCAGCACACGGGCAGACTCACTTCCACCGCACCACACACCCCGCTTCAACCCTCCAACTGCAGTAGTCCAAGATTGCCCGCTCCTGCCGAGATAGCCCCGCAACCACATCATCCGGCACCAACATATGCTGTCCATCGCCGAGCGGCTGTGCATTCTCCCAAGGCGGTTCTATGCTGCTGTCAGCCCGATTAAGCCCATCAGCGGATTCAGTACCAGCAGAACCAGAGCCGGCGGCATGAGCCGGAAGAATCCCCATGCCGCTGACCACCATGCCGGCTGGCAGATCTGTGACGTCAACGAAACCCGTGACCGCACGCAGTCTCGGATTGAATACACGCCATCCGGCACGTGTGCAACGGTACAGTCCGTTCTCTTCCACAAGGTCTCCAGACCACAGCAATACGTTCATGGCATCCGTGACAGAGGTTCTATGCATGATTGTTGTCGTTCCATGCATATACCGCTCGACACCTGCCAGCCAATGTTCGGTGCGCTCTCGGGCATGGCTCGGTGTCACCCCATACGTTCCGCCGTATCCATCATCGATGCACGCCGCTTGGATTTGGAACCGAAGGCTGGATTGCAGCGTTCTCATCCAACGCGATTGCTCATCCTCATGGGGGAGCGGAACAATCCCCAGATCATCGGCGATAGCCCTCAATACATCAACGGACATGACATCAACGGACATGGTGATGACCATCCAGCGACACTAGCAAAGCTTGAACCGTATCGACAGATCCGAGCCTTCCGCAAAGCGCCTGTGCGTGCTGAGCATCCTGTGCCGCATTCGTCCGAACGGCCAATTGATACTGCAACCAATCGTGTGCGCCGCCAAGCCCTTTGGTCGTGGCACGCAATGAAGCGAGATGCGCGAGCGATTTCAAAGGAACGGCATCAGCAAGCATGTCGACAAGATTGTCCAGTTCACTGATGACTTGCGCGGAATTTGGCGGCTTGACAGGTGAGACTTCTGTACAATGTTGCAAGGGATGAGGCTCTGCAGGCAGCACAACCAGATGTTCTGAAGGAACAAGCAACATGCTCTCCCACACTTCCGGGGCGATTAACGAGAGATTTGCATATGCGCCTACGGGGAAGATAAGGGTCTTCTTGATATCTTGTCTTGCCAGCGAAAACAGTAGCGCCTCGCCCACGGTATCCAAGACCCCATCAAGCACAATAATCGAGGAAGGACACTGCTTGATCGCAGCACAAGTACTGAAGTCGAATCGACATGCTCCTGACTCGCATCGATCCGGTATGCAGGCATGCCGCTGATTGCGAACGACCAAGCATTTGCGACTTGCATGGCGATATTTGAATCCACGGCGAACAACGAGGTCACAGCGCGGCAGCGTGCGAGCAATGTTGCGAACGGTTGCAACGAGACCTCCTTCTGCATGGATCTCACGCCGAGCATCTCCAGATTGTAAGCGAGCGCATCGGGGAGAGGGCGCTGGATGTCAGTCGTTTCAATAACTTGCATCGCGGGGGTCGACTGAAGATTCGTTGGCTGCGACTGGGGTTGTGCGACGGCGCTGACCACCGTTTTCAATCCAAGTCGCAGCGCCGCATCCTGCGACAGACGTTCCAGTGTCTGCTCGGATTGTTCCTTCAGCTGCTGTGTTTCCTGTTGGATGGACTGGAGTTGTTCTCTCGCATGATTCACTTGCTGACGGTATTGTGCTTGCCGCTGTTCGAGGGATGCGAGCGCCGCTTCCTTGTTTGCGATTGCTGATTTCACATCATGCAGCCGCTGTTCTTGCTCTGCGAGCGTCAAAGCGATGTGGTCTTTCTTGCCTTGCTCGTATTTGGCGTACCTCTCGTCGAGCTCCGTGTAAATGTATTTCCGGCAAGCGCTTGCGAACGAGGGGTCGTTCTTAAGAATTTCCCCGATGAGGTGCTGTGGAACATCGTCAGCGTCGATGATCCGCGCGAGTTGTCGCTTGAACGTGTCAAGTTCTGCGGCATCCGGTTCGGTGCCGAGGAACTCTGCCAACGGCTCCGGCGCGTGGAAAGCTGCGGACACCAATGACTCCGCATCGTTGAGCAGCCCGGTTCCGCGCGATTGCTCACGTTCGAAATACCACGAGATATATCTCGACGCGTAATCCTCAAGCGTGCGGACCGCCACCTTGTCGTGTGATTTCGGCAGTGATGCCAGTCCGACCAGATAGCGCCTGCCTCGCAGTGAATACTCGTCATCGTTTGGTATCTGTTGGATATCGTGATAGTAGACGGTGTATATCGGTGCCGTGAGCGGAGTGTTGTCGCATATGCGAAGCGTCGAGCCGACCTGTTGTAGCTGCGATTTGAGGAACAACGCCGCGTCCACCGAATCGGCATCACGATGATGGAATGCGATGAGCGTTCTTGGAGCGAGATTTCCCACGTGTGGTATTCCTCGGTGCGACAAGTCGTTGCGGAGCTGTTCCGGACCATTGTCGTGAACATAGTCGATGATCTCGATGATCTGTGGGGCATCGCCACCTGGGGTGGAGAAGGTGTCGTCGATACGCGGTCGGTTGGGTTCGTCGAGATTCTCACGCCACGTCAGATATATGAAATCGATGTCATGATGTTCGGCCAGATATTTGAACAGTTTTGGACTGTACAACGTGTCAGGATCATCGGCTGCCCGGTGTGATGAGTGACGGTCGGAAGGGCGATATACCCATTGCAGAGAGCGGTTGCCGTGGTCATTGTGGTAGTCGAAAAGCCGTGTAACCTGCTCTGGAGCTTCAGCATGTTTCCGGGAAACCATACAGATGGAGCCATGAATATCTCCTCCGGTTTCATAGTGTCTGCTCATCGATGCTGTGCTCCTCTCAGGTATGCCGCGGCGCTTGTGTACTGTTGTGCTATCAGTTCGTGTCGATTGTTGGTGACTCGGCAGATGGCGATGATCTTGCCTCGGGAATTCTTCGGTACCGGCGGGATTTCGTCGTCTGTGCCTGTTGAAGGTTCCTGAGTCTGGTCATGCTCGATATCCTCTGACGTATAGGGGGATTGTGCGAGCCGGAGACCTAATGCGGGGGCGAAATCGTCAATGACGGAGCACCAGTGGTGCAAAGGGCCGGGACGGAAGAACACACAATGACCGACCGTCTCATGCTCGAACGATACGGTATTGTCAGCTTGGGAGTCGAATCCGATCAGCGTGATATCGCGGAAATCCTGACCGATACGTAACACGTTGGCATGGCTGGCATCAGGGGTTGCCGAGACTTGATAGGGAGACGAATACATGGGGATTGAATACCGGAAGAGCGGCTCATCCGCCCCGGACGATTGTAGAATCGGCGGCCAAAGGCATTGCGCTTTGCGTTCGTATGCTGCAAGCTCGTAGCCGAAGGAGTCCAGCCAATCCGAGACGGTCGCCCATTCGCGTCCGTGGGCGGTGAAAGCGATGCGGTACACGGTGAGTGCGCCATGTGATGAGGGAATGGTCCCGGCGTAACCGGTGTCCACTCCTGTCGGAGGATTCAGCGGGTAGGTCGTCGGTGTGACTACGAAATACGCGCGTTCGGGATGCAGACTGCTGCCTGGGGCGAGCCGATGGCCGCCGTCCGTTCCGAACGAATCGTCGAATATTAGGAGCTTCGCATCGTCGATATTGCCGACACTGGCAACATCATCGTTTGAGAGACTGACCAGTGTCGTGAATGAGAGCGAAGGATTCTCGAGACGGACCTTGAACGATCTGTGTCGGGAAAAATCACTGAGCGGGTAAGGCTTACCCTCGATTTCGATATGCTCGTTCGAGGTTCTCGCCAAACGGGACGGGTCATATCTGATACCGATCTCAATGACGAAACTGCTCGCGGATTTCCGTAGGAACAGCGGAAGCGGGGAAATCCGGTCGGCATGAAAGTCTGTAATTGCGTCAACGCCATCGTAGAACGGGCAGTGACGGGCGCGCTCGTCATTCTTATGATGACGGGAATGAGGCTTCATGTTGCGGATGTCACGTTGGTATGAACGGCGGGCGACGATGTTGCGCATGGCAAAAGCATCTACGGGCCTTGAGCAGTATGGGCAGACGAAATGGATGGTGTCCGGAACCGAGCCATGGAATTGATTCGCAATATCTTCCGCGGATACGAAGCAGGGTTCCGCTGATTGCAGAAGCCGTATTGCGCCATCCATGCCGCAGGCCCTTCTTTCTTCTTGCGGACTCTTAGCAGATAGTAACACGATGCCGGTCGTGCGTTCTTACAGCCGCACCACCGCATGCTGGTATGTCAGTCGGTGACATGAATATGACGGGAAGGGCAAGAATCCACAATGGCGTAAGACCCGGCAAAAACGTGCCAATCCCGCGAAACATCTCGAATTGTTACTAGCATCATGGATATGAATCCTTCAGATAAATTCTGTTTCATGCCTGGGGATTTGGTCCGGCTGTCACCCGAGAAGGAAGCGGAGGTGAATCGTCGTACCGGGTATGTCCCATGGAGTGACGCAAAGCAGAAATGGGTGAGTGACGAGAAAATTCGCCGGTATAAAGCCGGCGAGGATTTCAACGGAGCCGATATCGCAGCTGAATATGATCGGCTCCACAATGCCGGCAGCATCTGATCGGATGATGTTCCCCCATGCTGGTTGCGCCGGCGTAGAGGCCAAGGTCGTTGGCCGTCATTCTGGTCTGTCCGTGCCGGGTGATGACGGTATCTCGCCTATCTGTAGTACCTCGCGAAACGCATCTCCACTATCTGTGTTCATGTATGCCCTATCCCGTGAGTATGGCTCGCAGAATATCAACGGTCATACTCGCGGTATCGCCGGTCGGCGAACCCTGATAAAACGAGATAGGCTCCGGCAGGTACTACGGATATCGCCGATGCTCGCAAATCAGCGTGCAACATCCCAATATCGCAATGCGACGTTTCATTGCGTGCCGTGTCTGTCGCGTCTTGGCGTGGTTTCCATCATGCTGTGGTTTGGCGGTGTTCAGTTCGCTGGCGGTTTCCGCGCCTGATCCTTGGGGATTACCGGCGTGTACGCCGTGTGTCGGGGGTTGCGCTTGCAGTGTGTTCTGGTTTTTCATCGTGCATGGCATTGGTTGTGCACCGACACGCTACGCTATGGGAAACCACTTTGTTTCATCTTTCGACGTGCCGAGGATGCGCTTGAGTTTTCTCGCTTGCTCAGTGGCGTTGTCTGCCGTTCGGCAAGTGGTGGTTCAGGATGGACATGTTGACCGTTCTGGTGGCAGATCGATGGTCGCCCGGCTTGCCTGTATTGCTCATTGTTCCTGATACGTTATCGCGTCATGTCTCGTTACATATGCGGTGGCATGCCAGGGTGCGTATGTCGTCGCGTGCGCCGGTTTCATGCAAACCGCAGCGTCTCCCGGCGACAGGATTTGTGAGGATTGGCTCACAAACCGGCGGTCGTGACAGTCTGGAATCGGCGTGTCGTCCTGTCCGACGGTCATCGTGTGAGGATTGGCTCACACAACGGGGGTTGAGTCTGCTCGGGACGCTGGTTTCGGTGTGTCCGGGTGCCATTGTGTGAGGATTGGCTCACACAACGCCGTCGCACCGTCACGTCGTCATGCCGTCACGTTGCCACGCTCACGCTCGTCGTCCCAAGCTCCAAGCCTGACCACCCCGCTCTAATGCCGAGGGGCCTGTTGCATGAGTCAATCCTCACGCAACAGGCCTCTCGGATTGGACAACCGGGCGGGAGCTATCGGAACGAATCATCCCGCCTTGCCGTGCGGTCCGTCCGTTCACACGGCCGCTGCCACAGCAGTGACCGCAACCGCTACTTCGCCGGTTCCAGCGCCTTGTCATACGCCAGCGCAATCGCAAGCACATACACGGCGCCAACCGCCACGACGATAA
This sequence comes from Bifidobacterium boum, assembly GCF_000741535.1. GTDB lineage: Bacteria > Actinomycetota > Actinomycetes > Actinomycetales > Bifidobacteriaceae > Bifidobacterium > Bifidobacterium boum. The sequence goes on along the minus strand of NZ_JGYQ01000007.1, from coordinate 344,149 downwards.
TCGAGCCGACCTGTCCGATTGCGTCAGCGGCGGCACCCATGATCGGCGGGAAGATCGCGCCGCCGATCAGGCCCATCATCATCAGGCCGGACACCTCGTTCTGGCGGGACGGCAGGGTGTTGAGCGCATGCGACAGGCACAGCGAGAACACGTTCGCGTTGCCGAAACCAATCAGCGCGACCGCCAGATAGAACAGCCACTGCGGCGGGTTCGATGAAATCGTGGTGAACACGGCGAAGCATACGACAGCCAGCACCATGATCGTACCGCAGATGCGCAACGCGGTCTTGTTGTCCATCTTCTGCAGCACGATGCCGCCCAATCCCGTGCCGATGGTACGGAACGCGAAGTATACGGAGGTCGCTCCCGCCGCGGTGGCGAGTGGTACGGCGGTGTGTTCCATCAGGATGCGCGGCGCCTGCGCGTTGATGCCGACATCGATACCCACGTGCGCGATGATTCCGAGGAAGCACAGCAACACAATCGGGTTGCCGAGCAGTTTGAAGCAGCTGGCGACACTGGTTTGCCCCGCGTCGGGTGCGGGTTCGTCGATCTTGTCCAGCGCCAGGGCGATGCCGACGATCACGCCGATGACCAGGTAGATGACGTACAGCGCCCACCATGCGCCGAGTTTGGATGCGCCCCAGCCGGCGATGAGCGGTGCGAAGAACGAGGCGAACGCTTTGACGAACTGCCCGGTGGTGAGGGTGGAGGCGAGTTTGTCGCCGTTGACGAACACGGTGAGCAGCGGGTTGAGCGACACCTGCATGAGTGTGTTGCCGATGCCCAGTAGTGAGAACGAGATGATCATGAGCACCAGTCGTGGCGTGCCGGCGGCGCCCGTGTAGGCGATAACCGGCAGCAGCATGGCCACGGCGGTGACGACCAGTGAAATGAGCACCGTCTTGCGGCGGCCGATTTTGTTCATCAGCACGCCGGTGGGGACGGAGAAGATCAGGAACCAGAAAAACACCATGGAGGTGAACAGGTTCGCTTGGGAGTCGGACAGGTTGAATTCCGGCTTGACATAATTCGTGGCGGTGCCGACAAGGTCGACGAAGCCCATGACGAAGAATGCGGCCATCACAGGGATAAGTGCCCTGACATTGGTGCTCTTCGCCGTTGCTGTTGTGTTGCTCATGATTTCCCCTTTTTGATGCAACGCGACCGGTAACGGTTATGTGGTTTGGAGTGATGGAAGATATGGAATGCATGCACCCCAGTCGATACCAGTGATGAACGGATATGGGCTGGGGTGCGGGGCCGCATGGTTGTCATGCATAGTTGCTACGCGTGGCTGTTATGCGGTCGTGAAGAGGAGCATGTCGTCAGAGGTCTGGCGGGTCACATGCCTGCTTCGGCGAGATAATCCGGAATCTGCGCCGGATACTCAGGCCAAGCGCCATCGTTGGTGCATACGAAGGCGGCGGTGTTCACGGCCGCACGATGGGCTTCCTCGAGGCTTGCGCCGGTGAGGATCTTCGCCGCGAACGTGCCGGAGAAGGAGTCGCCAGCGCCGACGGTGTCCGCGACCTCGACATGCGGGGTGGACAGCGTGGAGCTGTCGCCGGTCTTGGAAATGATCGTGCTGAAGGTCGATCCGCCGGTCAGGATGATGTAATCCAAACCGTACTGGGTAAGGAACCAACGGCAGGCCTCATCATCGGAAGTGCCGCGAATGCCAAACATGTCACGCAGCAGCAGGAGCTCCGCATCGTTGAGCTTGAACACGGTCGCATAGCCGAGCAGCTCCTCGATCAGTTCCTTGGAGTAGTGGTCGCCGCGGATGTTGATGTCGAAGAACTTCATGGCACCAGGCTTCGTGTGCTTGAGCAGTTCGACGATTGTGTCATGCGATTCGGGGGAGCGCAGGCCGAGCGTGCCGAAGCACACGCAGTCGGCCTTCTCCACCTGTTCGATCAGTTCACGGGTGTACAGGATATGGTCCCATGCCACGCCGCGGACGATCGTGTACTCAGGGATGCCGTTCTTCAGCGCGACATCAACGGTGCCGGTCGGCCAGGCGTTGCGCTGGATGATCGCGTTGATGCCGGCGTCCTTGGTGACCTTGGCCAGCTCATCGCCGAGCTCATCCTCGCCGACAGCGCTGATGGCGTAGCCGTCCGCGCCATTGTGCATGGCGTGGTAGATGAAGTTGACCGGGGCGCCGCCTGCGCGCTTGCCGCTGGGGAGCATATCCCACAGGAGTTCGCCGAGGGAGAGGACGATTGGCTTTGCCATGATGGTTCCTTTCAATAGATGGTTGGTGGGTTGTTGTTCTGTTTTCCGTTTGGGAAATCTGGACAGGTGATGGTTATGGTCGGACTGTGGTTGGGTCATGTGATGGCGAAGAATCTTGAGGGATGGTCAAGGAACTGCGTCACCGCGACCGCGGCTGCACCGGATACGGCGGCATCCGCGGAAAGTTTGGTCAGGCTGATGTCGGTCGCCTGGTTGAGTTCGGGGATAACCCGTTCGTCGACGACTTCGCGTGCGGCGTCCAACAGGGGCTGTCCGCCTTCGGCGACGATATCGCCGAGAACAATGCGTTCGGGGTTGAACGCATTGAAAATCGTGACGCAACCGTAGCCGACGTACCGTCCGATTTCGCGTACGAGTGTTTGGGCGGCCGTATCTCCTTGTGATGCCTGCTCGAAGAGCGCGTGACATGCCTGCTTGTGGGTCATCTGGTCAGCTCTGGCAATGATGCCGGTTTCGATGAGCTTGTCGTGGATGGCGACCGCCGAGCAGTAGCGTTCGAGGCATCCGCGGTTGCCGCAATCGCATGGCAGTCCGTTGACGTCGATGCTCACGTGGCCGATTTCGGTGGCGGCGCCTTGCGCTCCGTTGATGAGCCGACCGTCGTCGATGACGCCGAGACCGATGCCTTCGCCCAGCAGATAGTAGGCGAGGTTGCGGCAGCTGCTGCTTGCCGGGTCGAACAGGTGTTGGGCGAGCACGCCGGCGCGGGCATCCTGCTCGACGAACACCGGTACGCGGAACGCGTTGGAGAACTCGTCAAGGAAGTTGAAGGTACGCCACCCTTGCATGGAGGAGACGACGGCGGTTCTGCCTTCGTGGCGCAGGTATGGTCCGGGGACTGCCATGCCGATGGCGACGATTGAGGGGTCGTCGGCGAGCAGGGTGTTGATGGTTGCGTGGATGGTGCGGATGGTGTCGGGAATCGTGTCGTTTTTGACGGTCGGCAGGTCGGTGAGCGCGAGCATGGAGCCTTTGAGGTCGAACATGCCGATTTCGACGAGGCTGCGTGCGAACTTGACGCCGATGATGTGGAACTGCTGGGGATTGAGTTCCAAGCCGATGGACCGGCGGTTCTTGCGCCCCTCGATGCCGCCCACTTCGTGGATGATGCCGGCGTCGATCAGCCGGGCGGTGATTTTCGTAATCGCCGCTGCGGACAGGCCGAGTGTCTGGGCGATGCTGGCGCGTGAGCTGATGCCATGAGCGTACAGGTAATGCAACACGTGCGAGCGGTTGGCTTCCGATAGTGTGGACTGCAAGCTTTGGCTGGCGTTCTGGCTGTTCATGGCACCTCCTTGCGCTCCTTGACCTTGCCTTGCGGCGAGGTGTTCGTCATCGAATCTGAACTTGATTAAAAGTTTAACTCAGTTAACATAAATCGGCAAGCGGGTCTGTCGGCGTGTCGCACAGGATTCTGGACTCACGCAGGTTGGGGCGTGTGCGGGGCCGCCGGTGTGTGAGCCAATCCTCACACGGTGGCGGTCGGTCGGGCCCGACCGACATTCGTGCCGCCGCCTGACCCTCAGTGTGTGAGCGGATTCTCACACAGTGACGGCCAGGCCAGCTGAATCGCCACCACGGGACGGTCGCGACCGCCGGTGTGCGAGGATTGGCTCACACACTGAAGGTCAGGCGCCGTCGCGTCATCGCGTCATTACGCCACCACCCAGCCACAGTCCCACAACGCGGTGTTCACTGTTGGCGTTTGCGGCAATCGTGACTGGCGGGTATGACTAGAGTGGCAGCAACAACGATTCTTGTGTTGGAGGAGTGACATGAGTTCGGTAGTGACCGAAGCAGATAAGGCATACGAGGCAGAGGAAAGCAAGAACGCGCCCGGCCCGGACCAGCCGATGGCGGACCGGGTGAACAACCGTTCGCTGCGCCCGAACAGCGAGACGTTCCGCCAGTTCATGACCACCGGTTGGGATAACGCTGAACCGGTGGTCGAGCCGTTGGAATCCAGCAAGTACATCGGCAAGCGTCTCGAGGCGCTGGGCAAGCGGTTCCCGGGTGAACGTATTGTCATTCCCGCCGGCCAGCCGAAAGTGCGCAACAATGATTGCGATTACGCGTTCCGCCCGGATACCGCGTTCGCGTACTATACCGGTCTGGGCTGTGATTACGAGGCGGGCGCCGTGCTCGTGCTCAACCCGCTCGATCCGGACAGCGAGGAGGCGAAGGCCGGCAAGACGCATACGCCTGAGCTATTCGTGGCTCCGCGCGCCGATAACAGCACGGCTGATTACTACCGTGACACCCATTACGGCGAGTATTGGGTCGGCCCGCGCGCCGGTCTGCGCGAGCTCAAGGCGATGACGGGTATCGAGACCCATGACATCGCCACGCTCGAGGACGCGATCAGCAAGGATGTCGGTGCCGAGGCGGGCGCCGTGCAGCTGCGCGTGGTGCGCACCACCGACCCGTCGATCACGCAGATGGTCGAACGGGTTCGCGAAGCGAACGGTTTCGGCGACCCGGATGCCAACACGAAGGCAGATGAAGCGTTGGCGGAGTTCGGTTCCGAGCAGCGCATGGTCAAGGACCAGTATGAGATTGGCGAAATCCGCAAGGCGGTCGAGGCCACGAAGCACGGTTTTGACCGTATGCTCACCCATTTGCCGCGCGTGATCGGCTGCCCGCGTTCCGAACGTATGCTGGAGGGCGCGTTCAATTCTGTGGCCCGTGAGGAAGGCAATGCTGTCGGCTACGACACGATTATCGCCTCGGGCAAGCATGCGCCGATCTTGCACTGGATGCGCAACACCGGCGTGGTCGGCGACGGTGAGCTGCTGCTTGTGGATGCGGGCGTCGAGGTCGATAGCCTGTACACGGCCGACATCACCCGTACCTTCCCGGTCAACGGCAAGTTCACACCGTTGCAGCGCAAGCTGTACCAGGCGGTGTTGGACTCCCAGCAGGCCGGTTTCGAAGCCGCGCAGCCGGGCGCCACGTATTCGGATATTCATCATGCGTGCATGCGCGTGATCGCGGAGCGTCTGCACGAGTGGGGCATTCTGAAGGTCCCCGTCGAGGAGTCCCTGTCCCCGCAGGGTCAGCAGCATCGTCGTTGGCTTGCTTGCGGTGTCGCGCACCATCTGGGCCTTGACGTGCATGATTGCGCACAGGCCCGCTACGAGTCGTATCAGGGCGCGAAGATTACGCCGGGCATGATTTTCACGATTGAGCCCGGTCTGTATTTCGCTGCGAACGATTTGCTGCTGCCGCCTGAATTGCGTGGTATCGGCATCCGTATTGAGGATGATGTGCTCATGACCGAGCATGGTCCGGAATGGATTTCCGCCGGCATCCCCAAGCAGATTGACGAGGTCGAGGCGTGGCTTGCTGAGCGTGCGGCCGCACGTGAGGACTGAACTCTGCTGAATCACTAGGGTAAAGGTTCACCCCTGTCGTCAACCCGTTGCGCGGGCCATCACTCGATCGCACTGGTGGCCCGTGCAACGGATGTGTATCGTACGCCTGACAAGAAGTGTGGAGCATCAATGCCGACACCTGATTTCATTATCGAATTGCGCAAATCCATCGGGCACAGTCTTCTATGGCTGGCCGGCGTCACCGCGTATGTGCGCGACGCGTCGGGCCGCGTACTGCTTGGCAGACGTTCGGATACCGGGCAGTGGGCGCTGGTGTATGGGATTGTCGAGCCGGGGGAGGAGCCCGCGGATACCGCGGTGCGCGAAATCAAGGAGGAAACCGGCGTGGACGCGATGGTCACTGATCTGGTGTCGGTCACCAGCAGCGATCGCGTAATCACCTACGCCAATGGCGATCAGGCTCAGTATATGGATCACTCCTTCCTGTGTTCCTTGCGCCCGGGCGGCAACGCGCAACCGTTTGTGGGTGATGAGGAGAGTCTCCAGGTCGGCTGGTTCGATCCGGATGATCTGCCCAGCCCGCTTGCTGAAAGCACTGTTGAGCGTATGGCCGTCTTCCGTGACTATCTCAAGCGTCGCGAGCAGGGCGATCGGGCTGCGGTATTTCGCGGCGGGCGCTGAACACGGGTGTTGCCCGGTATTCGCATAGAATAAAAGCAGCACGTTTGCATCGGTGTGTTGCCGGTTCGAACGCATCCACGTTCCGTCAGCTGGCGGGCGTACGACCATCAAGGCATAGGAAAGAGACCAGCGGGTATGTCGTTTGAACATCCGAATCGCAATGGCGAGAACATCCGTGACGTTGAGCGTGAAATCATGAAGCGCCCACCGGAGCATAATAAAACGAACCTTGATCTTGACCGTATGAAGATGATGGTTGACCTGCTGGGTAATCCGCAGGACAGTTTCCGCGTCATTCATGTTACCGGTACGAACGGCAAGGGGTCCACTGCCCGCATGGCGGAGGCGATTTGCCGCGCCTATGGTATGCGCACCGGCTTGTACACGTCCCCGCATTTGGAAAAGATCAACGAGCGGATCGCCATTGACGGCCAGCAGCTGTCCGACGATGATTTCATTGACTCGTGGGATCAGATCAAGGATCTGGTCGCGCTGGTGGACCGTAAGATGGAGCAGGAGAACAAGCCGCCGATGAGCTTCTTCGAAGTGCTCACCTCGATGGCGATTTGGAAATTCGCGGATGCTCCGGTCGATGTCGCGATTTTCGAGGTCGGCATGGGTGGCGCCTGGGATGCGACGAACGTCATGGACGCGGACGCCGCGATCATCGGCCCGGTGGATATGGACCACATGCAGTGGCTGGGCGATACGGTCGAGCAGATCGCCACGGAGAAGGCGGGGATCATCAAGCCCGGTTGTGCGGCGATTATCGGGCGCCAGCCGCATGCCGAGCAAGTCATGCCGATTCTCGAGGCCGCGGCGAAGCGCAATAACGCCACGCTTATCCGTGACGGCGAGGAGATGGAAGTCGTTTCGCGTGTTCCCGCAGTCGGCGGGCAGATGGCGACACTGCGCACGCCGGAAGGCGAATACCGCGACGTGCCGATCGCGAAATTCGGCGAACATCAGGCGCATAACGCGCTGGCTGCACTGGCAGCCGCGGAAACCGTGATTCCGGTCAACGGCCAGCTTGACCAGGATTTGGTTGATGAAGCGCTCGGCGGCGTGAAGGTGCCGGGACGTATCGAACAGGTCCGCACGTCGCCGACAATCATCGTCGATGGCGGGCATAACGTGAACGCAGCACAATCGTTGCGTGCCGCGATTGAGGAGAATTACAGCTTCCAGCAACTGGTCGGCGTGGTCGCCATGATGGGTGACAAGCAGGTCGAGGAGTATCTTGGCGTGCTTGAGCCGATCCTGAGTGAGATTATCGTCACCGAGAATTCGTGGCGCGACCGTGTGATGCCCGCCGAAGACCTCGAGAAGATCGCGGTGCGCGTGTTCGGCCCGGACCGTGTGACCGTCATCAAGGATCTTCCGGACGCTATCCAAGCTGCCGTCGACAAGGTCGACGCCGAAGATGACCTGGGTGTCGGTTACGGGCACGGCGTGCTGATTTGCGGCAGTTTCGTCACCGCGGGCGACGCGAGAACGTTGCTGACCGAACATATGGCCGCCGATCTGGCCAAGCCGAAAGCCGAACGCGTCAACCCGCCTGTCGTCTCGCCTGATACCGCCGGCGACACTGCCGATACTACTGGCACTGCCGACGAGAGCGGCGACACCGACGGCAAACCGGAAACCGACGATGTGATCAACGAAATCCTCAACGCCGGTGAGGAAGGACTGAAGTTCACCATCGATGCACGCACGTCGGGCAATACGGACGAGTCCGCCGGCAACGCTTCCGGAACCAGTAACGCCTGACCGCGCAGAACCCCGCCACGCCCATGTATCTCAAGGAACTCACCCTTCGCGGATTCAGATCCTCCGCGAACCCGACGACGCTGCGCTTCGAGCCGGGCGTCACAGCCGTCGTCGGCCCGAATGGGTCAGGCAAATCCAACATAGTTGACGCCCTGACTTGGGTGATGGGCGAACAGAGCGCGAAAAACCTTCGCGGCACGTCGATGGAGGACGTGATTTTCGCAGCACCTTCACCAAGCATCCGGCAGGACGTGCGCAGGTCTCCTTGACCGTCGTCTCCCTTGATCCCGCGCTCGACATCGACTACACGGAAGTGACCATCAGCCGTACTCTGTACCGTAACGGCGGCTCGGAATACGCTATCAACGGGTCGGCGTGCCGGCTGCTGGACATCCAGGAACTCCTGTCGGATTCTGGCCTCGGCCAGCAGATGCATGTGATCGTCGGGCAGGGCAGGCTTGATGCCATTCTGCGTGCTGACCCGAGCGGACACCGCGCGTTCATCGAGGGGCCACCGGCACTCTCAAGCACCGCAAACGCAAGGAATGGGCGTTGCGCAAGCTGGCGAACACCGAGGACAATCTCGCGCGTCTCGACGATCTGTTGCGCGAAATCCACCGCCAACTGGGCCCTCTGGGACGTCAGGCGCGTGTTTCCCGGCGTGCCGATACCATCCAGATGACCATCAGGGACGCCCAAGCCCGGCTGTTCACCGATGACGCGTGCCAGTTGCAAGACAAGCGCGACAACCTGCGCAGCGATCCGGCCGATACCCGCCGCCGGCTCGCGGCACTGCAACAGGACCTGGCGAAAGCCAAAGTGCGCATCGAACAGGTGGAAGCCATCACCTCGGGATCCAACTCGCAACTTGCCTAGGCGAACCAGATTTGGCACGACCTGTCGCGTCTTGAGGAACGATTCGGCTCTCTTGCTTCCGTTGCCGCTGAACGCGCCGTCTCAATCCGCTCGCAGATCGTTACCGATACCGGCGAGAATCCTGGCATGCTCACCAAACGCGCCGACGAGCTTGAGCAGCAGGCCTCCAAGCAGCGGGGCATGGTCGATGACGCATGGCTCGCCTACGACCAAGCGACCGAGGCGCGTGCCGACCATGAACGGCGGTTCGCCTCAATCCGCCAGACACTGACCGAATTACGCAAGACCGCGCAGCAGCGTGACGCGCATATCGCCAACTTGAGAGAACTGGTCGTACGCGAGGAATCATCGGCCCATGCGACGGACACTGGAATCGCCGGCCTGTCCATGTAACTGTCCGATATGCGGACGCGGGCTGAATGGCGCGGACGCGCGTCGCTGAACTAGAACAGGAACGCCAAGACGCCGACGATGACGGGGGAGCGGCCCTCGATGCCGCCAGAGCGGCACTCCAGCACAGTCAGGAGTCCCTCGACGAGGCCCTCGACCGGCACGCGACATCAACGGCAGGAACATCTCACTGCAAGCCAAGACGGATGTGCTCGCCGACACGCTGGATAACTGCAACGCTTCCGGGGCGCTTGAAGCCGATGCGGACATCGTCGTCATAGGACGGCTCACGGACTTCATCCGCATCGAGGACGGGTGGGAAGAAGCCGTCGCACACGCCCTCGGCGGACTATGCGAGCGCCATCGTCGTTCCCGGCACACAGCAGATGCTCGCAGCACTCGAACGCGCGCAGGACCATGCGCTCGGCAAGGCGGTGCTTCTGCACCCGCTGGATCGGCGGAACGACGCCGGTGATGCCAGCGCGGACGCTGCTGATACCGCCGATACTGCCGCATGCACACAACCCTGCCGCCGCCCGGCGAGTCGTCGCCGCAGTACGCGCGCTGCTTGCCGACACCGTGGTGAAGGAGACCCGCAGCGAAGCACTCGACGCCGTCAATTGCGGTACATGGACGCGCTGGATGACTTGCGCGAGCACGCCCAGCTGATCATCATCACACACCAGCAGCGCACGATGGCGATCGCCGACGCACTGTACGGCATCACTATGCGCGCCGACGGTGTGAGCGCCGCCATCAGCCAGCGGCTGGAACGTCGCGGCTGACGGCTGATGACGGCGTCATCACGACGCTCAGAATCCGGTTGACGTGGGCTTGGGATAATACCGGTTGAATTTACGATACTCGTTAAGTTCGGATTCCAGTACATACAACCGACGTTTAAGGCTGGCGTCCTTGGGATTGCGTTGCGGATTGACCCTGCCGGCGCGTTGCAGGCGACGCACCTGCACCATGAGCTGCGGATTGACGATATATCGGCGCAACAGACGGTCAGGGATAATGGAGTACAGGACTTCCTTATCGGCTGTCTGCTCAGGAAGATTCTCGCCACCGATGATGTCGCGAATCATGATTTCCATCGGGTTGATCCCCGCAGCTTTCACATAGAAATTGTTCCGACCGATACGTGGATTGATTTCCAAGAAGTAGAATTTACCGCTGACTGAATCACGTTTCACATCGAAATTAGCGAATCCGTGATAAGGCATGGATTCGAGGAAACGCTGGGCATGATCGAGAATCTGAGGTATCGGTTCGGTGATCATTGCGCACGGATTGCCGAGTGTCGCGGGGTGATGCTCCTCAAGCAGCACATGTGCAGAGCAACGCATGGTCACCTTCCCATGGGAATCCACATATGCGGTCACCGAATACATGCCGGTGTCGTCGCCGCGGACAAGCTCCTGCGCGACGAACGTACCGCGGAAACCAGCGTCGGCAAGCGTATGCCACAAAACGTCAAGCTCTTCACGGCTGTCGATGCGGTATACCTTCTTACGGCCTTCAAACAGCAGGTTCTCATACTGTGAGCTGTCTGCCGGCTTGGCCACGACCGGGAACGGCAAATCATCTGGCACGGGTTGAGGTGTCCAATTCGAATCGTCTGCCTGAGAAAAATCCTCGTAAAACGAACGGGGAACTGGCATGCCTTGAGCGGTGGCGAGTCGTTCGAAACCCTGCTTGTCCATCACTTGCTCAATGACCTCGAGCGGCGGAATCGGCAGCTGGTAATACGCTTCGAGCTGTTCACGATGCTTGGCCATCACGCGGATACGCCAATCGGTGTTCGCCATGAGCACCACTGGCATATGCGGATTCTGCCTGCGCAACTGTGCACCCAAATCAAGCAGATCGTCAACAAGGGCTTGTTCATCCGAAGCGTTCGCACAATATCGGCGGGTCAAAATCGCCGAATCGCGAATGGCGTTCGGATTGTACGCCGTGACCATGATGGGCTTGACCCCGTACGCGTCATTGAATTCACGGGCGATGGCGTAAGCACCCAAATCCCCGCCGATAATGACAGGCTGGAAAGACAGCATGGTTGTCCTCTCTGTTGACGTACGTGACACGCATATTATACGCGTCACATGATATCCGCCGAGTGCGGGGCAGTTTCTCATACGGCTATCCCACGCGATACTGTGATGATATTGTTTCCGGCTCGCAAACGAATCGAGGATGAGATGGGCATTGGCAACGATCACGACCAGACGAATGTGCGTGCACTTCGCGAAGCACTTGCACGGCGTTCGCACACTGATGCCGCTGACTGGTTCCCGGTGTTCAAGGCCCGCTACGGGTTGAGCGAAGTGATGCGTCTGCTCGCCGACAGGGCAACCACCACCGGTGACGATACAGTGATCACCCAGCTGTTCACATGCTGTACGGCGGTGGTGCCGATCGTCGATGCCGGCATGCATGTCAGATATGCTGATATCAACGCCGATACCCTATCCATAGACGTACATGCTTTGCATGATCGTTTGAAGGACGGTCATGTTGCAGCCGTCATGTTGCAGCATACGTTCGGCATGATTTCACCGGACGCCGATCTTCAGATTGCCAACCATACCAAGCAAGCCGGCGCACTGCTCATTGAAGACAGCGCCCACTGCGTCACGCGCATGGCACGCAGTGACAACGGTCTTCCGCTCGCTGACATCTCCCTCCACTCCTTCGGCGTGGAGAAGATGCTTCCCACACGCTTTGGCGGGGCAGTCTGGATCAATCCGAAGCTCGCCGAACACGACGATGAATTCAATCGCACTCTGCGGAGCGCATTGTCGGCATTGCCGGCCCTGCCGAGCGCGCTCGACCGGGTGACCCGCATGTACATCAATCAGAATCGCGTCTTTTCACGATTAGGATCATTGGGGAACGCGCTACGCTCCTCATGCACCCGGCACGGATGGTATGAGCCGCCGATCGCAGACAGCGAACGAGCCGGATCGCTTGACTATCCGTCGTATGCACCTGCCGCATGGATGAATGAACGTGCCACACGCGCCATTGAACGACTCGATGCCAACGAATCAGGGCGTCAGAACATCATTGACCTATACAAGGAGCAGCTGTCGAATCTCGATGGCATTGATATCCCGCACGCAGCGCTTGCTGGAGCGACGCAACCATTGCTGCGTTTCCCGCTGCTCGCCCGTGACACTGCACAATCGGAGCGTCTCATCGCCGTTGTCCGTTCTGCCGGCGGATACGCGGAACGTTGGTATCGTCCGGAACTGTTCCCCGGTGTAACTGATGAGAAAGCCTATGGCTTGTCTGATTTAGACCGATCCCAAGTTCCCATCCACGAAGATGTCGTTCGCCGCTGCCTATGTCTGCCCACTGAGCTTGGTATCGAAACGGCACAGCATGTATGTAACGCAATTATTCAAACCGTGTCGCATACGGCAGGCGCTGTCAACGCATAACCTGTGATTCATCGGGTGAGAGCCTATTCCATACTTTCAGACTCTCACCCTCGCATTTCGTAAGGCTCTCACTCGAAAAGGCACTAGCCTCGAATCCGCTTGACCATGCGCAATGCGCCGTAGAACGCCTTGCGCACAGGCACATCCCGTCCGGGCGCTACGGGCGTGACCTCTTCAGTGAACTTGGTCTTGAATTCGTTCAGTCCCTTCAACGTGGGGGAGAAGTCGCTGCCGATACCCATCAAGTCATAAGCGGCAATGCCTTGCGAACCCAAGATGCAGCATTCGCTGTACAGCAGCTTATCGGTGACATGCAACCGCATGACATCTGAACGCATCGCCGCATAATACCGTACGGCACGATCACCATTGACGGTGACGATGGACCATGCCACGACTCGACCATCGATACGGGCGGCGAACACGCGGCAATGATCTGCACCGAGGGCGGCAAGCATATCTGAATAGTCGGTAATTGGGGCGGGATTGAACCCATCGCGCTTGCCGGTTTCGACCATGATGTCGTAATATTCCTCGAACGATTCGAGCGCCTGACTGGTTTCATCCTCACATTCAGCCGGGCATTCACGCAGTGCCTTGCGGACATCCCTACGTCCGCGGCGCTTCATCCGCTTAAGGATTTCTTCATCCCCACCGGCAAGATCGATGACGACGGTCTGGTCATACGGTACGGTGGACAGCACAGGACGTGTACCTGCGGTATACCACAAATCCATGCGCAGGAACACGACCTTGCGATCATGCGCATGCACGTAGTCGGCAATCGCCTTGACGGCGGCGCGCTCGTCGTCCTCGGACGGTTTGGCCGCCCAGACCGGGCCGTGCATGGAGCGCAGGTAGTGGTATCCGTGAGTGAGATAGTCGATGAAACTCAGTACGGCGACGACCGTGTCATCCTTGCGGATAGCCAAGCAGCCCCATGGGGTGCGTCCATCAATATCTTTCTGGTAGTCCGCCCAGACCTTGGTCTGTTCGATTGGCAAGGTCACGCCGAGCTTCTGCGCAGCGTGCTCCATGGCAGTGTGATCCATAGCTTCAATGGTGAACATATTCTCCTCAGTTCGTATCAGCGCCGCAGCATACGGCATCCACTCATTCCAGTTGAGACGTAATCATCCCAGCATGCGGGCGAGTATCGCGTTATCGCCCTCATACGGGGTATGCCGGTTCAGTCGCTTGATCCAGCGTTCATTGCCCTTGCCGATGGCGAGGATGACGTCGAGACGCTCCGGATGGCTTTTCGCGGCTGTCGCAGCATCTTCGATGGCCTGCGCGCGGTCAAGGATGATGTCGGACTCGACCTGCGGATTGGTAACGTAGCCCGCCATCTGCTTGCAGATATCCTCCGTGGGTTCCGTATTGGTGTCATCCTCGGTGAAGATGAACCTGCTGATGCGGTGCTGGGCGGCTTCGACGATTTCCTTACGTCGATCGTATGCCTTGTTGCCCGCGGAACCGGTGATCAGGGTGATATTCGGGTGGCGCTCGCCGAAACGCTCATTGACGTAATCAAGCAACGCCGTCACGGAAATCCCGTTATGCGCGTAGTCGACGATGGCGATGGTATTCGTTGACGGGTTTTCGAAACGTTCCATGCGCCCGGCGATTGTCACGCGCTCCATCGCGTGCAGTGCTTGCGGTGATGCGTTAAGCCCCAAAGCGTGGATGATTGCGACAGCCGCGGCGGCGTTCGCATAGTTGAAATCACCGTCGAGCGCCAGTGAGAACGTACCCAAGTCGGCACCATCCGTCTCAATCCGGTAGCGCGTATGTCCGGCATCGACGGGACTTGCCGTCACATCCGCCGGTGTGGCGTGTGCAGCCGTGTCATGCAGCGCGAAGGTGATCACCTTCCGGTTATCGCGTTCTGCCTGCTGTCTGATCAGGTCGGCGTGGTCCGCGTCCACGCCGAGCACGAGGGTTCGGCAGTTGTCGACGATCTGCCGCTTGCACCACAGGTAATCTTCGAATGTCGGGTGCTCGATGGGGCTGATATGGTCGGGGGAGATGTTCAGGAACGCTCCCACATCGAAGGTCAGGCCGTATACGCGATTCACTTTATAAGCCTGCGAAGAAACCTCCATGACCAGGTAGCGCATGCCATGTTCCACGGCTTCGCTCATCATGCGGAACGCATCGAGCGATTCCGGCGTAGTCAAATCGGATTCGACATACGTGTGACCGTCCACGCAGTTGTCGACGGATGAGAACAGCGCTGCCTTGCCACCGCTGATGGCGTTGAGCACGGCGTGAGTGAAGTACGCGGTCGTGGTTTTTCCTTTGGTGCCGGTGATGCCGATGACGGTCAGCTGCTCCTGCGGACGGCCGTAGAATGCCGCGGACAGCAGGCTCATGGCCTTGCGTACATCGGAAACGATGAGTCCGGGGGCGGCGGTGCGGTCGTGGAATTCGGTTTCGGACACGTAAGCCGCCAGTCCGCGCGCATCAATCCCGTCAAGGAATTCCGGGCGGAATGCGCCTTTGCAGAACAGCAGCGTGCCCTGGTCGACCTTGCGCGTGTCATAGGTGACCGCAGAGAATGCAGTGTTCGCCCCCTTGAATTCGCCGGCGTTCAACGTCCAGCGGTCACCGCGGATGATCTCGTGCAGCAGATGATGCTCCTGCAGCAGGTGTGCGGCCGAAGCCAGAGTCAAAGCCATGAGCGAACCTTTCTTGTCGTTCCCCGTCTGCCCGCCCTCATTGTAGACGCTGGGCTGTGTCGGTTCCGTGCAGGCGTGTGCCGGATGTTCTGCCATGCCGCCGGCACACGCCTGCATACGGGCGTGGATTTACAGCCATCGGTCGTGCAACGGCGCGCGGCCGCGGCTTTCCAGCCACTGGTTGAACGATGTCTGCCACGTGTCATGCGCCTGACGCTGCCACTCCATGAGCTCGCCCATGGTCAGATGCCCCACTTGAGGGTACAGGGTGCTCATCGGCTTGATCAGATCTACCGCCGCGACGGTATCGGCTGTAGCGTTGTGGAAATCGCCGGTGGGAACAACGCCGTAATATTCTGTGGTCAAGGTCAGTGTGCGCTTGCCATGACGTTTGGATACCGCGCGATCGATGACGAGCGGGTCGACGACTAGCAAACCGGATGATGATGCCGCCTCCATCCGTTCACTGACTTGGGGAAGCTGCCAACGCTCCAAATCGCCGGCGAGCATATGAACATCGAAGGGAGCGTTATACGCCAGCAGCGGGATATGCTTGTCCTGGGCCGCGGCAATTGCCCGTGCAATCTGGTCGATGGCGTCCGTCGGCTCCATACCGTGTTCGGCAAGGTACTCATCAGTGAAGCCGTTGACCGCGCTCGCCCTCGGATTCATCCGCCTGTGCGGGTTGATTACCCACTCGGCTTCCGCATCGCCGTCATGGCCGCGTTGCGGGTCGCGCAACACCAGCGTTGCGGACACGATGGCGTCCCGCCCAGCCGCAACCCCAGTGGTTTCGGTGTCGAAACCGAGCAGCCACGATGAACCGAGCTGCGTGTCCTCGGATTGATGCGGCGCTTGTTCCAATGCCGCGATCAGTGCGTCAAAAGTCATGGTCATAAGGAGTATTGTGCGCTGTGAAACCGACAATGCCTCCCGCCGGACGTCGCGGCTCGCCGTCATCGCCGGATACGAAACGCCGTGTATGACACGTCATAGAATAGTGGGGTGAGCAACGAGCTGAACGAAACAACGGAAGAGAAGCGCAAGCGCTTCGAAAAGCTCGCCATGCCCGCGGTGAACGTGCTCTACCGTCAGGCAATGAAACTGACCAATAATCCCGATGACGCGCAGGATCTGGTCCAAGACACCTTTGAACGGGGGTTCAAAGCGTTTGACAGTTTCAAACCCGGCAGCAATTTCGAAGCGTGGATGACCACCATCGAACGTAACTCGTATTTCAACCAGTATGCGAAAGCGAAACGTCGTCCACAGCGTGCGAACGACGCCACCGGGGAATATGACGACTGGGATATTTACTCCGCCTCCGAACATGCTTCGCAAGGGTTGGAGTCAGCCGAACAGCAGTATCTTGACGCGTACGCTCCCGAAGAAATCATGGCGGCGCTGGACAAGCTCAGTCCTGAACGTCGGCAAGTGTTCATTGACGCTGCGATTGACGGCAAATCCTACCAGCAGGTGGCTGACGAGCAGGGTGTGAAAATCGGTACGGTGATGAGCCGGCTCAACCGTGCGCGCACCCAACTCAAACAGGAATTGGCCTCGTATGCGAAAGAGCGTGGGTATGTCAGCGGGGATAAACGGGCCGACACGCGAGGCGCCTCGTCTTCGCCGGTTGCGAATTCTTCTCATTGAGGGCATCGCAATCCGTGAGAACGGGTCATAATGAGAAACGTCATCTGTGAGAAGAAGCGGCCGTCGGTGTTGCGCGGAAGGAGTCGGCATGGACACGTACGAGCATCATAGCCATATCTCCATCACCCGGCATACGCGTGAAGGCGTAACCCGCACCGACGTGCATATCACGAGTATGGAGGCGCCTGACGGGCAGCATCACCATTCCATGCCGCATGATGACCATGAATGTTTTAACCCGGATTCCTGCTGCGACGCCCAGGAGCGTGCACTGATCGCCATGATGCGTGCATACCTGCGTCCACAGACGGCCCCCGAATGCCTGTTTGAGCGGTTGCATCGCACGCTCGACGCTTGCTGCCGTGAAGAGGAATGCGAGCACGGGGAGACGCATACTGATATTCCGGCTGGTGACAGTGCTCAGCGTCCGGATGCCGCGCACCAGACGGGCGGCGCCGTAGTGGTGCGTCGTGTCCGCGTGCCAGGTACGGAAGTCGTGACGGTTGCGGACCTGTCATTTCCCAGCGGTTGGACGTTCCCCGCATATCCTGACGTGCGCTGACCGGCGTACCGGAAAACAGCCGGTCAGGCAGCCGGCATCGATGTACCGGTGTCCGCCGGTACGTGTTCCCGAGCGGATACCCGCCGGCGGTGAGAGGGCTGGCGGTGTTGTTGTTCCTGTATCGGTTTGAAGGTAAAGAAAACCCCGCGTGCGATGATTGTCATCGTCCGCGGGGTTTCGTACAGCTGTCGCTGCAACGCGATGTTGCGAATGCCGTCACCGTGAAACCGGCGTGTCGCGACATTCGTCAGCGCAACTCAGGCATTTGGCCTTTTGCCGTGATTAGCGGCTTTTTTGCGACGTGCCTTGCGCTTGCGTCCACGCATACCCATAATGGACTCCTTTGCTAAAGATTGGTAAGCCTACGGGATTATCGCACATCGGCGAGACGTTTACAAATCGATAGTCCCCGGTCAGCGTTGCTCCGCCGAGATACGGATGCTCGTCACGCTCGTCTCACCCGGCTTGATGACGATGAGATCCTTCCCGCTGCGGAACGCATTCGCGTACGCGGTCTGCGGTTCCACGGCGACGCCTTGCGGGCGGATCGCTTCGGGGAAACCGGTTCCCGTGCACACCTGGAACGAGGTGATGGTCGGTCCGCCGGTGACGGTGATCACCATGCCATCCGGACGAGTGAAGACCGCGGATGCGTTGCCGTCGGCATCATGTCGCAGTCCCGTCCACGCGTCGTCGAAGGGCCGTTCCTCCAGCGTCGGATTGTCGCGCAAATCGTAGATGGTGCCGTCCACAGGTTCCGTTCCGCGCGGCAGCAGCCTATCGTCGGCGATGACGTGGGTGTCCGCCGGCACGCGCAAACGGCATGCGGCATTGTCGTGCTCAATCGCGTCGCCGGTGCTGTGCTGCCCGTTGGCGAGCCACGGATGCATGGCTGCCGCCCAGGGAGCGTCGGTTGAACCATTGTTCAGCGCGCTGAGCGTCAAAGCCATGCCATGCTCGTCCAGCCGGTAATCCGCTGTGACGATCACGTCGAACGGATACCCCTCCAATGCGGGGGCGCGCCATTGCAAACTGACGCTGTTGTCCGTGCACGCGAGCCGCGTCCAATACGCGCGGTAGCCGTATCCGTGAATCGCGTTATGCCGCTCATGCTCATCGATCGGCAGCACATACTTGGCGCCTTCGAATTCGTATTCGCCGTCTTCGATGCGGTTGGGGAAGGGGATGAGCAGCTGTCCGCGGCAACAATTGGGAATATCGTCTTCCTCGAACGGCACGATGATGTTCTTGCCGTCGAGGGTGAGGTTGCGCAACGCTGCGCCTTGCTCGGTTACGGTGGCGGCGTACCTGCCGAATACGAGATGATATTGCTGTCCTGTCCTTGGTGGGAACATGCCCTGACTCCTGTCCGCTGAAAGTGGGCGCTGATGCGGCTTCGCGCCCGCACCAGCGCGGTTTGTTGATTCCATGCTATCGCGATGGGCGCATAGTGCTGTATGCCACACGTCGCACGGCACGCAATATGGTCACGGGCGGCGTGTTGTGCACGAACTGCGTGGGGCTCGCCGAAACCGCTTGCGGCATGGCAGCCGGCATTACGATGAATGGTGCCCGGAGAAGGCGTACAACACATTGACAGACAGGAGCGGTATGGACGGCGACGGCAAGCACATTATTCTGGCTGATCCGAGGGGATTCTGCGCTGGGGTCGACCGTGCGATCGCCACCGTGCAGACCATCCTGAAATCCGCAAGACCTCAGAACGGCTTGCCGCCGGTGTATGTGCGCCGTCAGATTGTGCACAACCGGCATGTGGTCGATGATCTTGCCGCCCAGGGCGCGGTGTTCGTCGAGGAGCTTTCCGAAATTCCGGACGATGCGGTCGCTGCCGGCGTCCCGGTGGTGTTTTCAGCGCATGGCGTATCGCCGCAGGTGCAGGCGGAAGCCAAACGGCGCGGCATGTTCATCGTCGATGCGACCTGCCCGCTGGTGAGCAAAGTCCATCGTGAAGTGTCGCGTTTTGTCCGCGAGGGGTACGAAATCATCTATATCGGTCATCGTGGGCATGATGAGGCGGTCGGCGTGGTGGGGGAGTCGCCGGAGCATGTTCATCTGATTGAACATGAACGTGATGTCGCGGATCTTGATTTCCAGCCTGGGCAGAAGTTGGTGCTGCTCACACAGACCACGTTGAGTGTCGATGAGACCGCGGGCGTGGTGGCGGCGCTCAAGCAGCGGTTCGACTGGATTGAGGAGCCGCCGAGCTCCGATATCTGCTATGCGACGCAGAACCGGCAGACCGCAGTCAAGACGGTTGCACAGCGGGCGCAATGTGTGGTGATTGTCGGATCGGCGAATTCATCGAATTCGGTGCGGCTTATGGAAGTTGCCCAGGAAGCGTTGGGGGAGTGCGGCCGCGCCCACCGGGTGGATGATGCTGCGGAGTTGGATCCGGCATGGTTCGATGGCGTGCAGACCGTCGGCATTTCCTCCGGCGCTTCAGTGCCAGACACGCTGGTCGATGGTGTTGTGGAAGCATTGCGTCCGCTCGGGTTCACCGATGTCTCGTACGTCGAAACCATCAAGGAAAACATGCATTTCGTGCTTCCCGCGACGCTACGCAAACGTGGAGAAGCGGGAAAAGCCGCTGACTGAGACGCGTGGACGCCTATGCGGTTTGAAACGGCTCGCGGTTTGAAACCGCTCACCATGTGCCGATTGGTGCGGTCGTCGCATCCAATACGGCGACCAGATCGCGTGGATTGACACCGACGCTCAGGCCGCGTTTGCCGCCGGAGACGAGGATTTCGTCGAACTGGAGAGCACTGTCATCCAGAACGGTTTTGTGTCGCGTACGTTGGCCGAGCGGGGAGATGCCGCCGACCACATACCCGCTTTCACGCATCGCGACTTTCGGGTCAGCCATCGTCGCTTTCTTCGCGCCGACCGCTGCCGCCAGGGCTTTCAAATCCATATGGCCGCTGACCGGGACGACGCCGATCACACGCTCCTTGCCGGTGTCGGCCATGAGCGTTTTGAACACCTGCTTGGGGTTGAGCCCGAGTTTTTCGGCTGCTTCTACGCCGTAGCCCTCGTCCATGTGGTCGTTGGAATGATCGTATTCGTACAGTTTGAACTCCACGCCGGCGCGTTCGAGCTGCAGGGTCGCCGGGGTCGAGCCCATACCCTTGTCGTTGTGTTTCTTCTTGCCCATGCCCCACATGCTTGCACCACCGGTTGACGGGCGGCATAAGAAAACCCCTCGGAATCGCTTCCGAGGGGTTTTCAGCGCTGGAACGCTAGGCTAGGCTCACTTGTTGAGCTCAGCGAAGTACAGCAGGGTACGGATCATGTTGGAGGTGAAGCCGTACTCGTTGTCGTACCAAGAGACGGTACGAGCCAGCGTCAGACCGTCAACGGTGTTGACGTCGGTCTGCGTCGGGTCGAACACGCCACCGTGGGTGTCGCCGATGATATCGGAGGACACGATGCCGTCAGCGTTGTAGCCGTAGTAATCGGTGTTGGAGAAGGCTTCCTTGAAGGCTTCGTTGATCTCGTCAACGGTGGCGGCCTTCTCGAGGACGGTGGTCAGCTCGGTGACGGAGCCGTCCGGGACTTGGATGCGCTGGGCGTGGCCCTGGAGCTTGCCGTTGACCTCCGGGACGACCTTGCCGATGGCCTTCGCGGCACCGGTGGAATGCGGAATCGTGTTGATCGCAGCGGCGCGGTTGTTGCGGGCCTTCGGGAAGCGCGGGCCGTCGAGCAGCATCTGGGTGCCGGTGTAGGCATGGATGGTGGTCATGAAGCCGGCCTTGATGCCGAACTTGTCGTTCAGCAGCTTGACCATGGCGGCCATGGAGTTGGTGGTGCAGGAACCGGCGGACACGATGGTGTCGGTCGGCTTCAGGATCTCATGGTTCACGCCGAACACGACGGTCGGGGTGGTCTCGTCCTTGGCCGGAGCGGAGATCAGGACCTTCTTGGCGCCAGCGTTGATGTGTGCCTGGGACTTCTCAGCGGAAGTGTAGAAGCCGGTGCACTCGAGCACGTACTCAACACCGTCGTTCTTGACCCACGGGATGTTGTTGGCGTCCTTCTCGGCGTACACGGTGTATTCCTTGCCGTCCACGATGATGGAGTGATCGGTGGAGGTGACCTCGACCGGGGTGCCATCGTCATGACGGAAGGTGCCGTGGGTGCTGTCGTACTTCAGCAGGTAAGCCAGCATGGACGGGGTCGTCAGATCGTTGATGGCTGCGACCTCGATGTCACCGGCCTGACCACCACGAGCCTGCAGCTCGAAGATGCGGCGGAACGCAAGACGACCGATACGGCCGAAGCCGTTGATACCAATCTTAACTGTCATGTATATCTCCCTTAGGGATCAGGCTTTGGCGCGCGCGGGCATAAGCGGGCGTACGCCTCGGCCATTGTTTACCAACGATATCCACTGTAATGCTCGCGGTGTACGAACGCTAGTGTTGCCGCGGTGTCGCAAGCGCGGCGGATACGGCGGTGCTTAAGGTGCCCAAGTCTCCGGTGAACGCGTGGTGACGTTCGACACGCGGCAATCCGGCTTCAATCGGGAACGTGACGACGAGTGTGCCGGAGCCGACGCTGATGAACGCCGGCGTGGCGGTGAGGAATTCGTTGCTCACGCCCTGAATCGTGGTGTTGAGCATGGTCGCATGGTCGAGCTGGTATTTGAGTCCCTGCTCGGTGACATTCGTGGAGCGGTCGCTGTGTGAGAACACCGACACCATGCGGCCCGCCCCGCGTGTGGCGGCGTCCGCGGGGAAGCTGAGCGACCCGTCGGCTATCGCAGTGACGACCGTGCCGTCGCCGAACAGGTAGCCGATGCCGCCGTGCGCCGCGAGCCGGGCGAGAATCTGGATATTGGCGATGGAATGGTCGACCCGACCGCCGAGTGCACCATAGATGTAGAACGTCCTCGCACCTTGTGACCATCCGACTTTGAGTGCGGAGAGCAGGTCGGGGTCGTCTTTTTCTTCCGGCAGACGGATGGTCCCGGATTGTTCGGGGATGGGGCCGGCGATTGAGTCGAAGTCGCCGATGACCGCGTCGGCATGGATGCCGAGTTCGCGCGCATGGTCGAGCCCGCCGTCCGCGGCGACGACGAAAGCGTCTCCGGGAATCGAAAGAGGCGTGTCGAAGTAGGTTCCCGCCGCGAATACGACGCATGTCGTACCCACACGCCTCGCAGTATCCGGTTGCTGCTTGGATTCCATGTCCGGCTCCCTTCCGCATGTTTGGCCACCAGTATAGTGAGGTATCCGTTGCGCGTGATGGCTCGCCATGCGGTGACGGCACTCGCCAGCCGGCGCTGAATACGACACGCTGCGCGATTTGGTCCGGCCGTGTGCTAAACTTTTGCACCGGCTTGAGAAATCAAGAAAGCGGGTAACAACCCCACCTGGAGACCTGTCGTGGTTTCGGGTTCAAGGCAAGACCTGAGCGTGCTTGAGACACGCTGATTGATGGACTGGCGGCCGCGCGCCGTGTTATGTCCTTGAAGTCTTCCATGAACTCACTGCGAACGGTTTCGGGGCGATCCGCTGAAGGAAATATGAGGATTGGAGTCATCATTAGCGACGAACCACGCATTAACGACGAGATTCGCGTCTCCCAAGTGCGTCTGATCGGCCCGAACGGCGAGCAGGTCGGCGTTATCGCGACGACGGTCGCGTTGAACTTGGCGAAGGAAGCGAACCTCGATCTCGTCGAGGTGGCACCGAACGCGAAGCCTCCGGTAGCCAAGCTCATCGATTACGGCAAGTACAAGTACAACGAGAAGATCAAGGCTCGTGAAGCGCGCCGCAATCAGAGCACTGCCGAAATCAAGGAGATCCGTTTCCGTCTCAAGATTGACGCCCACGACTTCGAGGTGAAGAAAGGCCATGTCATCCGCTTCCTTGAGGGCGGCGACAAGGTCAAGGTCACCATCATGCTGCGTGGCCGCGAACAGTCCCGTCCGATCGGCGGTGTCGAGCTTCTTGAAAAGCTTGCCGATGAAGTGCAGGACTACG
The DNA here is from genome assembly GCF_000741535.1 of Bifidobacterium boum. Taxonomy (GTDB): domain Bacteria; phylum Actinomycetota; class Actinomycetes; order Actinomycetales; family Bifidobacteriaceae; genus Bifidobacterium; species Bifidobacterium boum. Next base: position 320,479 of record NZ_JGYQ01000007.1, on the reverse strand, counting down.
GTACGGTGGAATCCGCGCCGAAGCAGGAGGGCCGCAACATCATCATGACGATTGCGCCCAAGGGCAAGAAGGTGCACACGCAGTCCGAGCAGCGCCGTCGCGGTGCCGAATCGCGTGCGGAGCGTCAGGCGCGTCAGGCGGCGCGTCTCGCGGCCAAGCAGGAGTCGAAGGCCAAGGCGGCGCAAGCTGCCAAAGAGGCTGTCGCCTCCGTCGAACAGAAGGAAGACAAGCCGTCCAAGTCGGCCAAATGAATGTGTCGGATGGGCCGAGCCCATTCGCCCACGCTATCCAACACGATGTGATAGATAATCACAAGGAGGGCAGCAATGCCGAAGATGAAAACCAATTCCGCCGCTTCCAAGCGCGTCCGTGTCACTGGCTCGGGCAAGCTCATGCACGCCGGCACCGGTATGCGCCACAACCTCGAGCACAAGTCGGCCAAGACGCGCCGTCACCTGTCCGCTGACGAGGTGCTGGCCACGTCGCAGGCAAAGAAGATGCGCGGTCTGCTCGGTCGCTGAACCGTAGCCCGTTGAGTTATTAGACGAATAGAAAGCTGAGGAAATAACTATGGCACGTGTCAAGCGCGCAGTCAACGCCCACAAGAAGCGTCGCGTCGTTCTCGAGAGGGCTTCCGGCTATCGCGGCCAGCGCTCCCGTCTGTACCGTAAGGCCAAGGAGCAGCTGCTTCACTCCTTTACCTACAACTACCGTGACCGCAAGGCACGCAAGGGTGACTTCCGCAAGCTGTGGATCCAGCGCATCAACGCTGCTGTCCGTGCTGAGGGCATCACCTACAATCGCTTCATCCAGGGCCTGAAGCTCGCCGGCATCGAACTTGACCGTCGTGCTCTCGCCGAGCTCGCTGTCTCCGATCCGGAGACCTTCAAGACCATCGTTGACGCCGCCAAGGCTGCACTGCCGGCTGACGTGAACGCTCCGGTCGCCGCCTGAGCCAATCAGCATTTCGGTTCTATGGCGTACACGTCATGAACCATGTTGCAATGCCCCGACTTCCGTTTGAAGCCGGGGCATTACTGTACCCGAACGTATGGGGATTCCATGACGGCACGATGGCGAGTACTGCAGAACGCGGGACCTGTCGCATATGACACAGGCAAAGGTGATGATGGGAGCATGAACGAACAATTGCACACGCGAACAGCGCCAGGAACACCGGCAGAGTCATCGACACGCGAACAGCTGTCGGCGTTCATGGGGCACATCGCCGTGGAACGTGGCCTTGCCGACGCTACCGTCGAAGCGTACCGTTCTGATTTGGAACGCTACCTCACGTGGCTGGAACAGCATGGCATCCGCTCACTGAACCAAGTCCGTCCGCAGGATGTCCAAGCGTACGCCGAATCGCTTGCCGAACAAGGCCAGAGCGTCGCCAGCCGCAGAAGGCATCTCGCCAGCATCCACGAATTCCATCGGTTCGCGCTTTCCCGTGGAGCGGTCAGTGACGACGTTTCCGCCAATATCCGCGCGCCAAAAAACGCGTCGCATCTGCCAGACGTGTTGACCATCGACGAAGTCGCCACCCTGCTGGATGTCGCGGCGATGGGTGGCAGCGACGATCCGGTCGTCCTGCGTGACAAAGCGCTGCTCGAATTCCTGTACGCCACCGGAGCCCGCATTTCGGAGGCGGTGGGGGTGGATTTCGCCGATATTGACGTCAACGACCACTTGGTCAAGCTTACCGGCAAAGGTTCGAAACAGCGTCTCGTCCCGATTGGCAGTTATGCGTGCGAAGCGCTGGAACGCTATCAGACAGTCGGTCGTCCGGTGTTGGCGAGCAAAGCCAAACAGCCTGAACTGCGTGCGGTGTTCCTCAACCGTCGCGGCAAGCGTCTGTCGCGGCAAAGCGCTTGGGAAGCGGTGCGTATCGCGGGGGAGCGGGCGCATCTGGCTACACCGTTGCACCCGCATACGTTGAGACACTCCTTCGCGACCCACCTGATTCAAGGCGGCGCCGACGTGCGAACCGTGCAGGAGCTGCTTGGACACGCTTCGGTCACGACCACGCAGATTTACACGCATATCGCGCCGGAAACACTGATCGAAACCTATCTGACCGCGCATCCACGAGCACGCTGACAGGGCGAATGCAGCCGCTTCGCCACAACGATTTTGGCCGTCCCCCGACAGGGTGGATACGCCGCTTGGTACAGTGAACGGTATGCCTACGGATTTACTGGGACGAGAGTATGAGACGTTCCCTGCGCCACAACCGCGCCAAGAGCACGGACCGGCGAGGGTCATCGCGATGTGCAACCAAAAGGGTGGCGTCGGCAAAACCACCAGCTCCATCAATATCGCCGGAGCGCTCAGCCAGTATGGTCGGCGTGTACTGATCGTCGATTTCGACCCGCAAGGTGCGGCAACGGTCGGACTTGGCATCAACGCCAACGCGGTGGAGAATACGATTTATACGGCGTTGTTCGATCCTTCCATCGACCCGCACGACATCATCCAGCATACGGATTTCGACAATCTTGACGTGATGCCCGCGAATATCGACTTGTCCGCGGCAGAAGTCCAGCTGGTCACCGAAGTCGGTCGCGAGCAGATTCTCGCCAGCGTGCTGCGCAAAGTCCGCAACGAGTATGACCTGATCATTATCGACTGCCAGCCATCCCTCGGCTTGCTGACCGTCAACGCGCTGACCGCGGCTGACGGCGTGATGATCCCGGTCGCCGCCGAATTCTTCGCCTTACGCGGTGTGGCTTTGCTTATGCAGTCCATTGAGAAAGTCCAGTCACGTATCAACCCGAATCTGGAAGTCGATGGCGTGCTGGTCACCATGTACACGCGCACCCTGCATTCCGAAGAAGTGTTGCAACGCATCTACGAGGCGTTCGGGGACAAGGTGTTCCACACGGTGATTTCCCGGTCCATCAAACTGCCTGATGCGACGGTCGCAGCTGCTCCGATCACCATATACGCGCCGAACCATAAAACCGCACAAGAGTATCGTGAGGTTGCGCGTGAGATGGTTGTCCGGGGAGTGGTCGCCTGAGCGTCGAACGCGACGATGCGGCAAGTGCCGCATACCGGGGGAAGATGACGCGACTGATGGTGCCGGCGTCCCCGTCATGGGCGGCATGCCACGGCTATTGACCTGTCGTGGCACGCCGGTAATCTTGTGACGGTTTATGTGTAAGCGGTAGGTGGGTGAGTCCCGCATCCGAGAATGTACGTAGACAAATCATGCAATTAAGAGAGGTAATTGATGGCAGTTCGCGGTGATATCCGTAATGTGGCAATCGTAGCGCACGTCGATCACGGCAAGACCACCCTGGTTAACGCCATGCTCCAACAGTCCCACGTGTTCAACGAACGTGAGGAAGTTCCTGATCGTGTCATGGATTCCAACGATCTGGAACGTGAGAAGGGCATCACCATTCTCGCCAAGAACACGGCGGTCAAGTACACCGGCCCGCTCGCGGCGAAGTACGGTGAACCGGACGGCATCACCATCAACGTGATCGATACCCCTGGCCACGCCGATTTCGGCGGCGAAGTCGAGCGCGGCATCTCGATGGTTGACGGCGTGGTGCTGCTCGTCGACGCATCCGAAGGCCCGCTGCCGCAAACTCGTTTCGTGCTGCGCAAGGCTCTTGAGGCGAAGCTGCCGGTCATCCTGTGCATCAACAAGACCGACCGTCCCGACGCCCGTATCTCCGAAGTCGTCAGCGAATCCACCGATCTGTTGCTCGGCTTGGCACAGGATGTCATGGAAGAAGGCGTTGACCTTGACCTTGACTCGCTGCTTGACCTGCCGGTGATTTACTGTGCTGCGAAGGTCGGCTACGCCTCCGCCGACCAGCCGGCCGACGGCGCCCTGCCGGACAACGACAATCTCGAACCGCTGTTCGAATCGATCATCGCCAACATTCCCGCCCCGCAGTACGAGGAGGGTGCTCCGCTGCAGGCGCATGTCGCCAATATCGATTCTTCCGACTTCCTCGGCCGTCTCGGCCTCGTGCGTGTCTACAACGGCCTGCTTGAAAAGGGCAAGACCTACGGCCTGTCCCGTGTGGACGGCTCGATTGAGAACTTCCGCGTCTCCGAACTCCTGCGCACGCAGGGCCTGGACCGCATCCCGGTGGAATCCGCAGGCCCCGGCGACATCGTCGCCGTCGCAGGCGTGAGCGACATCATGATCGGCGAAACCATCGTCGACCCGAACGACCCGCGTCCGCTGCCGCTCATCCATGTCGACGACCCAGCGATCTCCATGACCTTCGGCGTCAACGATTCCCCGCTGGCCGGCCGCGAAGGCAAAGACCACAAGCTGACCGCCCGCATGATCAAGGATCGTCTCGACCGTGAGCTCATCGGCAACGTGTCCATCAAGGTGCTGCCGACCGACCGCCCGGACGCTTGGGAGGTCCAGGGCCGTGGCGAGCTCGCGCTCGCCGTCCTCGCCGAGGAGATGCGTCGTGAAGGCTATGAGCTGACCGTCGGCCGCCCGCAGGTGGTCACCAAGATGATCGACGGCAAGATCAACGAGCCGATGGAAAACACCACGATTGACGTGCCGGAAGAGTATATGGGCACGGTCACGCAGCTGCTGGCCGACCGCAAGGGCCGTATGGATTCGATGACCAACCATGGTTCCGGCTGGGTGCGTCTGGAGTTCACCGTGCCGTCCCGTGGTCTGATCGGCTTCCGCACGGCGCTGCTGTCCGCCACGCGCGGTACGGGCATCGCCAGCTCCATCTCCGCGGGCTATGCTCCGTGGGCCGGTGAGATCGTGACCCGTCAGAACGGTTCCATGGTCTCCGATCGTGCCGGTGTCGCCACCCCGTACGCCATGCAGCGTCTGCAGGCCCGCGGCCAGTTCTTCGTCGAGCCGCAGTCCCCGGTCTATGAGGGCCAGGTCGTCGGTATCAACAACAAGCCGGATGAGCTTGATGTGAACATCACGCTGGCCAAGCATATGACCAATATGCGTTCATCCACCGCCGATGTGCTCGAAACGCTCACCCCGCCGATCAAGATGAGCCTCGAGGAATCGCTGGACTTCGCGAACGAGGACGAATGCGTCGAAGTGACGCCGGAAGCCATCCGCGTGCGCAAGATCATCCTCAGCCGCGACGAATGGTACAAGTGGCGCGCCAAGCAGCGTCGCCAGAACAACGCGGCAGCCAAGTAAGGCATGGCATCGTCGTCGCACACGTGGTGTGCGACGACGATGTAACAATGCGACGCCGTCTGCACACAGTCTGGTCTGGTGCAGACGGCGTCGTCGTTTTGTGGAGTAGTTACGCGGTTTGGCAGCGTGCTGACTTTGCACGGTTGACTGACTGCGCAATCCGTCACGCGCAATCCGCCGTCCGCTGCCGTAAGAGTCCGTTCTCAACCTTTTACCGACGCTGAGCGAGCTGTAAGCGTCGGTAAAAGCAGTGGTTCTGTTTCTGTCGACACTGAGGGGCCGGTAAGCGTCGGTAGAAGTGGCGGTGGTGCGGTATGGAATGTGCGGGATTTTTTCGCGGCGGGGGAGCATACTGGATATATGACCTCTTCACCAGCTTCCGGGCGTGACCTGCCATGGTCGCACCGCCAGTCGTATCCGATACGGATGACGCTTTCCCTGCTCGCAGGGGCGGCGGTCGGTGTCATCGGCACGCTCGCGCATCGGTTGGGCGCATCCCACAACATGCCGTATGGGTTGGTTGTCGCATTGCTGATAATCGTGCTGTCCGCCTGGTGTGCGCGATCGCGGGCAGGGGCGCTTGGCTTGGGTGTGCATGTCGCGGCGTCTTCCATGGTCGCATGGGGGCTTGCGGTTGCGCCTCGCGGTTCCGGTGCGTTGACGCCGGTCGGCTTTGGCGACCCGTCGACGATCCCGTTCTGGAGCGAACACGTGGGTTTGGTTTGGTTGTATGGCATGATTGTGGTGCAGGTCGTCATGCTGTTCTTGCCGCGTCGCATGTTCCTGATTACTGTGGACGACGATGCCGAGCCGGCGGCAACGCATCGGGATCGGCAATCCGCTGACATTCCGGCTGCCGGCAAACACAGGAAAGGCGGCGCTGACGCATGATGGACGATACCACGCAACGCGAGCCATCCTTGCTGCCACACGATGATACGAGAGGATCTTCGATGTCGCAGGTGAGCAAGCGCAACCTGTATTATCTCGGTCCGCAAGGCTCTTTCACCCATCAGGCGGCGGTGGCGGCCAGTCGCGCGTTGGCCGGTCTGTCGAATGAGATTATTCCGGTGACGCAAACCACGATTCCCCAGATCATGGCGCATGTTCGCGACGGTGATGGCTGGGGTGTTATCGCTTGGGAAAACAACGTGGAAGGCTATGTTGTTCCCAACCTGGACATGATGATTGACGCTGATGATGTTGTCGGGTTCGCGCATGTCGGTGTTGATGTCGCATTCGATGCGTTTGTGCCCAACGGGAGCCTCGAACGCGGTGTCGTCCCACATGAGGCGACCGCCCATCCGCATGGTTTGGCGCAATGTCAGCGGTTCATCGCGCAGCGTCACCTCTCGCTTATGCCTGCCACGTCGAACGCCGCCGCATGCCGGGACGTCCGCGACGGTCAGGTGGCGCTCGGCCCTTCGATTTGCGGGGAACTCTACCATTTGGACACGCTGGGACATGACGTGCAGGATTATCATGGCGCACGAACCGAGTTCCTCGTCCTCGCCCGCCGTGATGACGCGCCGGATCTTATCGCCAAAGCCAAAGCGGACGGTCGCACTGAATTCGAGACCATTATTTCGTTCATCCCGTTGAGCACCGGCCCAGGCGTGCTCGCCAACCTGTTGGATGTTCTGCGGGATGCGGGAATCAACATGACCAGTTTCATTTCCCGCCCGATCAAAGGGCATGCGGGAACATACAGTTTTGTCGCCGCCGTGGATGCCGCGCCATGGCAACCGCATTTCCGCCACGTGCTCACCGAAGTGGTTGAACATGGTGATTGGGTGAAAACCTTGGCGGTGTACCCGCGCCGGGAACGGCCGAATCCGCCGGTCAACGAATGGATGCTGCCGCAGGGCGGCGTGTGTTTCACCGCGGAAACCATACCCCCGGCGTGGGATGGCACACCCGAAGCCGCGAGGGAGCTGCTGTGGTGAGCGGCGGCAAGACGGCACATCCCGGGGAACGGCGAACAGCACAATCCATCAACTATGACGGTATTACGAACCAGACACGAGAAGAAGGAACACACACCATGACAGGCGTGACGGTCGGTATTGTCGGATTGGGGCTTATCGGCGGTTCGCTCGCCCGGCATTTGGCAGCGAACGGCTCCCATGTCATCGCGTGGAATCATCGTTCCCACCCGTATGAGCAGGCGAGACGCGACGGTATCACATGCGTGGACACGCTTGACGAGCTTGCCTCCGCCCGCCCCCAACTCATCGTGCTGTGCAATCCGCTGAAAGCCATGCCGGACATGCTGTCCCGGCTCGCCCCGCTGATTGACCGCGGGACGACTACGCTCACTGATGTCGGCAGTGTGAAAGGATTGGTTCGCCAGCAAGTGGTGTCCGCGGGCTTGGGCGACTGCTATGTGGGCGCTCACCCGATGACCGGAACCGAGCATTCCGGCTTCGAAGCGTCCGACCCTGGTCTGTTCGACCACGCGCTGTGGGCGATCACCGTTGACGAGTCCACGGACTACCAGCGATTTCTCACCGTAGCCCGGATGATCACCGAAGGATGCGCCAACCGGTGCATCGTCATCGACGACACTACCCATGACCGCGCCGCAGCACTGATCTCCCATATGCCGCACGTTGTGGCGACCGCGCTGATCAACGAGCTGACCGATAATCCTGACCGCAATATCGCCGCCGCACTCGCCGCCGGATCGTGGCGGGACATGACGCGCGTGGCGTTGACCGACCCGCAACGTACGCGGGCGATGGTTGATGAGGACGCCGAGAACGTGCAAACGCTGCTGCGGCATATGGCCGACCGGCTCACCCGGGTCGCTGACGCGTTGCAACACGGAGATACGCAAGCCATCGGTACGTTCTTCTCCCACGGCCAGCCGTTCCGCGATTACAAAGCCGCGTGTGTGCACGATACCGCCGCCACGCGCATCACCATGCCATTGGAGCCGGCATCATGGCGCAGCCAGTTGCTTCAATCCGCCCGACAAGGTGAACAACTGGTCGCGTTGCGTGGGGATATGCGTGCCGTGATTGAACGGCACCCCGCAGTCAGCGTGTGATGCCACGCGTACCATTGTTCGGGCGTTCGGGAACCGGTTTCAGCCGTACGATGCTGTCTGCGGCAATGCTGACCCGTTGCGCCGGTCGTGACCCGTTGGCCGCCGCGTCACGCGTCATCTCCAATGTTTTTCCGTCCCAGTGCCGGACGTGGCCGACGACATCACGGTAGGTCATCCGACCGGTGTCCGGGTCGATGCCGGCGGTTCTTCGCACCACGATGCGTGCGCCTTGCGGGATGACTCGGGGAAGAACCGGTGACTTATCCGACATGCCGGTCTGCTCACGGCGTGACGTTTGCCGCGGTGTATCGTTGCGCTGCTCGTGGTGTCGTGGTGTCGGTTGAGGAACGATGAACATGAAGCCTCGTTTGTTGAACGAATCCGTTGTGTTTATCTTAGGGCCAAGTGCGCTGGGTCGGTCTGGTCCGACGATCACTGCGGATACGATAGTCCTTATGGAGGTACGATATGGGATCACGCCGGTGCGCTGACCGCCCCGATCGAATGAGGCAAAACGGCAAACGTGAATCATCTCAGGAGCTGGAACGCGTGGTAGGCGCTCCCATCGTCGCGGTTATCGATCAATTCCTCCATGCGCTGCGTACGAATCGCGCCGCCAGCGAAAATACGCTGAAAGCATATCGTATCGATGTGCTCGACTGTTTGGCCACTATGGGTGTTGATGGTCGCACGGCACTTGATGATGTCAGTGTCGACGATTTGCGGGCATGGTTGGCGAGTGACGGCGAACGGCATTACGCCCGGTCCAGTATGGCCAGAAGAACCGTCGCCGTCCGTGGATTTTTCCACTGGGCGCATGACCAAGCGCTTATTGACAGTGATCCGGCGGCGATGCTTATGGCACCCAAAATCCCATCTGCCCTGCCCGCGGTGCTCACCCAAACGCAAGCGACCACGCTGATGGACGACACTGACGCACAAGCGAGGCGGCAGGATCATCAGCAACCGCAGCATGATGCCGACACTCAACGGGACGACCATACCGGACGCCCGGCCGATTTGGCGGTCGCCCTCCGTGACGCGGCGATACTGGAACTGTTGTACGCGACCGGCATGCGCGTGGGGGAGCTGGTGGGGATCGATACCCCCGACATCGATTTCGCCCAGCGTACCGTCCGCGTCACCGGCAAAGGCGACAAGCAGCGGGTGATTCCTTTCGGCGCTCCCGCCAGCCGTGCCGTACAAGCCTGGTTGCGTGACGGGCGTCCGCTGCTGGCGACCGCGGCATCCGGGGACGCGACCTTCCTCGGCCGCAGGGGAGGCAGGATTGATCAGCGGATTGTGCGACAAGTGGTGCATGCAAAAGCACGTGCCGCCGGAGTGCCGGATATCAGCCCGCATGCCCTGCGGCACAGCGCCGCCACCCATATGCTTGATGGGGGAGCGGATTTGCGTGAGGTCCAGGAAATGCTGGGGCACGCGTCACTGCGCACGACCCAACGGTATACTCACGTTTCCATGGAGCAACTCAAGGAACGCTACCGGCAGGCGTTCCCGCGCGCGTGACATCCCGGACCCATGCGTGACAGGTGATACTGATGCGCAGACTTGCGGGTGGGGAACAGTTAGGCAATCGTAATGATGGTAACGAAAACATCGGCGTGTGAATACCTGTCGTCAAGACGAACACGATGCAGGTATCGTGGATTTCCTTGCAATATCAAGCCTCCCGCTCGACCGGCATGCGGAACGCCGAACCGCAGATATCACGGTGGCGGCGAACAGTTATTGCATCTTGTCCGTTCAAGGGGTAAGAATGAATGCGTTCAGCAACGAGGTTGGGGCGAAAGCCCGGCCTCGTTGTTTGTTGGGGTTGTTCCCCGGACCGACAACACACACAGGAGAAAAACACAATGAAGAAGAAAGCTATTGCGCTGGTCGCGGCGGCCTGCTCGCTCGCGATGGCGCTCGGCGGCTGCGGCTCGTCGTCCTCGACATCCGGCTCTTCCAATGGCGGCAAGGTCATCGTCACCGCCTTCGGTTCCGAACCGCAGAACCCGCTCGTCCCGGGCAACACCAACGAAACCGGCGGCGGCCGTCCGGTCGAACTGCTGTTCGCCCGCCTGGTGAGCTTCGACAACAAGGGCAACGCGAAGAACGAAGTCGCCCAGTCCATCAAGCCGAACTCCGACTCCAGCGAATACACCATCACCCTTAAGAAGGGCTGGAAGTTCACGGACGGCACCCCGGTGACCGCTGAATCCTTCACCAAGGCCTGGAGCTACACCGCGAACGCGAAGAACGCCCAGAAGTGCGCGTCCTTCTTCTCGACCATCAAGGGCTATGACGACCTGCAGAAGGACGGCCTGAAGGGCGATGAGCAGCTTTCCGGTTTGAAGGTCGTCGACGACAACACCTTCACCGTCACCATGAACCAGCCTGACGCCACCTTCCCGGTCAAGGTCGGCTATGAGGGCTTCTCCCCGCTGCCTGAATCCTTCTACAAGGATCCGAAGGCCTTCGGCGAAAAGCCGGTCGGCAACGGTCCGTACAAGTTCTCCAGCTGGGATCACAACAAGCAGATCGTGCTGGTCAAGAACCCTGATTACAAGGGTAACGTCAAGGTCAACAATGACGGCGTGACCTTCAAGATCTACACCTCCACCGACTCCGCCTACGCCGACGTGCAGTCCGGCAACCTCGACGTCATGGATTCCGTCCCGGCGACCGCGACCAAGACCTTCCAGTCCGACCCCAACGTCGAAGCCTATAACAAGGCCGGTTCCGTGAGCCAGACCTTCACCATCCCGTCCGACCTCGAACACTTCCAGACCAACACCGAAGAAGGCGTGCTGCGTCGTCAGGCCATCTCCATGGCCATCAACCGCAAGACCATCGTCGACAAGGTGCTCGGCGGCGTCGGCACCCCGGCCAAGGAATTCACCTCCCCGATGACCCCGGGCTATTCTGACTCCCTCAAGGGCGAAAGCAACCTGGAGTACAACCCGAAGAAGGCCAAGGAACTGTGGGCCAAGGCCGATGCCATCTCCAAGTATGACGGCACCTTCACCTTCTCCTACAACGCCGATGGCGGCGCCAAGCCGATCTACGACGCTATAGTCAACCAGGTGAAGAACAACCTGGGCATCAAGGCCGCCACCAACCCGGTTCCGACCTTCCAGGAGTTCCGCACCGACGTGTCCAACCGTTCCATCAAGGGTGCGTTCCGTACCGGCTGGCAGCCTGACTATCCGTCCCCGGAAAACTACCTGTACCAGCTGTACGATTCCGCTGCGGCCGACAATCAGGGCTCCAACGACGGCGACTACAAGAACGCCGCCTTCGACAAGCTCATGGATCAGGCGTACGCTGCGACCAGCACCGAAGCGGCGAACAAGATCTACCAGCAGGCCCAGGAAATCCTGCTCAACGATCTGCCCGCCATCCCGCTGTACTACGGCAATGCGTACGGTGTGGCCGCCAAGGGCATGAAGAACTTCACGATGAACTGGCAGAACCAGCCGGTGTACTCCGAGCTGTCCAAGTGATGACTCGCCGGTAGACACCGGAACATGCTGAGGGCGTCCGACACGCATTCGTGCCGGACGCCCTCAGTGTATAAACTTCTTATTTTGCTGGAAAACCGTGTTTCCGTGCGGTTAACGTCCACCATGCGGCTGCACGCCATGCACGTCAAACGATGCAACCAAACACAAGGGCAACGGTGCCTTCGCTCGCACACAGATGACGGTGGGGCAGACGTGGGGTAAACTATCGTAAGTATTTTACGGCCGAAACGCCGGGACGCGACTGCAGCCGCGGCGAACACGGTCGAAGAGCAATAAGGAGCAACCCAATGGGCAAATATCTTCTGCGACGCATTCTGCAGATGATTCCCGTGGTCCTTGGCACGACCCTCCTGGTTTATGCTCTTGTCTTCGCGCTGCCGGGCGACCCGGTCAAAGCCATGTTCGGGGACAAGCCGGTCAACCAGGCGGTCGCGGCCCAGATCCGCGCCGAATACAACCTCGACAAGCCGTTCATCATCCAATACCTGCTGTTCCTCAAGAACGCACTGACCCTTGACTTCGGCAACACCTTCGCCGGACAGCCGGTCATCGATGAAATCGGTCGCGCATTCCCCGTGACCATTCGCCTGGCGCTTATGGCATTCGTGTTCGAAGCCGTGTTCGGCGTCCTTTTCGGTATCATCTCGGGAATCAACAAGGGACGTTGGGGTGACACCGTCATCCTGATCATCTCCCTGCTGCTGATCTCCGTACCGACCTTCGTCACCGGTTTCATCATGCAGTATCTCATCGGCGTCAAATGGAGACTGCTACCCGTTACCGCCGGCAACGATCCCGGCTTCCTTGATTTGCTCATGCCGGCCATCGTGCTCGGCTCAGTATCCATGGCCTACATCATCAGACTCACCCGCGGTGAAATCTCCTCGAATATGAACGAGGACTACGTGCGTACCGCCCGCGCCAAGGGCATGGGCCGCCGTCAGGTCTTCGTCCGCCACGTCCTGCGCAACTCACTAATCCCCGTGGTCACCTACCTCGGCCAGGATCTCGGCGCGCTCATGGGCGGCGCCATGATCTCCGAAACCATCTTCAACGTGCACGGCATCGGATATCTCACCTATCAGAGCATCCTCAAGGGCGAAAGCAATATGGTGGTTTCCATCGTGACCCTGCTGACCCTGATCTTCGTCGTGACCAACCTGATCGTCGACCTGCTGTATGCGGCGCTCGACCCGCGCATCCGGTACGCGTGAGAGGAAGGAAGGGATAATCATGGCAGAACCAACACGAAAAGAATCCACCGCCACCTTGCCCGGCCAGGAGCGCTATGTGGCGCCGATCGACGAAACACCGCTGCAAGCTGTCGATTCAATTGACGAATCCGCTCCTGCCACCAGCATGTGGGCAGACGCGTGGCGCACGTTGCGGCGCAACCCGATGTTCATCATCTCCGCGATCCTCATCATTTTCGTCGTATTCGTCGCCCTCTTCCCGGGCGTACTGACCAAGCAGAACCCGAACTACTGCAACCTCGACAATTCGCTGGAGCCGGCGAAGGCCGGACACCCCTTCGGCTTCGATCTGCAAGGCTGCGACGTGTACACCCGCACCATCTACGGAACCCGCACTTCGCTGAGCGTCGGCCTGCTGTCCACGATCCTCGTCGTGGTCCTCGGCGCGTTCATCGGAGCGCTCGCCGGCTTCTTCGGAGGCTGGGTTGATGCGGTACTCAGCCGTCTGACCGATATCTTCCTCGCACTGCCGATTCTGCTCGGCGCCATCGTCGTGCTGCAGATGTTCAAGACCAGCACCTCCATTTGGAAGCTGGTGCTCGTCATCACGCTCTTCGGCTGGGTGTCGACCGCGCGAATCGCCCGCGGCGCGGTCATGGAAGCGAAAAACCTGGAGTTCAACACCGCATCCACGGCTTTGGGCTCAACGCCGTGGCGCAATCTCATCAGGCATATCATCCCCAACTCGTTGGCCCCGATCATCGTTATCGGCACCACGTCCCTCGGCTCGTACATCGTGCTTGAAGCCACACTGAGCTTCCTTGGCGTCGGCCTGCCGACCACCACGGTCAGCTGGGGCGGGGACATTTCGAGTGCGCAATCCGTGCTGCGCACCAACCCCTCCGTCCTGTTCTACCCGTCGGCCGCGCTGGCGATCACCGTGCTGGCCTTCATCATGATGGGCGACGCCGTCAAGGACGCGCTCGACCCGAAGAGCCGTACGGCCTGACAAGGAGCATGTGATGACTGAGAACACCAATACCAATGCAAAAGCCGAGGCCGCACAGCGTCTCGAGGCGATGCAACGCAAACAAGGCCCGCTGCTGGAAGTCCAGCATCTGAAGGTTGATTTCACTGACGACAACGGGCATGATGTCCACGCGGTGCGTGACGCATCCTTCAACGTTTATCCCGGCCAGTGGGTGGCGATTGTTGGCGAGTCCGGCTCCGGCAAGTCCACCTCCGCCATGGCTGTACTGGGATTGCTGCCCGGCACCGGCCATGTGGTCGGCGGGTCCATCAAGCTTGAAGGCCAGGAGATTTCCAGGCTCAAAGGCAAGGACTATGACCAGCTGCGCGGCAGCAAAATGGGCTTGGTCCCGCAAGATCCGATGAGCAACCTCAACCCGGTGTGGCGTATCGGCACGCAGGTCAAGGAAGCACTTGTCGCCAACCATATGGACATCTCGCATGAGAAGCGATCCAAGCTGGCGAAAGCGCTTGCCGGCGACGAAGTCAACGTGAAAAGCGAAGACGATGAGACTTTCATCGGATCCGAGGAACGGCCTGCCCTGCTCGCCGCTGCGAAGGAGGCGCTGACCGGCATCGGCATGAGCGGCAAGAAGCTGGACAACGCGATGGAGTTCTTCTCTCAGGAGTGGACCCCGGGCTCCGAGACCAGGTGGCGTGTCGCCGATGACCTCATCAAGGCGGGCGTGAACGATGACAAAGCTTGGCAGATCGCCAAGGAGCATGTCACCGGCTCGAATATGAACGACCGTATCGCCGGCTTGCTTGATGAGGCAGGCCTGCCGGACGCCGCCACGCGTGCGCGTCAGTATCCGCACGAGTTCTCTGGTGGTATGCGTCAGCGTGCGCTGATCGCCATCGGCTTGGCTTGCCGTCCTGATCTGTTGATCGCCGACGAGCCGACGTCTGCACTTGATGTGACCGTCCAGAAGCGTATTCTTGACCATCTGCAGACGCTCACCGATTCACTGGGCACTGCAGTGCTGTTCATCACGCATGATTTGGGCTTGGCGGCGGAACGCGCGCAACATATCGTCGTGATGTACAAGGGACAGGTCGTTGAATCCGGTCCATCGCTCGAAGTGCTGCAACATCCGATGCACCCGTACACCAAGCGTCTGGTCGCGGCGGCCCCGTCACTCGCCTCCCAGCGCATCATCTCCGCCAAGGAACACGGCGAGAACGCGGACGCCCTGCTCGAACACAAGGTCAAGGGTGAGCAGACGCTGGAGAAGAGTGAACATATCATCACGGTCGAACATCTGACGAAGGAGTTCAAGCTCCCGCGTAAGAAGGAGATGTTCAAAGCTGTCGATGACGTGTCCTTCTCCGTCAAGCGCGGCACCACGCTGGCGATTGTGGGCGAATCCGGCTCCGGCAAGTCCACTGTGGCGAATATGGTGCTGCGTCTGCTTGAGCCGACTTCGGGCAAGGTGTTCTATGAGGGCAAGAATATCGCCGATTTCGGTAAAGCCGAGCTGCTCGACTTCCGTCGGCATGTCCAACCGGTCTTCCAGAACCCTTATGGTTCGCTCGATCCGATGTATTCCATCTTCCGTTCTATCGAGGAGCCGCTGCGCATCCACCATATCGGCGACAAGAAGAGCCGTGCGAAGCGTGTGCGCGAGCTGCTTGACATGGTTGAACTGCCTGAATCCGTTATGACCCGGTATCCGAACGAACTGTCAGGCGGTCAGCGGCAGCGTATCGCGATCGCGCGTGCCATGGCGCTCGACCCGGATGTCATCATCTGTGACGAGGCGGTGTCCGCGCTTGACGTGCTGGTTCAGGATCAGGTGCTTCATCTGCTCAATGATCTTCAGGCGGAACGCGGGCTGAGCTATCTGTTCATCACGCATGATCTGGCGGTTGTCCGCCAGATTGCCGATGAGGTGGTCGTGATGCAGCATGGCAGGCTGGTCGAGCACGCCACCACCGATGAGGTGTTTGACCATCCGAAGCAGCAGTACACGCGTGACCTGCTTGACGCGATTCCTGGAGGCAAGCTCAAGCTCGGTCTCGACTGATTCTCAGCTGCCCACGAGACGCCATCACCACCGTCTGCCGACGCAAGGCCCTGCCCAGCGTCGGCAGACGGTTTTGTTATTCCTGTTTCTGCCGACGTTGAAGGGCGTCTCAGTGTCGGTAGTGGGTTGTGGTCGTGTTTTCTGCCGACGTTAAGTACCTCCTCAGTGCCGGTAGAAGCAGCTGGGGGGGGGGGATCTGTTTCGCGGTTGAAGAATGGCGTCCGCTCGTAGGGGAGCGCTGCTAGGCTCGAAACCATGAGCATTGTGATCACGACATCGAATGTCAACGGCTTGCGCGCGGCGAACCGCAAGGGCATTATGCATTGGGCGGGCGAGCATACGCCGGACGTGTGGTGTATGCAGGAGGTTCGCGCCCCGCAGTCGGAAATCGACCCGATTTTCAACAAGATCGCCGATACCTATGTGGATTCCGGCAAAGTCGCCGATCCAACCGGGCTGCACACCATGAATGAAATCTGCCGCATCAAAGGCCGTGCCGGTGTCGGCCTGCTGTCCACGCTGCCGGTGATCGCCGAGCGGTACGGCTTGCCGGGGCTTGAAGAAGATGTGGATTCGGGTCGCTGGATCGAGGCCGATGTGCGCACCCCGGAAGGGTACGAGATCACGGTTGTATGCGTGTACGTGCATTCCGGCGATGTGGATGACCCGAACAAGATGCACCAGAAGTTCCGTTTCCTCGATACCATGCTCACCCGCATGGGCCAGCTGCGCGATGAGGCTGCGCATGGTGGGCGGCAAGCGGTGCTGTGCGGCGATTTCAATATCGCGCACACCCCGCTCGACATCAAGAACGCGAAGTCGAATGTGACGCATTCCGGCTTCCTGCCTGAGGAGCGTGCGTATATTGACAAGTGGCTTGACGAGTATGAGTTCGTCGATGTGATGCGTGAGCTCGCCGGCGACATTCAGGGGCCGTACACCTGGTGGAGCCAGCGAGGACGGGCGTTTGACAACAACACCGGCTGGCGTCTGGACTATCAGTTCGCAACTCCGGAGCTCGCGCAGACGGCTCGCGGGTTCACGATTGACAAGGCGCCCACCTATGACGCCCGGTGGTCTGATCATGCGCCGTTGAGCATCACGTACGACGTGTGATGCGATGAAATCTGCGGTCCTGAATGCCGCCGATGCCGGCAGCGCTGATGTGCGACATCACGCTTTCAGCTGGCTCTCATCTGCGGTGTTATTCTTGGGACTGTCATATCCGTGGAAATGAGGAGCTATGGGATTGTTCGGATTCGGCAAGAAGAAGCATCATGATGATGACGCCGCGCGCGAAAAGGACGCGAAGAAGGCACGCCAGAATGTGGTGGATGCCGACGACGTGAACGATGCAGCTGCGGACGGCCAGGAAACGCAGCAGCCGGAACCCGCCGCACAGGCCAAAGAACAGGACGTATCCCAGGACGCTGAGGTTGCTGCGCAATCACAGCAGTCACAGGATGACGAGCAGCCGGATTATCCTACCGAGCCGAGCGAAGAGTATGGGGGACGCGGCGAGGATTGGGGCCCGTGGGATGTGAACGACGAGTACGTTCCGGACTATGACGATTATCTCGATCTTGGCGCCTACTATATCCCGTTCATGAAGGGCATTGAGCTGCGCATCAAAGCCGCTCGGGCGAACAAGGCGGTGCTGGGCGCCACCATCACATACGGTACCTCAAGCTTGGAGGTCGAAGCGTTCGCCGCCCCCAAGACGCTGGGATTGTGGGACGACGTTCGTGCCGACCTGCTGGATTCCAAGAGCGATGTCGCCAAGGAGGTGCCGGGCGTGTTCGGCACGGAGCTTATTTTGCCGGTCCCGATCAGGGAAGGCAAGATGGTGACCACTCGCATCGTGGGTGTGGACGGTCCGCGGTGGATGCTGCGTGGCATTTTCTCAGGCAAAGCCGCCACAGATCCGGATGATGAGGAAACCCGTGCACTGAATCGGTTCTTCTCGCAAATCGTCGTGGAACGCGGTGCGGAACCGCTTGCACCGCGCGACCTTATTCCGATGCACGCGCCGGTCACTCCGGGCGAACGCAGGGCGGCCCAGGAACAGGCACAGCAAGATGCAGCGCAGATTCCGGATCGTCCGAAGGGGCCGTTCGATTCCGACCAGCAGGTAGAGCAGAAGACGACGCTGGCGCGTGGCCCGATGTTCTCTGAAGTGCGTTGAGCGGCACCATGCCGGATTCGGCCTCGAACCGCAAACCGCGTACCGGCGTCGCCGCGCTCACCCAAGCCGGGGATGGTGATTTTTCCGTCATTGATGCCATCGGCGGTCCGCGTGGCGTCGTGGAATCGATGCTGCCGGGCTTCGTATTCGTCGTGATGTTCGTGATTACGTCCGATCTTCGCTCGACGGTGATGGTGTCCGCGGTGTTGGCTGCGGTGCAAGTGATGGCTCGGCTTGTCCAGCGACAGTCTGTGATGGGCGCGTTGAGCGGTTTGGTGTCGGTCGCCATCTGCCTGGTGTGGGCGTGGCATAGCCATGAGGCGCGCAACTACTACATGTTCGGTTTCATTACGAATGCCGTGTATATCGTGCTGTTGGGCATCTCGCTGATCGCACGGGTGCCGGGGCTTGGGCTGGTGGTCGAGTTCATCCGGTCGTTGCCGACCGAGCATTTCCGCGATTGGTTCCATGGCTGGATGAGTGACAAGCCGCTCAAGCGGGCGTATATGGCGATTACCGCGCTGTGGGTTGGCGTGTTCGCGCTCCGGTTGCTCGTCCAAGTCCCGTTGTACCTGTCTGACCGGGTGGCGTGGCTGGGTACGGCTCGTCTGCTGATGGGCATTCCGTTCTGGGCTTTGGCGATTTGGGTATCGTATTTGATTGTCGCCACGCCGATGCATCGACATCGTGAGCTCGAGCGTGCGGTACAACAGCAATCGGAGGAAGAGGAAAACAAGACAGCGGAACGCGGCTGGTGATGTCATATGGCGGATGGTGTGCAGGGTGTGCGCATCATCCGCCATTGTCGTTTCTCGGCAGCGGGTTGTGCTAGGTTGTTGCACCAGTAAGTTGCGGTCGGCATGCCGATGCCCGGGCCGTTTGATTGGCCGGCGCGTGCACCGCCCCGCTGTTGGCAGGCAGGAAAGTGATAGGAAATATGCAGGTAGAAGTGCGTATCGAACGGTATGCCGATCAGGGTCGCTGTGTCGGCCATATCGATGGCCGCGTGGTGTTCGTTAGGTTTGCGCTTCCGGGGGAGTTGGTGCGCGTCGAACTTGATGAGCCGCATGACCGTGATGACCGGTTCTGGACCGGCGAAGTGGTGGAGGTGCTTGAAGCCAGCCCGGATCGTGTCGAACCTGTCTGGCAGTTGGCGGGACCATTGGCGCAGGGCGGCGGCGTCGGGGGAGCAGACTTGGTGCATGTGAGTCTGCCGGGGCAGCTCGCGTGGAAGTCCGCGGTGATCACCGATCAGATGCATCGCATGGGGCATGTCGAGTGTGATCCTGTACCGGTCGAACGTGCCGATCACGATGTTGAACTCGGCGGGCTGAATTGGCGTACACGTATTGAGATGATCGCCGATGAGCATGGTATGCCGTCCATGCGCCGGCGAGGCTCGCATGTGCGGGTCCCGATTGACACCATGCCGCTTGCATCCCGTGCGCTGCTTGCGGTGGCGGACGAGGAGCACATCTGGGATGGCGGTTTTGAGCCTGGTTCTCAAATCAGATTATCCGTGCCGGAACCACGTGGCATCGATACCACTCATGCTGATTCGCAGGCGTTGCTGAAAGCGGTCGGCAACAATTACGCCGTACTGGTTGATGGCGAGTTGCGGTCGGGGTCGAAGCATGTGCGTGAATCTGTGACTGTTGCCGGTGAAACGTTTGATTATCGTGTGGATGCGAATGGTTTCTGGCAGGTGCATCGCATGGCCCCGGTGATGCTGGCCAATCATGTGATGGACTTGGTTCGTCGGATGCTTGATGGGCGTAAGCAGGCCGTGTTGTGGGACTTGTATTCCGGCTCCGGGTTGTTCACGTTGCCGCTGAGTATGCTTGCCGCGGAGCGTACGCGCATGCTCAGTATCGAAGGTGGACGCACCGCGGTGCGCAATGCCCAATATAATCTGCGACATTGCCAGATTAGTTCCGCGGACGCCCGTGTTGGTGATGTTCGCCGCACGTTGCAGCATGTCCCCAGCGATTTGGCTCATCCTGATGTTGTTGTGCTTGACCCGCCGCGTGCCGGTGCGAAGGCGGCGGTGTGCCGTCAGATCGCCGAAAGCGGTGCGAAAGCGGTCATCTACATCGCCTGCGATCCGACGAGTCTCGCCCGCGATACCGCCACGCTTGTCGGCGAGCTTGGTTATCGTCTCGCAGATATCCGCGCTTACGACATTTACCCGATGACCCACCATGTTGAGACGGTGGCGTTGATGTCAAGGGAATAAAATCAAGTGCCTGAAAGCGGCATATTTCCGGGCTTTTTCGAGGCTTGGATTTGAAGCCAGACTTCTGGAAAAGCTCGGTTTTCTTTATATGAAACATATCCACTGCAAAATGTGTGTCAGGTTGTAACCTTGGATTGGATGTCACGATTTGAGGCAGTGGATTAGACGTTAAGATAGGTTATACAAATTGGAATTTGTGGAGGAGGGTAATTTGCTGGTATTAAATAAATGAGAGCGGTTGCTAACGGTATGTAAAGTCAAAAATATTGATGATATAGATTTCAGCAAGGAATTCTACTTCATTGGTAAAACAGATGAAGAAATTTCTCTTGTGTGTGAAACAGATGACGTTCCTGAAAACACAATAGAACGTGAAGATGGGTGGCGTGGTTTCCGTATTCAAGGAATTTTGGATTTTTCACTCATTGGCATTCTTTCAAAATTGTCTGGAATACTAGCAGATAATAAAATTGGAATATTTGCAGTATCTACATTCAACACAGATTATATTTTAGTGAAAGATAAAGATTTTGAAAAATCATTAGCTGTATTATTAAAAGCCGGATATACAGTGATATAGATTTCAGATGCTTCAAACTCAAAGAAAATTATATGAGTAGTGAATTATTGGCATGAAAGTACAGTATATTGTAATCGAAGCAAAATGTTTCTTTATCAACGCTGATATGATTATCAGACGCAGTTCATACCCATCTGATCTGCAGGGGGATAATATCGTATCTGAACTTTCAGGACTTGTGTACAGAGGAGGAAGTCGCATTATATGATCCATATGGGCATTATTTGACAAAACCTGTCTGGGATGAAGAAACTATCATTTACGCAGAACTTGATATGAATTTGCCTGCCGCCCGCAAAATGGAGCATGATGCAATCGGACATTATGCCCGCCCGGAAGTACTTGAATTAAAAGTAAATGAAAAATAACAATAAAACAACATTAAAGAAATTGGTAATCCTTGTAATAGGTTCTATGATTGCGGCTTATGGAATTACACTTGCGCTGTATGCTGGATTTGGCGGAGCTACGCTTGCGGTGCTGTGGCAGGGGTTTGCAAGAACATTTCACATAAGCATTGGGGCAGCATCTTTTGTTGTAGCAGTTGGAATGATTTTGTTTGCGCTCATTTACGATAAAAGTCAGATTCAGATAGGAACTGTGTTGTACCAGATTGTATACAGTACCTGCGTAGATTTGTTTGCTAACTGCCATATTTACAGTACCTATCAGTGGATCAATTTTATAATTATGTTGTTAGGGGTGGTTTTGTTTGCTGTCGGAACAGGGCTATATGCGTCGGCATCCCTTGGTAGAGGCTCCTATGAGGCAGTCACTTTTGCTTTAGCAGAAAAGAATCACTGGCAGATTAAATTTGTCCGAATGACATTGGATATTTTGGTTGTTGTTACAGGTGTTTTGCTTGGCGGAAAGTTTGGTGTATGCACACTTATTACAGTTATCATTTCAGGTCCAATTATCCAATTTGTTAATGCCAAAGCAAAACAAGTTTTAAAGATATGATAGTAGACTTCAGCGGTCAAGACCGTGATATGGATGTCAATTTTGCCACAGATTGCATCTGTTTGCATCTGCGAATGCGCAATGTCAGAGGTGTGGACCTGTTTCCGTTTTGATAGGATATGTTTCCGCGAACGGGCACAAAATCTGACATCAATCAGAAGGTATCGTGCCATGTGGAGACGGTAGCATTGATGTCAAGGGTTAAGGACTGACCGACGAAAAAGTGTCGTATTTCCGGCCTTTTCGGGCATCTGACAGTCTGTGGCAGTGGGCGGATTTGATCGTAAAAAATCGCTCTGTCAGAACATATCAATCGCTCCGGTCGGAGGGTTGAGTAGGCCATTTAGATGTCACCGGGTTGAGTTAGTGATTTAGATGTTTTTGCGGCAGGGTTGAGTTAGTGATTTGGATAACAGCGGGTTGAGGCTGTGGTTTAGATGTAGTATAGGAAAAGGCGCTCTTTATCTATAGCTTTTTGCTAAGGTAGAGAGCGTTTTTTTGGAGTTCTACGGGGTAAAATTAAAGAACAGTGTCAAAATATTCGACAAAGTAAAAATTATGTGATACCTTATATACAAGGAGGTGCCGAGATGAAGAACTATACCGAAGGCGAGATTGCTAAACTCCAAGATAATTTATTGCTGATAAGGAAAGCGGGTGGCTGGTCGGCAGAGGAATTTGGAGACATGATCGGAGTCACTAAGCAGACCATTAGCAATCTTGAGAATAAAAAGACCGTAATGAGCAAGACTCAGTACATAGCAATCCGCGCTGTTCTGGACTATGAGATGGCTGAACGACCGGATGATAAAGTCTTGATATCGACAGTGAACCTTTGCCTCAATTCAAGTAAGCTGTCTGAATCAGATATAAAAAAGGCTCAGGCATTTGTTGAGGGGGCGACTAAAACCGGATTAGATAATGCAGCAATGATCGGTGGCCTCGCTGCACTAATTGGAATGGCTGCCGCAGAAGCGATTATCATGCCACTTGCAACACCGGCTTTTGTTGGCGCTGCTGGGGCTTGGCTTGCGAAAATCATAAAGAGTAAAAAGTGACGGAGGGAAAAACTATGAGCAATTTGGGATGGTATCAGATCATGACTACAATGGCTAAGAAGGTCGGCGGGCCTCTTAAACTGGCTGGGCTGCTTGTTGGCGGAGGGGCTGTAGCATGCGGAGGAGCTGTGGCAGGCGGTGTTGCAATCAAGAACAAGGTAGCCAAAAAACTTGATGAAAAGAAGCACGAAGCTGCAGCTGCTGTTGTTCATACAGTGACTACCGAAGGGCAAAGTAATGAAGGTCTTGTTTTTACGGTCGGCGATCAGTTCAAAGTTTTAGAAGTAGACGGTGATGCGGCATTGATAGAAAAGCTGGGAGACGACAATAATCCATATTTTGTTTCCGCAGAATTTCTTAAATCCATTTCCGATTATGAATAAAGCAAGGAGGGGTTATCTATGAGGCATGTTTTTCGGGCGACTAAAATTGGCTGGGATAAGGAGCAGGAAGGAATCTGGTTTGATTCAGATCAGTACACTGAAGAGGAAGCCAGAGCAGAATTTAAGCCCTATGAGGGAACTACGCAAAGAGGATATCCGTACACAGGGTATGAATATGATGGCCAGAAATACCATGATGTGACTTATCTTGGGGAATACGAAGATGATGATATGCCTAAGAGTAATGAAGATTACATAGATCGGCTTCTGAATAAAAGAAAATAGGTTTAGGCAGACCAAGGCTCCTCACTACTGATTAAGTTCAGTGGCGAGGAGTCTTTTTATGCCTCGATATCGATTGTGATCCCGGACTTGAATTCCATGGTGAACTGGTCGGCGAAGACGGTAATCTGCTGGATCAGCTTTCGGACGAGACTGTTCGTTGAATTCGGTGATGTCGGATCGCTGACTTCCGATGAAGTCCTGCAGCTCGTCGATGCGCTTCCGGGTCTCCTCGCGGCTGTGGGTGTCTGCCTCGGCCTGTGATTTCTGCTCGCGCAGCGTAAAGATTTCATCGGCGATGGCATCATAGTCCTGCTTGCTGTTGGCCTTTTGGATGAGCTCCTTCTGCAGCTCGTTGAGCCATGCCTGGATACCGTCCGGGCTCATCGTGTCGGCGGTTGTAAGAATTTCATAAAAAGCTCCGGCCACTACGATGGGCAGCCGGAGCAGATGATTAGAACCAGTCGGGGAACTCCTGAGACAGCTTCCCCTTGGCTTTCTCAGGCGGGACAGGAACGTCGTGCGCTTGATGCCAATGATGTCGGCGATGGCCTCGTCGGAGAGGCCTTCCTCGCGGAGCTCTCCGATCCGCTTGGCCTCCGGCATGAGCTCCTGCAGACGCTCGAACAGCTGATCCAGCTCCGACTTCTCGGAAAGCACCTCTTCAATAAGAGGAGCGTCGTCCGGAGCGTAATCGGCGAGCGTTCCTTTGCCGTCAGGTAGCGGATCGTCAAGAGAGACAGTCATATTGTTGTGGAATTCGCAGTCGAGGCAGTTGCCGTCGCACAGCCACCATTGGCTGCGCGGGCAGAAGCACTCGTCGCGATACTGCATGCGTTTCCTCAGCGCCGTGCGCTAGCAGTTGTACTCGCGATACCGGTCCTCCGGGATCTCGTACCACTGCCTGGTGGTCTTGTCGTAGATGCGTTTACTCTGATTGTCATTGGTTTTTCATGTGCGATACCTCCGTTCGCTTCTCCCGAACCGGAGGCCGCACAAAAAGAAGAAGCGTGACAGGCCAGACGGAACGGGAATCAACTCGTTTCGTTCGGCCGGCCACGCTCGTAGACTGGTTTCTTATTCATTTGTGACCGCTACAGACGCTCGAGCCATCTCTGTGCACCGGGGTGAACGGCTATGGCGGTGAACCTTTTTAACGCCTTGCTCAGGGCAAATCCGAACCTCTTAACATTTGGAGCTTTGCGGGCTGTTTCGTAGCCCTTTTCCGATATGTTTCATAGGAGATTCTCAGTTGTCGTTGATCATCAGCTCCAGATCGCCGAACACTTCCTCGTAATGGGAAGGGCAGAGATCGTCGAAGCAGGTCGCGTCGTAGCGCTGAAACACGCCATCGACAGCTGCCGTTCCGTAGATGGAGCAGACCTGGTCAGCGTCGTTCTCGATATTGATGCGCCACATTTCTCTATCGTCGTGAGTCACTGTCTCACCTCCATTTGTTTGCTTGTTTTTGTCGATTTATGTATGTTTAGCGCTTCTGAAATCTGATACTGTTGATTTGTTTATAAAGAACTCGTATCATTAATTCCAGAGGTCTGTCTTTTGTTGTCTTCAGGGCCCTTCCGATCAACTGACCTTATTGTCGGGGATGCGTTAGGTACCCGGGAACAGAAAAACGGCACGAATCAGGTACCGCAGGTACCGAATCAGGTACCGGACGGGTACCAGGGAGGTGAGCACCATCAGGAGCAACGAGTTTCTCAAGAATCTGTATAGGCATCTGGATAACCAGAGGAATCAAGGAACCTACGTCATACAGTTCTTCAATGCAGCGGGAAGCCGCTACTTCGAGATGCCTACCTCATACGCAAATCGGACGAATGGCGCGCTTGAAGCTGAGAGGCGGTATGTGAAGGACCGATCGTTGACAGCCGAAATAAAGAACAGCTTTCCGAATCCGATTAACCTAGATGGGCTTGCTGCATTCATTGACAGGAACCTGTCCATCAACAAGCTCGCAGCCTGCATGGCGGAGTTCGGAATTCCTTCTGGAGCGGAACAGGACAAGGCCAACTTCGCTCACGCTCTCGCAGTACAGTTCAGTCTGTTCGTGACAACTCCCGCTGACGACGTTGACAACGCGGTCTGGGAGATGTATCAGACGCTTCTGGCAGGGCAGCAGATATCTGCAGATGACATAAGCGGCCCTCGGTACGCTGGCGATGATGTTCTGGTTGAATTGGGTGGAAGGCGTCATGAAGCGGACTGCTATGAGATCATTCGCCACGAATGGAAATTACAGAACCGTGGAACATGTGAATGGCGTGACCGGAAGCTGGTTCTGGTGAATCAGACAGAAATACATCCTCGGCCGGCTCAGACCGTTATTCCGGTACCGGATACAAGTCCGGGCGAATCTACAAAAATAGCCACAGACATAGATGCCCGTGGCTTCGAGGGAAACTTCGAATGCAAGTGGGAAATGCAGAATGCTGATGGAGAGAACTGCTTTCCGAATAAGCGGTGGGATTTCAATATAAGGATTCAGGTGACGTTCCATACGTCGGACGAAGGAGACACGCGTGGATAAGAATATAGAAAAATGGTCAACGATGAAGGACGTGCAAGAATATCTCGGGGTAGGCCGCGAAAGCATCATGCAATGGATCAACAAGCGCAACATGCCTGCATACAAAGTCGGGCGACTTTGGAAATTCAAACTGAGCGAAGTCGATGACTGGATTCGCTCCGGCGGTGCTGCCGAAGAAAGCGGCGAAAAGGAAAACAAGGAGAATTAAAGGTATGGCAAGAGCAGCAAAAAAAGATAAAGAAGTGTCACTGGAAACAGTTTTATGGAACTGCCGCGTTGCACTTCGTGGAATAGGAAGTACAGAAAAAAACAGGGACGCGGTGATATCGCTCGTTTTCCTGAAATTTGCGGGAGACAAATTCGAGAAGCGGTATCAGGAACTCAAAGAACAGTACGGAGCAGATGAAGGCCTGTTTAACATTATGAAGGACAAGGTCTCGTCCTATAACTCTGTGAACGTGTTCTACCTGAATGAAACTTCCCGCTGGTCCTACATCGTTGCCCATGCGGGAGATAACGATATCGCAGTTATTCTTGACACAGCAATGGCGGATATTGAGAGGACGAATCCTTCTCTGAAGGGTGCGTTATTGTCCAGAGATAAAGACGGGAATCCTGTCTACACTTTCTTTGCCACGCTCGGTGCAGCGACTGCAAAGCTGAAGGATCTGATTGACAATGTCAACAAAATTGACGAGAAGCGTTTTCAGGAAGAAGACCTGATCGGACGCGTTTACGAATATTTCCTGCAGGTCTATGCGGCCTCCGGCTCAAAGGAGGACGGTGAATTCTACACGCCTGCATGCGTCGTAAAACTTATCGCAGAGATGATTGAGCCGTATTCCGGGACAGTTTACGATCCCTGCTGTGGAAGTGGTGGAATGTTTGTACAGTCCATGAAATTTGTCGACCGCCACAAAGGGAACAGACAGAAGATCTCCATTATCGGGCAGGAAAGCAATCCGGATACCTGGCGGCTGTGCAAGATGAATCTCGCCATTCGCGGCATTGCACATAACCTCGGAGAGAAGAACGCCTCCACATTTACGGATGACCTTCATAAAGATAAGAAGGTCGACTACGTTATGGCCAATCCGCCGTTCAACCTTAAAGGCTGGCGCACGGAGGATCAGCTGACAGACGATCCGCGATTCAAGGGCTATGGCGGAGTTATGCCGCCGGTAGCAAACGCCAACTATGCATGGGTGGAGCACATCATTTCAAAGCTCGATGTCACTCACGGCATCGCTGGATTCCTTCTTGCTAATGGTGCGCTGAATGCAGATGGCGATGAGAAAACCATCCGCAGCCAGATTCTTGAGAAGGACCGCGTGGAGGCAATCATTGTGCTGCCTCGAGATATGTTCTACACGACGGACATTTCTGTGACGCTCTGGATCATCAACATGAATAAGCATGCCGGAACCGTGAACGGTAGACAACTGCGCGATCGTACCAATCAGGTGCTCTTCATGGATTTGCGCACATGGAATCAGAACATCGAAGAGATCGTCATCGACAAAGGCAAGAGGAAAAAGAAAACCGTGCTCACCGACGAGCAAATTGCAAAGGTGAAGCAGGTCTACAACAACTGGCAGTCGATCGATACTTCTCTGTATAAAGACGTGCCGGAATTCTGCCAATCAGCGACGCTGGATGAGATCCGAGCGAAGGACTATTCACTCGCGCCCAGTAAATACATCGAGTTCATCGACCATGATCTGGATATTGATTACGAAAAAGAAATGTCCCGCATTCAGAGTGAAATGAAGGACGTTTTGAAGACCGAGAAGAAGTCGCGGGCCATGCTCGAAGAAGCATTCAGGGGGATTGGCTATGGCATTGACTAAAAAGCATATCGGCGACCTCATCGAAATCGTCGATGAGAGAAATAACCTGGGGATTCGAGATTTCTATGGTATCAATATCAATAAGGAATTCATGCCCACAGTAACAAGAACAGATAGCCTTGATGAGTCAAAATATAAACTGGTTACTAATGGACGATTTGTCTTCAGTGGAATGCAGACTGGTAGAGATGAATGCATCAGAATAAGTATGTATACCGGAGAAAAGCCAATAATTGTGTCTCCTGCATACACCACTTTTGAAGTGGAAGCAACGGATGCGATTCTCCCTATGTACTTTTTTATGATATTCCTGTCTAAAGAAAAAGACAGACTTGGATGGTTTTACAGCGACAGTAGTATTCGTTCAAATCTCGATTGGGATAGATTTTGCGAAATAGAGCTCAACCTCCCTCCCATTTCCATCCAGCAGAAGTACGTGGATGTCTACAATGCCATGCTCGCCAATCAGCAAAGCTATGAACGCGGGTTGGAAGATTTGAAGAGTGCATTTGATTCTATTTTGGACCAGGAGAAACACAAAGCCCAGAGAATTGCTGTAGGTGAATTTCTTACAGAAATAGACAATAGAAATGATGATGGAGCTGTTAAAGATGTTGAAGGCATAAACATTACAAAACAGTTTATGCCGACTGTGGCAAACACTACGAACATAAACCTCAATCGTTATAAGGTTGTTCAAAAGAGCCAGATTGCATATAGTGGCATGCAGACGGGTAGGGATAAATGTATCCGCATCGCTCTTCAAACTTCTGATAAACCTATAATTGTCTCGCCTGCTTATACGGTTTTTGAAGTAAAGAAGGATTCGGTCTTGCCGGAATTTATAATGATGTGGTTTTCACGTGAAGAGAGCGATCGTCAAGGCTGGTTTATGAGTGATTCAAGTGTGCGCTCCAATCTTGACTTAGACCGTTTCTATGAAACAGAGATACCGATTCCATCTATAGATGAACAGAAGGCAATTGTCGATATTTATCGAGCTTATATAGACAGAAGATCAATTAGTAATCGTCTCAAGGAACGCATCAAGAGCATGTGCCCGATATTAATAAAAGGCTCCCTCGAAGAAGCGGAAGCCTGAGAAGGGAGGTGCCGACGTGGACTATATCTTCGAAAAAGGCAAATTTACAGAAGACGAACTGGAACATGCCATAATAGAGCTTTTCCAGATGCAGGGATATGAATATACATACGGCGAAGATATTCACCGCCGTTTTGAAGACATCCTTCTTGAAGACGATCTGCGCACATTCCTGAACCGGAAGTATTCTGACAAGAACCTCAGCAATGTGGAGATGAAGAAGATCATCACCATGCTGACGCTGATTCCCTCTACGCCGCTTTACTATTCGAACCGTCAGGCCTTTTGGCTTGTTGTGGAGGGGTTCGATCTTGTCAGGGATAATAT
Organism: Bifidobacterium boum; assembly: GCF_000741535.1. Lineage (GTDB taxonomy): Bacteria > Actinomycetota > Actinomycetes > Actinomycetales > Bifidobacteriaceae > Bifidobacterium > Bifidobacterium boum. Next base: position 290,970 of record NZ_JGYQ01000007.1, on the reverse strand, counting down.
CAATGATGTCGCGCTGCACATCGATTATATCGATTTCGACCACCCGGAGAATAATGTTTTCCGCGTCGTGAACCAGTACTCTGTTCAGGGCGATCGGCTGCGCCGACCGGATCTGCTAATCTTCATCAATGGCATTCCGATAGGCATATGCGAGTTCAAGACTGCAATCGAGGAAGACAAGACGATTCATGACGCGTGGGAGCAGATCACAATCCGCTATAAGCGCGATATTCCGAATCTCCTGAAATATTGCTTTATGTCCGTCATCAGTGACGGAGTGAATACCAAACTCGGTAGTGTCTTCACGCCTTATCGGTTCTACTACTCGTGGAACAAGGCAAATGACAAAGACAAGGTCTCGAATGGTATCAGCTCCTTGCTTACTATGATAGAGGGCGCATTCGCAAAAGAACGGGTCCTGAAGATCCTTCGCGACTTTATTTTCTACCCAGATGACAGCTCAAAGGATGAAGTCATTGTCTGCCGGTATCCGCAGTTATTTGCCGCGGAAAAGATGCTTGCCAACATTAAGCTGCATATGCGCCCCGCCGGAAATGGTAAAGGCGGCACCTATTTCGGAGCAACCGGCTGTGGCAAGACCTATACGATGCTGTTCCTGTCCCGTCTCATAATGTTGCGCGACAGTGACACTTTCCAGAATCCCACGATTATTCTCTTGGAAGATCGTGAGGATCTGGACACCCAGACTTCCGAGCTGTTTGTGACAGCAAAACATTATCTGCATCAGGAGGATGTCCGGAGCATAGAGAGCCGTGACGATCTTGAGAAAACTCTCAAGGACAAACCAAGCGGCGGTGTGTATATCACAACTATACAGAAGTTCTGTGAAAAGATTGGTTTGCTTTCAGACAGAAGCAACATCATCTGTATTTCGGATGAGGCACACCGGACACAGACGAATATCGGCTCGAAGCTGAAGAAAACAGAAACCGGTGTTTACACGACTTTCGGATTTGCCAAGTATCTGCGCGACAGCTTTCCGAATGCCACCTATTGCGGATTCACCGGAACGCCGATTGATGAGACAGTTGCAGTATTCGGAGATGTCGTTGACAGCTATACGATGAAGGAATCCAGCGATGACGGTATCACCGTGCGCATTGCTTATGAGCCTCGTCTCGCCCGTGTCATCCTGTCTGATGAGCAGGCGAAAGAAATCCAGAAGTATTACGAGCAGTGCGTTGAGGAAGGTTCAAATCCGGAGCAGGTAGAGGAAAGCAAGCGGGCTATGAGCAAGATGTCCGCTATCCTTGGACACCCGGAACGAATTAAAAAGCTCGCCGCGGATATCGTCTCGCACTATGAATCACTGTGCGCTGAAAAGCCTGACGTCGTGCAAAAAGCTATGATCGTTTGCTCTGACAGGCAGAATGCTTTCAAGGTGCTGAAAGCTATACAGGCAATCAGACCGGATTGGAAGGTTCCTAGGAAAGCCGAGGATGAATCCAAGCTGACACGCGATCAGCTTGATAAGCTCGTGGCGCTTCCGAAAATTAACCTTGTGGCTACGCAGGGCCAAAACGATGAGAAGGAACTGTTTGATCTTTGCAGCACAAAAGATTACCGGAAGATGCTCGATAAGCAGTTCAAAAATAACGACTCGAATTTCAAAATCGCAATCGTTGTTGACATGTGGATTACCGGCTTCGATGTTCCGTCTCTTGCTGTCATGTATATCGACAAGCCATTGCAGAAGCACACTTTGATCCAGACGATTTCCAGAGTCAACCGCGTTTTCGATGGCAAGGATAAAGGACTGGTCGTCGATTATATCGGTATCAAGAATGACATGATGGCAGCGGTCAAGAAGTATGGCGGGCCGCAGGAAAGCCCGATTGATGAGCTGAATATTTCTCTGTCGATTTTCCGCAATCACTTGTCGATGATCAACGATTTGCTTTCCGGGTTTGATGCCACGAAGTTTCATACCGGGACGCCGCTGGAGCGACTGAACTGCCTGAATGCCGCTGCGGAATACGTACAGACCAGCAAAGATATGCAGACGCGCTTCATGGGACTTTCCCGCAGGCTCAAGAGCGCATACCAGATATGTTTCCCATCCGGCGAACTGACTGACGAGGAAACGGCCACGGCTCAGTTCTACCTTGCGATCCGGTCCATCATCTACAAGCAGACAAAAGGAGATGCGCCGGATGCAGAAGTCATGAACAGCGTCGTTGAAGGTATGGTACGTGACGCCATCACCTGTACCGGTATCGAAAATATCGTTGACGAGCATAAATCAGTCGATCTGTTTAGCGAGGAGTTCGTAGATGAACTGAAGAAGGTCAAGCTGCCTATTACCAAGTTCAATGCGCTTCTGAAGCTTCTGAAGAAAGCAATCACAGCTTATGGCCGGACGAACAAGGTAAAGGCAATCGAATTTGACGAGCGCTTGAGACAGGTGGTCGATGCTTATAACAGTCGTGACAAACTCGTATTCACGAGCGAGGTGGTCGCTGATTTCGTCAATGATCTTTCTGATAAGCTCATCAACATAATGAAGGATTTGAAAGAGGATCAGGACTCTTTCTCTAAGATGGGTATTACATTTGAGGAGAAGGCGTTCTATGACATCCTTGTAAAAGTTCGCGATGACCACGGTTTTCCGTACGCGGACGATAAATGCATCGTGCTGGCTAAAAAGATCAAGGAGCTTGTTGACGATAAAGCACAGTTTGCCGACTGGTCGACACGAGATGACATCAAGAACCAGCTCAACATGGACTTGACTGTTCTTCTTTATAAGAATGGCTATCCGCCTGAATGGGACGAGGAAGTCTTCGAGAAGGTCATGGAGCAGGCTGAGAACTTCAAGAAATACGAAGACGAGTGAATAGGTGGAAAGGAGGCACAGACCATATGGGAAACCCTATAAGCAGATCATTACCCGATGTGAGCATGGATTCCGTCTTCACGGAAGTAATGCACAATGAAAAGCTTGGATTGCGGAACCCGGAACAACTGCGCCTTTTTCGACTGCAGGTCAGCAATAATGCCTTTGTGTACACGAGCCTTGAAGATTATTTGACGGACATTATCAGTGAGTATGTTTTCTCTCGTGCTCAGATAGAGAAGCTGTCACAACCAGGTGTCGGCAATCCTCGCAGCATAGGGAACAAGGCACTCCGGGTCATGAAGCGCAACGGAGCAGCAAACCAGAAAGGGACAGGAAACGAACTCGGAGAGATTCTCCTGTATGCTTTTCTAGAGGAAAAGCTCAATGCTCCGAAGATATTCAGCAAAGTTGAGCTTAATGCTGGAACAACTCCATTCGGCACGGCCTGTGATAGTGTCCATCTTCTTGATCTTGGCGATGATACCGGCATGTCCTACTACCAGACAGTGTTTGGAACCTCAGACATCGAGGGCGATATTGCGGATGCAATAGACAGTGCCTTTGACGCCATAGTGCGTATTGAAAATGAAAATGGGAATGGAATCCAGTTTGTCGACAATCGCTCTCTGAACGATTCTTTTGATGAGAATGTCGTGGATAAACTGAAAAGCATCATTATTCCTAAACCAGGGGCTCCTGTTGCGAACGACCGGGCTTACGGTGTCTTCCTTGGATATTCTCTTGGCCTTGATCCGCATACAAGGTCTACGCCGGAATTCCTCAAGGACCTAGGAACCAAGATGGATACTGACATTAAGAACCATGCCGCGTATATTGCGGACAAAATAAAGACGCTTGGTCTTGATACACATTCTTTTTACTTTTACATCGTGCCTTTCAACGATGCAAAGCTGGATAAAAAGCAGGTTATGGAAAACCTGCTGATGTGAAGCGGAGGTGCGGTTGTATGAGTAGAAAAAGAATCAGACTCGGAGATGCAATCTTCACAGACATAGAAGAAAACGAATACCTCAACTGCCTTTATGAAGGCATTCTGTTTAACTATGCCAATAAAACGCTTCACACGCAGCTAGAATATCGGAACGTAAATATCCATGATGCGCTGCGTTTCGCGGACCTGCTTTCTAAATCAAACAGCGCAGATAAAGCTGAACAGCATAAGATGTGGGCTCAGGAAATTGTCGTTCTCTTAAATGCATTATATCCAGAGAACGATGAAATCCGAGTTGTGGCTGGATCGGTTTTTGCGAATACAGATAATGCAAGAGGGACTTCGCTTCTTGATGCCAACTTCGAGGACCCATTTGTCTTGAATCGAATTTTCTCGGATTACAAGAAGGACTATCTTAGAATTCCGGCAGCACCGAATCTGCGGTTTTTTGGCGCACAGAAACAGGCTTATGATCACCTGCAGGATTCCTATTTCAGTTACTCGGCACCAACGTCAATGGGAAAGTCCTTCCTGATGAGGATGTTCATCAAGGAGCAAGTGGCAAATGGCGCTAAGTTGAACTTTGCGATTATTGTTCCGACCAAGGCGCTGATCAACGAAACTTCTCAGAAGATCATCAAGGAGGATCTAAAGGATCTTCTGGAGGAGAAAAACTACAAGGTCGTCAATGCTGCAAGCGACATTGCTCTCGATGGAAACCACAACTTCATTCTTGTTTTGACGCCGGAACGACTTTTGTATCTGCTCATTGGAAAACCTGATATTCAGATTGACTATCTTTTCGTGGATGAGGCGCATAAGATGTCCGGCAAGAACAGTCGTGGCCCGTTCTATTACAAGACCGTCGACATGCTTAAGAACCGAGACAATCCGCCGCACTTCATTTTTGCTTCTCCGAATGTCCCGAATCCAGAAGTCTATTTGAGACTTCTGACGGATATCGGTGAGCATGGAGACAAAAGGTTTAGAACAGAATTTTCACCCGTAACGCAGGTAAAGTTCCTTCTGGATCTACAGAATCGTGAGATTTCTGTTTATAACGAACATACCGAGAAGGAAATGCACATAACAAGCATTCCACAGAACAAGGCGACGCTGACACATTTCCTTCTCAAGATTGAACGCCGGAATGATGATCTGCCGGAAGATGCTATGCGACAGACGATCGTCTATTTTAACGGGAAGACGCGAGCAGTAGAAGCCGCTCTCGATTTGTCTCAGTATCTCGATGAATTGGATGACGAAGACTTGGCAGCCCTTTCAAGAGACATCGCAAACGAAGTGCATGGAGACTACTATCTTGCCAAGATTATCAAAAAAGGCATCGCCTATCATATTGGCTACTTGCCCGCGGCAATACGGATGAGGATCGAGGACTTGTTCCGTAAGGGCAAGATCACGACTATGTTCTGTACCAGTACGCTGCTTGAGGGTGTTAATCTGCCAGCGGATAATCTGTTCATAACAGATAACAAGATATTCCGGTCTCGTATGACTCCTGTTGACTTCAGGAATCTCATCGGTCGTGTCGGGCGAATTGAATATAACCTTTATGGGAATGTGATATTTGTGTCATCTCAGGATGAAAAGCTCCCTGAGACCGAATATGTAAAGATGCTAAAAGAACCGGTGCCGGAACAGACGCTTTCTATCGATGCCGGGCCTAAGACACTTACTAACCCGGAAAGAAAATATATTGTAGAAGCCCTCAAAGAGGGAAATATTGAGCTTGTAAAGAGGAACAAGGCTCAGTCTGAAGAATCTTATATCATGATGAGAAAGTTCGGCCTGATTCTTCTTCGCGATATCATGACGGATAATAACAGTCTTGTTCGTCAGTCTTTCTCTGATTTGATCAGCAAAGATGATGCTGCTCTTATTAAGCAGAAATTCGAAGACCCGATCGCTCTTCCAGACGATGATATCAACGTGTCAGCGGACCAGACACGGAATCTTATCATTGCGATACGAAATGGCCTCGAATACCCGAAAGCAGTAAATGGAGAATTTGATTATGATGAAGTAGTCGGGTTCCTCGAGAAGCTATGCACGATATTCAAATGGGAGAAATACGAGTATTCCACGCTCGGCAAAGTCACGGATGGCGTGCATAAGAAGCTGCGCTGGTATGCAGTCGTACTAATCCAGTGGATGTCCGGATTAGGCCTGAGCAACATTATGAGACAAGGCATTCGTCACCATGTGCAGCATCCAGATAATTTCTGGATTAGCAAAACGCAGACAACGGTTTACAAAGACAACGTGGAATTTCGAAATATTCTCTTTGCAGATACGCTGGAAGTTATTGACAACATAATCCTCTTCAGCTTGTCGAACTATTTTCTGCGCTTCTCCAATGAATATAAGAAGATTTATGGCATCACGGAATTTGACAACAACTGGTATGAATATGTGGAATACGGAACTACAAAGCCTGTGACCATTCTCCTGCAGCGCATTGGTTTCACCCGTGAAAACGCAACTTATATACGAGAACACAGAGATAAGTACATACTGCAGGAAAGCGAATCAAAACTACTTCTTAGTCGAGATCTTTTGGAATGCAATAATCAGAATGTTCGAGAACAGGCAAATATGATTTTATTGAATATGCCAGAAATGTTTGAGCCAAAAGGAGAATCAGGAAGGCAGGCATAAATGCAGAAAATTGACAAGACAGACACGCTCAAAACAATCCTGAGCGGTCGCAAGTACACCGTCGATTATTTCCAGCGGGAATACCGGTGGGGGCAGAAGCAGATCGAGCAGATGCTCGCTGATTTCCAGAGCACATTTGAGGAATTCTATGATCCAGATGATCATGATACGCCGGAAGAAGTCATGAACTATGGCTTTTACTATATGGGATGCATTATCTGTACTGGCGGTTCCGTAAAGAAAATCATCGATGGCCAGCAGCGTCTGACCTCGCTAACACTTCTCATCATCTATCTGAACAACCTGCAGAAAGAAACTGTCAAGGATGAGGATCTCCTTGTCCCGCTGGATGACATGATCTACTCAAAGGCTTTCAGTAAGAAGAGCTTCAATATCGATGTGGCCGACCGCGGGACTTGCATGCAGGCTCTATTGCAAAAAGATGAAACCTATGTGCCAGTGAATGAGAGCTCACAGAATATGCTTGACCGGTATCAGGACATAGAGGACATCTTCCCTGACGAGCTGAAGGGAGAAGCACTTCCTTACTTTATTAACTGGCTGATAGAGAAGGTCCTCCTTCTGGAGATCGACACACCATCCGACGACGAAGCACACACGATTTTCCTAACAATGAATGACCGAGGCCTGAGTCTGAACAGCGCCGAGATGATGAAGGCTTACATCATCCAGCAGGTTGCAGAAGCTGACCGCATTGAGGTAAATCGGAAGTGGCAGGACAACATCAACCGTATCAAGAACGCCTCTTCTTACGATACGAGCGGCATGGTGAATACGCAGGACGTTGAATTCATCTCTATCTGGCTTCGCGCAAAATATGCCAATTCCATGCGAGATACCAAGCGCGGCGCTAAAGATGAGGATTACGAACTTCTCGGCGACAAGTTCCATACCTGGGTACGCAACAACGCCCGGACGGCGATGGGCCTTGTAAAGCCGAAGGACTACAAGGAATTTGTTCTCACTGAAATGACACGTGTCACTGATATCTATCTTCGGATGAAAGACTATGGCAGCGAGCTGACGCCCGGATATGAAGAGGTCTTCTACAATGCAAACCGCGATCTGAGCTACCAGACCATGCTTGCCATCGCTGCCATCAAAAATGACGACACGGACGACATCAAACAGAAAAAAATACAGATGACCGCAAAGTTCGTGGACGACTTTGCCACAATCCGAATCCTGAATTTCAAGAAGGTTAACTGGAACACGAATAAGTATTTGCTGTTTCATGTGATGCGTGATATCCGCAATGAGGACTGTAAGACGATCGGCATGGTCTATGTCCGTACACTCCGCCGTATGGACGTGACCGTCGAGGGAATCACCAGGTTCAGTCTGAACCGGTTCTCCGGACGTTACATGCTTCACATCCTCGCGCGCTTCACTTCCTATGTGAATGTGCTGATGGGCAATCCATCGCATTTCGAGGAGTACGTTGACCGCAAGCGTCAGGGAAACACTTACGATATTGAGCATATCCTTCCGGACAAGTATGAGGACTACGAGGACAGCTTCACCGACTACGAGGATTTCGAATCCACCCGGAATCAGATCGGAAACCTGATCCTGCTCACCCGGGACAAGAACAGAAGCTATCAGGCAATGAAATACTCCGAGAAGGTTCAGAAGTACGCGGGAGACAACATCCTTGCTCAGGCGCTGAACGACACAGCTTACACGAACAATCCGAAATTCCTCACGGTCGCTAACGAGTACGGCTTTCATGCGATTCCTGACTTCAGTAAGCAAAGCATCGCGGACCGGGCTGAGACCTATCTGAGAATGGCAAGTGACATCTGGAATCCGGACGCCATTAAGGAAATCGCTGGTGGATGGGCCGATGACGATGAGAAGGACTTCTTCAAGAACGAGAAGGGCCGTGAATTTACAGTCGGCTATGCAGAAAGAAGCTGGCCAGACGCGCTGAAATACGGATTCCTGTCCGCGAACCTTGGCGGCAGCGGGAAATCTATTTATAACGTTCAAGTCGGAGATACGGTATATTGCCATATCGCTGGACATGGCTTTGTGGGTATTGGCGAATGCACATCAGCCGCTATGCCGATGAAGAGCTTCAAAGTGATGGTCGACGGCACTTCGACTCCTGTAGCAGACGCGCCGTGGCAATCCGAGGAATCCAAGGAGAAGCTTGATCCCAACAAGGAAGTATTTATCGGAGTTGCATGGAAGAAATATGTGACGGATATTAATGACGGCTACTGGGAGAAGGGGATGACAACAGTCCCGCTTGTAGCCTACATGCTTAATGATAAGACGACGCATCAGAAGGTCAGAGACCATTTCGGATACACCGACAGCACCGATTAAACCCTTCAGCGATGGCCATACTTTTTAACGATTGCAGATTGAGGGGTCGCTTTTGGCTGCAGAAGCCACAGCAACATATCAGTACAGTGCCGCAGATGCGCTCCCGCTCAACGCCCCTGAAACGCAGAAAAGCCCGGAAACAGCATGGTTTCCGGGCAAGTTAACGGCATACTGGGTTGAGACCTTGATCATAAACCGATTGGGCGGAGAGACAGGTCGAGACGATGGCCTCCCTCCAGCCCGCCGTATTATAGGTAGAAAAAGCACGCGGACCAGTTCCCGCAAACAAAGAGCACCTGTAATGGCGCCGATTTTCGGCTTAGAGCAGTTCCCGCAAACGCAGGTGCGAAACTCTAAAAAATTTTCAATTTCGGAAGTGGCATTATGAAATATATTGAAAGACCAGAATATATGTAGCGGCTTCTTGATCTTATGGGGACCCCGGATATCAAGATCATTACCGGAGTGCGCCGGCGCGGCAAGTCGCGGATGCGTGGCCTGTGGTTATGAAGGGCCTCGTGTACAAAAAGATGATGTGGGGATGATTCGTTAAAAACTCCTCGCATCGGATATGGTTGTCTTTTGCCACGCCGCTTTATTACCATGGCATGAGTGCACAGCTAAAATTGGTTGTAGACCGCTTTTGCATCTATAACAGCAGCTTAAACAGCAGACATCTCAAGTCAGCTTTACTTACAGTCGCCGGAAGTCATTGTAATCATATGGCGGTAAATGTAGATTGTATTTGTTTTAGAAATCTTTCCGCGATTGGAGAAAACGTCTGATATCTTTTCCACACAAGGTACAGCCTTGTTTCAAGGCAAGGCATAAGCGGCCGGAACACAAGTCCGCTTTCGGGAGAGGTGTCGATCAGCTTGTCGAAGGTGAGCAGATATCCGAGATGCTCTTTTGTAAAAATAGAAGCGTTGTATGCTAGCCGGAAGGATCCCTCAAGATGCAGATCGCTCATCTTATCCCCGGCCCATTTTGGAATATCATTTTCCCAGCTCTGCTCAGAACAGAATAATGGCAGTCCGATCAGGTCATCCACATGGATGGCCTTTTTCTTTGCCAACGGGTCATCTTCCGGTATGACAAGACCCCAGAGATCGGCTTCAGGGAAGACGACGGATTCATACGTTCCTGCATCCGCAGATTCCGCCAACACCACAAAGTCCAGCAGCCCCTTGTCCAGCTTTTCCATGACCTGTTCCGTGTCACCGCTGGTGATGTGGTACCGAAGATCGGGATAGGTCTGTTTAAAGGAATGGATTGACTGGGCAAGATAGCGGATCTGGAATGACTCCGCCAGTCCAAAGTACAGATCCCCGCCGGTGATGTCGTCCAGGGAAATGAACTCCTGCTCGATCCTGTCTACCATACTGACCAGATCTTCGGCACGATTGCGCAAGAGGATTCCCTCATCCGTCAGCTTGATACTGAAGCTGTGCCGGGTAAACAGTTTCTTCCCGAGTTCATCCTCTAAACTTTTCAGCGATTTTGACAGCGTGGGTTGTGTTACATGCAGTGTTTCTGCCGCCCGTGTCATATTCTCTTCCTGTGCGACCGCAAGAAAGTATCTGAGCGTCCGTATTTCCATCCTGAAAGTTCCTCTTTTATATGATATGATATTCCAAAAACGAATAACACGACATTCAATATAACCATTTGTAAAGGACCCGTCAAGCACCAATAAAGGATTGATTGCCTCGATTACCTCATTCAGAAAAAGAGCCATACAAAATAGAAAGGCGGCAATGACCATGATGAAGACAGAAGACCTGAAACTCACTCGGGAATGGGACAAGACCTTCCCGAAAAGCGACAGGGTGAATCACAGCAAGGTGACCTTTGTGAACCGCTATGGAATCACGCTGGCGGCGGACATGTATGTGCCGAAGAATGCAGACGGTAAGCTTCCTGCGCTTGCAGTCAGTGGGCCTTTTGGCGCGGTCAAGGAGCAGAGCTCCGGACTGTATGCACAGACCATGGCGGAGCGTGGATTCCTGACGATTGCATTTGACCCGTCCTTTACCGGCGAGAGCGGCGGACAGCCCCGCTACATGGCTTCTCCCGATATCAATACCGAGGATTTCATGGCGGCAGTGGATTTCCTGTCTCTTTGTGATCTGGTCGATCCCAACCGCATCGGCATCATCGGTATCTGCGGCTGGGGCGGTATGGCCCTGAATACAGCAGCACTGGATACCCGCATCAAGGCTACGGCAGTCATGACGATGTACGACATGACTCGGGTCAATGCCAACGGTTATTTTGACGCCGAGGACAGCGAGGAAGCCCGCTATGCCAAGAAGGCTGCCCTATGCGCGCAACGCATTGTGGATTATAAGGCCGGTGAATATGCGCTGGGCGGTGGCGTAGTCGATCCGCTTCCTGAAGATGCACCTTTCTTTGTGAAGGATTATTACGACTACTATAAGACCAGCCGCGGCTATCATGCCCGTTCCTTGAACTCCAATGGAGGGTGGAATGTCATTGGCTGTGAGTCTTTCCTAAATCAGCCAATCCTTCAGTACAGCAATGAAATTCGCTCCGCTGTCCTGATCGTTCATGGAGAGAAGGCACACTCCTGTTATTTCAGCCGGGATGCCTACGCCAACATGGTAAAGGACAGTAAATACACGGACAACAAGGAACTGATGATCATTCCGGATGCGGTTCATACGGACCTCTATGATGGCGGCGGTAAGGATGCGATCCCCTTTGAGAAGCTGCAGAGTTTCTTTGAGGAATATCTGAAATGAAAATCATTTTGTCTCTGGAAGAACTCTACAGAAGGTAAGCTGCATTGAGAAAACCGGCTATTCTGATGGCTTCTATATTGTTCGTTCTTTCGGGATGTACGGCGCAAAAGAGCGTCTCTACGGAGCCTCAAACGACATCTTCCCAAACAGAGAGTGTGATACCGGTAGAACCGTCCGATGAAGAAACACAGAAAGTGGAGGATGCCATGCGATTATTGATCGGTGAAACAGAGGTTCCCGTAACCTGGGAAAACAATGCGTCTGTAGAGGCGCTGAAGGAATTAAGCCCTGTTACAATTCAGATGTCGATGTACGGCGGCTTTGAGCAGGTCGGTCCGATCGGGCAGAGCATCGTGCGGAATGATGTACAGTCCGAAACAAGCTATGGAGATATCGTTCTTTACTCCGGAAACCAGATCGTGATCTTCTACGGCTCCAATTCCTGGGCCTATACCAGGCTGGGACATGTTGATCTGTCGCAGCAGGAAATGAGAGAGATGCTTGGCAGCGGAGATGTTGCGATTACATTAGAGTAATCTACGAATAATGGCAGGAACAAGGCTGCGTTGTTGAAAAGACATCAATAACGCAGCCTTATTTTTCATGACAATGGCCTTTCCTTGATTGATTTTGCCGAAATGGGACATTTCACGTCATATGCTCTCAAATTCCAGACGCCCCCTCTCAACGGGTTCACCCAAGTGCTTTGATGACATGCTTTGCCCTGATTTGAACCGGACGGCAAGGTGGTCATCGTGAACGGTGATCCGCCGGATCCCAAGTTAACGGCATACTGGGCCTAGACCTTGATCATAAACCGATTGGGCGGGGAGAGCATGGGGCAGGGGAGGGCATGTTGAAACGATGGCCTTCCTTCTGCCCGCCGTGTTATAGGTAGAAAAAACACGTGGACAAGTTCCCGCAAACGGAGAGCACCTGTAAAAGCGCCGTTTTTGGCTTTGAGGAGTTCCCGCGAACGGGCGGAAATGTGTACGGAATCCAGACATTCAGGTGCTTGTCTCGTGCCGCGTTGAGACGGTGGCATTGATGTCACGGGTCGAAGGAAAATAACCGCGAAAGCCCAGTAATACTGCGGTTTTCGGACAATCGGAGGAATTTAACATCGAGCAGTTCCTGTTGACTATCTCTCTACCAGCTTTGCTGAACAGTTTTGGATTCAAGCCGATTAAGGTGTACTGTCTTAAACAACAAAAAGGGAATAGTGGCCAACAGATGAAGAGATACGGCAGAGTAACTCTTCGTAAAAGTGTAACTATCTGGGAAAAAGATAAAGGAGGGGCTACATTATGGAAAATGAGCCGCAGCCGTTGTCTCGGATTTTTCAAAATAGATTATTCCGGATACCGGATTATCAGCGTGGCTATGCATGGTTGCAGCAACAGTTGGTGGATTTTTGGGATGACCTTGTAAATCTTCAGTCTGATCGCGATCACTATACAGGTACCCTGTCCCTTAAGCCACTAGAAAGCAAGGAGACCGTCAGTTGGGGCGAGGATTTGTGGCTGGTCGAGAACGGATACAAGCCTTGTCATATCGTTGACGGCCAGCAGCGCATCACCACGTTTGTCATTCTCTTGAATGAGGTCGTGGGATTTGTGCGTGGCTTGGATGAGAACAAGGGCAAGTCAGATAGAGAAATCACACTGGGGGATGAGACGGTCGAAGAAATCGTTTCAAAATACATCTGCCGAAAAAGACCGCCAAACGGAGTAGTAACAACATACCTTTTCGGCTATGAGGTCGACAACCCCAGCGCGGAATACATGAAATATAAGGTGTTCGATGAGCCGTATTCCGGCACGGTGAATGAAACCTACTATACGAAGAATTTAAAGGTTGCAAAGGACTTTTTTGCAAAAAACATCAGCAAGCTATATGAAGAGTCCGGAGAAGGCGGCCTTGAGGCAGTAAATGCGCTGTATAAGAAGCTCACACAGCACCTGATGTTTAATCTCCATGAAATCGGCGACGATTATGATGTATTTGTAGCTTTTGAGACTATGAACAATCGTGGTAAGAAGCTGACGAATCTTGAGCTGTTGAAAAACAGACTGATTTATTTGACCACGCTTTATGATGATGAGGTATTCGATGAGAAGGACAAGTCTGCACTTCGAAAAAAGATAAATGATGCTTGGAAGGAAGTATACTATCAGCTTGGTAGAAACAAGAGTGAATCTCTTTCCGATGATGACTTCCTGCATGACCATTGGATTATCTATTTCGGAGACTCCCATAAACGTGGGGATGATTACATCAAATTCCTTTTGAACAAGTTCTCATCAAAGGGCATATTTGAAAAAGTCGCCCGTTTTGTTGATCCGGAGACTGAGTCGGTTATCAGCGATGATGTCACGGATGCAGACGACACGGAAGTTACCGAAACAGAAGAACAGGAAAACATAGAGGTATCCAAACTTCAGCCAAAAGAAATCGAGGACTATGTCAACAGCCTCAAAGATATGGCGAAGTACTGGTATGACACCCATTTTCCGTTTGAAAGTGTTAATCTTACTCCTGAAGAGCAAAAACGAGTTGATAGACTTAGCCGTATCGGCATCGGATATTTCAGACCTCTGGTCACTGCGGTCATCAGTAGGCGGGATATTTCTGCGAACAGCAGAGTTAAAATTTTTGAAGCTATCGAACGCTTTATCTTTGTTACATTTCGCTTGGGTCATTTTTATGCATCCCAGGGCCGCAGTCGTTATAATCGAGCTGCGCATCAGGTGTATGTGAAAGAAACAGATGTTGATGACCTCTGCAAAGAAATCTATGACACGACTACGAACAACATCCCTTATGCCACGCAGAACTTTGTTACCAGAATTGAGAAATATTTTTCTACAGGAAATGGCTACTACGACTGGAACGGTCTGCGCTACTTCTTTTATGAATATGAGGCTAAGCTGATAGAGAAAAATAATATAAATCATTTCGACACAGATCATCCGTGGTCAATGTTTACAAAGTCCGAGAAGGATAAAGTGTCCATCGAACATATCCTCCCTCAGACGCCGACGAAGTATTACTGGCGTAATATGTACCGGCAGTTTAATGATTCCGAAATCAAGATACTTTCCGGAGCCCTTGGGAACCTTCTGCTGTTGTCTCGGAGTATAAACTCAGCTTTGCAGAATGATAGTTTTGAGGATAAGAAGCATTCCAAAACCACGGGACGTCGCGGGTACGAGAATGGATCTCACTCAGAGATAGAGGTATCCAAACTGCAGGATTGGACTGCATTTGAGATATACAGCAGAACAGAAAAACTCCTCGCATTTATGCAGGAACGCTGGAACCTGCAATTTGACGAGGAACAGTTGGAAAAACTGATCGGTATTTCATTCGTCAAAGATGGACGAGAAATC
Source organism: Bifidobacterium boum (assembly GCF_000741535.1). Lineage (GTDB taxonomy): Bacteria > Actinomycetota > Actinomycetes > Actinomycetales > Bifidobacteriaceae > Bifidobacterium > Bifidobacterium boum. The sequence goes on along the minus strand of NZ_JGYQ01000007.1, from coordinate 275,967 downwards.
CCGGAGGAGTTGAGGGAAGTATAGGTGAACGTACTGGAATCCGAAAAAAGTGCAGAAGGCTCCGGAGAAGATCAATAACTGCAATTCTGGACAGCATTCGTAAACTATGCAAATGAGCACGGCAGATCAAACGATATAGCAAAACAGAAAGCTGCTGGTCGAACATATTACGATGTGCACATAGGCGCGAGAACGGTTATTATTGCAGTCAACGATTTTCAGGAAGAAAAACAATGAATGCAGATGACTACATCATTCGTTTAGAAAGAACTGAAGACCATAGAGAAGTTGAGAATCTCGTCAGGGAATCGTTCTGGAACGTGTACCGTCTGGGATGCAGTGAGCATTATGTGCTCCATGTGCTGCGTGATGATCCGGCTTTCATCAAGGAACTTGATTTCGTCATGGAGCAGGATGGCAGACTGATCGGGCAGAATATGCTCATGAAGACGGTTATCGAAGCGGATGATGGCAAGGTGATTCCTGTCCTGACAATGGGGCCGATTAGCATCACTCCAGAACTCAAACGCAAGGGTTATGGAAAGGCGCTGCTTGCTTACTCTCTGGAGAAGGCGACCGGACTCGGCTATGGCGCTGTTCTGCTTGAAGGCAATATCGGATTCTACGGCAAGTGCGGCTTTACTTATGCCCGTGAGTTTGGCATCCCCGCTACCATGACCTGCCGGAAGGCGTGGATGACTCCTTTTTCCTCTGCAAGGAACTGATTCCGGGATACTTCGATGGCATTACTGGTGTATACCTGACACCGCAGGGATATTATGTGGATGATTCCGATGTGGAGAAATTCGACAAGGGATTCCCGCAAAGAAGAAGTTGAAACTTCCGGGACAGATAATCTAAACAAGACCAAGGCTCCTCACTGCCGGCAAATGCGTCGGCGGCGAGGAGCCTTTTTATGCTTCGATGTCAATTGTGATGCCGGGCTTGAATTCCACGGTGAAGCGGCCGGCAAAGACGGTATCTGATTGATGGCATTGATCGCGACATCCTGCAGCGGGAGCTTGTTGATGGTGGAGTCCGGATGCGCAATAAGCATCCGGAATTTTTATACGCAAATTTCGAAAACCCATTGACGTTTCAACATTGCCGCACTAGGTTACGCAGAGCAGGAGAAACCGCCATGGCTGCAACTGGCTACAACTGATAATCGTTAGCGAGAATGTGAGAAGACGGTCCGTTCGCACAATTGTATTGTTCAGCGCACAATGCCATTCGTGATTGAGCGAGATCGTTGCCTGCTTAGGAGGTATTTGCACCACGATTCATCCGGTCGGTGCGATGGGAAGAAAGTGCGATGGGAAGAAAGAAGAAGGAAACGGCATGACAGAGAAAATGACGCAGGATCAGCGGCTGGATTATCTCGTGGAGGAATTCAAGAAAGACTCCGTCCAATACAAGGATTTGGAAACGCCGAAAGACACAGAGGGGAAGCGGTATGTCCTTCGGTCGCTGATGAACATCCGCATGCCGAAGCCGTTCCCCGAAGAGGCGCTCGCCGTGCAGGATGACTATCTGGCAGGCAGGGCTGAAGAAAAAGGCATCGTGCGTCTTTCCGACATCCCGGTGACCCGAGGCGCAGTGTCCATCTGGCAGGGTGACATTACACGGCTTGCCGTGGATGCCATCGTCAATGCCGCCAATTCTCAGATGCTGGGCTGTTTTGTGCCCATGCATATCTGCATTGACAACTCCATCCATACTTTTGCCGGCATTCAGCTTCGGGCGGAGTGCAACCGGCAGATGGACCAGCTGCGCAGCAGATACGGCCAGGATTACGAGCAGCCGACGGCTGTGCCCATGCTGACGGATGCTTACAATCTTCCCGCGAAAAAGGTCATCCATGTCGTCGGTCCGATTGTGCAATACGGTTTGACGCCGGAACTCGAGAAAGACCTGGCGAACTGCTACCTGCGCACCTTGGACATGTGCGTGGAAAACAATCTGAAAAGCGTGGCGTTCTGCTGCATCTCCACTGGCGTATTCCGTTTTCCCAACAAGCGGGCGGCTCACATCGCCGTCAGCGCCGTGAACAGCTGGCTGTCGCAGCATCCGGGCGCCATGGACAGGGTGATCTTCGACGTATTCAAGGATGAGGACAGAAAATACTATGAAGAACTTGTATGACGCAATGCCGAACGGCTATCAGGAGAGCATTCAGAAGGGACTTGCCGCGGTGCAGTATTTCAGTGGAAGTACGTCATTCGGAACAGGCTCAAAAGAGGAGCGAATCTCCCGGCTAAAGAAAGAGATCGAAACGGCGGATGCCATCGTGATCGGAGCTGGCGCCGGACTTTCCACCTCCGCCGGGATGACCTACAGCGGGGGGCGATTCGACAGATATTTCTTTGACTTCGCACGCAAGTACGGCATTCAGGATATGTATTCCGGCGGTTTTTATCCCTTCCCCGATGCGGAGACCAGCTGGGCGTGGTGGGCGCGGAACATCTATTTCAACCGATACATGGATCCGCCGAGGCCCGTCTATCAGCAGCTGCTCTCGCTTGTGCAAGACAAGGATTACTTTGTCATCACCACGAACGTGGATCACCAGTTCCAAAGGGCGGGCTTTGATAAAGATCGCCTGTTCTACACTCAGGGGGACTACGGGCTTTTCCAGAGCGTCAATCCATCCACACAGAAGACCTACGATAACGAAGAATGGGTGATGAAGGCGATGGAGGCGCAGGGGTTCGTGCGGGATGGGAATGGAGCGTTTGTGGTTCCCGAGAGCGGCGAACTGAAAATGAGGATTCCTGCGGCGCTCATTCCAAAATGCCCCGATGATGGATCCGATGTGACCATGAATCTTCGTGTGGATGGTTCCTTTGTCGAGGATGTGGGATGGCACAGGGCGTCGGCGGCATATGCAGACTTTCTGCACCACTGCGAGGGCCGCCATGTGCTTTATCTGGAGCTGGGCGTGGGGGCGAACACTCCGGTCATCGTGAAGTATCCGTTTTGGCAGATGACCCTGGCGAATGAAAAAGCGGTGTACGCCTGCATCAATTACGGCGAGGCGTTTTGCCCAGGCGAGATTGCAGGCAGGAGCATCTGCGTTAACGGGGACATTGGCGATGTGTTTACGTCTCTGTCCGTGCCATTACTGTGAGTCATCCGTGCCGGAGCCGGAGTGCTACGCAGAATTCGGGGTCCGTATCCTCCTTTTTCGGCGATTCCTGTATCGGTCGCCGATGGCGGAGGTTAGAGGTGCCGTTTGTGGGGTTGTAACTTCCGTCTTCGGCGACCCATGGATTTGTCGCCGATGACGGAGGATAGATGGTTTTTTTTTGGGGGGGGGGGACCGTGTAACTGCCGTCATCGGCGGTTCTTTGGTTGGTTCGCCGATGACGGAGGTTTGGTGGGGTTTGATCGGTCTGCTAACCTCCGTCTTCGGCGAGTGAGTTGGTGGTTCGTCGAAGGTGGAGGTTTGGTGCCTGTTTTCGGGCGGTGTATCCTCCGTTTTCGGCGACTCGCGGATTTGTCGCCGAAGACGGAGGCTGGGGTGTTCGGGAACCGCCTGATGATTCACTTGTTGAGCGTGGAATAATCCCCGATGCGATTTATCCTGATGACAATTCAGTGAAGCGAACTATTGACAAGAGTATTGACAGCGGACAAGCCAATGAAGGAGACGACCTGATGATTGAGGTGCTGAAAAACAGGTTTCTTGACAATCCCATGCGTCACCAGGGCATAGCATGGGAGGATGTTGAGATGCGCCTGAACGGGAATACCGATGCGCTTGCCGTCCTCAAGCGCATGGAGGAAAGCGGTGGAGAGCCGGACACGATCGGTTTTGATGAGGAAACCGGAGGTCTTATCTTCTGCGACTGTTCGAAAGAATCTCCTGCCGGTCGCCGGAGCCTGTGCTATGACGATTCGGCGCTTCTGAAGAGAAAGAAGAATCCTCCAACTGGAAGCGCCATTGGCCAAGCGCACAAGATGGGAGTCGAGTTGATGACGGAGGCGCTCTACCGCAGACTCCAGGAGCTTGGGGAGTTCGACCTGAAAACCTCTTCCTGGATTGCCACTCCAGAGGCGATTAGGCAGAAGGGTGGAGCCATCTTCTGCGAAAAACGATACGGAGTTGTGTTCACTTTTCATAATGGGGCTGATTCTTATTATGCTGCCCGCGGATGGAGAGGTTATTTCCAGATCCCTGCATAGCTGATTCCAACGCGGACATCCTCATCGGTGTCGCATGACCGAGAAAAGAGAGGTGCGATTCGCCGATGGTGGAGGTTTGGGATCCTGTTTTGGTGTGTGTATCTTCCGTCTTCGGCGATCCACGGGTTTGTCGCCGATGGTGGAGGTCTGGGATCCTGTTTTGGTGTGTGTAACTTCCGTCTTCGGCGAATGGGTTGATGATGTGCCGAAGAGGGAGGTTTGGGATCATGTTTCATGGTCTGTAACCTCCGTTTTCGGCGACCTATGAATGGTTCGCCGATGGCGGCGTTTGTGTTCACTTGGATGTGGACGGTTTCGTCACTATTTCTGAACAGCGTGGCGTTCATTTTGGATGGTGTGTTCGGTTGCGGGATATAGGGCATCGATGCCTGCGCGACAGCTTTATCGGGCAGTAAAAACCGCGAATTTCCAACGAAAACACATTGTTGTGCCGTTGTGGGGCGGGGTGGGTGCAATAAACCACGATGCAGGGTAAACCTGCTAAACTTGCCGGTTAGTCGATTTGCGCAATGCAAACGAATGCTATACTCTCGTATCTATATTTGGGAATATCAGCGCTCCCCGATGACGTGAAAGGTTCACCGATGAAAGGGTAAGAACGGGGACGATGACATTCAGTACATAGAGATATTTGAGGAGCATGAAACGATGAGGCATCAGGTGGAACGGCTGAAGCACGTAGCGCCGAAGCACGGGGTAAAACCGGTCTGTGCGCTCACCGCAGCCCTCGCCGCCGTCGCCATGATGGCCACCATGGCGGTTACCTCCTTCATTCCTGCCTACAATGCCAAGGCAGGGGAGCCCACTGACGGAAAAACCTGCACTCCGGCTTCTGTTGGCCTGGGTGATGACATGAGTGTCACAGGCACTGATACCGGCGTCGCTACATATGTTGGCGGAGATATGTATGTGGGAGGGAAGCCGTCTGATGCTAGTGCGCTGAACAGTGCTGCTGGCCCGACCGGCACCTATGCCGTTGAAGCCGAAGGTTTGACGGTTGTGAACGGCAGCTTGGCCATGAATCCACAGAAGGAAGCTTGGAAACTGTGGAATACGGGCAGTGCTGGTGGCAAGTCATATGTCTCCCGTGGTTTCCGATGGGGTGTTGTCGGTTTTGGTTCTCAGTTCCGTCCTGCTGACGGTAAGACCGTGTTGGCGGTTGGCGGCAACACCGACACATCTGTGATGAACAGCAAGGTCGGCGCTTGGACTGCTCCGGGATGGCTTGGCAAGACGAGTTCTACTGATACTACGGCTCATGGCTATACGGCATCCTTGGCTGGTGAGAAAACACAAGTGTGGGGCAAGACGGGCGTTGACTCTGTTCGCGGTTTGAGTGGCAGCGATACCACAACTAGCCAGCCGCCGGTTCTTGGCATCGATCCCAGCTTGGTGACTTGGAACCAAGGCGGTTTGTCCAATGTGAACGGAACGGACTACTCCGCGTACAAGAGCAAAATCTCGAAGCTTTCTGCGGATTTGAACACCGGAACAGAGTTGCCGGCAACCGGTACCGTCACTGAGGAAACTGCCCCCTCAGCTGGTGACTCCTACACGATTTACAAATACGACTACAAGAAGAACGGGAACAAAGGCAATTCCTTCACGTTCTACGACAAGCTGGAGAAGGAAAAGCTGATCACCTTCACCAGCACCGACACCAGCAAGAGCATGCAGGTGTTCAACTTGCCCGCCTCTTACTTAGATTTAAACGGAACCAATTACACGGGCATCGATTTCAAGTTCGTCAACGTGCCGGATAACGCTTCCGTTGTGGTTAACGTGACTGGCGCGAACGGGCAGACCATCAAATTCCACAATGGTTGGCGATTCTGGTGGAATGACGATAATATTGCCAACGATTTCGTCACGGCTGCATCTGGGGATGCTACGCAAGAGGCGAAGAACAAAAATTACGCGAAGCGCGCGCAGCAAATCATGTGGAATTTCGCCGATGCGTCGAATGTGGTGATTCTCGGTGGTCAGGCTACGGGCCAGATTCAGGTCACTAACCACGACTCGAACACCAGCACCAATCACGGCGCATGGGGCAGTGCGCATGATATGCGGGCCACGGATGACCCTTCTGCCGCGTGGATGGGCAGCATTCTTGTTCCTAACGGTAACCTCCAGAGCCATGTCTCTACTAATGGTCGTGTGTGGGTCGGCGGCGATTTCGAAATGCTGAACAACGAGACTGTGAAGAGGGTCGAAGGCCTAAGCTCGGATGGGCATAACGTCGGAGACGAGTTCGTCAACGAGTCCGGCGAGAAGACCACATCCATTCTTGATATGGACCAGGAACGCCATAACCTGCCATGGAACGGCTCGTACTCCACCACCTGCGCCGCGATCGCATGGAACAAGGTGGATGACACCGCTGAACACAAGGATCTCGGCGGAACCAGCTGGACCGTGTACGGCAAGAAGGAAGATGCGGTACACGGCACGAACGCTCTCGCCACCATCGCCGATGGCGGTTGGAACGATGATGCCGATGCGGAAGGTTCGCTCCAGCTGGGCAACCTCGCCAAGAACGGCACCTATTTCCTGAAGGAATCGGGTACGGCTGAAGGTTATGCGCAGAACACCAACATTTACCAGATCAATACTGGTGGCAGCACTACCGAGGCTGCGACAAACATCTCCAACGTTTTCGACAGTGCCGGTAATGCAATCAGCACGGATGCAGACAAACTGTTGACCGACGGCAAGATCATCAATAAGAAGACCGGTTCGGCAATCGAATGGCAGAAGGTCGATGGCACCGACAACAGCACGTTGCTGGCCGGTTCAACGTGGACGCTCTCCAAGATGAGCGGCGAGACTGCTGAGCAGTCTTGGAACATTACTGATGACCAGTCCGGCACAGAGGTCAAACGCATTACGATTACGGATGCAAACAATAAAGCTGTCACATCTGATACGCCTATTACGTTTGAGGGCAACAATTCGCAGACGTTTACCGCGACTGCGTACGACCAGCAAAACAAGGTGATCACTGGTGCCAAGCTGACTTGGTCTTCCGACAACGCCACTGTCGCGTCGGTTGACCAGAACGGTACCGTCACTCCAACCGGCAACGGCAGTACCACTATTACCGTGAAGTCGGCTGATGGTAAGGTCACTGCATCGTTCACTGTCGAAGTTTCCGGCGTAGAGACTTCCGTGTCGATTAACGGCTATACCAATGGTCAGAAAATCAGTCTTGAGAAGGGCAAGACCCTTAATCTGATTGCTTCTGTGGCTCCTGCAGGCAACACTGTTACATGGTCCTCCAGTGCGGCTAACGTCTCGCTGAGCGCCACCACCGGCACAAGCGTGACGTTGACCGCGAACAGCGTTACCTCAAGCCCCGTCATCATCACGGCCAAGGAAACTCGTACGGGCAAGATTGTTACCCTGAAGGTGAATGTGACCAAGCCGCCGGCAACCACCACCACGGTGTTCTTCAAGATGCAAGATAACTTCAACCAGAATAATGGTCAGAAGCTGTTTCTTGAATGGAAGACCTCGAACGGAAACTGGCCTGCAGACAACGGCGATCAGCCGAACAGAAAAGAGATGACGGTTGCCAGTGGCTGCAATGGTTACGTGTCGTACACCATTAACGAGGTCATGCCTACCAGCGCCAGTTTCCGAATCCGCAGAGATAAGGCAGGCTGGACTACGCCGGGATCCTTCTATCGTCCCGGTGAAAACAGTGGCTTTGCGTTCAACGGAGGCGACATTGTGACGTTGAACACTGCAACTGAGATACTTGACACTGCCCCTTCCGGCTGCGCCGTCACCTCCACCGTCGCATACAGCAGCCGTCGCGCTGCCGCCAGCAGTGGCGAGTATCGCGCGGTCGCCTCCGTGTTGCGGACCCAAAGCAACGTGGTGAACGTGGAGGAAAACAACACTGTTCCCACCAAGAAGGATGAGGATACCGCCGCTGGCAAGTTCAAGGTGTCCGATCTGTCGGATGGCACGTACCATCTGCAGGAAACCGCGGCTCCGAACGGCTATGAGGTCAGTGGCACGGTGTACACCATCACCATCACGAATGGTGTTGCAACATGGGATCCGGAGAAGCTTGATCACAAGCTGACGAACACCCGCAAGACCGGTACGGTCAAGTGGAACAAGGTGAGCTCCGAGTCCAGCGCCGAATTCCTGGGCGGTTCCGAATGGAAGCTGACCCGTATCAAGAAGTTCTCTTGGAATAATGGCGTTGCTACATACACGGATGCGTTTGACGATCTTGGAACCGTCAAGGATTGCGTGGATGGCAAAGGTGGTGTCGATAAATGTGCTACGCAGACCACCCAGTCTGGCCAATACGCTGACTGGAATGGGGAAAAGGGCAAGTTCGAACTTCGAGACTTGGAATGGGGCGAGTACCAGCTCGTCGAAACCAAGGCTCCTGACGGATTCAATCTCGACAGCACGCCGCACACGTTCCGCTTCGGCCCCGTTGAAGGTTCCGATGTGAACGGCAAGTGGTACACGAATTCCCAATTCAACGAGACCACTGCCACTTACAAAGAGAACGCGGCATTCACCGTTGACGGTGGATCCATTACCAACACCCCCGGTGTCGTCCTGCCTGACACGGGCGGCGAAGGGGTGAACAAGATGTACACTGCGGGATTCCTCGCAGTGGCGATTGCCGTGGCCGGTCTGGCCTTGAGCCTCAGGAGGCGGCAATCATGATTATCGACTCTGCGAGAGGGGAGGGCGGCCCGTAGCTGTTCTATGAACACCCTCTCCTAAAAGGCTGAAAACTTAACATCAGAGAAGATATAACCAATAAAGAAAAGGAAAAAGAATGAATAAGGTACTAAAAGGCCTTGTTGCCGTGGTCTCCACCGCAGCAATGGCCATCGCCGGTTTCGCCGGCGTCTCCACCGCAATGGCGGCAGAGACTACACATACTGTTACTATCACCCCAGCCAAGTCTGGACACACGTACGAGGCATACCAGATTTTCACTGGCAACCTTGGCACAGACGGTTCCTTGGGCAATGTCGTATGGGGCTCTGGTGTTGACTCTGCCAAGCTCGCAGCGTCAACTGATACCCTGCTTAAGGACAAGTCTGCTGCCGATGTTTCTACTGCCTTGGCTACTCACGCGGACAATTCTACGCAGGCTAAGGCTTATGCCACGGCGTTCAGTGGCGTGCTCTCTACCACTCATACTGATTCCGGTGCTTTTAGCTCGGCTGGTAATGGTTCCTACACCATCTCTGGTTTGGAAGACGGTTACTACCTTATTCAGGATAAGGCCGGAACTCTGAGCGGGCAGAACGATGCCTATACTTCCTTCATTCTGAAGATCATCGGCGATGATGTGACGGTTGCACCGAAGAGCACCCAGCCGACCGTCGACAAGAAGGTTCAGGATGAGACTGCTGACGCTGAACAAGGAGCCACTGACGGTTGGGGCGATACCGCCGATCACGACATCAACGAGTCCTTCAAGTTCAAGCTCGACGCCTCCATTCCGGCAGAAGCCAATCTCGCTGATTACAAGACCTACAAGGTCAAGTTCAACGATACGATGAGCAAGGGCGTCACCTTCGAATCCATCGAGTCCGTCACAGTGAACGGCAATGATGGCACTGCTGCTAAGTCTTGGCCTCTCACTCGTACTGATTACGATGCAACTACTCCCACACCTGCGGGAGATGGCACGCAGTCCTGGTCCCTGACCATCGACGATGTCATTGCCAAGTGCGCAGGCATCAAGATTGCCCAAGGCTTCACCGTCGAGGTGATCTACAACGCTCACCTCAATGAGAACGCCACGGTCAACGATGCCAGCGGCTCAACCGATAACAAGAACTCCGTCAACCTCGAGTATTCCAATAACCCGAACGCTGAAGGTCTCGGCAAGACCGAAGACAAGACCGTTTACGTCTTTACCTTTGCCATCACCAACAAGAAGGTTATTGACAACGAGGACGGTGAACCTCTTGCAGGCGCAGGCTTCAAGCTCTATAAGGATGAGGGCTGCACTCAGGAGTATCAGCTTGTGAAGGATGCCACTCTGAATGCTTACCGTCCGGTAAAGGGTGGAGAGACCGCAGAGGAGATGAAGTCCTCTACAAACGGTACTTTCCCGATCAAGGGCCTTGATGCAGGTACCTATTACCTGAAGGAAACCACCACCCCGAAGGGTTACACCACTGCTGCGGTCAAGACCATCACGATTAAGGCCACGCACACCATCAGTGGTGGCCTGCCAAATGTGGTTCTGTCTTCGGATTCCACCTTGGATAACAAGATCGTGGATAAGAAGGGCAACACCCTCCCGTCCACCGGTGGCATGGGCACCACGATCCTGTATGCTGCTGGCGCTGCCATCGTCCTGGTGGCTGCCTTCGGCATCGTCTTCGCTGTCCGTCGTCGCAACGCTCGTTGAGCGTAGCCACGGCAAGCCAAGAAAATAAATGTGGGTCAAGCGCGATGCTTCAATAGTGGTCGTCCAATGGGTGAAGATTTGGGCCTGCTGTTGCGGCATCCGCTTGATTCCACCCCACGGCAAAAGCCAAAATAACTTAATACGCACATGACCCGGATCCGGCTACGCACCGGATCCGGCCGTCAGTGCCCAACCGCACCCAACTTCGCACAACACACGTCGTACCCGCCTATCAAGGCATCACAGCGCACGTTGTGCCCAACCACGTCGCCCAACACAACATATGTTGAGCCGTGTGTCCTGAACTTGTCCTTATGTTACGAATGGCCAGCAAACGCGCCGAACACGGTTGCCAGCTGTCCGCATCCTAAGGACCCTGACCAGGAAAACTAGGGAACTTCCGACGAGGGGAAAGAAATGACAAGCCACAACGAGAGGGCAGAGATGAACAACAGAACGGCAAAGCACCGCATTATCATGGCGTTGTGCTGCATGTTCGCACTCATGCTCGCAACCATCGGCTTGAGCGCGCCCGCCGCCACCGCCGCCACCACCAACACGGCATCCGGCACTACTGCATCCGGTACCACTGCGGAAGGCAGCCTCACCGTCACCTACCAATACCAGGAAGCCGCGCTCAAGAACGCCGACATCAACCTGTACCGCCTGGCCGACTGGTCCGCCAAAGGCGGCTACACGCCCACCGGCGACTTCGCCAACCACACCGCATACCCGGTGGATTGGGATATTCTCAACGCTGACCAGCAAACTCTGCGCGACTTCACCAATACCATGGCCGGGTACATCGCCGTAAACAAGCCCGCCGCGGAAAACACGCTCAGAACCGATAGCGCCGGTGTTGCCACCTTCAACCAAATGAAGGACGGCCTCTACCTCGCGGTCGTCGCCCCCTACCAGGGCAACGCGCTCACCTGCCAGACCGCTGCCATGCTCGTCGCCCTGCCGAACGTGCACAAGGATGCCGACGACCAGCGCACCCTCAGCATCGAACCGAAAGCGGACTGCGCGGTCCCGCCCACCACCACCATCAGCGTGAACAAGGTGTGGAAAGACAAGGATCAGTCCAAGCGCCCCGAAAGCGTGACGATGAACCTGCTGCAAGACGGCAAGATCTACGATTCCATCATGCTCAGCAACGCCAACGACTGGAAATACACGTGGAAGGGCTTGCAAGCCAAGCACGAGTACACCGTGGTCGAAGCGAACGTGCCGGGCAACTACACCGCGCTCGTCGACCGTGAAAACAACGATTACACGGTAACCAACACCGCCAAGCCCGGATTGGCGAAAACCGGTGCGAGCGTTGCCATCATCGCCGTGATCGTAGTCGTACTGGCCGCTGCGGGCATTGCAATCACCGTCGTGGTACGCAAGAAGAACACCACGGAAAACGCCGCGACACAAACCTCCCCGGACGATAGCGAGTGATGTTCGACTCGAATGAGAAACATACCGGCAAACGGCGTAAAGAACGCCAGATAACGGATAGCGACGCCGAAAGCGTTGCATCCGAAGATGCTGCGACCCCCGAAACCGACGCAACAGCCCCGGAAACCGACGCGCGGCAATCGGAAACGATGACTCGCGTCGACCGTCGCAAAAAACGCAACAAAGACAACCTCGGCCTGAACATTCTTATTGGCTTCCTTGTCATCGTGCTTATCGGCGGACTTGGCCTCATCGCCTACCCATCCGTGGCCGACTGGTGGAATCGTATGCACCAGTCCTACGCGGTGGCCGGTTATGTGGCCAAAACCAACGACATGAGTAAAGCGGAGAAGAAAAAACTCCTCGACGCCGCCCACGCCTACAACATCAGACTCGCCGCCACCAGCGACCGCTGGCACATGACCGACGAACAGAAGCATGAATACAACGAGACGCTCAACGTGACCGGCACCGGCATCATGGGCTACGTGACCATACCGCGCATCAAAGTGAAACTGCCGATCTACCACGGCACCGATGAAGGCGTGCTGCAGGTTGCCACCGGGCATTTGGCGGGCACCTCACTGCCGGTCGGCGGGCCGACCACGCACGCGGTGATCTCCGGCCATACCGGCCTGCCGTCCGCGCGACTATTCACTGGCTTGGATGAGCTGGCAAAAGGCGACACCTTCGCATTCCATGTGCTCGACGACACCTACACGTACCAGGTCGATCAGATCAAAGTGGTCCTGCCGGACGACCTGAGCGCATTGGACATCCGCACTTCGGCGGATTTCGCCACGCTTATAACCTGCACGCCATACGGCGTGAACTCGCATCGACTGCTGGTGCGCGGGCATCGTATTCCGAACCCGACCACGCCGGACAACACGCAATACGATGATCCGACCACCATGGTGTTCATCACGATCATCGTGGTATTGCTGGTGCTCGCGGCCCTGATCGCGCTCGGCACCTGGTTCGTGCGCAGCCGCAGCTCCCGCGAATCCTCCGGGTCGCACAACTCCGGGCGCGCCTACCGCAAGTCACCCCCCAAGCATCGTAGTCCCACGTATCGCAGCAAACGCTAGGTGAGTGGAGCGTCCAAGGGGTCGAGGTGGCCTGTCTGGATTATTTGGATTGTTTGGACTGGGCGGCTTAGGCGGTTTCGATGGCTTAAGCGGCCTGGAACCGGTTGATCCTGCCTGATCATCGGATTATTAAGTCTCGCTTTGGTCTCGTTTTGGCCCCTTGATTCGTTTTCTGCGGGGGTAGCGACAATTACTGCGGGGTTGATGACAACTTCCGTGACGAATGTGACAGAAATTGTCATTTTTATCACGGAAGTTGTCACTAACCCTGCAGTAATTCAATCCGTCTGCCGCTAACCACCCCAATCGGCTGTGAAAGTCCCCATTTGGAGTTGGCAGCTTCCGTAGGTGGTTTGGCTGTGAGAGCCCCCATTCGGAGGTGTCGGGAATGGCGGTTTTCCGGGGTTTGCCGTGACGGTTGTGCCGTGGTGCGCGGCTGGGCAGCACTATGACTGGTGTTACAACAACGCGAGGTGATCGTGACAGCAACTGTGACCGAGGCGACAGATTCCGTCACCCCAGTCACAGTCATTGTCATCTAGTCACAGTTTCCATAATCCTGTCACAGTTCGCCGCTTGGCCGCAGCCATTGTCATTCCAGTTACAGTTGCTGTCACTTGGTCACAGTTATCGCCCGCAGCTCCAAGCATCACAGCCGTTCGTTTCCGCTTATTCCATTTATTCCGCCCCTTATTCCATACCCTCACCGCGTGTCGACCACAACCCCCGATTCGAGTGGATAATCGCAACCCAATCCCTCTACGGTAAAATCCATGACCATGCGCCTGCACATCAAGCAACAAGTACGCCAAGCCCACCAAGCGCGCCAATGCTACACACCTCGCTCAAATACCGAACGCGTCACCGTACGCCGAATGGCAGAGAGCTGCGAACTTGTTACCCCTCACCGCGGCATGTATGCGGAACCCGAATATTGGAGCATGCTCAACCACATCAGCAAAGTGCAACACATCGGTAGCACGTTATGCCGCGAAAAGCCTGAAACTATCATCGCCGGCAGATCGGCAGCCGCGGTTTGGGGGCTCGACCATTCCGCGTATCTTCATAAGAGCGGCGTCATCACCATCGCAAAGCCATACGGCAATCCCAATCGAGCCACGCATTCGCAGCTGCGCCGTATCTACCTTCCGGCACGGCACATGAACCACGTCACCATGCACGACAACACGCAGGTCGCCGATCCCACGCGCACGCTTTTCGACTGCGGGCGAACGGAAACGTTCCATGACGCATTCCCCGTATTCGAATCGGCGATTCGGCAAAATTCTGTTGACAATACTGCGTTTCTGGATTATTGCAGTCAAGCCTACGTTGGGCGCAACCGGTATTTGCCGGCATTCGTCATGAGCAAGGCGCGAGGATTGAGCGAAAACGGTGGCGAGTCTTTTGCTCTGGCCGTCATCTTTGAGCTTGGTTTTCCTTGGCCGGAGCAGCAAGTGGAATTCACGTGCATAGGGCCGGATGGCGCACGGAAGGTGAGACGCGTGGATTTTTCGTGGTACTTGCCGGACGGGCGGATTGTGGTCGGTGAACTGGACGGTCAGCAAAAGTACGTGGATCCCAGCATGACGGGCGGGCGTTCGATTGCCGCGATTGTTGAGGACGAACGTGAGCGATCGCAGATGTTGTATCGATGCGGTGTCAGCGCCGTTGTTCGTTTTACTTTCGATGACGTGGTACGGCGCGCGCCGTTGGAACGGAAGCTACGCGAGGCCGGGGTTCCCTGCGGTGCGCCGTCTGTATTGCCGCAGCCGCATGGACGCCGATGACAACAAGGTGGTAGGTGGTATGTGGGGCAGGCGGGGCAAGTGAACAGATGATGTGTGTGGGGGGGGGCAACACGCCGGTCATTGTAAAGTATCCGTTTTGGCAAAATGACCCTGGCGATGAAAAGGCTGTGTATGCCTGCGTCAATTATGATGATGAGGCGTTTTGCCCGAGCGAGATTGCAGACAGGAGCATCTGCATTGACGAGGACATCGGCGATGTGTTTGCGAAGCTGAAATAGCGACGGGTTTCAAAAGGAGGATGGACCATGCGTGAAGAAATCTTCGAATACGTGAAGAAGAAATACGGCGTTGTCCCGGATTATCCGCTGCCGACCGCACCGGATTTCCCGGTTCTTCGCCATAGGGACAACCATAAGTGGTTCGCCATCATCATGGATGTCCCGAAAGACAGGTTGGGGTTGAATGGGACGGATCGAGTCGACATCATCAACGTGAAGATGGGCGATCCGATGCTTGTCGATATGCTGTCGCAGCAGACGGGGTATTGTCGCGGCTATCACCTTAACCGGGGCAACTGGATATCCATCCTCCTGGACGGCACGGTCCCGTTGGAGGACATATGCATGTGGATCGACGAAAGCTATTTCGTGACGGCGTCAAAGCAAGAACAGCAACGGTTGCGGCCGCCCAAGGAATGGATCGTCCCGGCAAACCCTCGGTATTACGACATTGAGCACGCCTTTGACCATGCAAAGGAGATCGATTGGAAGCAGGGCAAAGGCATCAAGGCGGGCGACACCGTATACATGTATGTGGCGTTGCCCATCTGTGCCATTCTCTACAAATGCAAGGTTGTGAAAACGAATATTCCCTATGACTATCGCGACGGCAACCTGACCATAACGTCTGTGATGAGGATACGGCTGCGGAAACGGTATAAGCCGGGCGCATTCACATTCGATAGGCTCAAGGGCGAGTATGGCATCTCTGCGGTTCGGGGGCCGCGGAGCGTTCCGGGTTCCCTGAGCGAGGCGTTGAGAAAATAGCGGGGAAAGCAGTGGGACTCGGCTGTATTCAGCACTGGGCGAATAGCGATGGCAAGTGGTAAGAATATGGCTATGAAGAAGAGTGTGACTATCAAAGATGGCAAGGATTATATTTCCCAGGTCAGGGAATTGATCATAGAGTATACGAAGCGGTTGAATCGGGATCTGGCCTTTCAGAACATCGAAGAAGAGTTGAAGAATCCTGCCGAAAAATATACTGCTCCGCAGGGGGAACTGCTTGTTGCAGTGGATGAGACGGATCGTGTTATTGGCATGGTTGCATACCACAGGCATAATGCTGAGCGCTGTGAAATGAAGAGGCTGTACGTTAAGCCTGAGGCGCGCGGGATGCATTTGGGGGAGTCGCTTGTTGCGGAAATCATAGATCATGCAAAGCAGGCTGGCTATAAGGAAATGGTTCTGGACACGATTGTCCCTTTGAAAGCGGCGATAGGGTTGTATAAAAAGAATGGATTTGAGGAATGCGAGCCGTATTATCACAATCCGATGGCTGACGTAATTTACATGAAAAAAGAGCTATAGGGCTGCGCGGACTGCGTAAGCCAATTCCGGTTTGCTGAGGTTGAAGTGTGCGACGGCGGATTTCGTTGAAAAGTCTAGGCGCTGAATCCATTGGGGTCATGGGAATCGGCATGCTGAAGGCATGCGTGGGGACGCTTCGACAGATTGCCAACCGCTGATCGGGGCGGAAGCGGACGGCTGAACGGCAATATCACGATTTCGGCTCGGATGTCTCTTCGCCGCAGTAATGCTGTCCTTTTCAGAGGTCTGCAACCTCCAGTATCGGCGAGTAGTTGATGGGTCGCCGATGGTGGAGGATACGTAGGGAGGATAGGTAGGTTTGGGGCCATCTGACCTCCGTCTTCGGCGAGTTGTGAGGGTGTCGCCGAAGAGGGAGACTAGGAATCCTTTTCCGGGGTCTTTAACTTCCGTCATCGGCGAGTGGTTGGTTGGGTCGCCGATGACGGAGGTTCGGGATCTGTTTTGGGGGTCTGTATCCTCCATCTTCGGCGACAGTTTCGGGGTTCGCCGATAGTGGAGGTTCAGCGGGGTCAAATCGGCCTGCTGATTTCCGTTCTCGGCAATCCCATGATTTTGTCGCCGATGGTGGAGGTTTGGGATCCTGTTTCGGGGTCTGTAACTTCCGTCTTCGGCGACCTGTGGATTTGTCGCCGATGACGGAGGTTGTGTGGGGTGGGGGTTGCGTCTTCTGTCTCCGAGAACTGGGTGTCGGTGGGTTGGGTTAGTGATTGAGCCAACAGCGGGTTGCGATTGCGGTTGCCGCGGGCTGCGGCTTGCTGTTTTCGATTGCGGCTGCGTCTGCCGGTGCAGCACGTCAGGATTTGTGGATTTGCGAGGGCGGGATGATGACCATTCGGTTTTGAAATACATCGTCGCTGTGGCTGAGATCGGTTCGATCACCGAGGCGGCGAAACAGCTTCATGTTTCCCAGCCGAGTCTGTCGGCGGCGTTGAAGGCGGCGGAGAAGGAAGTCGGGTTCGAGATATTCACCCGAAGCCGCAGCGGCGTCGCCTTGACGAAAGAAGGCGTGGAGTTCCTCGGATACGCCCGGCAGGTGATACAGGAGATGGACCTTCTGGAAGACCGCTTCATGTTGAGCAAACCGGCGAAGCAGCGTTTTTGCGTCTCGACCCAGCATTACACGTTCACGGCGAATGCATTCGTCGAGATGGTCCAGACTTTTGGCCAGGAGCGGTTCGAGTTCATCCTCAATGAAACCCAGACCCACCGCATATTGGAGGATGTGAAGAATCGCTTCTGCGACGTGGGCATCATCTATCTGTGTGACAGGAACAGGACGTTTCTGCACAAGACGATGGATGAGATGGGGCTCGTCTTCCATGAACTGTTTTCCGCCGACCCGCACGTGTTCCTTCGGGCAAAGCATCCATTGGCGGGCAAAGCATCCGTCACGTTGAAAGACCTGCAGCCGTATCCGAGATTGAATTTCCTCCAAGGCAGCTATGAGTCGGCGGATTTTTCCGAGGAGCCGTTCAGCACAGAGCTCTCCGAGAAGGAAATCCGCGTCAGCGACCGTGCAGCCATCGTGAACCTGATGATCGGGCTTGACGGATACACCATTTCGAGCGGAATCTTTCCGAAATACCTCCAGGGGCGTCAGATTGTCTCGGTGCCGTTGGCTCAGAAAGAGAAGATGCACATCGGGTATGTGCTGTGCAAAGGGCAGAGCCTCTCGGAGCTTGGGGCGATCTACGTGGATGTGTTGGGCAAGTATGCGCCGAAACATTCATAGGAAGCGGCTATGTAAAAGCATGTAAAATAAGTCTTACCTATTAATCTCCATTTGCGGTATGAATGATTTCAGCGACGTTTCAATGCCGGGACAACGCTTTGGCAACACCGCGAAGGGAGATTTCATGATACCGGGGTACGTGCTGACCAATTTTTTCGTCTATGCGCTGGTGAATGCATTCACGCCGGGGCCGGGAAACATCCTGGCGCTGAATACGGTGACCAATTATGGGTGGAAGAAAGGCAGACCGCTCTTTTGGGGAATTTTCGCAGGATACTATGCGGTTCAGATCATCTGCGCCGTTTTCGTGTACGGAGTCGGCGCGTTTCTTCCGCATGCGCTGCAGGCCATGAAGTATATCGGGGCTGCGTATATTCTTTGGCTTGCGATACATATTGCCATCAGCAAGCCTGAAGTGAGCGAAGAACAGGGGTCGGCCTCGTTCGCGAAAGGATTCCTGCTGCAGTTCGTCAATGTCAAGATCTATATGTTCGGCATCACGGCTTTGACAGGGTTCATCACTGCGTACAGTCGGGCATTGTGGACTCTGGTTGGAGTTGAATTCCTGATTGCAACCATGGGGACGATCGCGACACTGACATGGATCGGTGCCGGACTTCTGATACAGAAGTTCTATGTCAGGCATTACCGAATGATCAATATCGTTCTGGCGTTGACTTTGCTGGAATGCGTTTGGAGTATGTTGCAGGCGTAGGGCTTTCGGTATCAATGTCCAAAGTTTCTTTCTCCCTTGAAGTCAGCCGTCGGCGGGGTGGTTTCCGGTGCTTTCTGGCAGTTGGGCAAATTCAGGCGGCGATGTCATCGCATGGTGGGCGCCGATCGCGTTCGCTGGCACTCCGACTGGACGGGCGGAATCCCGTTGTTTGTGAAGGCGGCTGCAGGATTCTGAGAACCGTTATATAATGAACACATAGTCATCAGAAATGATGCTGAGGAAGAACACGCATCGGAGCGTGCAAGCGGATGCTTGGCTCCGATGGCTTATTCCACAGACCCAATGGCGGGTTTGCAGGAAGAAAGAGAGGTGAAGCCATGCGTGGTGTGTATCGGTCCCTTAGGCGGCGTGCCTCGGGGCAATCGGGTTTTACTCTCATTGAGTTGCTCATTGTCGTGATCATCATTGGCATCCTTGCATCGATCAGCGTGCCGATTTATCGGCAAGTGCGCGCAGCGGCATGGAACAGCGCAGCCGAATCCGATTTGAGGCACGCAACAGACTCCATTGAGAATGCACGCATTGAACTCGACGGTAAGCTGCCTCCGAATTTCATGATTGGAGCAAGCTCCAAGGGCAGTGTTTACCCGATAGCGAGCAACGTCAAACGTACCTACAGTAGCAAAACACCCCCTAAGCTTCAAACGCAGGTTACGCTTTCCCCAGGCGTGTCGCTGTGCTACACAACAACTGGCGACACCTACCGGATATATACGACCAATGGCAACAATCTGAGTGTCTACTACGTGTATGATTCGGCGACTGGTCAAATACAACAGAAGGACAACCCCTACAAGATTGCCGCTGCCACGTCTACCCAAGAGCAGATCCAGTGGAATCCTGCTGATCGCAGTCACAGGAGACCGTGGAAAAAAACACTTAGTAAATGTGCGATCGAACAGCGATACGGCGCGCCCAGCGCATGATTCTGGATGTCGAGCAGGTATCGGCGGCTCGCGCCGGGTGCGGCGGGAGTGTATCAGTGGACGATCCGCGACGCATATCCCGGTTGACGAGAGTGTCCACGCACTCAGGTGTGGATGCCGGTAGTGCGCTGTGTGGAGGCCATTTTGCCGTTGGCCGAATGGCCTCCACGCCAGGCAAGGTCATGGTCGGGCGAATAGCTGGTTGAGGTTGGAGGGCACGTCGTCAACATAGCGTCTCAGTGATTCGTTCAGCTCGCCGGGTGTTTCTGGCATGCCGCGTTCGATCCATTCCTCGATCCATCCGCTGATTCCGTCGGCGAAAAACGCTTTCCGGTGGGCTTCCTCGTTCGCGAGTTCTTGCGTCAACCCGTTTTTTCTCGCGCAACGATGTTCGCAGGACGTTGTCCCGCCCTGTCGCGTGGAGGACTTCGTAAAACGCTTGGTGCTTCTTCATGTGGCAAAACAGGCTTTCGAACACGGTCCACGGTTGCGAATCGGGGTCGGATTCGAATTCATGCGTCCACGTCTTGATCAGAAACAGGGCGTGCCGTGCGCTGGACCAAGCCGGAGCGGTGAATGAACTCGTCGATCCTCTGAAGGAGGAGGGGCGCAAGATGCCGCATTGCTTCGTCGTGGAAGAAAGGAACGACCCCACCGCGCGTAAGGCGTTCGACAGGCTGACTGACTTCTTGGACAGCCATAGCGTCTGAACCGTTGACGCTTGTCTTGCCGTCTGTTAAAGTATCAGTATCAGATACAATTACAGATGGTTGCCGGCGGTGATGATTGCGGACGTTTTACATATCCGGCGAATGAAGCGAACCGCGACATCTGAACCGCGTAATACTGAACTCCGCACAACGGGATGATGCAAAGGAAGGGGTTGTGATGGATACCAGATTCTCGTCCGCGATCCATGCGCTGATCCTGATCTCGCAATCCGCAACGCCGGTCAATTCCGAGCAGATCGCCGTGAGCGTAGGCACCAACCCCAGCTACATCCGCAAACTGACCGCACGCCTGAACAAGGCGGGCATCATCGAAGGCAGGCGCGGCATCAGCGGATTCCGGCTGCTCAGGCAGCCAGGCGACATCACGCTGCTCGACATCTACCGGGCGGTGATGGACACGGATTCCGTGCATCTGTTCGACCTGCACCACAATCCCAATGACACGTGCATCGTCGGGCACAACATCCGCCCGGTGCTGGGAGGCATGTTCCAGCAGATGGACGATGACGTGAATCGCCGGCTCCAAGAGATGACCCTCGCCGACTGCATCAGCGGCATGCGCGCCTACATGACGCGCACCAGCCAAGCCGACCCCGGCCAGAGCGCGGCAAACAATCCAAGCCGAACTGGCGCCGCCGACGCGCGAGAATAACCATCAACCGTCTGCACGCCCCATCCAACCCATGACAACCACAGAGAACGACGACGGCCGACAAGCGAACGGAGAGCATCATGAAAGCAGCCATCCTCACGCATTACGCCAAACACGGCACCGACCTCGAAATCCGCGACATCCCCGTCCCGCAGCCCGGCGACACGGAAGTGCTGGTCAAGATCATGGCCGCGGCGGTCAACCCGCTCGACAACATGATCATCCGCGGTGAAGTCAAACTCATCACACCCTACAAGACGCCGCTGGTCATGGGCAATGAATTCGCCGGAATCGTCGAGAAAACCGGCAACAACGTCACCCGGTTCACAGCAGGCGACCGGGTCTACGGCAGAATGCCCCTCAAGAAAATCGGCGCCTTCGCACAATACGCGGCAGTGGAGGAATCCGCACTCGCGACGATCCCCGAATACCTCTCATACGAGCAGGCCGCCACGGTCCCGCTCACAGCGCTCACCGCCATGCAGGCCTTCGACGTCATGCACGTTGCGGCAGGGGAAACCGTGTTCATCTCCGGCGGCACCGGCAGCCTCGGCGCCATGGCGATCCCCGTGGCCAAAAGCCTCGGCCTGCACGTTGTCACCAACGGCAGCGGCAGCAACGAAGAGCGGGTGCGCCAGCTCGGCGCCGAACGGTTCATCGACTACAAGAAAGAGAACTACGTCGACGTGCTCTCCAACGTCGACCATGTGCTCGACACCTTGGGCGACCGCGAGTTGCCGAACGAATTCAACGTGCTCAAAGAAGGCGGCAGCCTGGTCTCCCTGCGCGGCATGCCCAACGGCCGGTTCGCCAAGCGCAGCGGCATGTCCGCATGGAAACGCCTGCTGTTCTCCATCGCCGGCCGCAAATACGACCGCATGGCAGCGGCGAAAGGCCAGACCTACGACTTCCTGTTCGTGCATGAGGACGGGCGCCAACTCGAAGCAATCGGCAGGCTGTTCGACAAAGACCATCCGCTGGAAACCTCCATCGACACGGTCTACACCCTCGAACAGGTCAACGAGGCGTTCGCCAAAGTGAAACAAGGCAAATCCAAAGGCAAAACCATCATCGCCATCGGACAGTAGACGCCGCCCACCCTTGTTGCCGCCGACCAACGCCCACAGTCGGCGGCGGGGCGACCCCTCGTGACCACCGTTGATTAGGATGAGATGCATGACTCACCTTCTGCGACACCAGCGATCTGTGCGACGGAACACGGCTGCATGCATCCTGGCGGTTGTCCTGTGCATGGTCGGGGCGCTCGCAGGTTGCACTCCGCGCGGCGTGGCTGTAGGCAATTCGCACGATTCGTCGAGCAACGTCGCCCATGACAGTGTGGACCGGCAGGATATCGTCATCGGTGTGGTCGGAGCATTGGGCAATCCGCCGGTCGCCGATACCACGGTGCTCAATGATCTTGCCAAGGCAAAGCTCGACGCCCGGTTCGCTTCCACAACCGGCAACGCCGATGCGACGCAAGCCGCCCAGCAGGCTGTACGCGACTGGGCGTCCCAACGCGTGTCGGTGATCCTCATCAATGCGCTCGATGTCACGGATGCGACAGCGTCATCGTGGCATGATGCGTTAAGCGAAGCGCGCAACGCGGGCATTCCGGTCGCTCTGCTCGACCCCTCCAATCCGCCGCAGGACACCACGTTGTATGCGGCGGTGCTACGCATGGGAACGAAGCCCGCAGACAGTGATGCGGATGTCAGCTCGTCCACGCTTGGCTTGGATGCGGCGCTATCCGCCATCATCAATGACAACCCGCACCCTGCAACCATGCGGATTGGCTGAAGTGACGCTGGCGGTCTCCTGCAACCGCTGAAATCGCGAGTGTGAGGGAATGGGGGAGCCCTAGGCGTCTCGCGCCCGCGAGAGCAGACGGGACAATGGCGGAATCCGACGATTGGTCGCCGCGCCTTGGTTGCCTGGACACCTGTCCGTCACAGTGGCCTTGCCATACACGCGTTTCACCCATCGATACGTGATGTATGGAATCCAAGCATCGTCCACAGCCCCTCGCCCTTGTCCGTATCCTCGCCGCTTCCTGCCGATAGTATCGGGAAAGCCGATACCAGTCATTGAAGACACGCATTTGATTGATACTTTGGCATCGGCGAAGATGACAACATGACTAGAATCACGACCACACTCACATCATTACGCTCTCGCATATGCACCCGAGAGATGCTGCTTGTCGCGCTCGTAACCTGCGCTGCGTCCATCATCGGGTCCCTGATGGCCGGCCTGCCGGTGTTCAGCCTGTTCGGCGCGCTCATCATCGCACTGATCATCGGCATGCTTGTGCAGATCCCGATGCACGCATGGCTCGCCCACGCCGCCGCCAAGCGTGCGGAAGGCATCGGCAACGCCGCGGCACTGATTTCCAACAAACTGCTGCGGCTGGGCATCATCCTGCTCGGTTTCAAACTCAACCTCGACGTGCTGTTCGCCACCGGGGTCAAAACCATCGCCGTGGCGGCGGTCATCGTCACACTCACCATCACCGTCACCTATCTCATCGCCAGAAAACTCGGCGTCGACGAGCATCTCGCCATCCTCACCGCGGGCGGCACAGGTATTTGCGGTGCCGCGGCCGTCATGGGGCTGTCTGGTTCCATCACCATGCCGAAAGCCGAAGAGAAACGCGGACGCGATGACGAAGTCATGGCAGTGGCGACCGTAGCTGTCATGGGTACGGTATTCGCGCTCGCGGAAATCGCGTTGCGCCCGTTCCTGGGGTTGTCTGATGCGCAATTCGGCACGATGGGCGGCGCCTCGCTCCACGAAATCGCCCATGCGGTCGCGGTCGGAGGTTCCGCGGGGGATGCGGGCATGGATGCGGCGATCATCATGAAACTCTCCCGGGTGCTGATGCTTGCCCCGACAGCCATGATTATCGGCGCATGGTGGGCCCGCAGACACACCCAGCCCGGTGACGGCCCGCGCAAGGTGCCGATCCCGTGGTTCATGCTTGGCTTCCTCGTTGCGTCGATCGCCGGTACGTACCTGCCCTTCGTCGCGCAGTTCACGGACATCTTGGTCAAGGCGGCCTATCTGGTGCTGGGCATGGCGATGGCGGCCCTGGGCATGAACGTCGATTTCAAGGCGATTGCAAGCCGCGGCCGCATGGCGGTGCTCGCCAGCTTCCTTGCCTCGATCCTGCTGGCGGGCGGCGCGTTCCTCGCGGCGAAGTTGCTGTTTTGATTGAGAAGCGCGGGATGTGCGGTACACGCATTCCCGCGCGATTCCCAGCGACGCGATGTCGCGAAACGGCTTTCACACAATTGGACATGTTCCCGCCGATTGTCGATGGTTTTTCCCTCGAACCGATCCTAGAATGGTGCTCGCCTCGACGTTGAGGCTCGGTTTCGCAAAGGCTCCAAGCCTGCTGTGAGACCGGTGGACGAAATGACGGCAAAGGAGTCATCATGTACTACTCGGCTGGAAACTATGAAGCCTTCGCGACCCCGGAGAAACCTGAGGGCATCGACGACAAGTACGCGTATATCGTCGGGTCCGGTCTTGCCGGCCTGTCGGCGGCATGCTACCTGATCCGCGACGCCCAGATGCCCGGCGACCATATCACGGTTTTCGAATCCCTGCCGGTGGCCGGCGGCTCCTGCGACGGCATCTACGATGCGACACGCGGCTACATCATGCGCGGCGGCCGTGAGATGGACAACCATTTCGAGGTCATGTGGGACCTGTTCCGTTCCATCCCGTCCATCCAGAACCCCGGAGAGACGATTTTCTCCGAATACTACAAGCTCAACAAGCATGACCCGAACTTCTCCCTGTGTCGCGTCACCGAGAAGCAAGGTCAGGACGCGCACACCGACAAGAAGTACGGGATGAACCCGAAGGCGACGCAGGAGCTGCTGCACCTGTTCATGGCCACGGACGAAGAGCTCGCCGACAAGACCATCGATGACGTGTTCGACGACGATTTCTACAAGACAAACTTCTGGGTGTACTGGCAGACGATGTTCGCGTTCGAGAAATGGCACAGCGCCATCGAGATGAAGCGCTATATGCAGCGTTACATCCATCACATCGACGGATTGCCCGATTTGTCCGCACTGCGTTTCACCCGCTACAACCAGTATGATTCCATGATCCGCCCGATGGTCAAGTACATCACGGACGCCGGGGCGAAGGTGCTGTATGACACGAATGTGACCAACGTGGTGTGCGAGGTGACGCGCAGCCGCAAAGCGGCCCGCCGCATCGAATACACGCAGGGCGGCGAGGCCAAGAGCATCGACCTGACCGACAACGACCTCGTGTTCGTCACCAACGGCTCGCAGGGCGATTGCACCGCGTACGGCGACCAGACACATGCGCCGGTCGTGTCCATCAAGAACGGCGAAGGGCCGTCGGTCGAACTATGGAGGAGGATCGCCGCCCAATCCCCGGATTTCGGACATCCTGAGAAGTTCTTCAAGGACATCGAGGAAACCAGCTGGGAATCGTGGACGGTCGACACGTCCAACAAGGAGGTGCTCGACGCAATCGAAGCGATCTGCCACCGCGACCCGCTGTCCGGCAAGATCGTGACCGGCGGTATCGTGACCGCCAGGGATTCGAGCTGGTTGCTGTCGTGGACCATCAACCGGCAAGGCCAGTTCCCCGACCAGCCGTCCGACCACTGCCTGATCTGGGTGTACGGCCTCAACTGCTGGCATGACAACGGCGATTTCGTCAAGAAGCCGATGGCGCAATGCACCGGCGAAGAACTGTGCGAGGAATGGCTGTACCACATCGGCATCCCGCAGGACAGAATCAAGCAGTTGGCGAGCGAGGCATGCAACACGACCGCCGCGATGATGCCGTATGTGACGAGCTTCTTCGAACCGCGTCGCGACGGGGACCGGCCGAAGGTCGTGCCCGACGGCTCCGTGAATCTCGCCTTCGTCGGCCAGTACGCCGAAACGCCGCGCGACACCGTGTTCACCACGGAGTATTCGATCCGCACCGGCATGGAAGCGGTGTACACGCTGTGCAATGTCGACCGTGGCGTGCCGGAAGTATGGGGCAGCGTCTTCGACGTGCGTGACCTGCTGACCGCGACGGTCAAACTCGCCGACGGCAAGAAACTCACCGAAATGGACCTGCCGCTCAAAGATCGTCTCGCCCTGCGTGAACTGCTCAAGAAGGTGCAGGGCACCGAGGTCGAGAAGCTGCTCAAGGCGTGCGGGGCGTTGTGATCCATCGGCAGGATGTGCTTGCCCGCCATGGTGTGAATTAGACGTCATTGATTGATACGGAGCCGTGTTCCGGATTTTCCGGGATGCGGCTCCTTTATCCAACGGGATAGTATTCAATGGGGTAGCGCTCAGTGGGATAATACCTGTGTGTTCCCTTTGCTTGAAACGTTTGTGGCGGTGTATGAGACCGGGCAGTTCTCGATTGCGGCCGACGAGTTGCGCGTCTCGCAGTCGACGGTTTCGGCTCGGATCGCGCAGCTGGAGCAACGGTTGGGAACACCATTGTTTGAACGTCATGCGCGTGCCGATGTGACTGCGACGCGCGCGGGGGAGACACTCTACCGTTCCGCTGTGAAGCTTCTTGCGCAATGGCGGCAGACGCAGGAGGATGTCAATCGGGCGGGGCAGGCGCACGACCCGTTCCTGCTCATGATGTCCAACACCGCCGCGGTGGCGCTGCTGCCGCGTATTCTCGAGGGCTTGCAGGTACAGGGCGTGCTGGAGCGTGTGAATCTGCGTGTGATGACCGCGAATTCTGATGAGATTGTCGAAGCGGTGGAATTGCATCGGGCGCAGATGGGTATCGTGGAGAAGCCGGTGTCAGCGGAGGGTGTTGTCCGTGCCGCGTTGTGTGATGACCGTCTGGTGTTGGCGGGGGAGCATGCGCATGACCCGGAGAACCCGGCGACGGTGTGGCTGTTGCGTGAGCATGGGTCGGGTGTGCGCTACTACACGGATCTGTTCTTTTCCCAGCGTTCGATTCAGCCGGCGCATCGTGTCGAGGTCGCCGGTAACGCGTCGATTTGCGCGTGTCTTGCCGCGGGTGTCGGTACGTCTCTGGTTTCGCAAGGCGTGGTGCCGGCTGGCGTGCCGACCGCGGATCTCGGCATGGATTTCTCCAGACGGTTTTCGAGTGTGACTCCGCGTTCCGGTCTGACCGGTATGCAACGCGGAATCTGCGGGCAGATCGCTTCACTGTTTGCTATGCGGCTCCATTCCGGCAGCTGAACTTGCGGCATGTGGCGTCTTGCGCTGCTATCGTGGGATGAATGCGGTGATGCCCGGCGCTGGGAGCGGGGTCGGCGGATAACAAGGAGGCCGGTATGACGGTGACTCAGGGGACGATGGCCGGCACGACCATGCCGCAGGTGGGCGAGCGCGGCCTTGACCGTGACGCGGTGCGGATCCGCGTGGAACAAGGCCAGACGAATCATACGGACGATAGTACGTCACGGTCGGTGGCTTCGATCATTCGTGCAAACGTATTCACCTTGTTCAATGGCATCATTCTTACCGCGATGATTGTCGTGTTGCTGACCGGGTCATGGAAAGACGCGGTGTTCGGGCTGGTCATCATCATCAACACCGCCATCGGCATCGTCACTGAATTGCGGGCGAAGGTCACGCTCGACCGTCTGTCGATTCTGGTTGCTTCTCCGGTGCTGGTGCGCCGCAACGGCGACGATGTCGAGATTGCGCCTTCTGAGATTGTGCTCGGAGATCTGGTGTGGATCCGGGCGGGGGAGCAGGTGCCGGCTGATGCGACAATCCTGCATACCTGGGGGTTGGAACTTGACGAGTCCATGCTTACCGGTGAATCCCGGACCGTGCGCAAACAGGAAGGCGAATCCGTCTACTCGGGGTCGACGGCGGTTTCCGGCATGGCGCTGGTACACGTGGATGCGGTCGGTGAGCACAGCTATGCGGCGGGGCTGACCGCACAAGCGAAAGTCTACAAACGCAACCTGTCCGACCTGAGCCGTGGCATCAACACGATTCTTCGCGTCATGTCCTTCGTCGTGGTGCCGCTGTGCCTGCTGCTGATCTGGTCGCAGCTGCACACGGTCGGCGGACTGGGCAACGCCATCGCGACCGGAGCATGGCGGCAAGCGGTCGTCTCCGCCGTCGCCGGCGTCGTCGGCATGATCCCCGAAGGCTTGGTGCTGCTCACGTCGCTCAATTTCGCCATCGCCGCCATGCGGCTGGCACGGCATCATACGCTCGTGCAGGATTTGGAATCGGTGGAAACGCTCGCCCGCGTGGATTGCTTGAATCTGGATAAAACCGGCACCATCACCGACGGGGGCATCGTCGCCGACGCGCTGGTTCCCGCGACGGCAGACGATTGGCGGGCCGCCGAGACCAACCGTGACGAAGCCGTGCAAGCCACCTACGACCTGTGCAATGAGGAGAATCCGAACGCCACAGGACGGGCCGCCATGGAACTGTTCGCCGCCGAACATGTGCGTCCGGGCGAGCTTGCGGCGCGCATCCCCTTCTCATCGTCTCGCAAGTGGAGCGCCATCGTGCGCGCGGATGGCACCATATGGATCATGGGCGCCCCCGAAGTCCTGGCGCGGGGATTCGTCGACGCGGCCCGGAATGCCGGCTCAGAAACGTCGGTTGTGGACACGGTGTTCGCTCCGGTGCTCGAGCGTGTCCAGACCAAGGCGGCTGAAGGCCATCGCGTGCTGCTGATCGCCCGAGCGCATTTGGCGCAAGGGCAGGCGGCTGCAACGTTCGCAGACAGCCCCGCCCTGCCCGCTTATGCTCAGCCGGAAGCCTTGCTGCTGTGCAGTGAACGGATCCGATCGGACGCCGAGGCCACGCTGCGCTGGTTCCGCGACCAAGGAGTACGGTGCCGCGTCATTTCCGGCGATAACCCGGCCACGGTGCGTGCGATCGCCGCGAACGTCAAACTGACCGGTGACCGTGAGCCGGTCGCCGTCGACGCCCATGATCTTCCCCAAGATATCGACGAACTCGCCCGTGCCTTGGAACGCATCGACGTGGTCGGCCGCGTGCTGCCCGAGCAGAAGCAAGCCATCGTCAAGGCGTTGCACGCCTCGCATCATGTGGTGGCGATGACCGGCGATGGCGTCAACGACACGTTGGCGCTCAAAGAGGCGGATTTGGGGGTTGCGATGGGCAACGCGGCACCGGCTACGAAGGCGGTCGCCGAACTCGTGCTCGTCGATTCGAAATTCTCCCACCTGCCTGATGTCGTCGCACGAGGCCGCCAAGTCATGGCCAATATGGAGCGGGTCGCAAGCCTGTTCCTGACCAAAACCGTCTATTCCGCGCTGATATCCCTCGGCGTGGTGCTGCTGGCGATGCCGTTCCCATACCTGCCCCGGCATATTTCCTATATCGGCGCGCTGACGATAGGCATGCCCGCGTTCATTCTCGCGTTGGCGCCCAATACCAGGCGTTATATCCCCGGTTTTCTTGGGCGTGTCGTGCGATTCGCGTTGCCGGGCGGCATTGCGGTGGGATTGTCGGTGCTCATCGCCGAGGCGACCATGCCGGGTATCCTCGGGTGGAATCTGTCTCATGCGGCGGATCTCGCATGGCAGCGGTCGTGCTGCGCGATGATTGTGTTTGTGCTCGGCGTGTTGGTGCTTGCCTTGGTGGCCCGGCCCTTGGCATCTTGGCGTGGCGTACTCGTGGCGGTATTCGCGGCGGCCGGCGTCATCGGCCTGTTCATTCCGCCGGTGGCAGACTTCTTCGCGCTGCACATCCCGCAAGGCGGTGCGCTCGTCGCCCTGATGGTCGCGCTGCTCGCATCCGTTGCGATATTCGTGCTCTGCCAATTGGCGAGCCGCGTGTTCGCGCGCATTTTCTCACATAACAGGCAGACACGCCAGAGTTGAAACCGTATCACGATACAATACAGGGGCAAGCACTAATCGGCATCCATACCGGAACTTAACCATCCGGCGTTCGCCGGCTCGGAGGTAGCATGTCATTCAAAGACAGTCAACTGTCCACACTGACCGTGGGCGACACCACATTCGACTACGTCAATATCGCAAATCTGCCCGGCATCGAGCATTTGCCGTACTCGCTCAAGGTGCTCGTCGAGAACCTTGTGCGCAACATCGACGGCAAGAACATCACCGACGAGCATGTCAAGGCGCTGCTCGACTGGGATCCGCAGGCCGAGCCGAGCCATGAGATCCAGTTCACGCCGTCGCGCGTGGTCATGCAGGATTTCACCGGTGTGCCCTGCATCGTCGACCTGGCGACTATGCGTGACGCAGTCAAGCAGCTTGGCGGCGATCCGGAGGTCATCAACCCGCAGGTGCCGGCGGACATGATCATCGACCATTCCGTGCAGATCGATAAGTACGGTGTCGCCGACGCGCTGCAGCAGAACATGGACATCGAATACCAGCGCAACGGGGAACGCTACCAGTTCCTGCGCTGGGGCCAGCAGGCGTTCAAGAACTTCCGCGTGGTGCCGCCGGGAACCGGCATCATCCATCAGGTGAACATCGAATATCTTGCCAAAGTCGTGATGAGCAAAGACTCCGGCCTGGGTGACGGCCGCAAGCTTGCCTATCTCGACTCCTGCGTTGGTACGGATTCGCACACCACCACCGTCAACGGTCTCGGCGTGCTCGGCTGGGGTGTCGGCGGCATCGAAGCCGAAGCCGCGATGCTCGGCCAGCCGATTTCCATGCTCGTGCCACGCGTCGTCGGGTTCAAGCTCACCGGCTCCATCCCCGAGGGCGTCACCGCAACCGACGTGGTGCTCACCATCACCGACATGCTCCGCCAGCACGGCGTGGTCGGCAAGTTCGTCGAATTCTACGGTGAGGGCGTCGCGTCCGTCCCGCTCGCCAACCGTGCGACCATCGGCAATATGAGCCCTGAATTCGGCTCCACCTGTGGCATCTTCCCGATCGATGATGTGACGCTCGACTACCTGCGCCTGACCGGCCGCAGCGAAGAACAGGTCGAACTCGTCAAGGCCTACGCCAAGGCGAACCGTCTGTGGGGCGACACTACAGACCCGCAGTACGTCGAGCCGCAGTATTCGGAGTACATGGAGCTCGATCTCGGTACTGTCGTACCGAGCATCGCAGGCCCGAAGCGTCCTCAGGACCGCATCACCCTCGCCACCGCGAAGCAGGCCTTCGAAAACACGCTGCCCGCGTATGAAACCGAGAAGACCGCACAGCAGCCGATCCCGGTGAGCACTGATTTCCGTGGTGATTTCGACGTGAAGAACGGTGATGTCGCCATCGCATCGATCACCAGCTGCACCAACACCTCGAACCCGTCGGTTATGATTGCCGCCGGTCTGATCGCACGCAACGCCCATGCCAAGGGGCTCAAGCCCAAGCCGTGGGTCAAAACCTCCCTCGCCCCAGGCTCCCAAGTCGTGGCCGACTACCTCAAGAAAGCCGGCCTCCAAGATGACCTCGACGCCTTGGGCTACCAGCTGGTCGGCTTCGGCTGCGCCACCTGCATCGGCAACTCCGGCCCGCTGCTGCCCGAAATCTCCCAAGCCATCAACGACAACGACCTGACCGTCACCGCCGTGCTGTCCGGCAACCGCAACTTCGAAGGCCGCATCAGCCCGGATGTCAAGATGAACTACCTCGCATCCCCGCCGTTGGTAATCGCCTACGCGCTCGCCGGCACGATGGACTTCGACTTCGCCACCCAGCCGTTGGGCAAGGACACGGACGGCAATGACGTGTTCCTGCGTGACATCTGGCCGAGCAACGAAGACGTGCAACGCGTGGTCGATGAGACGGTTTCGCGCGAGATGTTCGTCAAGGACTACGCGAGCGTCTTCGATGGTGATTCCCGTTGGCAGGGGCTCGACGTGCCCAAGGGCGAACTGTTCTCCTGGAACCCGGATTCCACGTATGTGCGTCGGCAGACCTTCTTCGACGGTATGGGCGCCACGCCCGCCCCGGTGGAGGATATTCACGGCGCCCGTGTGCTCGCGCTGCTTGGCGATTCGGTGACCACCGACCACATTTCCCCGGCAGGCGCGTTCAAGGCCTCCAGCCCGGCGGGCAAGTATCTCGTCGAGCATGGCGTCGAACCGAAGAATTTCAATTCGTATGGTTCCCGTCGCGGCAATCATGAGGTCATGGTGCGCGGCACCTTCGGCAACATCCGTCTGCGCAACCAGTTGCTCGCCTCGGTCGGTGAAGAGGTGACCCCGGGCGGGTATACCTACGATTTCCTGACAGGCAAGCCGTCCACGATCTTCGAGGCTTCGCTGGACTACCGCAAGGCGGGCGTGCCTCTGGTCGTGCTCGCGGGTAAGGAATACGGCACCGGTTCGTCCCGCGATTGGGCGGCCAAGGGTACGGTCATGCTCGGCGTGCGCGCGGTCATCACCCGCAGCTTCGAACGCATCCACCGTTCCAACTTGATCGGCATGGGCGTGCTCCCGCTGCAGTTCCCGGACGGCGAATCCGCGGAATCGTTGGGATTGAACGGCACCGAAACCTTCGACATCGAAGGCATCGACCAACTCAACAACGGTGAAATCCCGCAAACCGTCCATGTAACCGCCACCAAGAGCGACGGCACCCGGATCGAATTCGACGCGACCGTACGCATCGACACCCCCGGTGAAGCGGATTACTACCGCAACGGCGGCATCCTGCAGTACGTGCTGCGTAACCTCATGGCAGGCCAGCAGGCCTGAGCCGTGCGCTCAACGACGGGCCGCGTCCGATACTGATTCGGATGCGGCCCGTCGCGTTTCTGCTTCAGCTTCCACTGGCGTACAATCACTGGGAGAGACGGACGCCGGAATACATCATATAGGGAGGGCATATGGCTATCAGCGCGTTCGAATTGCCGCTGGGCAAAGTGTTCACGTCGGATTATCAGCTGTCGATACCATCATTCCAGCGTGCGTACTCGTGGCGTCCCGGAAACGTGCTGCAACTGCTCGACGACGTGCGTTTCGCATCCCAAACCCAAGAAACACCGTATTTCCTTGGGTCTCTGATTCTCGTCCATGATGATGACCGTGCATATGAGGTGATTGACGGGCAGCAGCGTCTGGTATCCCTGACCATCATCATCGCGGCGTTACGCGAGCTGGAAGACGATCCGGCGCTCGCCCATGACCTGACCAACCTCATCCTCGAACCTGGCGACCGGCTGCGTCATATCGAAGCGGCGCCCAGACTGACATTGCGCGAGCGGGACGCCGACTTCTTCGCCTCCTACGTACAGGAAGGCAATCTCGAGTCCCTATTCGACCTGCGTGACATGGATATGGCAACGAATGCGCAACGCAACATCCACGACAACGCGCAAGCCGCCTACGACAATCTCGCCGGAATGGAAGCACAGGAGCGCCGTCGGCTCGCCTCCTACCTGGTCAACAAGGTGACGCTCGTCATGGTGACCACCGACGACCTGCAAGGCGCCCACCGGGTATTCGACGTGATGAACATGCGCGGCATGCCGCTGACTGTTTCCGACGTGTTCAAATCCAAAGCGGTCAGCGCAATCGACGGCACGGCGCAAGACCAGTATGCCGCCCGATGGGACGATATCATGGATCCGCTGGGCGACGATCCGGCGGCCTGTGAAGCGTTCTTCCGCGATCTGCATCTGGTGGTTTCGCATAAAGTGGACTGTTCGCGGCTGATCGACCAGTTCGTCGGCGATGTTCTCAATCCTCGCATCACAGCCGGCGACATCAAGACGTTCATCGACGATGTCCTGGCATCCTACGCGTGCGCATGGCGGATTGTGGAGCAACCCACCAGCACAAATCTGCCGCCGCAGGTTGTGTCCGCGCTCGTCGCGCTGCGTGATTATCCCAATGATGATTGGAAACCCATCGCCATGTGGGCGCTGGTCCATTCCATCCGCAATCTCAATAACCGGGATACCGCAGTGTTCCGCTCATCGGCAGGGCACGCGCGGTTTTCCAAAGACACGCGCGAGAGTGCGGGCCTTGACATACACGACCTGGACAGGCTGATGCAGATACTGCACGCCACCGACCGGGCTTGGGGCGTGGATTGTCTCAACCGCGTCGCCTCCGCGCAACGCCGTACCCGTGCGGCGACCACCGTGCGTGACTTGGAGAAAGGCGTCACGCCCAATGCCATCGCCGGGCTGCGTGTAGACCAGGCTGCGGCACGTCTCGCGCTTATCCGTATGCGTGGGGAAATGCCGAACGACCCTGCAGTGCCCAGACTGCTGCTGATCCGGGCGAACGAACAGAAAAACGGGTACGCCATTTCGCGGCCGCGCAGCCTGAGCGCCGTGCATATCATGCCGGAACCAACCGGCAAAGATGATCTTGAGGCATCATGGACGCAAAGCGATCTTGAATATTGGGCTGAACGCCTCGGCAATATGGCATTGAGCCAGTCCAGTGACGAACGGATGTCCAAATTCACCACATTCGAGCAGCGTCGTGCATGCATGCTTGCACTCGCTATCTCCCAACAGTTCCCGCTCACCCGGGAACTTGAGGATATCGGCACATGCACGCCGCAAACCCTGGCGGCCCGCCAGCGTGACATCATCGCACTGATCGCGCAATACTGGCAGTTGCCGTTCGACGAGCATGCCGATCAGGGCATGTCGACAGCCGACAACCATGGCATGACAGCGGATCAGATCGAACCTGAGACACATACGAGGTCTTCACGCCGTGTGACCATCGCCGCGGTCCTGCGCGCCGGACTGCTAACCCCGGGCGAGCGGCTGACGTGGCAGCGCCCCCGTAAGGGTGAACTGTGGGTGGCTGAGGTCACGCCGCTTGGGCGATTACGCATGGAGGACGGCACGGAGTACGCCACGCCGACCGCGGCCGCCCGTGCCGTCGGCGGCGCCAGTGCCGGACTGAATGTGTGGAAACGCAGTGACGGCACAAGCCTCGCGGATATTTGGAAGCAATACCGGTCCCGTCAATGACTCCGAGGACGGGAACCAGCTTCGCATTGCGCCCCGGCCGCGGCAGGTTCAAGGTGCGGTGAATCTGTGCCGACTTGCAGGCGTACCCTCATGCCGGTTGCCCTGTAGGCTAGGCTGACACGTGAGTGTCTTCGCGGCATGTGAAGGGATAGGAAGCATATGAGCACGGTACGATATTGCCCGCATTGCGGTTCGGAAGTTTTCTACGACGGGGATTTCTGCGTCAACTGCGGTGGCACGCTCGAAGGGCCGGATCCGCGCGCTTCAGACACGCCGACCCAAGCGATTCCGCAGCGTTCCGCGCCGATTCCATCGGCGTTCGCGCCCGGGCAGCCGACCCGTCAGATGTCCCGCCGTGAATTCATCCAGAACGCGCAGATGGAATCTGTCAACGGTTCCGCCGATCTGGCGGCATTGGCCGCGTCGACCAGTTCGCTGCTCGCCCACGGTGATGCCCGCCGTAAGCCGGCATCCACGGACGATGCTTTGCAGCCGCCAACCGTGCAACAGGACGCGCAGGCGGCAGGCGATACCGCCCGTAACGATGATGACGCCGCTGATTCAGCTTCCTCGGATATTCGCGCGACCGACCCCGTTCCCGCGCACGACGGCGCGGAACGGCATGATGGCACGGCGGGAGAACACCCCGATGTCAATTTCGCGCTGGACTGGGCGTCGGACACGTGGGGGATTGCGGCACTTCCTAAAGATATCTGGTCGCTGGACTCCTCGTCGCAACCTGCTTCCGACCAGCCGGTAGCAGCCGACGACAAGCCTTGGCCCGGAGAGACAGCCAATCAGACGACTGAGACCGGACAGGCCGGACATCAGCTGGAACCTGCCGAGCCTGCCAGCGTCGACGAGCCTGTCGAAGCGGCGCCTGATCGGCAGTCCGCTCCTGCGCATACCACGGCGACGGGCCAACTGCCGGCACTTGAACCGGAAGAACACCCCCAATCCGCCGTCGAAAACACTGATATCGACGACCATCCTGACGCCGCCGAAAACACTGGCGAGACTCCCGGCATTGCTGATACCGGGCGCATGTCGGTGACCCAGCCGGCAGCCGAGCCGTCACAAGCCGGCACTGACGCGTCCATCCGGCAAACCGAGCCGGACAATGACACCGACGTTCCCACGCAAGTCATCGAACGCGCCGATACCCCGGCAGACACCGGTCCGCTGCCGTACAACATCCCGTCCGCGGATATGACCGGGCATACGGCGGCGGTTTACACTCCCGCCACCACGGCATCCGGTATGCCTGCAATCGGCACGCCGGATGATACGGATATGGCCACTGCCGCCATGCCACAGGCCGTCACCCCGGATGAGACCGGCACCCAAGTCATGCCGCAGGCGCACGCCGGACGTCCTATCACAGATACGGCGCACGCTCCGGCATCATCCACAATCCCGGTCCCAGCGGCATCGCCGAACCGGTGGAGGCCCATCGTCATCGTGTGCGTCGCGGCGGTATTATGCGTGTGCGTCGGTCTGGGCATCACCGCCGCCCGCCGCCACGCTTCGCCCGCTGCCTCCACGCAGACCGCCACATCCGCGCCATCAGGGGCGACAACGTCAGCAAGCCCATCAGCCTCCGCTCCGTCCGCCGCCTCGGCATCACCGTCACCCGCCGGCGTGTACACCAACAGCACCATGGGCTATCAGGTGTCCATCCCCGACGGTTATGTGTGGCATGACGAAACCGACAATGGGTTGTCCCGCAGTTTCACCAATGATG
Organism: Bifidobacterium boum; assembly: GCF_000741535.1. GTDB lineage: Bacteria > Actinomycetota > Actinomycetes > Actinomycetales > Bifidobacteriaceae > Bifidobacterium > Bifidobacterium boum. Next base: position 239,008 of record NZ_JGYQ01000007.1, on the reverse strand, counting down.
CCATCGGCATGACCATCGCCGTATCCGGCAAAGCGAACACGACAGGCGCCACCGTATCCAGCGAATACGTGGCATGCGCCTCCAGACACGCCGTGTCCTACCATCTACTGTCCGGAGACATCATGGTGTGCAGCTATTCGGACAACAACACCATCACGTACATCAAGGAAATCGTGACACGCAGAACAATCCTCACCCTGCGTTTCGATTACCCCCAGTCCGCGAAAACCGACGGCTCCGCAGTAATCGACCAAGTGTTCCCAAGCTTCGTGTCAACCCAGTGACCCGTGCGCGGTTATGCGACACGCGACGGCGCGGAAAACCGATGGGCCCGGCTTCCTCACAGGAAACCGGGCCCATCGACTGGTGTCAGGCGAGCCGGCGGCACGCGCCAGCCCCCGCCTTCGATCAGTCACGGCTGCCGAACAGGCGCAGCAAATACAAGAACATGTTCACAAAGTCGAGATACAAGTCAAGCGCGCACACAATCGACAGGCTTTTGATGACCTCAGGCTGGCCGGCATACTGGGCGAACAACGCGCGCGTCTTCTGCGCGTCATACATCGTCAGCCCTGCGAACAGCACCACACCGATAGCGGAAATCGCCATCAGCCCGGTCGACCCCGGTGCGACCAGCATGATGATGACCTCACCGACAATCAAAGCGATCAGCGCCGCCAACAGAATCGGACCGGCTTTGAGCATATTGCCGCGCATGGTCAGCGACAGCATGGTCAGCACAAAGAAGAAGCCTGTGCACAATGCGAGAACCGTACCGATCGAACCGAGATCGTACACCATGAAAATCGAGCTCAGCGTGAAGCCCATGAGTGCGGCATACAGATAAAACAGGATGCGAGCCGCTCCCGCTTTGAGATTCATCGCACGGTTGCCGATGGCAATCGCCATGACGATCTGCACAAGCATCAGACCGATCCATCCCAACCCGCCTGTTGCGACCAGGAACGTGTTGAGCAAGCCGAAAGTCTGCGTCAGCGCCGCCACAACGGCTGTCAGCGCGAGCCCCGCAGTCATCTCGGCGTACGCGCGGGTGATGGACGTGCGTTCGGCGCGTTCCGTGGCTGAAGCAAGCTGGGCGGGAATCGCCGAAGCTTGGCTGGCGTACCCTGCACCCGCGCCGGAGGGCTGGAAGTACGAGACTTGCGGCTGTGCGGTCGGCTGACCATATTGCGGTACGCCATACGGCGACTGACTATAGGAAGATTGCGTTTGTCCACGGTACTGAGGGGGTTGCGGGGAAGCACTCTGAGGCTGGTGATCGTAAGTCATGATTGCTCCTTTCTTTCATACTACTGTATGGCCTGTTGCTGGGAATCATCTTGGAATATACGGTTCAATAGCCGTTCGGGGTCAATCTGCGCGAGAATCGTGCCAAGGAATATCAGCGCACACCCCGCATACGCCCGGCCGGTCATCGTCTCGTGCAAGATCAGCGCCCCACCCACAGCCGAGAACAACGATTCAAGCGACATGATCATCGACGCCTGCGACGGGGGAACATACCGCTGCCCGACTACCTGCAACGTGTATGCGACACCGACCGACATGATACCGGCATACGCCACCGCTCCGGCGCACGCCAGCGCGCCCCGCCAATCCACCTGATGCAACGAGAGCGTCATCACCCAGCTCAACAATGAAACCACCAGATACTGGCCGAGCGACAACTCAAGCGGATCAAGCCGGTCACCCACGCGGTCAATGACCAGAATATGCGTGGCATACAGCACCGCACTCGCCAACAACACCAGGTCGCCTGTGCCGACATTCCGGATACCATCGGTGACACACAGCAGATAAAACCCGATCACTGACACGATGATCGCCGACACGGTCAGCACGTGGATACGCCGGTGCAAAAACAGGAACCCGAGCACCGGCACGAGCACAATATACAAGGCAGTCACAAACCCGGAATGTCCCGCGGACATGCTCATCTGCACACCGATCTGCTGTGAGGTGGCGCCAGCCCACAACACCAGTCCGCACACGCACGACCACAACACCAGCCTCCCGCGTCGCCCTGCAGGCTGCCGCTCGTCGTCGGCACGCCGCGCCCGCGTCCGTGAAGACAGCAACAGCACCGGAAACAATGAGGCCGCGCCCAACGTGAAACGTATCGCATTGAAAAACGCCGGGGACATCGATTGCATCCCCTGCACCTGACTGACAAAAGCGAACCCCCAAATCAGGGCGGTTACCAACAGCAGGACGCTGCCCACCACACGACGTTGCTTCTCACTCTCTGGCATGAACCCAGCATATCCCACACCTATCAACCGAACGCCCCACGCGTCCCGACGATCGCGGTATTGACCGTGGGGGCGGCTAAGGTGGAAGGCCGGTGACACGGGGTGCCGGCAGGCTGAGAACACACCCGTTGAACCTGATCTAGTCAGCACTAGCGAAGGGATGTCCGGTATGGCCGAGCAGCAATATCAGCAACCATCACAATCCTCCCGCACCACCCGTGCCATGGAAGCGCTCGCACGTTTGGAAGCCGCGGGGGAACAAGCGGCAAACAAACCCTCACGCCTGCGGGTCCTGTCCATCGAAGGCTCCGACCCGATCGGCGGCGCCGGCACCATGGCCGACATGAAAGCCTTCAGCGCGCAAGGCGTATTCGGATACGCCGCCATGACCAGCGTCCTCGCCCAAAACACGCAAGGCGTGACCAGCATCGTGAACATGGACCCCGATTTCCTGGTCGCCCAACTTAACGCGGTCAGCGACGACGCGGTCATCGACGCCATGAAAATCGGCATGCTGGGCACCCCCGAACTCGTCGACGCGGTCAAAGGATGGCTCACCGCTCTGGAAACCCAGTACCAACATGACGCCATCGCCAAGCCGGTCGTCGTGCTCGACCCGGTGATGTACGCGAAATCCGGGGACGCGTTACTCACCCCACAAGCCGAACAAGCCTTGCGCACCATCGTGCCCATGGCCGACATCATCACACCGAACGTACTGGAACTCGCCGCGCTCGCCGACGCCGGCCAACCCGCAACCAACATCGACGAACTTGAAACCATGGCACGCCTCGTATGCGAACGCTACGGGGTCGCCGTCTACGCCAAAGGCGGCGCGCTCGCACTCGCCGGCAGCGAATCAAGCACCGATATTCTCGCCGAGCCCTCGCCACAAGACGGCGATGTACGCACGACACGCATCGAAGGCAAAACAGTACATACCCAAAACGTCCACGGGACAGGAGACACCCTCTCCAGCACACTCGCCGCGCTGCGCCCCCAATGCGACACTTGGGAGGAGACGACCAGACGAGCCAAAACATGGATGAACGGAGCTATCGGCGCCGCCGACCGCTTGCACGTGGGCAAAGGCCATGGTCCGGTCGATTTCACTTGGCAGCACGCGCCCACCGGCTTGCGTTTCAGCGCCGACTACTGGAACCGGGTGCGTCCCATCCGCGAGCGCATCCACGGCATGCGATTCATCACCAGCATGGTGGATGCCACGTTGTCGCTTGACGATTTCGCGTTTTACCTGCATCAGGATGATATTTATCTGACCGATTACACGTCGTTGCTTGCGCTCGCGTCCTCACGCGCCGACCGGCTTGATGAGCGCGTGTTTTTCGCACAAGCGGCATCCGGTGGTGTGGATTCCGAAGTGTTGTTCCACCGCAACTGGTTCATCAAACACGGGTTTGACCCGGCTCCTGTTTCCCGTTCCGAAGTGACGGCCGCTTATATCGGTCATGAGCATCGCGTCGCGGACTCCGGTTCGTACGCGCGTCTGGTGGCCGTGGTCATGCCGTGCTTCTGGCTGTATGCGGCGATGGGCAAAGAAATGCGTGACCAAGTGCGAGACAAGCATATTGATGTTGATACGCATCCGTTCGGCGAGTGGATCCGCATGTACTCCGATCCGGAATTCACTGAGAGCACGTTGCGTGAGGTGCAGATTTGCGATCGGCTTGCCGCAGAGGCGTCCATCGACGAATACGAGCATATGATGCATGCCGCACTGGTGTCTTCGGAACATGAATTCCGGTTCTTTGAACAGGGGCTTACCCGTCCGGCACTCGGATTCTAATGTCACGCGGCGGTGTGAGCGGCTTGTGCTGCCGCACCGCCGCGTGACAGGGGTTACGCCTGCGGGGCTTCCTCCACGCGGGGAGCGCCGGTGATATCGCGGTGAATGCTTTGCATTTGCGCTTCGACATTCTGCAGACTGCGCGCGCAATCCAACAAGGTTTGCGAATGTTCGGCGAGTTTCGCATCAGGCAGGTTCGACTTGTACCGCAACTGGTGTTCGAGACTCGCCCAATAATCCATGGCGATGGTGCGGAACTGCACTTCCACCGGCGTGTAATGCGCTCCGGAGGACAGGAACACCGGTACGGCGTAAATCACGTGGAGGCTGCGATACCCGTTCTGCTTGGGGTGTTTGATGTAATCTTTGACGCGCAACACCTGGATATCCGACTGTGCGGACAGGTAGTTCGACACGGAGTACACGTCGTCACGGTAATTGCAGATGACGCGGATACCGGCGACATCGAACAGATTGTCTTTGATCGACCTCGTGTTGATCGGCAGGGATTTGCGTTCCAGCTTGCCGAGAATGGAATCCACGGACTTCAGCCGACGCTCCATATGATGAATCGGATTATGGGAGAATCGCACTTGGAATTCGCTGTCGAGAATCTCCAGTTTCGTGCTGATTTCGTACATCGCCCCCTCATAGACCTGCATGAGATCGATGAATTCGGTGACTTCATCGGCGGGGAAGCGCTCGCCGATGGTGTTCATGTCGCCGAGTCGGGCTTTCATCTCTCCGGTGTTGATGTGGGTATGTCGGTCAAGTATCACGATTGCCCATGATAGCGTGGCGGCTCCAGATTTGCGCAATATTACGTGACATATTCCTTGGTGTCCGGAGCCCCGCTGTGCCGGCCGGACGTTACAATCGGCGGTTATGGATGAAGCGATGATGACCGAGGCGGAGCGCGCCTCGATGCCGGCTGCCCGACACGCGGAAAACGGACGGATGCAAGGCCGCGGTAAAGGCGTTTTTTATATTCACACGCTCGGCTGTCAGATGAATGTGCACGATTCCGAGCGTATCGCCGGCGTGCTTGAGCAGGACGGGTATGTGCCGGCGAACGAACAGCAGATCGCCCGGCATGATTTCGATCTTGTGGTCATGAACACGTGCGCGGTGCGGGAGAATGCCGCTGAACGCATGTACGGCACGATTGGCCGCTGGGCGCGGTACAAGCATGCGAATCCGCGTGTGCAAATCGCAATCGGCGGGTGTATGGCCCAGCTTGACCGTGAGCGGATCGCTAAACGGACCCCGTGGGTTGATGCGGTATTCGGCACGAAAAGCATCGCCTCGTTGCCTCGTCTGCTTGACCAGGCTCGCGCGACCGGTGAACCGCAGATCGATGTCGCCGATGATTTGAAGTATTTCCCCAGTCAACTGCCTGCCGCCCGGTCGTCGCGCATCTCTTCGTGGGTGTCGATTTCCGTGGGCTGCAACAATACGTGCACCTTCTGCATTGTGCCGACCACGCGTGGCCGTGAGCACGACCGGCGTCCGGGCGACGTGCTTGCCGAAGTGCGCGAGTGCGTGGCGAACGGGGCCAAAGAGGTGACGTTGTTGGGGCAGAACGTCAACTCCTACGGCTATGGGATGGGCGACCGTTACGCGTTTTCCAAACTGTTGCGCGCCTGCGGCACGATTGAGGGGTTGGAGCGTGTGCGATTCACCTCCCCGCATCCTGCGGCGTTCACTGATGATGTCATCGCCGCGATGGCTGAAACGCCGAATGTCATGCATCAACTGCATATGCCGTTGCAGTCGGGGTCAGACCGTGTGTTGCGCGCCATGCGCCGCTCGTATCGCACCGAACGGTTCCTGACGATTCTGTCCAAGGTCCGTGAAGCGATGCCGGACGCCCGGATTTCCACCGATATCATCGTCGGGTTCCCCGGAGAGACCGAAGAGGATTTCCAGCGTACGCTTGACGTGGTTGAACAAGCGCGTTTTTCCACCGCGTTCACGTTCGAGTATTCGCCGCGTCCGGGCACGCCGGCCGCCGCGATGGAGCAGATCCCCAAGCAGGTGGTCCAGGAGCGTTTCGACCGGCTGCTCGCCCTCCAGCAGCGGATCAGCCAAGAGGAGCTTGACAAGTTCGAAGGACATGACGTCGAAGTGATGGTCACTGGCACGCACGGTAAGAAAGACGATGAGACGCATCGTGTCACCGGCCGTGAACGGACCGGCGCACTGGTGCATATCGGTGTGCCTCAAGGCTGCCCGCAACCGCAGATCGGTGATTTCGTAACGGCGACCGTCACCCATGCCGGTGAGCATAACCTCATTGCCGACCCCGATCCGGCCGCCGGACAGACGTATCGGGTTCGCCGCGGTTGAGAGCGGACACGCGGGTCGCGTACTCGACGGGCGGGTACAGTGAGGAACGGAAAGGCAGGTATGGAGACGCAGATGCGACAGACAATGCAAGATGACAGTGCCAAACAAGCGGGGATGCCGGCGGTACCCGGTGAAAGCATCAGCCATGGGCAGGAGGGTGCCACGCCATCGAACACTCCGCGTGTCGTGTCGATTGTCGGCCCTACGGCTTCCGGCAAGACCGGGCTGGGCATCGCCATCGCAAAAACGTTGGCCGAACGTGGCGAACGGGCCGAGATCGTCAACGCGGACGCCTACCAGATGTATCGAGGCATGGATATCGGCACGGCGAAGCCGACCGCCGAGGAGCAGGCGGAAGTTCCTCATCATCTCATCGATATCATCGACCCGGATGACACGATGAGTGTCGCCCGCTTCCAAACGCTCGCCCGTGATTGCATCAGCGACTTGCAATCGCAAGGCATCAGACCGATTCTGGTAGGTGGATCCGGGCTGTACGCGAGAGCGGCGATTGATGACATCTCCTTCCCCGGCACCGACCCTGAAGTACGTAAGCGTTTGGAGGAACGTGAGCGGCATGAGGGGGCGGCAGCCCTATTCGAAGAGCTGAAAGCCAAGGATCCCGAGGCGGCTGCCCGCATGGACCCGCATAATCCGCGGCGCACCATCCGCGCCCTCGAAGTCATCGAAGTGACCGGCCGCCCGTATTCCGCGAGTCTGCCACGCTACCGGTATGTCATCCCCAGCGTGCAGATCGGGCTCGACCTGCCTCGTCGCGAGCTTGACGACCGCATCATGCGGCGCACCCAAGCCATGCGCGAGCACGGTTTCGTCGATGAAGTGCGCCGGTTGCGGCCGCATCTGGGGTTCACTGCTGGTCGGGCGCTCGGCTACCAGCAGATCATCGATTATCTCGACGGCATCTGGGACGAGGATGACGCGTTCTTCGACATCGCGCAGAAAACCTGCCGTCTGGCCCGCAAACAGATGGGGTGGTTCGGCCGCGATCCGAGGATTCACTGGCTTGAAGCGCTCAACCCGGCGCTGTTGGACAACGCGATGGCGATCATCGACCATGCCGATGCCGGAGACTATGACGCCATTGACGCCCACGCCGACGAATACGTTCAGCATCATCTCGGCGATATCCAAGGTTGACGCCTTGTCGGCCGGTGATGTGACCGCCGCTCGTTAGAATCGAATCGTTATGGCACGAACCTCATCCTCATCCCAAGAGCGCAACACCCAGACCCGTCGTAGGTCGAGCGGGTCCTCGAAACGTACCACCAGCGGAGGCTCCGACCGCACCCGCGTGCTGTCCGATGACGAGCGGCTTGTCGGCGAGGAACCGCTATGGCAGAAGCTCCTGCTCGCCATTCCGCGAGGGTTCGGGGCTGCGGTCAGAGCGTTGACCGGTGTCGGAGAGTATGACCCCACGTACCGGCGTGACGGCTTGTGCTTCGTCATGGTGATACTCTCAGTGCTGTTCTGTGCATCGGAATGGTTCCGCGTCAACGGGGCGTTGGGGCGTTTCCTGCATACGATTGCGGCCGGCGCGTTCGGTGTGATGAGCGTCGTGCTTCCCGTGTTCTTGGCGATTGTGGCATTCCGTCTGATGCGCAACGCCGGCAAAGGCTCCGACAATCCGCGGGTTGTGACCGGCTGGGCGTTACTGCTGTGGTCGATCTGTTCCATCATCGATGCCGCCGCGGCATCCGATACGCACGGGTTCGATTTGAAGGTGTTGGAGAATGCCGGCGGTATTTTCGGCTTCCTGCTGGGCTCTCCGTTGGCGTGGGGACTGTCGAAGGCTTTCGCCATCGTCGTGTTCGTCATCGTCGCGTTGTTCTCACTGCTGATGATCACGCGCACGCATGTCGAGGAGCTTCCTGAACGGTTCCAAGCTTTGGCTGAACGGCTGCGCAGCGATGACGGCCAACGAGAGCCGGATGAGGACGACCAGTTCCCCAACGAGATTCGTATCGGCGACGATCTTATGCAGGTTGCTGAAGGGGTTCCCGCCCACGACGGGTCCGACGAGGAGGATCAGCATGACCACGAGCGCCGCCCAAGCCTGTTCGCTTGGCTGTTCCGCCGCAAATCCAGGCAGGATACTGATGAGCGGCTCGACGAATACGCCGGTGATGAGGCATTCACCCATGCAGCCAAACAGCATGGTGAAGCCGCGGAAACCATGATCGCCACGCCGCGGAGCGTGTCGTCGTCCAACGCCGGTATCGATCCGGCGCTGCTGCAACCGTCCTCGCATGCGCCGATGCTTGACGTGCCATCGGCCCCGGCCATTGTTCCGGCCCCACAGGCGGGTTCCGATCCGTGGGCGACGGTTGCCGCCCGCGAATCCGCGGCCGGCCCGTCCGTGCCCGACGCCACTTCAGACGCGCAATCCGAGGGGGCATATGGCGCTGAGAGCCCCGAGTCGCGCAGCGGCGGGAATGCGCCTGTACCGGATGCGTCCGCAATACCGGCCGTCGTGGATGACAACGCCCCGTACCAGCTGCCGGATCTTGACATGCTGGTCAAAGGTAAGCCGCATGCGGCGCGCACACCCGCCAATGACAATGTCATTCGCGCGCTGACCAACACGTTCGAACAGTTCAAGGTCGATGCGAAAGTCGTCGGCTTCCTGCGCGGCCCTTCCGTCACCCAATATGAGGTCGAGCTTGGCCCCGGCGTGAAAGTCGAGAAAGTCACCAATCTGCAACGCAATATCGCGTATGCGGTGGCGAGTTCCGATGTGCGTATCCTTTCGCCGATCCCCGGCAAATCCGCCATCGGCATCGAGATTCCGAACGTCGATCGTGAAATCGTCCATTTGGGGGATGTTCTGCGCTCCGACAAGGCGCGCAATGATCCCAATCCGATGCTCGCCGGCGTCGGCAAGGATGTCGAAGGGCATTTCGTCACCGCTGATTTGACGAAAATGCCGCATCTGCTGGTCGCGGGCGCGACCGGTTCAGGTAAGTCCAGTTTCATCAATTCAATGCTCATGTCGATTATCATGCGGTCCACTCCCGAACAGGTGCGGCTGATTCTCGTCGACCCCAAACGTGTCGAATTGTCCGCGTACGCCGGCATCCCACACCTGCTCACCCCGATCATCACCGATCCCAAGCACGCCGCCCAGGCGCTGGAATGGGTGGTCAAGGAGATGGACGCCCGCTACGATGACTTGCAGTTCTTCGGTTTCCGCAATATGAAAGACTTCAACAAGGCGGTGCGGGAAGGCAAAGTCCATGCGCCTGCGGGTTCGAAACGCAAGGTGGCCCCGTATCCGTATCTGTTGGTTGTCGTCGATGAGATGGCCGACCTGATGATGGTCGCCAAAAACGATGTCGAAAGTTCGATCCAGCGCATCACCCAGCTGGCGCGTGCGGCCGGCGTGCATCTCGTACTCGCCACCCAGCGCCCATCCGTGGATGTGGTGACCGGCCTGATCAAGGCGAATATCCCGTCACGGTTGGCGTTCGCGACCTCCTCGGCAACGGATTCGCGCGTCATTCTCGACACCACCGGTGCTGAAACCCTGATCGGTCAGGGTGACGCGCTGTTCCTGCCGATGGGGCAGGCGCGACCCATCCGCGTGCAAGGATCGTGGGTCGGGGAGTCTGAGATCCGCAAGGCTGTCGAATTCGTACGCACCCAGCGTAAGCCGCACTACCGTGAGGATATCGAGCAGATGGCCAAGGAAGCGGACCAGCATAAGGTCGATCCGACTGAGGATATCGGCGACGATATGGATGTCCTGCTTCAAGCCGCGGAACTGGTGGTGACCACGCAATTCGGCTCCACTTCGATGCTGCAACGCAAACTGCGTGTCGGTTTCGCCAAGGCGGGACGCTTGATGGATTTGCTGGAATCGCGCGGCGTCGTCGGACCGTCCGAAGGGTCCAAGGCCAGGGAAGTGCTCGTCCAGCCTCAAGATCTGCCGCAAGTGCTCGCTTTCATCAAAGGTGAGAGTTCCACGTTGGACTCATCCGGCGACCAGCCTGAGCCGGAGCCGTCCGACGTGGCATGAGCGGCGTGTACGGCTACGTTGGCGGCGAATCCCCGGCCGTCATACATGAGTCGGTAGCCTAGGCGAGGTAAGGTGAACGGTATGCAGACTGAACATGAACATAAGCCATCGCTGTTGGACGGATGGAACAGCCCGCCGAATATCGTCACGTACACGCGTATCGTGCTGGTGTTGGTCTTTCTGGGCCTTGATATCGCCGCCGGACCGCAAGGCTCGCATAGCGTGGGTATGCGGTGGGCTGCCGCAATCCTGTTCATCATCGCGGCCTCGACTGACAAACTTGATGGCTGGATGGCCCGCAAGTACAATCAGGTCACCGAGCTGGGCAAGCTTATGGACCCGATCGCCGACAAGCTCCTGACCTGTTCCACGCTGATTGTCGCTTCCGCATTCGGCGAAGTGTTCTGGTGGGTGACCATCCTGTTCCTCATCCGTGAAATCGGTATCACCGTCATGCGGTTCTTCGTCATCGACACCGGCGGCAAGGTCATCGCCGCAGACAAGGCCGGCAAGTACAAGACCCTGTGCCAGTGCATCGGCTTGGGTATGCTGCTGGTGCCGGCGCGCACCTTCATCGCCAACACCACGGCGTTGAACGTCTACACGTTCATCACGAACTTCCTGATTTACGTGGCGCTGTTCCTATGCCTGTATTCCGGGGCGATGTACGTCTACCGTGTCGTCAAGGCGCGTCGCGGATCGCTGACGGTATGAATGCTGATATGATTCCTGCCGGCGACAATATGGTTGACGGTATGGCGGATCCAGCCCGGCGGGACGCGTTGGCGGGTGAGATTCTCGCGTATTGTGAACGCAGGCAGGTGAAAATCGCCGCGGCGGAATCCCTGACCGGCGGCCTGCTCGCCGATGCGTTTGTCCGTGTCCCGGGGGCGTCCAAAGTGTTCCTCGGTTCGGCGGTCACCTACGACATCCACGCGAAAGCGAAGATTCTCGGAGTCGACCCCCGGCTGCTGGACACGCAAGGAGCGGTGCATCCTGAAGTCGCCCGCCAAATGGCGTGGGGGACAGCACGGCTGTATGACCAGCCCGCTTACTGCGGACGGGTGATCGGACTGTCCACGACAGGTGTTGCAGGCCCCGGCCCTGATGGTGACAAGCCGGCCGGCTTGGTGTACATCGGTTGCTCTCTGCCGGGCGCAGTCACCGGCGGAGAGCGGGTGACCCGAGCGCGTGAGTTGCGGTTGCATGGTACGCGTGAGCAGGTTCGCGAACAAACGGTGTGGTGCGTCCTCGAGAATGTGAGGCAGCTCACAGTGAGCTTTGAGGAATAATTTCGCTGACGGCCGGTTGTCTATGGTGTACAGAACGACACGAAGCCGAAAGGGGTTACGCAGATGGAAACGATGACCCGGACCAACGAGATGATGGAAACCAAGACCGAGGGGGATACCCGTTCCCCGCGAGCGGCGCAGTCTGCACGTATGCGTGATCTGACTCCGGCGCAACGCCGTGCGGTGATGTTCGCGCAGCAGCAGGTGTTACGCGCCCGTGCCGCCAGGAAAGCCAAGGATGAACGCCAATCCGCGTTGAACCGCATGTGGCAGGAAGAGGATGCCGAGCATGCCCGTGCACGCGTCACGGTTCGCAAGCATGAGGAATCCGGCCAGTTCAAGGATGTTTCGTTGCGTGAGGCGATCGGCCATGTCCTGCGCGATTTGAGGACGCGTGATCATAAGACGTTGCGTGAAGTCAGCGAGAAAGCCGGCGTGTCACTCGGCTACCTGTCCGAGGTTGAGCGCGGGCAGAAAGAGGCGAGCTCCGAGCTGCTCAGTTCAATCGCCGCCTCGCTGGGGTTGAGCACCGCGCAGATGTTGCGCATGGTCGCCGACTATCTTGATTCCGTTCACGCCTGATCCGGCTTGAATGCGACGCCTCCCCGTTGCTCGGGGAGGCGTCGCGTCGTTGTAGGGCCAGTGACGCAGCGACGCCCATGCCGAACGGCGGATGTAGCGTGGATGTGCGAGACTTGCTGCGTGCGTGAACGTGAATTCTGGCAATTGCTTGAAGAGGTGTTCGGCCGGGTCTATGGTCGAAGCCTGTCCCGTGACCAGCGTCTGACCAAGCTTCATGACATGACGGTGGTTGAAGCGCTCGCCGCAGGGTGTGAGCCACGTGTCGTATGGAACGTACTGTGTGATCAGATGGATATCCCTGACACCAGGCGATGGGGCAAGGACCATAACGCGCCGCCTCTGCCGGCGGCCTGATACGCGATTCGCCTCGATGGCACCCCGCGGCACGATATTCGAACAGATGTTCGTATCATGGGGTAGGATGTTGTCGTGACGGCACGATTCGCAGCGGCAGGTGACGGACGGTGTTGCGTGTATTCGGCGGCAAGCGTCTTCTGACCACATTGCTTGAGGCGGATAGACCCGCTGAGCGCAATCCCGTAGGGTGAAATCCGTCGCTGGAATCGTGAAGATAAGGAGAACACATGGCACAGCAGACAAAATCGACGAAGGCCGCGGGCGCCAAGGCTTCCGAGGATGGACGCGCATCCGGCGCACATGACATCGACCCCCGTCGTAAAGCCGCGCTGGATACGGCGCTTGCGCAGGTCGAGAAAAGTTTCGGCAAAGGCTCCGCCATGCGGTTGGGCGACCGGCCGGTGCAGGATGTCGAAGTGATCCCTACGGGTTCTCTTGCGCTTGATATGGCTTTGGGCATCGGCGGTCTGCCGCGCGGCAGAATCGTCGAGATTTACGGGCCGGAATCCTCCGGCAAAACCACGCTGGCATTGCATGTCGTCGCCAACGCGCAGAAAGCGGGTGGGGTCGCAGCATTCATTGATGCTGAACACGCGCTTGATCCCGTGTATGCCCGTCATCTGGGTGTCGACACGGATTCCTTGATTGTCTCCCAGCCTGACAACGGCGAGCAAGCATTGGAAATCGCCGATATGCTCATCAGGTCGGGGGCGTTGGATGTCATCGTCATCGATTCAGTGGCGGCGTTGGTGCCCAAGGCTGAAATCGAAGGCGAGATGGGAGACAGCCATGTCGGTCTGCAAGCGCGTCTGATGAGCCAGGCGTTGCGTAAAATGACCGGTGCGCTGGCCCAGGCGAACACCACGGCGATTTTCATCAACCAATTGCGCGAGAAGATCGGCGTGTTCTTCGGCAATCCTGAGACCACGACCGGCGGCAAGGCATTGAAGTTCTACTCTTCGGTACGTCTTGATATCAGACGTATCCAGACTTTGAAGAACGGCGATGAAGCCGTCGGCAGCCGCACCAAGGTCAAGGTGGTGAAGAACAAGATGGCCCCGCCGTTCAAGTCCGCCGAATTCGATGTTCTGTACGGCGAAGGCATTTCCAAAGAGGGCTCGATTATCGACATGGCGTTGCAAAGCAATGTGGTCAAGAAATCAGGGTCTTGGTTCACCTATAACGGCGACCAGCTCGGTCAGGGCCGTGAGAACGTCCGCAAATACCTCAAGGATAACCCTGAATTGGCCGCGGAAATCGAGACCAAAGTCAAAGAGGCGTTCGGTCTGATCAAACCGGCCGATCAATTCGCCGAAGAGGATACTACGCCGGCGGGTGCTTCAGCCGACGCGTCTGCACCGAAAACGGAGCAGGCCGGCACGCCTGCAGCCGCTCAGGCCTGAGCGCGATGATTGACGCTGAAGCGTTCATCGCCCAGCATGGGCTTGCTGTCGGGCAGGATGCTGGAGGGGATGTGTCTGAAACCGGCTTATCCGTTGATGCCGATCGGTCACATCCCGCCATCCCGGCGCAAGACGATGATGCGGTGCCACAACATCATGACCGGCACAGTGGCCGGCGAACCCGTCGGTCCTCCTGGGGTGCGCATGGTGCGTCTCGTCAGAAAACACTCGACGATCCGTGTGACATCGACGCCTGCCGAGAAGCGGCGTTGCGTCTCCTGGACTGTTCGGACCGGTCCAGTCATGCGCTGCGAGAACGCCTGATCGGCAAAGGGTATGACGAGACAGTCGCCGACAGTGTCGTGGTCCGGTTGGCCGAAGTGGGCCTGATCAACGATGAAGCCTATGCGCAATCCGTAGTCAGGTATTGTGCCGGAAGAATGCTGGGGGAGCGTGGCACCCTGCTCGAGCTGTCACGCAAGGGCGTCGACCGTGCGTTGGCGCAGCAGGCGGTAAACCAGGCGCGTGACGCGGGCGTATTCATTGACTCGGCATGGGAATTGGGGCGGCGTGTCGCCATGCGGACGGCGGGTCTTGACCCTCAGGTCAGGCGACGCAGGTTCTGGAGCGCGGGCGGGCGGAAAGGGCATAGTCCCGACGTTTTGCGCGACGTGTCAGAAAGCCTGTTCGGCGACCGCCCGCAGTGATGTCAACCGTGCACCCACCCTGATCCGCCGGCTGCGAAGGCGTTCTGCGTGTTACCGGGTTGTGCAGGCAATGCCGTCCGGTCCATGCTGGGGTTGTGGGCTGTTGCAGTGCGGCCGTAAGCGTGTCGTGGTATCGGGCTTGTGCTCCGGTCTTCGTCGGTGCTTGCCGCGTAGATACGGGATGGTCTTGTGCGGATGCCGGTATGTCGGGGCATACACGCATCGACGGACGGCAAGAGGCCCATCGCACTCCTGTGCGTTCCACCGTGGTGCGTATACCCGCGCGGACGCAGCCGGATGGAACATCTACGGTAGTAGCATTGGCGAACGGTGGACGATCGCCCGGTATACAATGAGCCGGTCGATGTGCCGCCGCTGCGATCGGCTGTCATATCCGCTGAGCGGAACCGGGGTTGGCGCCGCGGCCTCTCGATTCGGGGAACTTCCACGGCGGACATGGGAGATTGTCGTGGAAGCGACTGTCGGGCGGCGACGTCCCAAGGACAGCGCCCCAGACTTGCGCGGGAGATTGTCGAGGATCTGCGGTTTCGGCGGTTTTCTCCCGCGAGCGGTTTCAGGGGCGTTTTTCGCAACCGCGGATTTCCAACGTTCCCGTCGATAGATTCATCCTCACGGCGTGAAACTCCCGTAAACTCCCACGACGGATAGGGGAGTACAGATGCGAATCAGAGAATCCCGCCGGTTCTCCCGGGAGAACATCGCCGAACGGGTCAATCTGTCGCAAACTCCCCGTACATCACCCATCAACACCCCGGCAGCAGCGCAGAAGTGGCAGATCGGAGCCGAAGACATCGCTTACCGCCCTTGCGGGCGATGCGGCCGTAAACGTGTCAGGGTTTTAGGCTTGTGCCGTTTGTTTTCATCGGATGTCGAAACATTGCAGAGCCTGCCGTGTGGGCGCGGGGACGACAATCGCGGGCATACGCCAATCGGCGGACGGCATGAGGCCTCGCCGGTGCTTCTGCGTGTTCCAGCCAGCTACGCATGCGAACGTGCACAAGGCCGGATAGGTGAATCATGCAACAACGCCCGTTCCTCTATGGCCAATACCCCGTCAACACCTTGATCGTCAGATATGAAAAGGCCCGCCATATTTGGCGGGCCAACACGTGGATGAGACCCCACATACCCCGGGTTCTGTCGTGTGTTTCCACACGGATGGCCATCCATCTCGACCTGACGTTGCCGCCAGGCTCTAGCAGCCTACCCGAAGACTGGGCGAGCAACCCTTGACGTCTTCTGCTTGGCCTTGCTCCCGATGAGGCTTGCCATGCGACCACTGTCACCAGCGGTCCGGTGGTCTCTTGCACCGCCGTTTCACCCTTACCCGCATGAGGCGGGCGGTCTGTTCTCTGTTGCGCTATCTCTCAGGTCACCCTGGGCGGATGTTATCCGCCATCGTGCTCTGTGGAGCCCGGAAGTTCCTCAGCCGAATCGGCCGCGGCCACCGTGGGGTCTCAACCACAATAGTATACGCACGCATCGGATACAGCACAATGTCACAAAGATTTCCGACACCCGTAAGCGAATTGGCTTCACATTGCTCAGTATTCGGCTACAATGAAACATACCCGGACGGCGAAGACGCGGTTCGGGACAACCCACACACAGCGGGTAACACCGCTTGAGGCTAGGAGGTCCACATGGAAATCGTCATCACCGGACGTCACACGCAGGTCAGTCAAAAATTCCGTGACGTCGTTGAAAGCAAGATGAATCGTGTGACCGCAATCGCTCCGGACGCTCAGCGCGCTCAGATTGTCGTGACCCACGAAGGCAACCCCCGTCAGGCGGACACGGCGAAACGCGTGGAAATCACCGTGGTGGCCGGACGTACCGTCGTACGCGCTGAAGCATCGAGCTCCGACGAGTACAGCGCTCTCGACATGGCGCTTGACAAGCTGACGCTCCGTCTGCGTCGCACTCGCGACCGTCGCAAGGATCACCGCCGTGGTTATGTCAATCCGGTTCCGGTCGATCTTGGTCCAATCGAGGCGGCACCGGCAGAGGAGCCGAAGGATGAGGAGCCCAACAACAGCCCGCAGGCCGCGGTCGCATCCGATCTGGGTCCGGGCGAATCCGTTGAGGTTCAGGTTGGTGACACGCCTATCGTCATCCGTCGTAAGCTGCATATCGCCGAGCCGATGAGCATTGACGAGGCCCTGTATGAAATGGAGCTGATCGGCCACGACTTCTTCCTGTTCGTGAACAAGGACACCGGTCGCCCGTCGGTGGTGTACCACCGTCACGGCTGGAGCTACGGCGTCTTCGAGATCGACACCGCTGAGAACGTGGCGAAAGCCAAGAAGGAAGCCTGATCGTCAGGAACCGTCATGTGAACGGTATCCTTAACACGGCGACGGGAGCCCGCGTTGCATCGCACGCGGGCTCCCGTCATGTCCGACCCGCCATGTCGGATGAAAATGACGGAATGCGTGTAAAATCCTCTCCGTCGCGTACTATGAAATGAGTCCGTGAGCGGGCTGTGCAGCCCCGCACGACCGTTGTGCTGAATGAACTAGGGAGCGAAACGTGGTAAACATCGTCGACAAGGCCCTACGCATGGGTGAAGGCCACCAGCTGAAGAAGCTGGAGAACGTCGCAAAAGCGGTAAACGCGCTTGAGGACGAGATATCGGCCCTCTCCGACGAGGAACTTAAAGGACAAACCGCGAAGTTCAAGCAGGAACTTGAGAACGGCAAGAGCCTCGACGATATTATGCCGGAAGCTTTCGCCACCGTGCGTGAAGCATCGAAACGTACGCTCGGCTTACGTCACTTCGATGTCCAGCTGATGGGCGGCGCGGCGTTGCATTGGGGCAATATCGCGGAAATGAAAACCGGTGAAGGCAAGACTCTGGTCGCCACTCTGCCGAGCTACCTCAACGCCCTCGAAGGCAAAGGCGTTCACGTGGTCACCGTCAACGACTACCTTGCCAGCTACCAGAGTGAGCTGATGGGCCGCATCTTCCGTTTCCTCGGCATGAGCGTGGGTTGCATCATCACCAATCAGAAGCCTGCCGAACGTCGTAAACAGTACAACGCGGATATCACGTACGGCACGAACAACGAGTTCGGTTTCGATTACCTGCGTGACAACATGGCGTGGGATAAGAGCGAGCTGGTCCAGCGAGGCCACCACTACGCTATCGTCGACGAGGTGGATTCCATTCTCATTGATGAGGCGCGTACCCCGCTGATCATCTCCGGACCGGCGGAAGGCGATGTCACGCGCTGGTACCGCCAGTTCGCCCGACTGGTGCCCAAACTGACCCGTGACGAGGATTACGAGGTCGACGAGAAGAAGAAGACCGTCGGCATCCTTGACCCCGGCATCAGCAAGGTTGAAGATTATCTGGGCATCGACAACCTGTACGAGCCGAGCAACACCGCCCTGATCGGCTATCTGAACAACGCCATCAAGGCGAAGGAACTGTTCCTGCGCGACCGTGACTACGTGGTCACCAACGGTGAAGTGCTCATCGTTGACGAACATACCGGCCGCATCCTGCCCGGCCGCCGCTACAATGAGGGTCTGCATCAGGCCATCGAAGCGAAGGAAGGCGTCGAAGTCAAGGCGGAGAATCAAACGTTCGCAACCATTACCTTGCAGAACTACTTCCGCATGTACGACAAGCTCGCTGGCATGACCGGCACCGCTGAAACCGAGGCGGCGGAATTCATGGGCACGTACAAGCTGGGTGTGATTCCGATCCCCACCAACAAGCCGATGATCCGTAAGGATCAGGATGATCTGATTTTCCGTACCAAGCGGGAAAAGCTCCAGGCGATTGTCAAGGATGTCGCCAAGCGTCATGCCAAAGGCCAGCCGGTGCTGTTGGGCACCGCTTCCGTGGAATCCTCGGAAGTCGTGTCCTCCCTGCTTGATGTCGCGAAGATCCCCCACCAGGTGCTCAACGCCAAGCAGCATGCGAAGGAGGCCGCGGTGGTCGCGGTCGCAGGCCGTAAGGGTGCGGTGACAGTCGCCACCAACATGGCCGGCCGTGGTACCGATATCATGCTCGGTGGCAACGTCGAGTTCCTGGCGGACGCCAAGCTTAAGAAGGAAGGCTATTCGCCGGACGATACTCCTGAAGAGTATGAGAAGCGTTGGCCGGGCACCCTTGCCGAAGTCAAGGCGCAGGTCAAGGACGAGCATGATGAAGTCGCCAAGCTGGGCGGTCTGTATGTGCTTGGCACGGAACGTCACGAGTCCCGTCGTATCGACAACCAGCTGCGAGGCCGTTCCGGCCGTCAGGGCGATCCTGGTGAATCCCGCTTCTATCTGAGCCTTGAGGACGACCTCATGCGTCTGTTCAACACGCAGCTCGTCGCGCGCGTGATGTCCCGCGGTCTGCCCGAAGGCCTGCCGATCGAGTCGAAGAGCGTGTCCAAGGGCGTGCGCAACGCGCAGAAGGCCGTGGAATCGCGCAACTTTGAAATCCGTAAGAACGTCCTCAAGTATGACGACGTGATGAACAAGCAGCGCAAGGTGATTTACGCTGAGCGTCAGGCCGTGCTCAAGGGCGAAGACATCCACGAGGATATCCTGCGCTTCATTGATGAGACCGTGGCCAGCTATATCCGCGGCGCGAACCGCGGCTCTGCCAAGCCTGAGGAATGGGATTGGGACGGTCTGTTCAAGGCGCTGTCCGAAATCATCACCGTCAACATCGACGAGGACGAAGCGAAGAAGGCTGTGGAAGGCCTCAAGGGTGAGAAGGCGGCCGATACGCTGCGTGAACTCATCGTCAAGCAAGCCAAGGAGGAGTATGCCCAACTTGGTGAGAAGCTCAACGATGAGGCGTTGCATCAGCTTGAACGCCGCGTTGTGCTTGCAGTGCTCGACCGCAAGTGGCGCGAACACCTCTACGAGATGGATTATCTCAAGGACGGTATCGGTCTGCGCGGTATGGGTCAGCGCGATCCGCTGGTCGAATACCAGCGTGAAGGCTACCAGATGTACAACCAGATGATCGAAGCGATCAAGGAAGAGACGATTCAGCTGCTCTTCCATATCGATATCCAGCAGGTTGCACAGAACGAGGATCTTGACAGCGAGCGTGATGAGGATGCCGCCGTCGACAAGGCTGAGGCGACTGTGGGTATCACGTCAACGGATGTCGAGGACGAGCCAACCACTGTCAGCTCCGCACCGGTCGATCCGGAAGATGCCGATGAAACGGCTGACGAGGCGGATGCTGCAGCCCACACCGAGCCGGGCATCGTCGGCCCCGAACCGATCAGCCATGAGGATGTCAAGCTTCCGGCGAATAAGCGTCCGAAGAGCGAAGAGCTCAAGACGCCGTGGGCTGATGGCCGCACCTTCCCCGGAACCGCGAAGAACGCGCCATGCCCCTGCGGCTCGGGCCGTAAATACAAGATGTGCCACGGCCACAATGAGCAGTGAGCCATCGCATCAGCTTGCGCCTGCACCGCGAGCGTAGATGATGTCGGCTGAAGGTGGGCCGGTACGGAATCCGTACCGGCCCACCTCGCGTGTTGTACCGCGAAACAGGCAGCAAACACCGTATTCTTCACAATATGGACGTTTATTCGAACGATAACACTGAACCATTAGAATGAACCTCACATATCAACCAATGTCAGATGCACAGGAGGGCATGATGACTGAGATCACATGGAAGTCGATTCTCGCAGAACTCGTCAACGGCAATCATCTGGATGCGGACGAGTCCTGGTGGTTCGTCAATGATCTCATGAACGGCAATGCCAATCCTGCGTGCGTCGGCGCTGTGCTCGCCACCCAGCAGCAGCTTGGCTTGACCGCTCCCGAAATCGAAGGCGCTGCCAAGGCGATGGTGTCGCACGCCATACCGCTCAACGTGTCCGGAGAAACCACTGATATCGTCGGCACGGGCGGTGACAAGGCCTCAACCGTGAACCTGTCCTCGATGGGTGCGGTGGTCGCTGCGGCCGCCGGCGTGAAAATCGTCAAGCATGGCAACCGTGCCGCATCCTCGAAATGCGGGTCCGGTGATGTCATTGAAACACTGGGCGTTCCGCTCGACCTCGAGCCGCAAGCCGTCGCCAAAATCGGTGATGAAGTCGGTATCACGTTCGCATTCGCGAAAACCTTCCATCCTGCGATGCGGTTCGTCGGGCCGGTGCGTTCCGCTCTCGGCATTCCCTGCGTGTTCAACGTGCTGGGACCATTGACCAACCCCGCCAACCCGAAGCATGTGGCCATCGGGTGCGCCGATCGCACGCTGAGCCCGCTGATGGCCCAAGTGTACGCGAATCGTGGACAGAGCGGCATGGTCTACACGTCAAGCGAGGGGCTGGACGAGATGGCTCCGACCGGACCCGTGTCCGTATGGCTGATCGCCGATGGGAAAGTCACGGCGACTGAATTCAATCCGATTACCGAATTGGGAATCGATCCGGTCACTGTGGAACAGTTGCGTGGCGGCGAACCAGAGCTGAACGCGCAGATTTTCCGCGATTTCCTCGATGGCAAGCCGGTCGCTTCACGTTCGACCGCCTTGCTGAACGCGGCTTCCGCGATTGTCGCGGACGGCCATCTGCTTGAGGACGGTTCGCTCGCCGACCGCTTCAAGCAAGCGTATACGCTTGCCGAGCAGGCTGTGGATTGCGGCAAAGCCAAGGATCTGCTCGACCGCTGGGTGAGTGTGGCACAAGCCAAGCGTGCCGCACAAGAGCAGTGACACGCGTCCGATAACGCGATAGCGTGTTTCGCGCACAATACGATGAGGGGCTGCCCGGGGGAAATACCGCGGGCAACCCCTCATCCCGTATACGATATGATGCACGCCGTGGGCGTGTCGGCGCATGCCGGCAAGGTCAGACGCGCGCCCCATCATCGAACGGGTCGTTATGGCGCTTGCCGCGACGGCTTGCCACCAGACCGGCAACGCCGATCAGCAGAAGCGTTCCGAAAACAGTGCCGAGCATACCTGTCCACCGTGGCACCAGCACCGAGACGATAACGCCGAGCACGCCGATCACGGTCAACGCAGCGAACAGCACGATACGGCGTGGCGTGGGGGCGAACGATGTCGGTGGTGTGAATCCTTCACCATACCGGTCCATCACCGCATCGGTTTCCAGCCAGCTTGACGCTGTGGCATCTCGCGGACCGCGTCCCGGGCCGATGGCGTCATCGGTGAACGTGCCTTGATCGAGATCGTTGACAGACAACAGCGCCTGCTTTTCTGCACGTTTCGCGTGTTTTTCGAAACGTTTCGCATTACGGGAACGCGCGACGTCGTCGAGATCATCGGCGTGCTCCTGAGCGAACGCCTCCCATGCGGCATCGAGCGGCTCGCCGGATGAAGTGCCGTCAGAACCGTCCGTTGGACGCTCTCCCGATGCATTGGTATTGTTGTGCTCAGTCATAGATACCACTGTAAACGAGCGTCATGTCAAGTCGCTGGGAAGGGAGAGCCTCTCGTGCTCTACTGGTTTTTCGTCCGCACCCTTGGTCCGATTGCTAGACGACGGTTCAACCCTACCGTTGAGGGGCTCGAGAACATTCCGCGTCACGGCGGGGCGATTATCGCAGCAAACCATCTGGCGGTCATCGACGATGCCCTGCTGCCGATGACCTGTCCGCGCATGATCCATTTCATGGGCAAGGCCGAGTATTTTGAGGGCAAAGGCGTGAAAGGCAAGTTCAAGAAATGGTGGTTCACATCCGTCGGCGTGTTCCCCGTGGATCGTTCAGGCGGATCGAAATCGTTGGGCGCACTCAACCATGCGCGTGAAATCCTCGAGGACGGCCATCTGTTCGGCATCCATGTCGAAGGCACGAGAAGCCCTGACGGGCGCCTGTACCGGGGGCATACCGGGGCGGCACGCTTGGCGTTCGAAACCGGATGCCCGATCGTACCGACCGCGATCATCGGCTCACGCGATTTGCAGAAACCCGGGCAGGTGATACCCAGCAAAGGCAAATCCACGATCATTTACGGCAAACCGATCGCGGTGGAACGCAAAAATCCTGAAGACGTGACCCATGAGGAGCTTCGTGAACTCACCGATCGTGTGGTGAAAGCCATTGGAGCGATGAGCGGGCAGGAGTACGTCGACGAGTACGCGCAAACCGTCAAAGCTCGGTTGAAAGCCGAGCAGGAAGCTCAGATGCGGCAGAACGTCTGAACGGCTTCGATGCACCCGCCGTGCATCATCCGCCGCCGATATTGTCCAGGCCGGCCGTCATCCACGGGGTGTGAGTGAATCCTCACACAACGGGCATCACAACGGCGTAACAGCCGATATTGACTGTCAAACCGGTCGCAGTGTGAGCGAATCCTCACACCACAGTCAGGGTGATGACGGTCTTGTTGCCTTGCTCGTCACGGACCCGCACTTGCTGGCCCGCCGAAGGCGATTGCAAGCGCACCGTATGTGTCAGATCGCCCAGCGGCGCGCTGACTTTCACCTCCAGACCCAGTGCTTTGAGCATGGCGGTCGCCTCACTGGTGCTTTTACCGGTCACATCAGGCAACGTCACAGTTTGTGGACCCTTGGACACCACCACGCTGACGGAGTCCCCCCAATGCAGCTGCGTGCCGACACTTTGGGAAGCGGAAATGATGCTGCCACGGGCGACCGTATCACTGTATTCCTCGGTATAGGTGGCTTGGAGTTTGAGACTGTCGAACAACGCCTGCGCCTCGTCCTTGGTTTTGCCGACAATATCCGGCATATTCACCGGCATCGGCCCCAAGGACAGCGTGACGCTGACCTCGTCGTTATGGTTCATGGTCGTTCCCGGATCGGGGGAGATGCTCAGCAATGCGTCCTTGGGGACGGTCAGTGAATAATCATCGTTGTTGCTGTTGTGCGAGACGTTCGTGAATCCGGCCTTGTCCAACGCGGTGAGCGGATCTTTGCCGTTTTCGGTGGACGCGTCCATAATGTCCGCGGGTATGGTCGACTGTTGTACGCCTTTGGATACGGTGACGGTGACATTGCCCGCATTCCGTTTGCTGATGCGGGATCCGACCAGAGCGGGTGTCGTGGAGATGATATTGCCTTCGGCAACGGTGTCACTGTACTCTTGGGCGACTGAGAAGGGGATTCCCGCTACGTTCAGCGTG
This sequence comes from Bifidobacterium boum, assembly GCF_000741535.1. Taxonomy (GTDB): domain Bacteria; phylum Actinomycetota; class Actinomycetes; order Actinomycetales; family Bifidobacteriaceae; genus Bifidobacterium; species Bifidobacterium boum. The sequence continues at coordinate 215,096 of NZ_JGYQ01000007.1, read as the reverse complement.
CTGCGGAACGAGTTCCAGGAGACATCTTTGATGGTGCATGCCTTGCCGTTGTCACAGGACAAATCCGTCGGCTTGGGCATGGTCCAGTAGCTGCCCGGCCCCAAGTAGTACCACCATGCGGAGCCTCCACCGCTTGCCGCCAGCACCAATGTCAGCACGACGGCGATGATGATCGGCGTTTTGCTGCGGGGACGTTTGCCGTCCCGTGCGTGCCCGGCCGCGGGCGATGCCGTTGCGGCGGTATCGGCGGCGGTGCTGATCGCTTGGGTGAACGCGTCCTGGCTGCTGACACTACGCGGTTGAGTCTGCTGTCCCGTTTGCGGTTTGAGGACGCTTGTAGCGTTCACGCCGGGTTGTGTCGGTGCGGTGGATGACGACGGGCGATCCGCTGTTGTTGGAGCAGGTGCCGGTGAAAGCTCTGCATGATTGTTGTCGGAGTCGTCATGCCGCTGGCCGCCATTGGGGTCGGCCATCGTTGCAGACCGGGATGATGCGGCAGGCTGGGCGACCAGTCCGGACGTGGACATGGCACCGGAGTCCGTCGCATCATGCTCATTGGGGTCGAGCCGGTACTGCCATGCGCTCATCGGCAGGTTGGCGACGATACCGCGAAGCACCTGTTGTGCTTCCATGGCGTTTTGCGGTCGCGCCTCAACCGACCGCATGGTCAACAACGAGATGAACCGTGACACTTCAGGGTCGATTCCCGGGCAACGTGACGCGATGGGCGGAACATCCTCATGCACATGCTTGAACACCATGGTCACGGGATTGTCCGATTGGAACGGCGGTTCTCCGGCGAGCATCTCCCACGCCATGATGCCCACGGAATACAAGTCACCTTGTGGGGTGGCGAGATTGTGTTCAATCATCTCCGGCGCCAAATACGCCGCGGTGCCCAACAGCATGCCTGTTGTTGACAGCGTCGCCTGGGATGCGGCTTTGGCCAAACCGAAATCGGTGATCTGCACATGGCCGCGATCGTTGAGCAGGATATTTTCGGGTTTGATATCACGATGCACGACGCCGGCGCGATGTGCCGCAGCAAGCCCGTCAAGCGTTTCGGCGACGACACGCAAGGTTTCGCGTACCGTGAACGTGCCTTGCTGGTTCATTTCGTAGCGCAGGTTGATGCCGTGCACGTATTCCATGACCAGATAGTTGCGCCCGTCGACTTCGCCGGTGTCGTACACTTGCACGATATGCGGATTGGCGATTGCCGCAGCCGATCTGGCTTCACGATGGAAGCGTTCGATGAATTGCTCTCGATGAGGGCCCTGCGCCAGCTGGGTGTGCATCACTTTGACGGCGACGTTGCGGTCCAGTCGTATGTCAACCGCCTCGTATACCGTCGCCATGCCGCCATCCGCGATTTTGCGTACGATACGGTACCGGTCATCGATGATCCGCCCAAGGTTCGCGGTTTCAGTCATGTTTCGCAGGCCCTCTACTCGTGTTGATGGCACCAGTTTACATGCCGGGCGCTACCGTATCGCGATGCTGGCATCCGGTTTCCGACACCGTGTCAGCCGCGATTACAGGCAGGAATCCGGGATAAACATGCGGCAAGCCCTGATCAGGGTCTGCTGGGCGTCGTGGTCAAGTCCCGATGATGCAATCGCTGTCCGGGCTTCATTCCATAGGGCGCTGATGCGTTCGCGTGAACGGTCCACAGCGCCGCATCCGGTGAAGATTTCGATGCCGCGACGTACATCCTGCGCATCGCGTTGCGGAGCCTCATACATGGCGATGAGCTCGTCGCGTGCGGGGGCGTCGGATAGGGTGAGCGCGTCGGCGAGCAGCACGGAACGCTTGCCTTCCTTGATATCACCGCCGACCGGTTTGCCGGTCGCCTTGGTGTATCCGATCACGTCCAGCAGATCGTCGGCAAGCTGGAATGCCACGCCTACGGGACGCCCGATGCGTTCCGCAAGCTCGGCCGCGCGATCCGGGGCGATGCCCGCGGCTGTCAAACCGAGTTGCAAAGGAGCCATTGTCGTATAACTCGCGGTTTTCCAACGGAACACGTTCAAGGATGCGTCGGCGAGCTGCGTGGGGTTGTCCAACGGGTTGAGCTCGACAGCCAGATCGAGAACCTGACCGACGCTGACGTCGCGTTGCATGTGCAGGAACGCCGAATCGAGCGCATGGGGATGATGCAGGCATGATGCGGCATGTTCGGCGATGGCGATGCTCATGGTCGCCAGAATGTCGCCGAGCATCAGTCCCAGACCCCGGCCGATGGCTGTACTGTGGGTCGCTTCAGCCAGTGCGCGGTGAGCGCTCGGCTTGCCGCGGCGCAAATCGGATTCGTCGATGATGTCATCGTGTACGAGAGCGGCGGTCTGGAACACTTCAATCGCACACGCCAAATCAACCATGGCGTCGCGTGTTTCGGGTCCGGCATGCGGGCGGATGGCGTCGAACGCGGCGATGGCCAGTCGAGCACGCAGCCGTTTGCCGCCTTCGCTGGACGTGACCGCCTGTTCAACCACCTCATGCAAGACCGGTCGGCATGACTCGGCGATGTCCGTGGCCGGCACACTGAGGTGGTTGCGGACCAACTCGATGATTCGTGATTCGACACGTTCCAAATCTGACGGCGTACTCATGCCTATGAGGGTATCCATAGTACTGAGACATTCCAGTCCACATCGTTGCGAACCACCACCGGCGGGCAAAGAGCAAGCCCACAGTTGCGCAGACAGTCCTGGCATCTTCTGACCACATTCATCCGAACGCATGGACGGCGAATGGCGTGCGACGGCATGCTAGGGGCAGGACGGACACACCGGGTGTCTGTACGCAATGCCCGGCCGATGCCGGGGAACGGGGGAATAATGAGCGATACCACTCAAGCAGACCAGAAGAAACAAGCCGCTGAAATACTCACCGCCGCGATGCTGCGCGATTGGGACTGGGAATGGTGCGAGGAGCGTGAACCGTTGCCGGGTATGGATTCCACGCGATGGTATGCCCGCTACCGCTACTCGAACCTCCAACCGCTGCCGCTGCGTTCATGGCAGGATCTGCCTGAACCCGAGGGCGATTGGCGGGCATGGAAGTCGCCGGGAATCATGCCGGTGGCGTGGGTGGAGTTCCAAAATGAGCGATACCGCAGGCTGCGTCACGATGAGGGTGTCGTTATGGGCACGTGGCTGTGGGTGAGGGAGGCGATGGAGATGTGGCATCGCAACCAATGCGCAGGCGGGTCGCATCAGCCCGCCGACGATCAGCTGCTGCTCAGACTCGCCGTGGGGATGCGGCAGAATGTCGCCATCCGCGATGCGTTGATTGTCTCTACGGTCGGCATCGAACCCCTGGATTATGCCACGCTGATACGGTTCGCAGCCGAACCATCCCTTCCCGCCCATGCATCGACGATGGCGGAGCTGCTCAGCGAGGCCTTCGACTCGCCACGCGCGGTGCCTCACATCGGCAGGTTCCGCGCATCCGCCGCGATGCTCAACCGGATGGTCGACCTGGTGCCGTCGTCGTATCGTGTCCAGATTGTGGCGATACTCGCGTACATACTGTGGTGGGCGGATGATCCCCGAACGGATATCATCGCGCAAATCGCGTTGCGTCTCGACCCTGACTGCACGCTTGCCAGCATTGTCATCGACGCGTTACGCAGCGGCGCAAAACCCGAATGGTGTTCACTGTAAGGACCACGGCAGGTGACGATGTGGTCTTGGCGGGTTCGGCGGGAATAATCGTCCACGCGGAATGGTTAACTCCTATAGTTGACGATTTGCCCTTGCCATAACTGCGCCCTTGTGATAGGCGTGGCATGGCGGGATCACGCAGGAGGATAAGTTTGGCCAAGGAAACGACGGCAAGCAAGAAGGACGCTGATCAGACCGAGAAGACCACATCCACCCGCAGTACGGCGGCGAAAACAACCAGTAGGCGATCGAAGACGGCAGGCAAAGCTGCCGCCCCCAAGAAGACCACTCGGACCAAGTCTGCGGCCGGCGAGTCGACAGCCACCGGCGCGACAACCACCAAAAGCCGTAAAACCAGCGCTTCGCGCAGCGCGACAGCGACGAAGACTCCACGCAAGCATACGGCGAAACAAGCTGAACCGGATACGACGCTCGAGCATGATGATGATCAGCTCGACGACGAGGACATCAATGACGAAGACATCGAGAATTTCGATGACCTCGATGAGGGGGACGAACCAGACGACCTTGATGATGACCTCGACGGCGACGAGTCGGATGATGACGAAGACGTCGACGAGGGGGACGAAGACGAGGACGATAAGCGTCAACGCCATGAGCCTGAAGTCCCGCCCAAAGCCAAGGGTGCATTCGTCATGCGCGACGATGACGACGACGACAACCTCACCCCTTCAGGCAACCCCAAGCGCCGTGTCATCGCCGCAGGCGCGACCGCGGACCCGGTCAAGGATTATCTCAAGCAGATCGGTCGCGTCAGTCTGCTGAACGCCGAGCAGGAAGTCGACTTGTCCGAGCGCATCGAAGCCGGCCTGTACGCCCAGCACCTGCTGGACACCGAGGGCGACACCATGAGCTTCAAGCGCAAGCGTGAGCTCAAGTGGGCGGCGGCTGACGGCAAGAAGGCCAAGGACCACCTGCTCGAGGCAAACCTCCGTCTGGTCGTGTCGCTGGCCAAGCGTTACACCGGCCGCGGCATGCTGTTCCTCGATCTTATCCAGGAAGGCAACCTCGGCCTGATTCGCGCGGTCGAAAAGTTCGACTGGAAGAAAGGCTTCAAGTTCTCCACCTACGCCACGTGGTGGATCCGTCAGGCGATTACGCGCGCCATGGCCGATCAGGCCCGCACGATCCGCGTGCCCGTCCATATGGTCGAAGTGATCAACAAGCTCGCCCGTGTCCAGCGGCAGATGCTGCAGGATCTGGGCCGCGAACCCACGCCCGACGAGCTGGCGCGTGAACTTGACATGCCGGTCGAGAAAGTGCAGGAAGTGCAGAAGTACGGCCGCGAGCCGATTTCCCTGCACACCCCGCTCGGTGAGGACGGCGATTCCGAATTCGGCGATCTTATCGAGGACACCGACGCCATCGCACCGTCCGACGCCGTTGCGTTCTCGCTGCTGCAGGAGCAGTTCAAGCAGGTGCTGGAAACGCTGTCTCCGCGTGAGGCAGGCGTCATCAAGATGCGGTACGGCCTTGAGGACGGCCAGCCCAAGACGCTGGATGATATCGGCCGCGTATACGGTGTGACCCGCGAACGGATCCGCCAGATCGAATCCAAGACCATGTCGAAGCTGCGTCACCCCTCGCGTTCACAGACTCTGCGTGACTTCCTCGACGAGTGACGCAACCCTGTGCGCGGACTGCGCCTCATCGCAGGCGGGTCCGCGTACAGGCGGGCGACGGCGGGAAACGAAACGCAAGACAACGAATGGGGATTATGGCAAAGGAAAACTACAGCGCCGACAGCCTGACCGTACTCGAAGGACTTGATGCGGTACGCAAGCGGCCTGGCATGTACATCGGGACGACCGACAGCCAGGGCTTGATGCACTGTCTGTGGGAGATCATCGACAATTCCGTCGATGAGGCGCTCGCCGGGGCATGCGATGACATCAAGGTGATTTTGCATACCGATGGTTCAATCGAGGTCGACGACAATGGTCGAGGCATCCCGGTTGACGTCGAGCCGAAAACCGGTTTGACCGGTGTCGAAGTCGTCCTCACCAAGCTTCATGCCGGCGCAAAATTCGGCAATGCTTCCTACAATGCGGCTGGCGGTTTGCATGGCGTGGGATCGTCCGTTGTCAACGCGTTAAGCTCTCGACTCGATGTCGAGGTCGATCGCAACGGCAAAACCTACCACATGGCGTTCCACCAAGGACATCCCGGTGTCTACCAGGACGCTGATCCGTCGAACCCGTCGCCTGACTCCCCGTTCAAACGTACGCGCAAGAACCGTGCGACTGAGCTTGAAGTCATCGGCAAAGTCTCGCCGAAGACCACGGGCACGCGGATTCGCTACTGGGCAGACCCGGAGATTTTCAACGACACCGCGCGCTTCAGCTACGAACAGCTCATTGATCGGGTCCGTCAGACCACCTTCCTTGTCCCCGGACTGAAAATCACCGTCATCGACGAGAACATCCCCGAAACCGGCGATGCCTCCGTCGATGCGATGCTGGAAGTCGATACGCCGGCGGGCGCCGCCGCTTCAGATGCCAGCGATGCTCCGGACGTTGAGGCCGCAGGCGGACAGTTGCCGACCGGGCAGAATGTCATGTCTGATGACGTTGCCGACGACGCTGCTGGCACTTCCGCTGCCGCTGAGACGACGGAAGCCAACCCCACAGACGCGGACGCAGGTGCGGATACCGACGCCGACATGGACGCCGAAGCAACCGACCATGATACCAACGATCCACAGGCGCAGGCGACAGCCCAATCCGCCATCGCATCAGCCGCACGACCCCACCGCAGGGTCGAGGAATTCCTCCACACCGGCGGCGTCAAGGATTTCGTCGACTTCCTGTCCCAAGGCGAACCGGTCTGCGATATCTGGCGCATCACCGGCGAAGACACGTACACCGAGGAAACCCAGGCGGTTGACAGCAAAGGCGAATTGCACGCGCAGAACATCGAACGCACCTGCAAAGTCGATATCGCCCTGCGCTGGGTCAACGGGTATGACACCACCTTACGCAGCTTCGTCAACGTCGTCGAGACACCCGGCGGCGGCATGCATGTCGACGGCTTCCTCCAAGGCATCACCAAGCAGATCCGCAAGAGCGTCGAAGACAATGCGCGCAAGCTGAAAGTCAACCTCAAGGATGCAAAAACCCGCGTCGAACGCGATGACATCCTCGCCGGACTGGTCGCGGTCGTCACCGTGCGCATCGCCGAACCCCAGTTCCAAGGGCAGACCAAGGACGTGCTCGGCACGGCCCCGGTGCGCCCGATCGTCTCGAAGATGACCGAGCAGCAGTTCGGCGAGATGATCACCGGTTCCAAACGCGGATATAAGGAACAATCCGGTCGTGTGCTTGAGAAAATCGTCGGTGAGATGCACGCGCGCATCCAGGCGCGCAAGACCAAAGAGGTCACCCGGCGCAAGAACGCGCTCGAAGCCGCTTCCATGCCGGCGAAACTCTCCGACTGTCAGCCCGGCAATGATGATATCGCCGAACTGTTCATCGTCGAGGGTGATTCCGCACTCGGCACCGCGAAAGCCGCCAGAAACTCCAGCTTCCAGGCCCTGCTGCCGATCCGAGGCAAGATCCTCAACGTTCAGAAGGCCAGCCTGTCACAAATGCTGTCCAACAAGGAATGCGCTTCGATTATCCAAGTGGTTGGTGCCGGCTCCGGCGCGAGCTTCGACCTGAGCCAAGCCAGATACAACAAAATCATCATGATGACCGATGCTGATGTTGATGGCGCACACATCCGTATCCTGCTGCTTACCCTGTTTTACCGGTATATGCGGCCACTGGTCGAAGCCGGACACGTGTATGCGGCCGTTCCGCCGTTGCATCGTATCGCGCTTGCTGGCAAACATAAAGGCGAATACATCTACACGTATTCGGATGATGAGCTCTCCGGCAAGCTTGCCGATCTTGAGCGCCGTCATATCGACTACAATCCCGATATCCAGCGGTACAAGGGCTTGGGTGAGATGGACGCCGACCAGCTGGCGGACACGACTATGGATCCGCGCTCGCGCATGCTTCGCCGTATCCGCATGGAGGATGCGGCGAACGCCGCCGGGATTTTCGATTTGCTCATGGGCGGGGAGGTGCCGCCGCGGCGCCGGTTCATCGTTGAGAATGCGGACGATTTTGACCGCAGCAAGATCGACACCTGATTCGATGCCCCGGTGCACACCGGCTTGTGAAGGCGGCCGGTATCACACAGGTATCAGGGTTGAGGCCGCATCGGGCTGGGATTGCGGGCATCCCGCTATCCTGCTGCAGTGCGGCTTCGAATCCTTGGGGGAGTGCGCTATGCTTTCCGACGCTTGGCGATCGCCTGCATATACACCTGCTCGACCTGATCGGCGATGGTTCGTACATCGTACCGGTCGAGGAGCAGTGCTTCACGCGCATGGACCTGTTTGGCCCATGCCGTGTCGTTGATGGCGCGGGCGATGCGTTCTGCCAGTATCCGCGCGGCATCGCGTCCGTGCACGGGGAACAGCGCGTCGGTATCGCCCAGCAGGGTGGAATGGTATCCGGGATTGTCCCCGGCGAGGGTCACTGTCGCTCCGGAGGCGATCGCCTCAAGCAGGACAATGCCGAAGGATTCGCCTCCGGTCGCGGGGAAGACGGCGACGTCGGCGCTACGCAGCAGCGCGGGTTTCGCGGATTCCTCAATGAACCCGGTGAACGTGATCGGAGTGTCGAATCCGGCTGCACGATGTCGGCATGCGTCAAGCAGTGGGCCTTTGCCGGCCATCGTGACATGGGTGCCGGAGGGGAAGAGCCGGTGCTGCTCGCCGTATTCGATTGCGTCGAGCAGGATATCCGCGCCCTTGCGTTTGACGAAGCGGCCGAGGAACACGATATGCGGCGCCATGGTGTCGCTGTCCAAGGTGCCGTTGTCGGCGGCGGCCGCCCGATCGCGCATCATGCGCACATCCACCGGATTGGCGATGACGCGTGCACGCGTATGCGCAGTGATGGCAGCGTAGCGTGCCGCGACATCGGAGACGGCGATGACCTCGTCGATACGTCGGTGGGTGTGCGCGTTGATCGCGCCCAGGGCCATGCCGCCGACCGCCGACAACGGGTCGCTGACCGCGATATGGTAGGTCGCCACGACACCGGTATCCGGTGACGCCGCCTCGAGGACACGCCCTGCCATGAACGGGCTGTAGGGGGCTTGGACGTGCAAGATGTCGAAATCGCCTTCCGCAAGCGTGCGTGCGATGAGCCGGCGGCTTGCCGGCAGGGGGATGCGCATGCGGTTCCCGTTCGCGCTCACCATCACGTTCCGTGACATGACGCGCGTATTGGGCACGGGGGAGTGTTCGGTCTGCCCGACCAGGTAATGCACGTCATGGCCGCGGCGGGCGAGTTCCTTGCCCAGGGTCACGATATGCTGCTGCACGCCGTCGAGCACGTCGAGCGTGTCATCGAATACGAATGCGATGCGGTAAGACATGGTCTCCAGTCTAGTGCCGTTCCGGCTGGACCGCGCTCAGCGGCTGGCACTCATATCGCGTCGGTGATCTGACGCGCCTGATTGTAGGCGTCGATGATGTTGTTCGGATTCGACAGCACCAGTGCCACATACCATACGACCACGAGAATGAAACCGATGGTCGCCAGTGGCAGACGAGGCACGAACAGGCGTACGAGGCACAGGATGAGCACGGCGATGAGCATCCACATGAAGGTCATGGATTCCAAACGCAGCCAGGTGAGCCCATACGCGCCAATGTACAAGTGCAGACGCCACAGAGCCGAGGCGAGCATGACCCCGGTTTCGCCGATCAGCACGATGAGCATACCGGTCAGGGGAGCGGTGTGGCGTACCCGGCACAGGATCAGCGCGTAGCCGGCGAGGTTCACGCATACGACGGCGAGCAGCTGGAAGAATCCTTCCCGGGCGTACTGGGAGTAGGTGTAGCCGTCGGGCAGTTGCCGGCCGCTGAATAGGAAAGCGAACTGGATAGCGCAGAACATTGCGTACAGGACGAGTACCAGTGCGAGGACAACGGCGGCCACTGTCGTGTCGAAGGCGTGTTTGTCTTGGCTGGGCTGGGCGGCGGATGCGGTCGTCGGCGTGCACGCGTGCATGCGCAGCCGGTTGGTGACTTCGGTCTGCGCGAGGATGGACAGGCAGAAGGGGAACAGGAACACGATGATGAGCACGTGGCGCACGAATTCAGAAATGTCAATCGATCCGATCATGCGGCGCAGCGCGTAATTGAACACCAGATCGCTGGAAGCCAGAAGCGCTGTGAGCGCAACGAGCAGGGGGACGGCGACCACGATGATAAGCAGGATGCGGCGGGCTGTGGTCATTTGTCCAGCATGCGACTCGCTGCGTGTACTGTCGCTATCCGATGGGGTTGTATTGTCGTCATTCTTCGATGAGAATGCGTGTATAGCGTGTCGGGCGTGACTGAGCGTCGAGCCGACCGCATTGAGTTTGGTGAAGGGAGAAATCCATCCGAGCAGCCAGCGTTTGACGGTCAGCCATGGGTGGTGGGAGTCGAACCTGCCATCCGACAATTGCAGGGACATCATCGTCAGGCAGGGAACGGCGAGGAAGGTGGTGGTCACCCAGCTGTCGTCGATTTTGCCGGCCGCATGCATTGCAATCGCATAGGCGCACAGCATCGTCGTGGCGATGGTGGTGAAACACCACATGAGGCTGCGATGCGCGGTGCGGAAGAACAGGACGGTGACGGTGGCAATGACAGCGAGCCAGAATCCGTCGAACCATGGCGTATACGTGTTGGCGTCCGACCATGCGAACACGAGACGGTCGCACAGAATCGGCAGAATAATCGCAGCGCTGGTGATGGCGAGGAGCCTGTGGTCGGCCGGTGTCGAGCCGTCGGGGGCGGCGAGAGGGTCGCGTCTGGGCGCGAAGGGTGCTGTGGGTGGGGTGGTGTACGGTGTGCCGGCAGCCCCGTGCGGATAGGGGTGTGTCAGTGGCATGGGATGCTGCTGTTGCACGGGTCGAGGCATTTGTTGCGCCTGTGTCTGCTTTGCCTGCTGCGCCCGTGTTTGTTGGGTCTGTGTTTGTTGGGTCTGATGTACTGGTTCGCCCTGATGCTGCGATGGTGTCGGCGATGTCATGGTTGCTCCTTCTCGACCTTGGATGTCCCCATCGTAAGTATCGAATGTCGATACATGTCTATCGATAATCGATTTATCACAGATATTACACATCGAGAAACGATATGTTTCTCTCGTTTATCGATACTGCTATGCTGGACATGCCGACGCGGCAACCGCCGTGTGAGGAAGGAAGGCATCCATGGCAATCGAACAGCCGCAGCATCCGCGGCAGCACAATGGGAAGAAGCCGTCTGTGCGCAGCAGACACAACGAACCGGCTGCGTTGGGCGATCTGGGCGACAATCCATCCGCAGTGCAACAAGCCGCGGATTCAGACAGCGGCATCAGCCCGGTCGTGATTGTGGTACTCAAAGTCGCGCTGGTCGTATTCATCGCCATGTCCGTTGCCGCGCAGGTATGGGCCCTGCCGCTTGTCGCACGGCGCAGCGCCCGGGACGCCCCGCAATACGCGCCATATGCGACCGGCTACCTGCTGGCGGTGATCGCAGCGCTCGCATGTTTCGAAATCGGTCTGGTCGCCGTATGGAAACTGGCGTCGCTGTCGGGCCGCGGCATCGTATTCACACATGATTCTTTGATCTGGGTTGATATCATCATCGCCTGCGTCAGCATCGCCGCAATCATCGCGCTCGCCTTGTTTGTGCATACCGCGTTCATCGCGCATCTCAAACCGCTTGCCGTGCCGTTGGGTGCGCTGCTCGTTGCCTTGGGACTGTTCGCAATGCTGCTGCTCATCATCGTCCTGCGCGCCCTGCTGGTCTCGGCCACGGCGCAGCGTGACGAACTTCAGGCGGTGATTTGAATGGCGATCCAGGTCAATCTCGATGTCCTGCTCGCCCAGCGGGGTATGTCGGTAGGGGAATTCGCCAAAGAGGTGGGCATCACGCCGGCGAATGTCTCTGTGCTCAAGAACGGCCGGGCCAAGGCAATCCGTTTCTCCACGCTCGAAGGCATCTGCCGCACGCTCGACTGCCAGCCGGGCGATGTGCTGCAATGGGTCCGCGATGATGACGGGGATAATGTCGCGGCCGAAGCCTGACTCCCTCTGCTTCTGCCGACACTGAGCAGGGTGTGGGCGTCGGTGGAGACAGGGTGGTAACGTTCTGCCGACGCCGAGGGAGCCTCCCGGCGCAGGCAAACATCAACCGGCACGGACCGACCATGAGAGGAGAAGACCGGCGTGTTCAATCTGTTGCTTCCTGTAATCTACCTCGCTTTCATCAGCCTCGGCCTGCCTGATTCTCTGCTTGGAGCTGCGTGGCCGTCCATGAACCAACAGTTCGGGGTACCGATGTCATGGGCGGGCGGCATATCGATGGTGATTTCCGCAGGCACCATCGTCTCCGCGCTCCTGTCGGATCGCTTGACGCTTCGATTCGGCCCGGGCGTGGTGACGGCGACCAGTGTCGGACTGACCGCCGCGGCGCTGCTCGGATTCTCATTCGCGCCGAACTACTGGATCCTGCTCGCAATCGGCATACCGTATGGTCTCGGGGCTGGGGGAGTGGACGCCGCCTTGAACAACTATGTCGCCCTGCACTACGCGAGTCGGCATATGAGCTGGCTGCACTGCATGTGGGGGCTCGGCGCTACCGCCGGCCCGTATATCATGGGCTTCGCGCTATCCCGCGGTCAAGGCTGGCATTGGGGGTACCGGTATATCGCCATTGTCCAGATTGTGCTGACCGCAATTATCGTGCTCAGCCTGCCGTTGTGGAAGAACAGGCAGAACAACATGAGGGACAACACGTCTTCCGCTATGGATGATGCCGGCGCCGTCGCAGCGCGAAAGCCGCTTGGCGTCCGCGGGGTCCTGCGAATCCGTGGCGCGAAGGCGATTCTTCTCATGTTCTTCTGCTATTGCGCCATCGAGCAGACCGCCGGGTTGTGGGCGAGCAGCTATCTGGTGATGTATCACGGGGTCGACAAGGTCCTCGCCGCGAGCTGGGCGAGTCTGTTCTACCTCGGGATTACTGCCGGCCGTGGCATCAGTGGATTCCTGACCATGCGGTTCGACGACCCTACGATGATTCGCATGGGACAGGCGATCCTGTTGATTGGGCTGGTGCTGATGGTACTTCCGTTGCCCGGAACGGTCCCGGCATGCTGTGGCTTGGTGCTCGCCGGCGTCGGCTGCGCGCCGATCTATCCGTGTGTTATCCATTCGACGCCGGCGTATTTTGGAGCTGATCTGTCACAGGCCATTGTCGGCGTGCAGATGGCCTGCGCATACATGGGTTCCATGGTTATGCCGCCGTTGTTCGGCTTGATTGCGCAACACACATCCATTGCCATCTACCCGTGGTATCTGCTGGTCCTGCTCGCTGTGATGACCGCTATGCATGAGGTGCTTCGGCATCAGCGTGCAGATGCCTGAACCGCGTGGGTATGAACGGCGAAGCTTGACTCCCTCTGCTTCTGCCGACGCTGAGTGGGGTGTGAGCGTCGGCGGAAGCAGAAAATAGGGTTCAGCTCAGCCGGCGAAGGCAATCGGTGCGGCGAGTTCGACGCCCGAACCGTCGCGACGCATATCCGGCTTCGGCAACTCCACCGGGGTGCCGTGCTCTGTGCTTGCATGCAGTGGGTACATGCCCACCCAGGCGAACAGCAGCGCGTTCTGTCCCTTGAGGAAGCGTTGCGATCTCACGCCGCCTGTGCCGCGGCCCTTGGTCGGGTACATTTCCAGCGGTGTGACCTTCGCCGCCCCGTTATCGGTTCCGGGCAGCGCTTCGGCATCGCCGGCAACCGTCAGCACCACTGCTCCGGACGCGGAGAACAGGCCATTGTCGCCTTCCTCATAGGTCCAGGCGATCTTGCCGGCCTCAATCGCGTTGAACGCGACCACATGGCAGCCTTCGGCCAGCCTGATGCCCGCCATACCGCCCGCGGTACGCCCTTGCGGCCTGACATTGCCCGCTTCGTACGTGAGTAACGAGGCGTCGGATGATATGAACACCAGACGATCCTCATCAGCCGCCGGCGCGGCGAACACCACGCTGTCACCATCCTTGAGATCAATGACCTGCCACGAGTCCATCGTGGTGGGGGATTCACGATTCCACCGTTTGACCACACCATGAAGCGTGCCAATGGCCAGCGGAGGCTGATCGTCACTCATCGCCACGGCAGTCACCACGCGCTCGCCGATGACCGGATCCGTGCTTTCGGTCATATGCAACAGTTCCTCAGCACGCACGCCACCGGCAACCGACAGCGTATCCTGCGCCGACAATGCAGGCAGTTCCGCCACGTCGGCCAAGACCAGACGGCCGGCTGACGTAATCAGCCCGTAGCGTGCCCGAGTCGTGGTGGGGAACACCGTGACAATCTGGTCATCGGTGGCGCGTTCTGCACTGTTCTTCGTGCCATTGGAAGCATGGGATTTCCACACGTCCACCGCATCCGCCGTGGTTCTGGCGACCAGACCGGACGCGCTCATCATCACAGCGCACGGCGTGTCCTCCAACTGCAATGCGGCGGCGGCATCCTCCTCATTGCCTGCCTTTCGGGCGGCCGCAGCAGCGGCAACATCCTCAGCCGCTGCAGATACGCGTGAAGCTGCATGCATGGCTTCCACCGCAGTGTCCGGCACCGCTTCCTGTCCTTGCGCCGTCACCGGCGCCAGCGACCCATCCGGATTGAGATCAAGCAGCACCGTACGCCTCGGCGTTCCCCATTTCGTCACCGCCTGATCCATCTCGCTGACAACCACACGGTCAAGCTCATCATCAGAGCCGAGAATGCGCTCCAATCCCTCAATGGTGCGTTTAAGCTCATCGCGTTCAGCCTCAAGCTCAATGCGACTCATTTTCGTCAGGCGGCGCAACCGCAGGTCAAGAATGTACTGGGCCTGAATCTCATCAAGATCAAACACCGTCATCAACCGGTTTTTCGCCTTGTCCGCGTCATCGGACGTGCGGATGACCTGGATGACCTCATCGATATCCACCAGCGCGAGTAACAGACCATCAACCAAGTGAAGACGCTCCAACGCTTTCTTGCGACGGAATTCGCTACGCCTGCGGATCACAGTACGCCGGTGCGCGATCCACACCTCAAGCATCTCTTTGAGCCCCATGGTGTGCGGGCGACCGTCAACCAGCGCGACGTTATTCATGGTGAAACTGTCTTCAAGCGGCGTGTGCTTGAACAGTTGGGCGAGTACGGCATTGGGGTCGAAACCTGTTTTGATTTCAATAACCAGCCGTGTGCCGTTATGCCGATCCGTCAAATCAATCGCACTGGAAATGCCTTCAAGCCGGCGATTTTTCACACCGTCACTGATCCGTTCTAACACGCGTTCCGGGCCGACCATGAACGGAAGCTCGGTCACGACAATCGCTTTCTTGCGTGCCGTGACGTTTTCGATATGCGTGGCCGCACGGGTGATAAACGCGCCACGTCCGGTCTCATACGCCTGCCGGATACCATCACGACCGATGATGATACCCCCGCCAGGCCAGTCAGGGCCGGGCACATAGCGCATCAGTTCTTCAAGCGTGGCGTCAGGATGCCGCATGAGATACTTCGCCGCCTGCACAACCTCACCCAGATTATGGGTCGCCATATTCGTCGCCATACCCACGGCGATACCCGAAGCACCGTTGACCAGCAGATTCGGAATGGCGGACGGCAACACGGACGGCTCTTTGAGCTTATTGTCATAGTTCGGCGTGAAATCAACCGTGTCCTCGTTGATATCCGCATTCATGCCAAGCGCGGCCGGCGCCAGCCTCGCCTCGGTGTAACGCGAGGCGGCAGGGCCATCATCAAGCGAACCGAAATTACCGTGACCGTCAACCAACGGCAACCGCATGGCGAACGGCTGAGCCAAACGCACCATCGCCTCATAGATCGCCGAATCACCGTGCGGGTGAAGCTTACCCATCACCTCACCGACCACGCGGGCGGATTTCATATACGGCCGATCCGGCGTAAGATTCATCTGCCCCATTTGGTAGATGATGCGCCGCTGCACGGGCTTCAACCCGTCACGGGCATCAGGCAGCGCACGCGCGTAAATCACCGAATAGGCGTATTCAAGGAAGGACTTGCTCATCTCGTCCTTCAACGGCGTTTCGACGATGTTCTCCTTGACCGACCGCGGATCATACGATGGGCGTGCCGGCTTGCGGTGTGATGCCATGTGCTCTCCTTCACAGATAACCGGTCTATTCTACCGTCAAGCCCACCCAGCGTGCCGTTTTCGCGCAGCGGTGCTTCAATGGGGCGTATGAGTATCGACGTTCCAGACCATGAAGCATTGTTACGACTCACCACCCCTGCAACCTACGGTGACGGGATGGCCAGCCGGGGCGGGGCGCTTCACCTGTCTTCGGTGCTCCCTGCAATATCCGACGCCATCGGCAGCCCCGTCAGCACCCGCATCCATGCCAATCCTGCCGCAGTACGCGAAGCGTTGGGCATGCCCACAGCCTCAAGCGTCATCGTCGTCCTCGTAGACGGCTTGGGCTACTGGAATATCGTTTCGCGTATCGGACACGCACCATACTTGCGTTCGCTGCTTTCCGACAGCGTGAACCAGCGTCCGATCAGTACGTGCACACCTTCGACCACGGTCGCCGCCATGGCGACGTTCGGCACCGGCACATGCCCGGGATTGACCGGCATGACCGGGTACACGCAACGCAATCCACATACCGGGCAGCTCTGCCAGCTCATCCAGTTCCGCGACGCACCCGAACCCGAGGATGTGCAACGCATGCCTACCGTGTTCGATACTCTGACCGGACGCGGCGTGCGCGTCACAAGCGTGGGCCTGCCGAAATTCGCGAATTCACCGTTGACTCGTGCAGCATTGCGCGGCAGCGATTATCACGGCAATCTCAGCCCGACCGGCCGCATACGGCTGGCTTGTGAAGCGGCGCGAGAGCCGGGATTGACCTATCTGTATATCCGGGATACCGATAAAGTCGGCCACGCCTACGGTTGGGATTCCGACCGTTGGGTCGGCGCGTTCGAAGGCGTTGACGCCCAACTGCATATGATTCGCCGGCGTGCGCCGCGTGGCACGCTGATTGTGATCACGGCGGACCATGGCATGATTCAAACGGATCCGGACCAGCGAATCGATGTCGCCGGACATCCCGAGCTTGCCCAAGGCGTGCACATGGTCGGGGGAGAGCCTCGGGCGCCGATGCTGTACACCGATGACGACACCGATCCCGAACAAGTCGCCCAACGCTGGCAGGAAGCGCTCGGCGACCTCGCCCAAGTGCGTACCCGTGCGCAAGCCGCCAACGCCGGAATGTTCGGCCAGATCGACGACCGCGTCATTCCGATGTTGGGGGATGTCATCGTTCATGCCGCGCAGCGCGTGACCATCGTGGATTCGCGGACGCAAAACGACAAGGCGACACGCCTGCCAAGCGTGCACGGGTCATTGAGCATGGCGGAGATGGATATCCCGCTCATCATGGATATGGCCTGAATCCGCTTACGACGCCTGATACGGAGCTATGCGCCGTTGGCATCCGCGATCAGTCACCGAACAGGATCTCATCCCAGCTCGGCATTTTGCGTCCGCGCCCGTGGGCACGCTTGGACGCGTGCTGGGAATGATCGTCCGATGAGGAGTCCTGAGGATGTTCGGTATCGGCGGACAGGTCCGCATGCGATGCTGTCGGCGTGTCGGCGGGAGCGACGGTGTGTTCCGGCTTGGTGGGCAGAGGAGGAGTCTGCTGGCGTGTCGCATTCTTTCCGGCTGTGGGCTGTTCTTCGGCCTGCTTGCCGCTCGCCGCTGCCGCGGGACGGGCTGAAGGCGAAACCGGTATCGCCGGGCTGGTGTCGCCGGACATGTGCCGCGGCTGTCCGGCAGTCGCCGGCTGGATGGGTGTGGAAGGTGCGGACCCGCGGTCGCCCCGCTGCGGCGCATCCGAAGCCGTATCGGTCTCCTGTGGCTCACGCCATGCGGAAACCGCGCGTTCAATCCGCGCCGACCTGACGGAATCGCCTGGAATATTCAAGGAAATCGGGAAGTTCGGGCCGTCTTCTTTCGTGTCATCCGCGCGATTCTCACCGATAAGCTTCTTCGCCGTGGCGTCCAGGCATGCGACCGCGTTATCGCGCATATTCCATGACCACGACGCGGTGACGTGGCGGCCTGCTGATTCAAAACGCGCCGTGATCTTCCAAGGTTCAAGCCCCCGGCGTGTCGCCTTCCATGATACGGATTCCATACCGATTCCGGCGGCGGCGAGCGTGCGTTCGATGAGCTCTGACATGGTGTGTACGCGCGAATCCTTGGGTGCGGGCAGCATGAAGAACTGTTCGATCGCGTATTGTTTCTCGGTTTCAACCCCACTGGAGAACCGTCGCACCAAGGTTTCGCTCAGCCCATACCGTTGCGCTACCTGTTCGGGTTCTGCGCCGGCGCGGATGAGCGCCTGAATCTGCGAGATTGGCAATCCCGGCGTCGGGACGGGCTGGACCTGCCGCACCTGCTCGCTTTTGACCTGTTTCGCTTCAAGGATGGCGTGTTCCAGCGTGTCGTCCACGGCTACGCTGAACAGCATGCCCCGTACGGCGAATACCAGTTCGCCATCGTGTCCGACATGGTCGAACTTGGCTTCCTGTATAGGATTCTCAGGCATGTATGCACCACTTTCCTCGTCGTTGGGAACATCTTCTACAGTACCCCGACGTCCGCATTCACTGTGTCGTATTTTACGATGTTTGAGAAACGTGTATCCTATGCGGGGTACAGGTCATGTATTCTATGGCGCGTAACACACTACTCATGAGGAGGATGCGATGGCCCAGGACTATGATTCCCCACGCAGCAAAGACGAGGATGAGGAGTCGCTCCAGGAGCTCGGCAAGAGCACCCAGAACACCACGAACGAAGACGATGACGAGAACGCCATCGCCGAAGATTACGAGCTTCCCGGTGCCGATCTGAGCAATGAGGATGCTTCGGTGACCGTTATCCCGATGCAGGGTGACGAGTTCATCTGCTCCGAATGCTTCTTGGTCAAGCACCGTAGCCAGTTGGCGTACACGACGGCAGACGGCGAGCCGGTGTGCAAGGAGTGCGCGGCCTGATGGCGGTCGACGAAGGATACGTCGAGCCGGAAAGCACTGAGGTACTGGTCAAGTACCTGCGTGAACCGTACCAGCAGACCTTGCGATACGCCCATGCCGGTGACGCTGGTGCCGATTTGACTGCCGCTGAGGATGTCACGCTTCGTCCGTTCGAACGGGTGTTGGTGCCCACCGGCATCGCCATCGCCCTGCCGGCAGGGTATGTCGGTTTGGTGCATCCACGTTCCGGTCTCGCGGTCAAGCAAGGTGTCACCGTGCTCAACGCCCCGGGGACAATCGACGCCGGGTATCGCGGCGAAATCAAAGTGCCGCTGATCAACCTCGACCCGGAGCATACCGTGGTATTCCATGCGGGAGACCGCATCGCGCAACTGGTTATCCAACGGTATGTCGAAGCGACATTCGTGCCGGCTGAAGTGTTGCCGGGATCGGATCGCGCGGAACGTGGATTCGGCTCGACAGGGGTGTCTCGCGTCTGAATGCGAGCGATGGTGGTACTATCCGTGATACAACGGGCATAAGGCGTCGGACACGGCCTACGCGCGTCAAGGGAGGTGGAGTGATGGATATCCAGGCATCGCATGAGGGCAAGGCTGCCAAGTCGCAGGAAACGTCCCCAGTGCACAGTGGTATCGATCGGACGCAGGTCGCATCACAGCAGGACGGCCACTGCGAGCAGGACGAGGAGTTCCAGTCCGCGCATATGCTCGGCTGTGAGATCAGCGAAGATCCGCTTGACCCGCTTCAGCCTATTCTGCGCATGTGCCAGTCCCACCATCCGGACGAGGACATGAGCATCCTCGAGCGTGCGTATCGTCGTGCGGTCGTCCAGCATTGCACGCAGCGGCGCAAATCCGGCGAACCGTACATCATCCACCCGCTGTCCGTCGCGCAGATTCTCGCGGACTTGGGCATGGGGCCGGTCGTGGTGGCCGCCGGGCTGCTCCACGACACGGTCGAGGACACCGATTACACGCTCGCCCAATGTCGAGCCGAATTCGGAGATACCGTCACCGGGCTCGTGGACGGTGTCACCAAACTTTCGAAGATGGAGTACGGCGATTCCGCCCAGGCGGAGACCATCCGCAAGATGGTGGTCGCCATGAGCCGTGACGTGCGTGTACTCGTCGTCAAGCTCGCCGACCGCGTGCATAACGCCCGGACGTGGCGCTACGTCAAGCCGGCGAACGCGCAACGCAAGGCGCGTGAAACGCTGGACGTCTACGCGCCACTCGCCAATAGGCTGGGCATGAACGCCATCAAAACCGAGCTTGAAGAGCTGAGCTTCAAGGTGCTCTACCCGAAGATCTACAACGAGATCGTCGTGCTTGTGGCCAGACGCGCCGGCCAGCGTGATGTCTACCTCAAGCAGATCATCGCCGAAATCAATGAGGATCTCGATGACTTGAACATCAAGGCGACCGTCACAGGACGCCCGAAGGATTATTTCTCCATCTACCAGAAGATGATCGTGCGCGGGCACGATTTCTCGAATATCTACGATTTGGTCGGCGTGCGCATCATCGTCGACACCATCCAGGACTGCTATGCGGCGCTCGGTGCCGTGCATGCGCGGTGGAATCCGGTTCCCGGTCGGTTCAAGGACTACATCGCCATGCCGAAACTCAACATGTACCAGAGCCTGCACACCACGGTGGTCGGCCCCGGCGGCAAGCCGGTCGAAATTCAGATCCGCACGTGGGACATGCACCGGCGGGCGGAATTCGGCATCGCCGCGCACTGGAAGTACAAGGCGAACGGCCAGGCGGGCCGCGCGCTGAGCGATCCGGACAAGGACGACCGCAAACGCGAGGGGGGCAAGGAGCTTGACGAGGCGGACAACCTCAAATGGATCCAGCAGCTGGCCGACTGGACCAGCGAGACGCCGGATTCCGATGAGTTCCTCGGCTCGCTCAAGGAAGATCTGGGTGCTGCCGAAGTCTACGTGTTCACTCCGAAAGGCAAGATCGTCTCCCTGCCGGCGGATGCCACGCCGGTTGATTTCGCGTATGCCGTGCACACCGAGGTTGGCCACCGCACCATGGGTGCCCGCGTCAACGGCAGGCTTGTTCCGCTTGACACGAAACTTGAAAGCGGCGACACGGTCGAAGTGCTCACCTCGAAGTCTGATACCGCCGGCCCGTCACGCGACTGGCTGAGCTTCGTGAAAAGCCCAAAGGCACGCAACAAGATCCGCCAATGGTTCAGCAAGGAACGCCGCACCGAGGCGATTGAGGAAGGCAAGGACGAGCTGACGCGCGCGATGCGCAAGCGCAACCTGCCGATTGCCACGTTGCTGACTCCGGAGGCGCTGATCGGTGTGGCCGAAGAGCTCAACTTCCCGAACCCCGACGCCGTGTATGCGGCGATCGGCAACGGCCAGGTCTCCACGCAGAACGTGATCGCCCGTCTCGTCAAGGACGCCGGCCCCGCCGAAGTCAACGAGGAGGTCGAGCAGGAGGTGCTGCCGCTGCGTCAGGTGGAACGTAGCAAGAAGCATTCGAATTCGATCGGCGTCTCCGTCAAGGGCGTGGACGACGTGTGGGTGAAGCTCGCACGCTGCTGCACGCCGGTGCCCGGCGACGACATCATCGGCTTCATCACACGCAATCAGGGCGTCTCCGTGCACCGCACCGACTGCCAGAACATGCTTGACTTGGAGAAGCACCAGCCCGAGCGTGTGATTCCGGTGGAATGGACCAGCACCAAGGGCCTGTTCATGGTCAAGATTCAGGTCGAGGCGCTGGACCGCCCGCACCTGCTGTCCGACGTGACACGTGTGCTGTCTGACCATGGGGTCAACATCATCTCCGGGTCGATCTCTACGGGGTCCGACCGCGTGGCAACCAGCCAGTTCTCCTTCGAGATGGCTGAGCCACAGCACCTCAACACGCTGCTGGCAGCCGTGCGCAAGATTGACGGCGTCTTCGACGTCTACCGCATCACCGGCGCGAAGGATTCCGCCGAACCGCGTCTGCGCCGCATGCAGGAGTGATTCGGCGGCGGCACGGCATATGCGGCCGCTTACAGCGTTTCTGGCGTGTAGACACGCCATACTGGAACGACGCGCCGAAACGACGCGCCCTATGATTTTCCTCACATTCCATCGCTGATGATGTACTGTGAGCCTCATCAGGGATGCATGGGTGCTCTCCGCACGATTGCGGTGCAGAGGTGCCGGTGCAATGCATATGAGGGGAGGGAGAACCTTCATGACAACGATGCCCCGTGTCAGGCGCAGCGCAGCCCGAAGAACACTCAAGCCTGCATGCATCCGATGACGTCACCGCGCATGACACGAAGATGCTGTGTGAACGGCATGCCCGTGCAGAATGACACCATGGCAAGACATGAAGACAGTGAAGCCCCCGCCGATTGTGGCGGGGGCTTCACTGGTTGCACGTCACACGCGTTGGTGTGCGTTGATACGCGAGCGAACGATTAGGTTTACTTCACGACTTCCACCGACGTGATGCCGACCGGCTCCAGCGGGGCGTCCGAACGGTCCGTTGCCACGGCGTCGAGCTTGTCGACGACCGCCTTGGACGCGTCATCGGCGACCTCGCCGAAAATGGTGTGATGCCCGTTGAGCCACGGCGTCGGGACCGTGGTGATGAAGAACTGCGAACCGTTGGTGCCGTGCGGCTGGCCGTCGCGGCCGCGACGCAGACCGGCGTTCGCCATGGCCAGCAGATACGGGCGGTCGAAGACCAGATTGGGAACGATCTCATCATCGAACTCGTAGCCCGGGCCGCCGGTGCCGTTGCCGATCGGGCAGCCGCCCTGGATCATGAAATCCTTGATGATGCGGTGGAAGGTCAGCCCGTCGTAGAACGGGTCATGCTTCTCCTCGCCGGTGAAGGGGTCGCGCCACGCCTGCTCGCCGGTGGCGAGACCGAGGAAGTTCGCCACGGTGTTCGGAGTCTGGTCGTCGAAAAGATTGAGGGTGATATCGCCCTCGGTGGTATGCATGATAACTGTGGTCATACCTCCATCGTCTCATAGCGAGGGGACGGGTGTTGCTGTTTGATTGCGGGGAATGACACAGAGGGCCCGTGGACTGGCTGCGGTCGATAGCCGGGGCCCGAGCTACAACGTGGAACGTCATACGAATTGGCTCACTATGATCAGCGCACCGGCAGCGACAACCATGAGTGGCTCCTGCTCTGTATGCTGATGCCCCTATACATTGTCAAGCGTTTGGGCCCGTTGTTTGAGTTCGGGCAGGTTTCGTGCTCCGCGTTCGATTTCGCTGATGCGGTTCGACGGCACGGTCGGCGACTCGTACGACAACGCCATGGTCGAATCCGTCGACGGCGCATATAAGACCGAGCTGGTGCGACGTAAGACAGTCTTACTATATGGGTGAGCATCAGCCCGTTTTACATGTCGCTGAGGTAAAATACGGAAATTAGCGATTAAGCTTTTCAGTGTCTTTAGTGACTTTGCTGGGGGGAAGGATGGCACGCTCGTCAAAGTAGGCGATGGGGTTCTTGGAGTCGTTGCGTTCGAGGATTTTGCCGATCCAATTGTCGTACTCGCCGTGAATCGGCTTGCCGATAAAGCCCATGCGCATATCATCGCGCTTGATGATGCCGTTGATCTTGGCGACGCACGCCACCACGTTATCGGGGGTCAGGATGATGCCTAGATCACAGCGGACCGCACGGCCGGGTTCGAGCCGCCACCAGCTGTTGCCGGAGCGCCAGATTTCCTCGAAGTCGCCTTCCATCTTGGGATCCCATCCCACCAGATGCCGAGTGCCACCCTCTGGCAGGTCCTCGGCCCAGCCAAGTTTCCTGCGGGGGCCAAGTTTCATCGTCACAATTTCAGTCATGCCTTATATCTTACAACCTTGTGATTCTGCCATCTTGGAAAGAAGATGGCAGAATCACAGAGCAACAATTCTCTGATGCCGTCATGCTCGTCGTGTGGAAATCCGAGCCGGACCGGGATATGTCAAATCGCTTACCTCGCGTATCCAATGTATCTGTGCAATCAACGTGAGGCGCGGCATCCTCAAGCGCAAGGATGCCGCGCCTCCCGTGCCTTAATGAGCTGGATTCTGATGCTAGATATTCCAACAGGTTTTTAGAGTTCTCTCAACTGCCGCCTCCACGGCGTTCTTGATGTCCTCATTGGAATCCTCTAGTTTTGCATCGAGTATTTGATTATATGGCTTGGTGATTCGAACTTTGGGCTTTTGCTTCGTGCCGTGTCCGCCCCAATACGCTTTATACCAAATTGTATTGAAAGACCCATATTCTGGATCGGAAGATACATATCCGTCATTAAATTCAATGTTGAAGAAGAACTCGCAAGTGATGACGCGGCCCATATCACCGCTTCCCGGATTTTCCAGCTTAAACGATTGGGCATAATACAGGTTGTCGAACGGCTTGTGTCGTTTTGGCGTTGGCCATTCCCAGTTGTCCGCAAGTGTTACGCTCTTTCCATTTACAGGACTTTCCTCTGTCCACTGTGAAATAAGGTCCTCATGAACTGTATGCAGCTTGCTGTGGACTGCTTCCGTGTACTTTTCGAATGATTTGCGAACGTTGACAAGTTGCTGCTCAATGCCATTGGCTTGAGAGACGAATTGTGTGATATCGGTGGACGTGTTATCCATTTTCTTCTGCTTTCGTTCCGGGGAATAATTATCAATAAATTGTTGAAGAAGATCGACGGCGCGAGGATTCGCGTCAAGTGAATACTCTCCCAACATTCCGAGCGCATTTCGGAAAAGATCATCGTAAAGGACGTCGAAAAGATCATGTTCAACTACAAGACCTTGCGCGGACGGATGATCTGCAAGAGCAAAGTTGTCGAATGGGAATGGGTGAAGGACCACGACAATAGCCTCATTACCGGAATGTTCCTTCGCCCAACAATGATAGTCAGCCAAATCGTTATAGAGACCGGAGTCCACTTTATTTTCGATGACGATGCTGAGCTCCGGCAAGTCCAAGAGAATGTCTATGCGATTATTCTTGTCTGTAGACACTTCTGTGGACACACTGACATCGCTGACATCCATGTCTTCCTTGTGAATTGTACGCAGCAAAGCCTTGATCATCATATCCTTAAGGCCATGGTTTTCAGCAGGGTCGAAAAAATAGGCAAGGACATTGCTGCTGACCGTCTCACGTCGGGGGAAACCAGCTATACGAAAGATGTTCGGATGCGTTGCCTCTGCGGAAGAAGCGGGCACTTCCGTGAATCCTGCTATGGCATCATGCCATGTACCCGACTCGTCTATTCCATTCATCTCATTGATCATTGATATAGCCCCTTTTCTAATAGACAATAATGGACAATTCATCTGACGGTTCAGTTTTCGTGCGCCGCCGTCTCTCCTTCGGGCTTTGCGAGGATGACGGTGATTTCTGTGTCTTTTTGTTGCGAGTCCAGTGACAGACCCCAGATGATAGAGGCATCGTCTTGGATCGCTTCCCGCACGATTGTGACCAATGAGGTGACTTCAGCCAGACCAATATTGGCGGGAGCCTCAATGCTGATCAGCGCTCCGTCGCAGCATGATGGCTCGATGCCTTGCGCTGCGAGCTGGTCTGAAAACGCCTTGCCCGGATCATCTCCGGCATTGAACCGTATGATGCGTATGGCCGCGGACGCGCAGATGGAAATGACGTCCGGGAAATCAATGTGAATGTAGCTGTTTGTGTTGGTAAGCGATGTGATGATCTCCGCGGTCTGTTTCAGCGCGGTTTCGGCCTTGGTGCCGGGA
The DNA here is from genome assembly GCF_000741535.1 of Bifidobacterium boum. Taxonomy (GTDB): domain Bacteria; phylum Actinomycetota; class Actinomycetes; order Actinomycetales; family Bifidobacteriaceae; genus Bifidobacterium; species Bifidobacterium boum. The sequence goes on along the minus strand of NZ_JGYQ01000007.1, from coordinate 189,510 downwards.
GGCGGGATGAGATGGGCGGCCGGAGTTGCCTCGACGGTAGAAAGAGGAGTCGTGAAAATGGTCAGCTCCGTCTTGCCATCCTCATTGCGAAACGCGACGATTGAGCGGTCGACATCGATGTCAGAGGTAAGCATTGCTGGTCCTTTCTGTTTTGTCTATTTTCAGTATGTAGAGGGTGAAGTTATTCTCGATCGAAGCCGTCGTCCTGGGGATTCGCGCATGGCGGCTGCGTCGCATAGGAGTGCACGCGTTCATTGAGTCGCTCACATCCTAATTCCATGGTCTTGAACCATGTGTCGTCTATGGTGAAGCCGTCATCTCCGAACAGCGTCAACCGGTATCCGGGGAAGGCTCCCAGTGATTCCCTCAGCCATAGCAAGGATCGTTTGGCGGTTAGGAGACGAATCGCCAAGTCAGGAGGTAATGGATTTTCATGGGAGGATTCCGACCGGTGGCAAAGAGAGTCGCAACGATTGTTGGAATCGTCATTTTTCTCTCCGTTATCGAAAATCAGCCATAATAGATCGACGGCATCCCAAATCCTCTGATACGCCTCGCATTCGAAGAAGTCGGCATCGACCTCGTCATCTTCGTCAAACACTCGCGTTTTTCCGGAATCGGTGCGCTCAACGGAAAACCATGAGACCCGAAACCCCCGGCCGTCACGTTTCTCACGCTCCGGACGTAGTTCCAGCAGGTCCCGTACGTCAAATGCGGTGGAGTCGAACGGGCTGGCACCGGCATCCACGCGCCATCCGTCCCAAGCCAGATCAGACAGCCAGTCACATACAATTTGAGTCAACTTATCGTTCTGGCTATCCAGCCACCTGTCGGGCTGCGGAAGATGACTGGGTGTGCGATTGCATGGGTCAATTACCAGATGCCTGCAACAGAGAAATAACGTCACCATCGCCAGTCCTCCTTCTTTGTATCAAAGCATCTTGCATATAAGATACCACAAAAGCATGTATGCTTGTAACATCGTATCATAGAAAGAAATCGAAATGAACCACACTGTCACTCGGCACAGGGGCGGCAATGCATCGGCTGACGTACATGGTGGGGAAGGCCAATGGGGCCCTGAACCGATATATCCAGCGATGCTGCGGGTCATGGGGCTGGCGAGCCAAGCTGCACATCGATCCAGCAGACGGAAACTGCACGCCCAGCGGATTCAAGGAATACGATAAACGCACCAATGGTTTCGCCCGAAAATCTTCGCGGTCATCTCTGGTTGGGCATTGGCTGATTCGAGAGCCTGCAACAGGACATCGTGCACTACGCAGGCGTGAGTGGTTTGCCATCCGCCAACTTCTGTCCTCGATTATTCCGGCTACGAAATCGAAGTGTGCCTCATGTCGGCGGAGGCCAACGTGCCGATGAAACCCTGTCTCTGACAGTCTCGATAAGGGTGAAAGGGGATCATTCTGCCTGCTTTTGCGGTCATATGCCGTTGTATGTCAATTCAGAACGATTACTCTGGTATCCGTTATGGATGACTGCCGCAGGCTGAAAAGAACCGTCGGCCTGGAACTCATAGCTCTGCATTGCATCGACGCCATCGTCGACAATTCAGGCTGCGAATGAGGCATGGCGCTGGGAAAACTAGCATCATTCGCTAACGAGATCGACGCCGTCGTTATTGTGACATCCGCAATGAACAGGGGCGGGTACGCATAGACGGCAGAAGACCTCTGGTTCCTCCTTCCCAAGAATTCGGACACTGTATGATGCCAGCATGCGGACACCGTTCTCATGGCGTACGGCCTCGGATTGTGCAACGAAAGACAGATCCGGACGGAATCGAACTTATCCTCGTCCAACACCCAAGGTTTTCGCTGTGCGCATTCAATCTCAAACTCAAGCCGGAATGCTCAAAATTCACAGATCAATGGCAGAGCTACAAAGACATGGATTGCCGGAAGAACCGAAAAATCAAGTTTTGCAACCAGCGGTGAAAATGCATGACGTGCACCATATCCGCCATCGCTCCGGGAGTCGACAAACGTCTGGAGTCGCAGTTGACGGTGTTCCCGGATTATTTTCGGGTGCCTGTAGATGCCTCGTGGAAAACGAGGCTGATCAGCAGGTTTCCCTAAAATTGAAAACCTTGAATAACGCCGAAAACGACCACATGCGATTATCGTCAGAGGTGCGCATGATAACTGTGGCCATGTCTCCATCGTCTCATAGCGAGGGAACGGGGGAGACCCGTGATGTTCCTCACGCTATGGGAGGTCGGCGCTTGCCGTCACAGGATGCCGAAATGCTGCAAGGCGTGCAGAATGCCGTCATGATCCACGTCGTCGGTCACATAATCCGCCGCCTGCTTGGCATCATCGGTCGCATTGCCCATCGCCACGCCGAGTCCCGCATAGGCGAGCATCGTCGCATCGTTGCCGCCGTCGCCGAACGCGATCGTCTGCTCACGGGTGAAGCCGTAATGGTCGCAGAAGCGTTGGATGCCGCGTGGTTTGCCGCCGTCCGCGGGAATCAGATCCGTGAACGAGGGGTGCCAGCGGACCCCCGTGGTGTGCCGGCATAACGCCGTCAGTTCGCGCTCGGCCTCAGGAGTGATATACGGGCTGATCTGGTAGGTCACATGTTGCGGGATGCGCACATGCGGGTCGTCGACGAACACCTTGGGCGCGGTTTTTCCCAGCTGCCGCCACGTGTCGCGCATCGTGTCGGTGATCTGGTTGAAATACACGTAGTCACGCTCGCAGAAATTCGCCACGACGTCCGGATGGGCGTCCAGCCAGGACACGATGGTGCGGATATCGTCCGGGTCGAGCGACTCGCTCTCGTGATATCCTGAGTCATCGAAGCAATACTGGCCGTTGAGCGCGACGATGCCGTCGAAATGCACCGGGATCGTATCCAGCACGACCTGCATATGCGAAGGGGCACGCCCAGAGCAGATGAACACGCGGATGCCGCGATGCTGAAGCGCATGCAACGCGTCGATGGTCGACTGTGGCACGATATGCGTGACGAAACTGGTCAGCGTGCCGTCGATGTCGAAGAATGCGGCTTTCATACGCGCCGCCGCCTCGGAGGATAGTTGGAAAGTCATGTCGGTGTCGCTCCTTGTCACTGTACGCCACCAGTGTACGCGTGCCACCCGCCCGCGCATGGGACACCCGAAACGGGGGAGAGCGCTGCTTCGCTGTTCAGGAAGCGTCTGGTCGCACACCAAGAAAAACCTTGAATCCTTGCGGTTTCGTCGCACGCTATAACGAACATGAATAAGGCAATTCGCATAAAACCGGCTGAACAGCGCCAAACGGCGGCTATGGTGTTGGATACAGCAAGCCGAAAGAATCCGGCGGCGCATGAATCGCGGTGCACCGCATCGCACAAGAGAGAGGAAACAACCATGGCACAAGCGTCTTCCGAGCACAACCAGCCGACAGCGCCGCTGTCCGATCCGCAGGAGCCGGTCCGCGTCAACCACACCGGCCGCAATATCGTCATCGCCGTCATCGTCATCGCGCTTATCGCGGTCGCGGTGTTCTTCGGCGTCCGTGCGGCCAAGGGCGGCAGTGATTCCGCAGCCAAGGGCTCCAAGTCCAACCCGGTGAAGATCGGCGTGGTCGGCGCGACCGACCCGCAGTGGGTGGAATTCCAGAAGGAAGCCGAAGCCGCCGGCATCTACGTGAAAATCATTGATTTCCAAGACTACACGTCAGAGAACCCGGCGCTTGACTCCGGCGATCTTGACCTCAACGAGTTCCAGCACCTGCTGTACCTGGCGAACTACAACGTGAAGAACAACAAGGACCTGCAGCCGATCGGCGGCACCGCGATCTTCCCGCTGGGCGTCTACTCCACCAAAGTCAAGAGCATCGACGACATCCAGGCCGGGCAGACGGTCGCCATCCCGAACGACGAAACCAACCAGGCGCGCGCCATCGGCGTACTCAAGTCCGCAGGGCTGGTGACGCTCAAGGGCAAGTGGACCGCATTCGCCACCCCGAACGACATCGACACCGCCAAATCCAAGGTGAAGGTCACCCCGCTGAAGGCCGAGCAGGTCGCCAACTCGCTCAAGGACCCGCAGGTCGTCGCCGGTGTGATCAACAACGACTACGTCGCGGACGCAGGGCTCAAAGCCAAGGACGCCATCTACCAGGATGACGCCGAGAGCGAGGAGGCCCGCCCGTACATCAACGCTTTCGTCGCCCGCAAGGCGGATGTGAACAACGAGACCTACCTCAAGCTCGTCAAGATCGCCCAGTCCAAGAAGGTGTTCGACAAACTCAACGCCCAGTCCGACGGCACCGCCGTCTCGGCGAGCAAGTTCACCGCCAAGCAGCTGCAAAGCTACCTGGCGACCATCGAGAAGGAAGCCAAGGCGCAGCAGTGACTTCGCCGATGGCATAATCGCGGCTATCCTGATGTCGTAGGCCCGGTTCCAGGCGAGAGTCTGGGCCGGGCCTTCGACGGTGGAAGGCGCAAACATGGAAGGCAGATCAGGGAGGTAACGATGGCAGAAGCGGTCATCACCTTCGACCACGTGGTCAAGGAGTACCGTCGTCGCGGGGGTGGCGGACAAGAGCATGGGACGACCCGTGCGGTGGACGATGTCAGTCTTGACATCAACGCCGGGGATATCTACGGCATCATCGGATATTCGGGGGCCGGCAAATCGACGCTCGTGCGCATGATCAACGCGCTGGAACGCCCCACATCAGGGTCGGTCACCGTGCTCGGCACGCGTGTGGACCAGTTGAGTGAATCGAAACTGCGGCCGATCAGGCAGAAAATCGGCATGATTTTCCAACAATTCAACCTGTTTTCCACCAAGACGGTCGCACAGAACATCGCCTACCCGCTGCAACTGGACCATTGGCGCAAGGATTACCAGGACAAGCGCGTGGATGAGCTGCTCGATTTCGTCGGGCTGCGTGCGCATAAGGACAAATACCCCTCACAGCTGTCCGGCGGGCAGAAACAGCGGGTCGGTATCGCACGGGCGCTCGCCACGAACCCGAAGATCCTGCTGGCCGATGAGGCGACAAGTGCGCTCGACCCCGAAACCACGGCGGAAGTGCTCGCCTTGCTCAAACGCGTCAACGAGCAGCTTGGTGTCACCATTGTGCTGATCACCCACCAGATGAACGTCGTCCAGCAGATTGCCAACAAGGTGGCGGTTATGAGTGCAGGCAAAATCGTGGAGCGCGGTGACGTGTACGACGTGTTCGCCGCCCCGCAGCGCAGTGTGACCCGCCGGTTCATCGCCACCGCATTGTCCGGGCTGCCGGACGCCCCGCGTGTCGCGAAACTGCATGAGGAATGGGACGGAAGGCTCGTCAGCGTGCTGGTGCGGCAGAAGGATATCCCAGCCGCCGACGGACGCCCCGCGGTCAAGGCATCGGGGCAGAACATTTCCGACCTCATCGCTCAATACGGCATCCACAGCGGGCTGGTCTACGGCGGCATGGACACGGTGGGCGGTTCGGCGGTCGGTGCGATCACCTACGTGTTCGACGACTCGAACCCGCGGTTCGGCGAGTTCCTTGAAGCGCTGCGTCGGGACAGTGATGTCATTGATTTCGGTACCGCAAGCCACCCCGTCGAATACGATGTGGCGGTCGCTGCGAATGAAGGAGAGACACGATGAACGCATGGACGATTGACGCGGCAACGAGTCTTGCCGGCAAATCCGACTGGACCGTGTTGAAGCCGCTCTTGTTGCAATCGGTGGCACAAACACTGGAGATGGTGCTGGTCACTCTGCTGATCGGCGGGTTCCTGGGGCTTGTACTTGGGGTGATTCTCTATGGCACGCGTCCGGGCAACCTGTTCGAGAATACCGTGGTGTATCACATCCTGGACGTGATTGTGAACATCATCCGGCCGATCCCGTTCATCATCTTCCTCGCCGCGATGCAGCCGCTGACCATCAAGGTGGTCGGCACGTCCATCGGCACGGCCGCCGCCATCTTCCCGATGGTGGTCATGTGTACCTTCGCCACGTCACGGCTGGTCGAACAGAACCTTGTGCCCGTAGATCCCGGCGTCATCGAAGCGGCGCGGGCCATGGGCGCCTCGAAATTCACCATCATCCGCACGGTGCTCATTCCCGAGGCGCTGGGGCCCCTGATCCTCGCGTACGCCTTCCTGTTCATCGGCGTGCTCGACATGTCCGCGATGGCCGGGTATATCGGCGGCGGCGGTCTGGGCAATTTCGCCATCGCCTACGGTTACCAGAAGTTCGACCAGACGGTCACCTGGTCTGCGGTGGTCATCATGATTGTCTTGGTACAGGTCGTGCAGGCGATCGCCAACGCGCTCGCCAAGCACGTGCTCAAACGGCAGCGGTGAGTAATACCGACACAGGGGAGGAACAACATGGCAGAACACATCGAACTCACTGACGATCTGATTGCGACCAGACGCCATCTGCATGAGACACCGGAACTGAGCTTCAAGGAAGTGAACACCACCGCATTCCTGGCGGACAAACTGCGCTCGCTCGGCGTGGAAGTGCTTGACACCCCGTTGAAGACGGGTGTCATCGGCCTGATTCAAGGGGACCATGATGGTCCTCGTGTAGGCTTGCGTGCCGACATCGACGGCCTGCCGGTCACCGAGGAAAGCGGTTTGGATTTCGCTTCGCACAACCCGGGCGTCATGCACGCCTGCGGGCACGACATCCATATGACCAGCCTGCTCGGAGCGGTCGAATGGTTCGCCTCCCACCGCGACCGGATCAACGGCAGCCTGAAAATCGTGTTCCAACCCGCTGAGGAGACCGGACGCGGCGCCAAATCCGTCGTCGATTCCGGCGCGGTGGACGATCTCGACGCGATGATCGGCACGCACAACAACCCGGACTATACGCCGGGACAGCTGGCGGTCGGTGTCGAGCCGATGATGGCCGGATGCGTGAAATTCTATGTCGACCTGCACGCCGAAGGCACGCACGCCGGATACCCGCATCTGGGCACCGGTCCGCTGGAGGCGATGGCGTCGATGATCCTGTCCATACAGACTATCGTCAGCCGCAATGCGACGCCGTTCCACCCGCTGGTCGTCTCCGTGACGGAAGTCCACGGCGGTGACGTGTGGAATGTCGTGCCCGCAGAAGCCGGATTCCTCGGCACCGTACGCTACTTCTACAAGGAAGACTCCCAGCTCGCCGAACGCCGCATGCGCGCGATCGTGGAACACACCGCCGCCGCGTACGGCATCAGCGCCGATTTCCGCTGGGATGACTTCCAGGACCCGCTGGTCTCCGACCCGTATCTGGCAAAAGCCGTCGCCAAGGACGTGCCGAACTATGCGGATTTGCAGCCGATTCACCCATCCATGGCAGGGGAGGATTTCGTCGAGTTCAGCAAGGTCTGCCCGGTAGTCTTCGCCTTCGTCGGCTCGAACGGCGGTCCGGATCATCACGGCCTGCATAGCCCGAAGTTCATCGCCAAGGACGCCGCCGTCAAGACGGGCGCCGAGTTCTATATCAACGCCGCGTTGCGCGTGCTCGACGAAGTCAGGTCGTGACAAGCAGGACATCGTATTGTGCCATGCCCTCATTATGCTGGGGGTATGGCACAGATTCGCATAGCACTCGCACAGATCGACACCTGCGTTGGCGACCTTGAAGGCAACGCCGAGAAGACACTGGAGTACGCGCACCGCGCGGCAAAGCAGCATGCGCAGGTGGTCGTATTCCCGGAAATGACCTTGACCGGGTACCCGATCGAGGATCTCGCACTCAGACGCACCTTCCGCAAAGCCGCGTGGGACAAGGCGAACTGGCTGGCCACCGAGCTTGAGGCCGACGGGTTGGGGGATCTGTATGTCGTCGTCGGCACGGTCGGTACTGACCACGCTTCCGACAAGCCACGCAACCGTCTGGTCGTGCTGCATGACGGGGTCGTCTGGGCGGGCTACGACAAGCATTTCCTGCCCAATTACGGGGTGTTCGACGAATTCCGTATTTTCTCGGCGGGTGACCACTCTACCATCGTTGAAGTTGACGGTGTCCGGCTCGGATTCGCCATTTGCGAAGACATCTGGCAGGACGGCGGCCCGGTCGCCGAGCTTGCCGGCCGCGGCATCGACGTGCTGGTCACCATGAACGGTTCGCCTTACGAGGAGGGCAAAACACACACACGTTTCGACTTGGCCGTCAAACGTGCGCAGGAAGTCGCCGCTCCCGTAGTCTATGTCAATCAGGTCGGAGGGCAGGATGATCTCGTCTTCGACGGTGGCAGTTTCACGGTTGATGCCGACGGTACGCTCCTGCAACGCTCGCCCATGTTCATTGAGCACTTGGGATTGTTCGATTTCGATACCGAAACCGCACGTCAGCTCGTCACGGATATCGCCCCGGCCCCTGATCCGGATGAGGAAGTCTACACGGCGTGTGTGCTCGGCCTGAAAGACTACATGCGTAAGAACCACTTCCACGGCGTATGCCTTGGCCTGTCCGGCGGCATTGATTCCGCACTGGTGGCCGCCATGGCTGCGGACGCCTGCGGCGGGTCGAATGTCTGGGGCATCTCCATGCCCAGCATGTACTCCTCTGACGGTTCGAAGGACGACGCTGCCGATCTCGCCGCCAATATCGGCGCCCACTATGACATCCAGCCCATCGAGCCGCTGTTCGTCGCCTATCAGAACCAGTTGAAACTGGACGGCGTCGCCGCTGAAAACCTTCAGGCGCGTATCCGCGGCGTCATCGTCATGGCGTACTCCAATTCGAAGGGCGTACTCGCGCTCGCCACGGGCAACAAGTCCGAGCTCGCCTGCGGGTATTCAACCATCTACGGCGACGCCGTCGGCGGGTACGCACCAATCAAAGACCTGCTCAAGACCCGCGTATGGGAACTTGCCCGTTGGCGCAACAAGGCCGCCGAACAAGGCATGGGTGTCGGCGGCTTGCATATCGTCGGCAACGAATCAGGGGAGCACGGCAAGCCCGTCCCGAACGGCGTCATCATCCCGGTCAATTCCATCACCAAGGCTCCGAGTGCGGAGCTGCGGCCGGGGCAGAAGGACTCTGATTCGCTGCCTGAATACGCGCTGCTCGACCAAGTGCTTGCCGCATACATCGAGCATGCGCATGGCCGTGCCGATTTGCTGGCCGACGGATTCGACGAGAACACTGTTGACACGGTGATGCGTTTGGTTGACCGCGCCGAGTGGAAGCGTCGCCAGTACCCGCTCGGACCGAAAGTCACGGCGCTCGCCTTCGGACGCGATCGTCGACTGCCGGTCACGAACGCGTTCCGCGAGTAGGATTACTGTGGACTGGAGGATGCCATATGACTGATAAACAGTGGTACTTCAACAGGGTGACCGGACAACCCGAATACGGCATGATTTCACCGGATTCGCAACGTATGGGGCCGTACAAGACCCGACAGGACGCGCTTGACGCGTGGAAGATCGTCAAGGAACGCAACGCCACGTGGAACGAGCAGGACCGTCAATGGAATCGATGGGGTAAATAGCGCTGGTCCCTGCTTCTGCCGACGTTGAGTGCCGCTCGGCGTCGGCAGAAGCAGGGGCGGCGCACCGATGCTACCGATTGTGATATAAGTCACGTCTGATACCGACTTGCCGCCGGTCCGGTGGCACTACAATAATGGGTAAACGCAACGTAACGGTGCGTTGCGCAACTGACACCAAGGAGTGGATATGACAGCAGTTGACCAGACCGCGCTCTCCCAGGAGGAACTTGAAGCCAAGGCATGGGACGGCTTCAACGGCGGGCATTGGCAGCAGGATATCGATGTTCGCGACTTCATTCAGAAGAACTACACGCCGTACGAAGGCGATGAGTCCTTCTTGGCCGATGCTACTGACAAGACCAAGCACATGTGGAAGTATCTCGACGACAACTATCTCGCCGTCGAGCGCCGCCAGCGTGTGTATGACGTGGATACCCACACCCCGGCCGATATCGACGCATTCCCGGCCGGCTACATCGAGAGCCCGGAAGTCGACAATGTCGTGGTCGGTCTGCAGACCGATGAACCCTGCAAGCGCGCGATGATGCCGAACGGTGGCTGGCGCATGGTCGAGCAAGCCATTCTGGAAGCCGGCAAGGATCCCGATCCGGAAGTCAAGAAGATTTTCACCAAGTACCGCAAGACCCACAATGACGGCGTGTTCGGCGTGTACACCAAGAACATCAAGATCGCCCGCCATAACAAGATCCTCACCGGTCTGCCGGATGCCTACGGCCGTGGCCGCATCATCGGCGACTACCGCCGTGTCGCCCTCTACGGCGTCAACACGCTGATCAAGCTCAAGCAGCGCGACAAGGATTCCGTGCCGTACCGCAACGATTTCACCGAGCCGGAGATCGAGCACTGGATTCGCTTCCGCGAAGAGCATGACGACCAGATCAAGGCACTGAAGAAACTCATCAACCTCGGCAACGAGTACGGTCTCGACCTGTCCCGCCCGGCGCAGACCGCGCAGGAAGCCGTCCAGTGGACGTACATGGGTTATCTTGCCGCAGTCAAGAGCCAGGACGGCGCCGCCATGAGCTTCGGCCGCAACTCCGCGTTCTTTGACATCTATATTGAGCGTGACTTGAAGTCCGGCAAGCTTGACGAGCAGGGCGCCCAGGAGCTGATTGACCAGATCGTCATGAAGCTGCGCATCGTGCGCTTCCTGCGCACCAAGGCCTACGACCAGATCTTCTCCGGCGACCCGTACTGGGCGACTTGGTCGGATGCCGGCTTCGGCGATGACGGCCGTTGCATGGTCACCAAGACCTCCTTCCGCCTGCTCAACACGCTGACGCTCGAGCATTTGGGACCGGGTCCTGAGCCGAACATCACGATTTTCTGGGATCCGAAGCTTCCTGAAGCCTACAAGCGTTTCTGCGCCCGCATCTCCATCGACACTTCGGCCATCCAGTATGAGTCCGACAAGGAGATTCGCTCCCATTGGGGCGATGACGCGGCCATCGCATGCTGCGTGTCCCCGATGCGTGTGGGCAAGCAGATGCAGTTCTTCGCGGCCCGCGTCAACTCCGCGAAGGCCCTGCTGTACGCCATCAACGGCGGCCGCGATGAGATGACCGGCATGCAGGTCATCGAGAAGGGCGTCATCGACCCGATCGCCCCCGAAGCCGACGGCACGCTTGACTTCGAGAAGGTCAAGGCCAACTATGAGAAGGCTCTTGAATGGCTGTCCGAGACTTATGTCGAAGCGCTGAACATCATCCATTACATGCATGACAAGTACGCGTATGAGGCCATCGAGATGGCGTTGCATGACAAGGAGGTGTACCGCACCTTGGGTTGCGGCATGTCCGGTCTGTCGATTGCCGCTGACTCGCTGTCCGCCCTCAAGTACGCCAAGGTGTACCCGGTCTACAACAAGGACGCGAAGGACACTCCGGGCCATGAGCAGGAGTACGTCGAAGGCGCCGACGACGATCTGGTGGTCGGCTACCGCACCGAAGGCGAGTTCCCGATTTACGGCAACGACGATGATCGCGCCGATGACCTTGCCAAGTGGGTGGTTTCTACGGTCATGGGTCAGGTCAAGCGTCTGCCGGTCTACCGCGGTGCCGTTCCGACCCAGTCGATTCTGACCATCACCTCCAATGTGGAGTACGGCAAGAACACCGGTTCCTTCCCGTCCGGTCACAAGAAGGGCACCCCGTACGCCCCGGGCGCCAACCCGGAGAACGGCATGGACTCCCACGGCATGCTTCCGTCGATGTTCTCGGTCGGCAAGATCGATTACAACGATGCGCTTGACGGTATTTCGCTGACCAACACCATCACGCCGGAAGGCCTCGGCCGCGATGAAGACGAGCGTATCAACAATCTCGTCGGCATCCTCGACGCCGGTAACGGGCATGGCCTGTATCACGCGAATATCAACGTGCTGCGCAAGGAGCAGCTTGAAGACGCGGTCGAACATCCTGAAAAGTACCCGCATCTGACGGTTCGTGTTTCCGGCTACGCGGTGAACTTCGTCAAACTCACCCGTGAACAGCAGCTTGACGTCATCTCCCGCACCTTCCACCAGGGGGCTGTCGTCGACTGACCGACCCGCCGTCATCCACGGCGGCGTTGACGGACGTATGGCATGACCATGCACGGATACCGGGGCGGGGCCGAAAGGTTCCGCCCCGGCTGTTTCCGCAATCGGCAACAGGCCGTATGAGAAGGAGGACAATGATGTCATCGACAGGCACAGATTCGCACGAGCGGACAGCAACTGTGGAAACCGCGGGCTTCCACACCACCACCCCGCATATGTTGAAAACGTCCAAACAGTATGCCAGCCAGACGCTCATGGGTGGACTGTCGGGATTCGAGTCACCGATTGGCATGGATCGACGCGACCGCATCGAAGCGTTGCGCACCGGCGATATCGGGTTCGTGCACTCGTGGGATATCAATACTTCGGTTGACGGGCCGGGCACGCGCATGACCGTGTTCATGAGTGGATGCCCCTTGCGCTGCCAGTACTGCCAGAATCCCGACACGTGGAAAATGCGCGACGGCCAGCCGGTGTATCTGGAAGCCATGATCAAGAAAATCGACCGTTACCAGGATTTGTTCAAAGCCACCGGCGGCGGTATCACGTTCTCAGGCGGCGAATCCATGATGCAGCCGGCGTTCGTCTCCCGCGTGTTTCGCGCCGCCAAGGAGATGGGCGTGCACACTTGCCTCGACACCTCCGGATTCCTCAACCGTAACTACACTGACGCCATGATCGAGGATATCGACCTGTGTCTGTTGGATGTCAAATCAGGCGATGAGGAAACCTATCATCGGGTCACCGGCGGTGTTCTCGCCCCGACCATTGAATTCGGGCAGCGTTTGGCTGCGGCCGGCAAGAAAATCTGGGTGCGTTTCGTTCTTGTGCCGGGATTGACTGATGCTGAGGAGAACGTGGAGAACGTGGCGCGCATCTGCGAAACTTTCGGTGATGCGGTCGAGCATATTGACGTACTGCCATTCCATCAGCTTGGACGGCCCAAATGGCATGAGCTGCGGATCCCGTACCCGCTTGAGGACGCCAAAGGGCCGGACGCGAAGTTGCGCGCCCGGGTTGCCCGCCAGTTCGAGGCTCACGGGTTCAAGGTGTACTGATATGCGTATGCCGTGTGCCGCCGGTCTGATTCATGCGGATATGGTGATGGGAGAATAAAGCGAGTGTCATCGTAACCATTTGGCATCTGCGAGTCTTACGCTTGGAAGTATGGCACAGATATTCTCATTCCCCGGCAGGGCTTCCGCACGTCGTGAGCATCCGCCGGTACGCCCCGACGGTGTCCCCGATACCGTGTGGCATGCCGTGCAGTCCGTGTTTGCCATGCCGACGGTGCCGGGAGTGCAATTCCACGAAGTTCCAGTGCCCAAGTCCATTGCCGATTATGGTATCGGCGTAGGTATGGTCCGAGCCGACGACGCCACGCAATCGGATGATTGGTCGGCGCTGTGGTATGTCTACTCCTGTGCCCATCCCGGTGGCATCCAAGGCGGTAACGCCATCGGAAGCGGAGATATGCACAAGATTGTTGGTGAAGCCGCGTGGGGCTGGATCATGCTGCTGTATTACGCCGACCCGCCGCAAGAATGGGAATCACGATGGCGGTGCGTGGCGTTCTGCCGTATCCCCGGGCAGCCGGACACGCATGATGATGACGGGCACTACACTGCCGCCTGCTGGCATGCCGTCAACAGCGGACTGCACAAGACCGGAGTCGACACCGATACGATTTCCGGCACGATTACCGTCAGTCATGACACGTTTTTCGGGAGGCAAGCGAACGATAATATGCCGGCACGATGCGAATTACGCGTGTCATGGACGCCTCCAGCCCGGGACTTGGACACCCCTGACTCCATCGATGCGGGAATGCAGGTGGCGCAATGGGCTGAACTGGTCGCTCACGGTATCGGCTGATTCACCGTGCGCCGGCTCAGTCAGCGGTGCCGGTACTATGTCATACGGTCGGACGGTATCGGATTGGGATATCGCGAACAATGCGGCGAGTAAGGAGAGCTGGCGCGTGACGGGTACGGTGAGTACGGAAAGGTCGGTGCCTTCGGATAACGATCCGAGGTTCCACGGCGAGCCGAAACTGATGACCGAGCCTCGTGACGGTGTACCGGATGTCATCGACACGCTCGATGGATTCCACCGGTATTGTGATGCGCTTGCACAAGGCTGCGGTCCGCTTGCGGCGGATGCGGAACGAGCCAGCGGATACCGATACGGTCATGAAGATTGGCTGGTCCAGTTCAAACGCCAAGGTGCAGGTATCGGTCTGCTCGACCCGATCGCGTTGGGGCAGCAAGGGGCGAACTGGGACGAGTTCAACCAGGCGGTAGGCGATGCGGTGTGGATTATCCACGATTCCTTGCAGGATCTGCCCGGTTTTTTTGACATCGGCATGCGCCCGCTGAATCTGTTCGACACGGAAATCGCGGCGAGACTGTTGGGATTGCACCGGTTCGGCTTGAGCGCGGCCACCGAATACTATCTCGGCATCACGCTAGCCAAGGAGCATTCCGCAGCCGACTGGTCCTACCGCCCGTTGCCACGGGATTGGCGGGATTACGCGGCGTTGGATGTCGAGCTGCTCATCGAACTTGAAGAACATATGACCCGTGACCTGAAGCGTCAAGGCAAAATGCAATGGGCGCAGGAGGAATTCGACTACGCTTTGCGTGAAGGAGCGCAGCCGCGCAAGCCGCATCCGGTGCCGTGGATGCGTATCTCGCATATCACCGCGTTGAGTCATGACCGTCAAGGGCAGGCTGTCGCCAAAGCATTGTGGGAGCAGCGTGACCGGTTGGCCCGGCAGTATGACATCGAGCCGAGCCTGCTGTTATCTGATGCCGCGATCATCGAAGCCGCCCGTAAAAAACCGCATAACAACCGTGAATTCCGTGCGATTCGTTCGTTGAACGAGCGGGTGCGGATCCACACCGGTAGTGAACAGGACAAAATGTTCGAACGGTATGCGCCGATTCAGCGTGCAATCAAACCTTCGCTGTGGAAGACGACAATCCAGCAGGCGCTGACGCTTCCTCCAAGCCGATGGCCCACGATGCCCGCCCAACACCATGACGCGCAAACCAATGCCCCCAAGTCGATGAAATACTGGCAAACGCACCATCCGAACCGGTTCGAAACCTTGCAGCGGGTACGTGCCACAGTTGCGCAAATCGCACAGGATACGCGTACTCCGGCGGAAATCATCATCAAGCCTCAAATCCTGCGCAACTTATGTTGGACTGATCGTCCGAACGACAGGAACGTCGCGGAGTTTCTCACAGAACAAGGGGCGCGCGAATGGCAAGTGCATCTGGTCGCCGCGTCCGTAAGTCGCGCTATCATATAACGGTTGCCTTATACGGCAGAAGAATGCATACTCGTCAACAGGAGTGCAAGCGTGAAAATCAGCGTTAGGAACCTCGAACCCACCAAGGTGAAGCTCACCATCACCGTCGATCCCGAGGAGTTCGACCCGTATCTCGATCAGGCTCGCAAGGAAATCGGCAAGCAGATCACCGTCCCCGGCTTCCGTAAGGGTCACGTGCCCGCCAAGGTCATCGACACCCGCGTCGGTTTCGGTGCTGTGGCCGGCGAAGCAGTGAATGACGGCGTGCCGGAGCTGTACTCCAAGGCGCTCGAAGAGAAGAAGATCCGCCCGATGGCTCAGCCTGAGTTCGACGTGCAGGAAGTGCCGGCGTCCGCCAAGGATGAGACCAAGCTCAAGTTCACCGCGACCGTGGAGCGTCGCCCGGAAATCGAACTTCCGGAACTCGACGGCATGACCATCGACGTGCCGGCCGCCGCTGTCACCGATGAGGATATCACCAAGCGTCTTGATTCCCTGCGTCAGCGCTTCGCCACGCTGGTCGGCGTGGATCGCCCGGCCGCCAAGGGTGATTACGCCAACATCGATCTCGACGCCCAGATTGACGGCGAGTCCGTTGATTCCCAGGAAGGCGTGAGCTACGAGCTCGGCTCAGGCACCATGCTCGACGGTCTGGATGAGGCGCTTGAAGGCCTGTCCGCAGGCGAGGAAACCACCTTCGAAGGCACGCTGGAAGCCGGCGAGCATGAGGGCGAGAAAGCTCAGATCAAGGTCAAGGTCAACTCCGTTAAGGCGGAAGAGCTCCCGGAGCTTGACGACGACTTCGCTCAGGAAGCTTCCGAATATGACACGCTCGACGAGCTCAAGGCTGATGTGCGCAAGGCCGCTGAGCAGGATGCCAAGGGCCGTCAGGCGACTGAAGCTCGCGACGCGTTCCTCGCCAAGCTGCAGGATGGCCTCGACATCCCGGTGCCGAAGGGCGTGAAAGCCGAACTGCTTGAGCAGCAGCTCAAGAACAACGGTGTCGATCCCGACAAGGCCACCAAGGAGCAGAAGGCTGACGCCGAGCAGGAAGTCGAGAAGGAACTGCGCGATCAAATCGTGCTCGACACCCTCGCAGAGAAGCTTGACGTGAAGGTCTCCCAGATGGACGTCACCAACTTCCTCGCTTCCATCGCCCAGCAGTACGGCATGGATCCGACCGCCTTCATCAACGCCATCGTGCGCAACGGCCAGCTTGGCTCCGCCGTTCAGGAAGTCGGCCGTTCCAAGGGCATGCTCGCCGGCATGCGCGCCGTGTCCTTCACCTCCGAAGGCGAGCCGCTCGACTTGAGCGAGTTCCTCGGCGACACCCCGGAGAATGAGGAAGAAGAGAGCGTCGAAGCCGCTTCCGCTGCCGCAGCTGTGGCTGACGAGCTTGCTAACGACAAGGACGCTGAGTGACATGCATGTCATGCCGTCAGCTTGACACGCGGATGATACCCGCGGCGTGAGCTGTACGTGAGCGTATGCGGCGGTCTGGATTCTTCCAGGCCGCCGCATTGTCGTATCCGCGTATCCGTGCGCTGACCGCGCAATCATGAGTCTGCGTCGATTCAAAGCGGTAGGCTAAAGGACATACGATTTACCGAAGGAGACAAGGTTGAGCAATTCCAGTGCAATCCTGCCCGTCATGGCCGGCGAGGACATGCCGGCGGGGCCAACCGACCCGATTTTCAACCGGCTGCTCAAGGACCGCATCATCTGGTTGGGCTCTGAAGTCAAGGATGACAACGCGAACGTCATCTGCGCCCAGATGCTCATGCTCGCGGCAGAGGACCCGAAGAAAGACATTTGGCTGTACATCAATTCGCCTGGCGGTTCCATCACCGCCGGTATGGCGATCTACGATACCATGCAGCTTATCGAGCCTGATGTCGCCACGGTGGCGGTCGGCATGGCCGCTTCCATGGGGCAGTTCCTGCTGAGCTCGGGCACGCCGGGCAAGCGGTTCATCACGTCGCATGCGCGTGTGCTCATGCACCAGCCGTCCGGCGGAATCGGCGGCACCACCACCGATGTGCGCATCAACGCGGAACTCATCATGGACATGAAGAAGACCCTGTCCGAGCTCACCGCCAAGCAGACCGGCCACACGGTTGAGGAAATCTACCGAGACAACGAGTATGACCACTGGTTCACCGCCCAGGAGGCGTTGGATTATGGTTTCGTCGACAAGATCGTGACCACGCCGGGCACGATGAACTCCGACACGGCGAAGGGGGAGTGACCTATGGCAAGTGAAGAGGCACGATTCGTCCAGCGCGCCCAGCGTCTGGCCGGCCCTCAGGGCATCGGAGGCTACCAGCCGCAGGACCGGTATGTGCTGCCGCAATTCAGCGAGCGGACGCCATACGGCATGAAGACGCAGGATCCGTATACCAAGCTGTTTGAAGATCGCATCATCTTCATGGGCGTGCAGGTTGACGACACGTCGGCTGATGACATCATGGCCCAGCTGCTGGTGTTGGAAAGCCAAGACCCGAATCGCGATGTGATGATGTACATCAATTCACCCGGCGGTTCGATGACAGCCATGACCGCGATTTACGACACCATGCAGTACATCAAGCCGGATGTACAGACCGTGTGTCTGGGGCAGGCGGCTTCCGCGGCGGCGATTCTGCTTGCCGCCGGCACCAAGGGCAAGCGCATGATTCTGCCGAACGCGCGTGTGCTTATCCACCAGCCCTCCATTGACCAAGGCTTCGGCAAGGCTACGGAAATCGAAATCCAAGCCAAGGAAATGCTGCGTATGCGCGAATGGTTGGAGACAACCCTGGCCAAGCACACCGGGCAGGACGTTGAGAAGATCCGCAAGGACATCGAAGTCGATACGTTCCTGACGGCTGAGGAAGCCAAAGAGTACGGCATGGTCGACGCTGTGCTTTCCCCGCGCAAGTAAGCCGCAGGAAACTGTAATTACGCGAGACATACCCCCGACGGCAACGTTGGGGGTATGCTCGTTATGAGGTGTTCCAAGCCGTGAATCACAGTCGTTGACCGCACGAAGGAGCTGTTATGAGCCGAGTGATCAGCTATCAGGATGATATCCAGCAATGCTCGTTCTGCGGGAAAACCGAACGACAGGTACGCAAACTCGTCGCCGGTCCTGGTGTAGCTATTTGCGATGAATGCATCGCCCTATGCGTTGATATGATCGGGGAGGAGCAGCGCCGCGAAGCCGCCGATCATGCACTCGAAGTGCCGACGCCGGCACAGATCGCACAATACCTTGATACGTATGTCATCGGGCAGCCCGAGGCGAAGCGGACACTGTCGGTTGCCGTGTACAACCATTACAAGCGCGTGAACATGGAGCTTCAGGAGTCCGCTGCAAGCTCGGCCAAGGAGCAGTTGGAACGCCTGCAAGGCTCCGGCAAGGTCAGCCGGCTGCCTGACCCGCTTGCCGATGTGCGTGTGGCGAAATCGAATATTCTCATGCTCGGACCGACGGGCGTCGGGAAAACATATTTGGCGCAGACGCTCGCCCATGTCATGCACGTGCCATTCGTCATCGCTGACGCGACCACGTTAACGGAAGCCGGGTATGTCGGCGACGACGTGGAAACTGTGCTGCAACGGCTGATTCAAGCGGCGGACGGTGATATCGAACGGGCTCGCCACGGCATCATCTACATCGATGAGATCGATAAGATCGCCCGCAAGAGCGGGGAGAACACGTCAATCACACGGGATGTCAGCGGCGAGGGCGTTCAACAGGCGCTGCTGAAAATCCTTGAGGGCACGGTCGCAACCGTACCCATGGAAGGCACGCGCAAACATCGTGAGCAGGAGAGCGTGCACATCGACACGCGTGACATTCTGTTCATCTGCGGCGGCGCGTTCGTGGGACTGGCGGATATTGTCGCGTCAAGAATCGGCGCCCACGAGAGCGGGTTCAGCGCATCCTGGCATGATGTTGAGCTGACAGGCGATGAGTTGCTTGCCCAAGTCAACGCCGACGATTTGGAAGCATTCGGTTTGCTGCCCGAGTTCATCGGCAGACTGCCGGTGATCACCACCTTGCACGCGTTGGGACAGGAAGACCTTGAGCGTATTCTCACCGATCCGTCGAACGCGCTGATCAAGCAGTATCAGAAACTGTTCATGGTTGATGGGGTTCGTCTTGATTTCACGCAGGCGGCGATCGAAGCCATTGCGGCGACGGCGATTCGTCAGGGAACTGGTGCCAGGGGATTGCGGTCGATTATCGAACGCGCGCTCGAGGATACGATGTATGACCTGCCGCAATGGCGGGATGTCGCGCGCGTGGTTGTCGACGCCGACGCCATTGACGGGACCGGCAGGCCTATCCCATTGGCGCCCGGTCAGCGTTTTTCGGATGTGCGTGAACGGATGCGCTTGAGCGTCGTCGGCGGGGATGATGGCGCGCCGACTGCCGATATCGCCATTGTTCGCTCTGATGATGATGCGCACCGTGATGGTCCGCGCCGGGCATAAGACACGATGACAAGGCCCAACCCTTGTCCCGTAAGGCGACACGCCGTAAGTTGGCGTTCCGGGAGGCGTGCTGTATAGTAATGGAGTTGCCGGAAACGAGCTGAGCAATCAGCGCGAAGAAAGCACATGCGCCAGTAGCCCAATGGATTAGAGCAGCTGACTACGGATCAGCAGGTTGCAGGTTCGAATCCTGTCTGGCGCACAGATAAGCCCTCGGAATCCCGAGGGCTTTTGTGTTTCGTCGCCCACCACCGTGGAATCGGGTTATGGGGGTTATAGGCCAACACGTGTGTCCGGTGGTGGGGCCGGGCGTATAGGGAAACGTGGTGCTGTGGACTTCGTTGTCGACTATCCGACGTGCCTGTTGCGGATACGGAATCCTGGCTCGACAGCGGAGCCGCCCCGGTAGCATTCCTGTAATCCTGTATCACGATTGCGATGCGGCCGTTTCCCCTTTTCCCTTATACGCCCGCCAGAACCGTCTGCCGACGCTGAGCCGGCTGTCAGTGTCGGCAGAGGCGTCTGCTCTGATGCTGGGGTAACCGTCAGCGTCGTCAGAAGCGTTTGCTGACGCTGGGATTACCGTCGGTGTCGGTGGAGGTGTCTGCTGATGCTGGTGTGGTTGTCGGTGTCGGTGGAGGCAGGGGAGGCTGGGATTGGGGCGGTGGCGTGTGGATGATGCGGGAGAACTGTCGGGATTTCCCGGTTCGTGCCTGTTCTCCCGTATCCGGCGTGGGAGTTTGCGGGAATCCGGCGTCCTTGCGGATATTGTCCCAACGGGAACGTTGGAAATCCGCGGTTCCTGAAAATCGCCCTTGAAACCGCCGACGGGAGAACACCCTAGAAACCGTAAATCCTCGATGAACTCCCACGAAACCACGGGACTTTACAACTAAGCTGCCGATTCGCGGAGAATCTCCCACAACGGGAGATATAGACACACATGTGTGTCCGGCGGTGGAGCGATCGAGAATGCTCGGAAAATTGACTGCAAGCATGCGCCACATGCATTGCGGGTTCGGTTCCAATAATCAAGGAATCATCGAAGATAATCGACGCAAGAAGAGAACGACATCCCGGGATACTGCTCGGGGCGCGGCGAAAGCATCGACCAGCAGCGAAGCGACGGAGCCCATCTGTCTGAGGAAGGATACGAGGATCGTCTATGAGTCCGACACCAGAACCATCACACGCCCCTTATCCCGACCAGCCCCATTCTGGAACTTCCGGGATTCCTGCAATGCCGCAAGGCCAAGCAGCAAAACCAGTGCCGTCGCAACGTCCGGCAATGCCACCGCTGCCAATGCGACCACAAGATTCCGCAATGCCGCAACGTCCCGCACCAAGGCCGACGGGTTCCTACAGCGCTTCCACCGTCAACCACATCACGCCGCGTTCCTCCACATCCTATACTCCAGAATCACGCGATACCGTCCACAGGCCCCTATTCGATTCCGGGTTTTCGGCCGGCTCCCGTTTACCGCATGCCTGCTCAACGCGTCACATCCCCGGAAATCACACGCCAATGCCATTATCGCCATCGTGCTTGTTGCCGCATTTGTGGTACTTGCGGTGGGTACCGTTGCCGCGAAAAACCGGCAGATCAAGGAGCATGAAGCCGTAACGAAGCAATCGAAAATCGTCTATGACAATGCGATACAAGTGACAGAACGAACCGTGATAAGTTCTATGTCAATACTGCGATTACAAGTTATCCCGATGTGTTGTCCCACTTGTATTTTCTCGCTACCGTCAAGCATGAGCTATCGCATCGTTCGATGCTCATCACATGCGGAACCACGGAACCCATCATCGCAGGTGACCGCTATGAGGGTGTGACGAGCGCTTACGCGGTTCTCTTCTTCGGTGCGAATGAGCAGGTCTTGAATTCCGCAGTGATACCAGTCATCAACGATCCGAATGAGTCACAGGAAACACGCGATGCCGCGGCAAAAATATCTCGTCGACGATCAGGGTAAAGCGATTGCGCGTCAGATTCATGATGAACGCAAGTGCAGATGACCGAATCCCGTTTCCGAGCCATTCGCCGCGACGGGCATTCACATCGCGCCAAACACACCGGTGTCAGCTCCGGGCGGAACAAGCAGCGCACGATTTTTTACAATGGTGCTGTATGGTTTTGCCGAATGCCCAAGCATGGACTGACGAAGGAGCGATATGACACAACGACGCGGGGTTTGGACAACTATCAGGCGCATTGCCGCCTCCGATCGCATATCCGGTCTGATTATGCTCGGCTTCGCGCTGCTTGGCTTGTTGCTCGCGAACCTGCCTTGGACCTTCCACGGGTTTGAAGCTGTAGCCGAATACACCATCGGCATCCCCGGCACCAATCTGGTTCTGCCGATCAGCCACTGGGCACAGGATGGCCTGCTCACGGTGTTCTTCCTCATGGTCGGTTTGGATCTCAAACAGGAGCTGACCACCGGTTCGCTGGCCAATCCCAAAGCGGCGGCCGTACCGATGTTGTGCGCTGTGGGAGGCATGCTGGTTCCGCCGATCCTGTTCATCGCGGTGATCAGCCTGTACTCGCAGTTTGCGCCGCCGGCTGCCGGCAGTATGACCATCGCGACTGGTGCTGTCGTACCGTTTGGCACGGCATCGCACGGATGGGCGATCCCGACGGCTACGGATATCGCGTTCTCGCTGACCGTGCTCGCCTTGTTCGCCAAAGCGTTGCCAGGGTCGATCAGGGCGTTCCTGATGACGCTCGCCACGGTCGATGATTTGCTGGCCATTATTCTGATCGCCGTGTTCTTCTCCTCACTCAACGGCTGGTATTGGTTCCTTGGCATCGCGGCTTGCGCTGTCGCTTGGTATCTGCTGGTTCGCCGCAAGCGCGTGCCATGGCTGGCGGTGGGGGCCGTCGGCATTCTCGCATGGGTCATGATGTTCGAAGCGGGTATCCATCCTACGCTCGCCGGTGTGCTGGTGGGGTTGCTCACTCCGGCGAGGGAAATGTACGGCGAGGCGTCTCCTCGGGCGGAACGCTACCATGACAAGTTGCAGCCGTTCTCGGCGCTGCTGGCGTTGCCGATCTTCGCGCTGTTCGCCACGGGCGTGCATCTCGGCTCACTGTCCGCGCTGCTGTTCGTGTCGCCGATTGTCATCGGCATTGTGGTGGCTTTGGTCGTCGGCAAACCGTTAGGCATCATGCTTACCGCATGGTTGTCGACGCGTTTCACAGGGTTGAGTATGCCGAAAGGGCTCCACGTTCGGGATTTATTCCCGGCGGCCTGCGCATGCGGCATTGGTTTCACCGTGTCGTTCCTGATCGCGACACTCGCCTACAAGGATGCCGAATTGTCTGCTGAAGCGCGATTCGGTGTGCTGATGGCATCCTTGCTGGCTGCGGTGATATCCGGCATATTGCTCAGCCGACAATCCAAGAAGTATGAGCAACTCGCCAAGTCCGCTCCGCAAACGTCAACCCTTCCGGTGCGTGATCAGGATGCAACCGCGGAAGCTGTCAGTGTGCTGTCTGATGGTACGGAAGTCGTCAGCAGCACGCTGTTCCCGGACAAGCATGATCATGCCACCCATCAGCAATAATCCACCTACCACGTACGTAAGGAGCGTACCCCGATGACAGATATGACGGAACCTTCGACACCGGCATCGCAAACCAGCCAAGACGAGACGGACGATCAAATGACCTATATGTCCGGCCCGGTCATGCTGCGCGGCCGGATGATCCCCGAAGAGAGCGCCACTGCGAATCTGCTGCGCGAAAACCAGCCTACCGACTGGCTGCATATGGATCCGTGGAGAGTGCTGCGCATCCAAGCGGAATTCGTCGACGGGTTCGGCGCGCTCGCGGAACTCGGCCCGGCGATCAGCGTGTTCGGATCCGCTCGCACATCCCGTGATGATCCTGCCTACCATGCTGCGCGGATTATGGGCGGGAGAATCGCCAAAGCCGGGTATGCGGTCATCACCGGGGGAGGGCCGGGCATTATGGAGGCCGCGAACCGTGGCGCTTGCGAGATGAACGGCAAGTCGGTCGGCTTGGGTATAGAACTGCCGCATGAGCAGGGGCTCAACGAGTGGGTGAATCTCGGGATGAGTTTCCGGTACTTCTTTGTACGCAAAACCATGTTCATGAAATACTCGTCGGGTGTTATCGTCTGCCCCGGCGGCTTCGGCACGCTGGACGAAATGTTCGAACTGCTCACGCTCGTCCAAACGCACAAGGTCAAATCCATGCCAATCGTCTTGTTCGATACGGCTTACTGGCGTGGGCTGTTTGACTGGGTGACGACAACGGTTGAGGAGCGGCATATGATTTCGCCGCTTGACCCGCATTTGGTACGGTTCACTGATGATGCGAATGAGGCGGTGGATATGGCGCTCGGCGGGCGCTGACAGTGTGAACGACTTGCACGTGATGCGTCTAAGGCAGGCTCCGGCCGGCTTGTATATCATGTGCAAGCCGGCCGGAGCTGGAGTGTCAGCGTTTTCGTGCCAGCAGCAGACCGGTCCCGCTGAAGGTGAGCGTACTGTCGAAACGGTCATCCGCTTCGACATCGTCAAGCAATTGCCGCACAATATCGGCTTTCTTGCTGTGGTTATCCGGGTCAAGCACCCCGTCGTCCTCCTGCCGGGCGAGCGCGAGCATGTCGGTGAATACGACCATGCCGCTGTGCTTCAACAGCCGCGGTGCTTGAAGATACGCCGCAGGATAGTTGTCCGCATCGCCGGAAACGACGATAAGATCGTAATCTTCTGCGTTCAATCGAGGGAGGAACACGTGGGCTGGCGCGTTCACCGCCCGCAAAGTCGCTTGGGTGCCGTCCGGGACGCCACGCAGCAGGGTGCGGATCAGGGCGATGCCTTGCACGGATGAATCAACGGTGGTTACTTGTCCACGCTCGCCAAGGGCGTCAAGAAGCTGTATGGTTTCGACAATGGTTCCGGTGCCGATGACAATCACCGATGTCGCGTCTATCCAACGGGCGAGAGCCCCCAGCAGTGCTGTCTGTGCGGCTGAGCTTTGTGGCAATCCCGCTTCGGCGGCACGAAGGCGCGCCTCCTGAAGAGCGGGGGATTGCCGTTCCAATGCATGGTTTTCAATGTAAGACCATGCTGCGGTGAACGATGACGGTGAGGTGTATTCCATGACGTGTGTCCCCATTACATAACAGTGCCCCGGCATGCGGGGCAAGTCCAGTGTACCGCATGCGAGCGGTCACTGGCGTTCTTTGACCTTGGCGATGAGCTGCCAAATCTCCTCACCCACGTCGATGCCGCGCGGGCATTGACGCGAGCAGGCGCGCACCGACTGGCATGCCGCAATACCGTCGGCGGTGTCGATTGCGTCCATTCTGGCATCGGCAGCGGTGTCGCGTGAATCATTGATGAAGCGTGAAGCGGTGATAAGGGCGGCCGGACCGATGAACGCTTCGCCGCCAGCGAACACGGGGCAGCTGCCTTCGCATACGCCGCATGCGATGCAATTGCTGAGTGTCTCGTACGCGGCAAGCTGTTCGGGCTGTTGCAAATATTCGAAGACATCGACATTGCCGTCCTTCGTGGTAGCGAGCTTACCGCTTGCTTGAAGGTAGGGTTTGAGCCGTTTGATCTGTTCGAGCATCGGATCGATATCGGCGATCAGGTCACGCTGGACGGGGAATCCCGGCAACGCAGCCAATTCGATGACACCGAGGGAGTTGCCGCCCTGCACTGGTGCGGGCGACGCATCGTCAGCGCTTGCGGTCTTACGGAACCCGTCATCATCGATTGCCGCTTGACGGTCTGGAGTCGCCCAGTCTTTGACTTTCGCCGTGCACAGCAGCGTGGGAGTGCCGTTGACTGCTACGGCGTCCGAGCCGCACATGCCGTGGCCGCACGAGTAACGGAATGCGAGACTGGGGTCTTGCGTGCGTTTGATGGTGAGCAGACAGTCGAGAATCGTCGTGTCCGGAAGCACGGACAGCTCATAATCCTGAACCCATTGCTTGCCTCGAGGCCGACGGGCACTCGAAGAGCCGAAGGGCGAGCTCTGCTTGGCGAACGGGCTGCCGGAACGAGAACGGTTGCGTTCAGCGCGCGGGGTGAACCGATGCACGCGAAGTGTCACCAAGGCACGAGTCTCGTCATTGCCATTCATTGCCAGCCTCCTGTTGTCCGAACCGAATATAGTGTGCCACAACCAGTGCCCGATTAATAGTCACGCCGCTGCGGGGGCATATCCACAATATGCACAGGCTGCCATTGCACTGCACCGTCGCGCGATGTCATCGAATGAGCGAGATAATGCTCATCGTCGCGTTCCGGATAATCAGTGCGCTTGAGCGAACCGCGTGACTCGTGACGTGCGTCGGATGCGCATAACACCGTGCGGGCAAGCTCCAGCATATGCCGGACCTCCCAAATCGCGGTGATTTCCTGATTGAACGCCGGCGCGTCACTGTGCGTATGCAATGCGCGTGCGCGTGTGGCGAACTCGCCGTCAACCAGTTGGAGTGCGGCATCGATACTTGCACTGTCGCAGCGTACTGCGAGCGCGCGTTCCATCGCGGCCCCAAGATCGGCGAGCAGCTGATACGCGTTGTCGTCTTTCGTCGCTGGCTGCTGGGGCGTGGATTCGGCGTCAGCGCGGTCATCGGCTTCGCCGCCAGCCGTCAACAGGGTTTGCAGTTCGTTGCGACGTGCCTTGGCTGCTGCTGCAACAGCATCATCGGACGGGCTTGCGCCAGTCGTTTCGTCGTCCGTCGTGCTGTGGACGGTCACGGTGTCGTCCGTTCCCATCGTGTCGGCGATGCGCGACGCCAATGCGGCTCCCGCCCGATTGCCGAACAGGCACGCATCCAACAGGGAATTGCCTCCAAGCCGGTTCGCACCATGCACGCTGACGCACGAGCATTCGCCGGCAGCGTACAGTCCGGCAACCGGACGGCGTTCACCGTCAACCCACGTGTACACTTCACCGTCGGTGGTGATGGGAATACCGCCCATCGTATAGTGGGCGGTCGGCTTGACCGGCACAGCCTGTTTGGTCGGGTCGATGCCGGCATACTCTTTGATGGTTTCCACAACCTGCGGGAGAACGGCATGCATGTGATCAGGGTCAATACCGGTCATATCCAGCCACACACAATCGTGCGGACCTTGCGGATCCTTCGGATCGGGAACACCACGGCCGGCATCGATCTCAGCCATAATCGAGCGGCTGACCACATCGCGGGCGGCAAGATCGGCATGCTCCGGCGCGTAGCGTTGCATGAACGCTTCGCCATCACTGTTGCGCAGGACACCGCCTTCAGCGCGGGCCGCCTCCGAAATCAGGATGCCGGTATGGGCGAGCCCGGTGGGGTGGAACTGGACGAATTCGCTGTCCTCAAGCTGCAAACCCGCTTCAAGAGCAAGCGCCATGCCGTCACCGGTCAGATCCCACGAATTCGACGTGGTGTGGAACAGTCGGCCGGCACCCCCTGTGGCGAGTAGCACGTTGTGCGCGTGCAACGCATGCACGGTGCCGGTGTGCGTGTCATAGGCGACCACGCCTTGCACCTGCGTGCGGTGTTCGTTAAGAACAAGATCGGTGACATACCATTCTTCGGCGAATTCCACGCCTTGCGCCACACACTGCTGCCAGAGCGTGTGAAGGATCTGATGGCCGATCCGGTCCGCTGCATAGGCGGCGCGGGGCACCGGCTGCTGGCCGAACTGTGCGGTATGGCCGCCGAATTTGCGTTGCGCGATATGCCCGTCCGCGGTGCGTGAGAATGCGACGCCGGAACGTTCCAGGTTGATGACGGTGGCTGGGGCTTCCTGGGCGAGCAGCTGGGCTGCATCCTGGTCGACCAGCCAGTCGCCGCCTTTGACGGTGTCGTAATAATGCCAATGCCAGTCGTCCTTGGCGACGTTGCCAAGGCTTGCGGCGATACCGCCTTCTGCGGAACCGGTATGCGAGCGCAGCGGTTGCAGTTTGGAGATCACCAGAATCTTCGGTGTTGTTCCCGATTGGATCATCGCGGTGATGCGTTCGGAACGCAACAGGCCGAGTGCGGCGGATAATCCGGCGGCGCCGGCTCCCACAATCAGGGCATCGTACATCTGTTCCACATGTTTCGGACTCATACTCTTGATTCTCGCACAAGGCAGGACGAAGCATGGCATTTGCGGGGCATCGCGAGGTGAACCGTACGGGATGCGGGTGGATAATAGCGGTATGTGTGCATCGTTCAACGACCATGTGTATGACATCGTCAAACAGATTCCGGCGGGATGCGTTGCCACGTACGGGCAGGTGGCGGCGCTCGCCGGTAAGCCGCGTAACGCACGGGCTGTCGGGTACGCGTTGCATGCCAATCCTGAACCTGGGGTGATACCGTGCCATCGGGTGGTGTTCCGCGATGGTTCGCTCGCCCCAGGGTTCGCGTTTGGCGGTCCCGACCGGCAGCGTGCCCTGCTGCGAAGCGAAGGCGTGACGTTCGTGGAGCCTTGCGAGCGTGGCAATGCCGGGGCGCCGGGGTTGCGGGTTGATCTCAGCCGCTGCCAGTGGCACGCTTGACCCCGCCGGCGGTGTGTTCGACCATGCCGTCGAGTTCCAGCAGCCCCAATGCGGTGAGTATATCCTGGACGGCTGGTGTCGTTGCATCATCGTGCATCAGCGTTTGATGGAGGTCTTCGAGTCGCATGGGTTGGTTGCCGAGTGCGTTCAGGATGCGCTCCTGTAATCCATCCGATGGGGAGCGCTCCTGCGTGTCGCTCGATTGCGTACGTGCTTGCTGCCCGACTGTTCCGGCGGTGTCGCTGCGGGCGGTGTCTGGATAGGCGGGGGCGTGCTGGCTGTGGCAGATGTCTTCCACGGATTCGTAGCTGGCCAGCAGTTGCGCTTTGCCGTCGGCGATGAGACGGTTGCATCCGCTATTGCCCGGCGTGGTGATGTCGCCGGGGATTGCGTAGATTTCCCGGTTGAGCTCGCTCGCCCATGTCGCCGTGTTCAATGCTCCTGACCGTTGGCGTGCTTGGGCGATGACCACGGTGGACGCGAGGGCGGCGATGATGCGATTGCGCAGCAGGAACCGGTGGGCTTGCGGAATCGTGCCGGGGAAGAGCTCGCTGAGCAGGATACCCCCGGTATCGACGATCGCGTCGAAGAGCAGCTGGTTGCTTCGCGGTCCGATATGGGTCAGCCCGCCGGCGAACACGGCTACGGTCGCTCCGGCTGCGCCCCCCATCTGTTCGCGGGGCACGGATGGCGCCCCAATGCGCGGCGGCATCCGTACCCATCGCGCCTCCGGACACCACCGTGTGACCGTCGGCTGCCGCATGGCGGGCGAGATGATGGGCGACTGTACGGCCATAGTCGTTGACGCCACGCGACCCGACAATCGCCAACGGCCTGTCACAAGCCTGCAATGCGGGAGCGTACCCCATGCCCCACAAGCACAAGGGGGCCGCCCAATTCTTCCGGATCGGCAAATCATCAATCTGGCGGGGCCACCATGGGCTGTCCGGGCCGATAATCCAAAACCTGCCGTGTCCGGTAGCGGCCTCAAGGAGCGGCTGCGCGAACACCGGCGGCATCGGGACGCCGCCAGTATGGTCATCCAACCGCCACGGCATGTGGCCAACACCCATGGTTGTGGCTCCAAGCTGCTCGAACAGCCGGTACAGCCGGCCATGCCATCCGCTCAACGATTTGCGGAACGCCCCCATCGCCCGCCCATCCACGCGGCAGCCCCACCGTGCGGTGCCTGCCGCAAACCAGGATTCCAATTGTCTGACAGCCAAGCTGTGCAGCCCATCATGGGCGTGCGGCGACCATGGGGCGCTGCAATACAATGCGGACAGCACGCTCCACGCGTCCGGCGCACCTTTCAGCGTCGCGAACATCAACGCGTCGGCACTGTCCACGGTGAAGGTCAACGCCGCACGGGCGAGCGTGTCATCACTTGGCGGCAGGGTGCCGTCAATCCGGCTGGAAGCTTGCCACGGGCAATCCGATACCCCCATACTGGTCCTTTCCTGTCGATAACGATGCTATGGAATACAGCCTGAAACAGTTAGACCTGCCAGGCAATTAGGCCATACGCGTCCGTAACGCGATACCCTGGGCCATGTCCTGCCGGTCCGGGGACATTTTGCCCTGCATGTCGGCAAGCGTCCACGCCAACCGCATCGCACGGTCGGCGCCCCGCAGACTCAACCGTCTCGAATCCAAAGCCCGGTTGACCAGTTCAATGGCCTGACGCGACGTGTTGGCGCGCAGCCACACGCCATCAGCTTGCGCGTTGCATGACCAGCCTTGTGCTCGGAAACGTTCCGTCGCACAATCCCGGGCCTGAATGACTTCCTGCCGCATCGACGCGCTGTCCTTGCCGTCCTTGGGCAAGACGCCGGCGACAATCTCATTGATCGGGGGCACCTCCACCTGAATGTCGATCCGATCGAGAATCGGACCGGATAACCGGGAGAAATACCGGACCCGGTCGCGTTCGCGACACGTGCAGCGCTCGCCGGTACCGTACGCGAAGCCGCATGGGCAGGGGTTCGCCGCCATAACCAGTTGGAATCGTGCCGGATACCAGGCGGTGCCTTTCGCTCGGGATAAGGCGATGCACCCGGATTCCAACGGTTCACGAAGGGTTTGCAGGGCGCGGGCGGCGAATTCGGGCGCCTCATCCATGAACAGGATGCCACGGTGGGCTCTGGTGATCGCGCCCGGTGTAGCGATACCGCTGCCGCCTCCTACGAGCGCGGCGGCGGAAGCACTATGATGTGGTGCCTCATACGGTGGAATATCACTGATTCCGAATCGCGGCAGCGTGCCGCACAATGAGCGTACCGATGCGACTTCCAACTGTTCGTTCTCATCCAACGGGCGCATGATGCCGGGAAGACGGGAAGCGAGCATTGTTTTGCCGGCGCCGGGAGGACCGACCAGCAGCGCGTGGTGTCCGCCGGCGGCCGCGATTTGCAACGCCCATTTCGTGTGATCCTGACCGATCACTTCCGCCATGTCACCCACCGGGGGCATGGCCATGGCGTGCCCATCGTCCGCGGTGTGTTCCGGCAGATCGGAAAGCGTGTACCGTGCTTCACCGCCCAGCAGTTCAATCAGCTCGCCGACGTGCCGCACGCCGGTCACCGCGATATCCGTCACCAGTCGGGCTTCATCAGCGTTTGCTTCCGGGACGATGATCCGGTTCATGCCGCATGCTTTGGCGTGCAGTGCAGCGGGAAGCACGCCGGGTACCGGCAGTACGCTGCCGTCAAGGTTGACTTCGCCAAGCATGACGGTCCGTGCCAGGGCGTCACCGGTGATTTTCCCCGCCGCGCCCAATACGCTCGCCGCGATTGCCAGATCATGCGCTGAACCGCGTTTGGGCATGGATGCGGGGGAGAGGTTCACCGTCACCCTGGTTTGCGGCCATTCAAAACCGGCGGCTTGACACGCGGACTTGACCCGTTCGCGGGCTTCGCTCAGTGACGCGTCAGGAAGCCCGATGATGGAAAAGTAGGGCAATCCTTGGGATACGAACGCCTGCATGTGTATGGTGAAGGCGCGCAATCCGAGGAAGCCGACAGATGAGGCGCTGCCGATCCGTACCATCAGAACGCCCCGCGGATATGCTGCACATGGATATCGCCGTCGCGGATTTCAATGCTGACGACATCGAAACGGATTGCGCGATAATACGGGCGATCATCATGATGCTCACTGAGCCATAGGCGGCCGGTTTTCCGCAACGCCGCCTGTTTGCCGGCATGCACCGCTTCTTGTGGAGTGCCGAACCGGGATGACCGTCTCGTCTTGACCTCCACGAAGACGAGCGTCAAATCGTCGGCAAGCATGATCAAGTCGATTTCGCCGTACCGTGTACGCCAATTACAGGCGAGAAGATGCCAGTTGTCGGCGATCAACGTGTACGCGGCGTACTGTTCGCCGGCCGTCCCCAGTGTTTTCGCCGACGTGGACGGCTCAAGCAGGGTCGCGCGGGCACGTTCGATGGAGTCGGTGACTTGCGTGTGCGCGTGTGGATAGCTGCAGGATGATGATAGTGGGTTGGTGTAGTCCATGCCGCTATTGCATCATGCATCGAAGCTGTGCCGCCAGCCCGCCGGGGCAATGTGGTCAGAAGATGATGAACCTTGATATTACACTGTTTTCACCTTGTTGTACCGCTGGTTCAGCTGTTGACCAGGCCGGTGAGATCGCCAAGATCGAGTTCGAAATTCACACCACGCTCCTCATGATGCGGCTGGTCGATGGTATGCAGCATCGCATGGCGGACGAATTCGCCGGCGATCCTCGCGGATTGGGCCAAGCCCCGTCCCGCCATGATTGCCCCGCACATGGCGGAAGCATAGGCGTCACCGGTGCCATGGGTCATATAAGGAAGCTTGTCGTGTACGAGCTCGCGCTTGCCCGCGATACCTGTGGAAGCGCTCACCACGTAGTTGCGCAGCGTGCCATCCCCGCGATCGATGCCTTTGAGCACGATGTTCTTGGCGCCCAAAGCGAGCAGGGCCTCGAGCATGTCGTCAACCTGCCCGTCGTCGAGATTCTGCCCCGGATAGTCCTGACCGGTCAGGATGCTCGCCTCGGTCAGATTCGGCATGAGCACGTCGGCGCCATCAACCAGTTCGCCCATGGCTTGGCATAGTTGCGCCGTGTATGTCGGATACATCTCGCCGCCATCGCCCATCACCGGATCGACCAAGCGCAACGCATGCGGGTATTCCCGGTACAGCCGCTTGATGATGGCGACCTGATCGGCCGATCCCAGAAAACCGCTGTACACGCCGTCAAGATCGACGTTCTCCTGCCGCCACGCGTCAAGGTAACCCTCCAGAATATCGGTCGTGTCATGCATGGTGAAGACCCGGTACCTGGTATGTGCGGAGAACAAGGCGGTCGGCACGGGGCACACGTCGCATCCCGCCGCCGACAGGATCGGAATCGCGGCGGTCAGCGAGCATTTGCCGTAGCCGCACATATCGTGCACCGCGGCCACGCGGGGAATGTACTTCGGATCGCGCTGGTAGAGCGTCACGTCTGGGGTGATTGCATCATTGGTGGTCGTGTTTTGAGTCATGGGAAGCCTTTCTGCGCGCCGGCTTGCGGCCGCGTCGTCAACGACTGTAGTCTGCGGCCTTGTCCTGCCGGCTTTCGTCCCGGTTCTGTGCCGTCCATCGGTGTCGCGTTCCCGTCGCACGCCCGGCGTGTCGCGTACGTTCAGGCAAGTTTTTCGCTTCGTTCGATGTTGCTGATTCCCTTGATTTCAAGCTTGATGAAGTGGTTATAGCTAAGCGCGATAACAACGCCCTTGCAGGGCTTGTCCGGGTGTCCTAATCTCTCAATCAACACCTCAACGAGCCGGTTGCACAACAGGAACGTGAGGGCAAGACGGATAGGCCATCACACCATCAATCCAAGGAGCACCATTATGGCTGAAAAGAACAACCACTACCGTTTCGAAACCCTGCAGCTGCACGTTGGCCAGGAACAGGCGGATCCCGCGACCGATTCCCGTGCGGTCCCGATTTACGCGACCACCAGCTACGTTTTCCATGACTTCGATCATGCCGAGGCCCGTTTCGGCCTTCAGGATCCGGGCAACATCTACGGCCGCTTGACCAACACCACCGAGGGCGTGTTCGAGGATCGTATCGCCGCGCTCGAAGGCGGCACCGCCGGCCTCGCCGTCGCCTCGGGCGCCGCCGCCGTGGAATACGCGGTGCGCAACATCACGCAGACCGGCGACCATATCGTGGCCTCCAAGCACATTTACGGCGGCACCTTCAATCTGCTGCGCCACACGCTGCCGCGTGACGGCGTGAACACCACCTTCGTCGAGCCGAGCGATCCGAAGAACTTCGAGGACGCCATCCAGAACAACACGAAGCTCGTCTACATCGAGACCTTCGGCAACCCGAACGCCGACCTGGCTGACATCGAAGCCATCGCCGACATCGCCCACAAGCACAACCTGCCGCTCGTCGTCGACAACACCTTCGCAACCCCGTACCTGTTCCGCCCGCTCGAGCATGGCGCCGACATCGTGGTGGAGTCCGCCACCAAGTTCATCGGCGGCCACGGCACCACGCTCGGCGGTGTGATCGTCGAGGGCGGCAAGTTCAACTGGGCTGCGGTGCCTGGCAAGTTCCCGACCTTGACGGAGCCGGATCCTTCCTACCACAACCTCAACTTCTATGAGGCCCTCGGCCCCGTGGCCTTCGTGACCCGCGCCCGCGCCATCCTGCTGCGCGATACCGGCGCCACGCTCTCCCCGTTCGCGGCATTCCTGCTGCTGCAGGGCACCGAGACGCTTTCCCTGCGTGTCGAACGCCACGTGCAGAACGCCTTGAAGGTCGTCGAGTACCTGCAGACCGTGCCGGAAGTCGAGTCCGTAAGCCACCCGGCCGTGCCGGGACGCGCCGACCACGACCTGTACGCCAAGTACTTCCCGAACGGCGGCGGCTCCATCTTCACCTTCGACATCAAGGGTGGTAAGGACGCGGCACGCGTGTTCATCAACAACCTGCACCTGTTCTCGCTGCTGGCGAACGTCGGCGACGCCAAGTCCCTCGTCGTGCACCCGGCATCCACCACGCACTCCCAGGAGTCCCCGGAGGAGCTTGAGGATCAGGGCATCCATCAGGGCACGATTCGTCTGTCCATCGGCTTGGAGAACATCGATGACATCATCGAGGATCTCGAAGGCGGCTTCAAAGCGCTGCGCGAATCCGGCCTCGCCAAGTAGTACATGACCGGTAGGGCATAATCAGCATGCGATTGGTTGCGCGGGTGCGGTGATACGACGTCACCGCACCCGCGCTGTCTTGTCTGGAGCGGCGCTTGGAAGCGGCTACAGGCATGCCATCGCAATTGCGTTCTCGGCGCAATGTCCTCGATACCTTGGAGTGTAGTCTGATAGAACGCTATGGTCGCGGCACCTATGGTGCGGGCATTTCCCCAGAGAAGGAACCGACACATGAAGAAGACTATGCATCGTTTGATTACAAGGGCCGCCGTAGCGGTGCTTGCCGCATCCTCAATGCTCGTATCAGGCTGCTCCGGCGGCACATCCTCCGACGCATCCGCTTCCGCGCCGGCGAAAAGCATCGTCACCGTCAACAATGTCGAGCCCGCTGCAGGGCTGATCCCCAGCAATACCGACGACCTTGCCGGCTGGAAGGTCGTCACGCAACTGTATGAAGGCCTGGTCACCTTCGATGCCGCGGGGAAACTCATCTATGCGGACGCCACATCCATCACGCCGAACGCCGATGCTTCCCGATACACCATCACATTACGATCCGGCTTGCATTTTTCAGACGGAGAGAAGATCACCGCCTCCACGTACGCGAAATCATGGTCGTTTGCGGCGAACGCAGCCAACGGACAGCTCGGTGCCGCCATCTTCTCCACCATCAAGGGCTATGATGCGCTGCAAGACGAAAGCGGCGACAAGAACGCCCAATTATCGGGGCTCAAGGCCGTCAACGACACCACGCTTGAAGTGACACTCGCCGCCCCGGACTCCTCGTTCCCGTATAAGGTCGGCGACGTCGCGTTCCTGCCGCTGCCGCAAAGCGCGTACAGGAACATCGACGCGTTCGGCGAGCACCCGGTCGGCAACGGGCCGTACAAGCTCGCCTCCTGGTCGCACGACAAGGAAATCAAACTCGTACCCAACCCCAAGTACACCGGGCCGCGCAAAGCGAAGAACGGGGGTGTGACCTACGAGTTATACACCAGTCTCGATGCCGCATACTCCGACCTGCTGGCCGGCAATCTCGACGTGTTGGATTCGATTCCGTCAAGCGCGCTGAAAACCTACAGCCAAGAACAGTTGCAAACCGTAAGCAAGCCCGGACCCGGCTTCAAATCCTTCACGATACCCCAGAGCATGGCGCATTTCTCCGGCAAGGAGGGCGCGTTGCGGCGGGCGGCCATCGCCCACGCCGTCGACCGCGAATCCATTATCAAGAAGGTCCTGTACGGTACCGCCACCAAGGCGACCGACTTCACCGCTCCGACCATCGCCGGATACAGTCAAATCCTCTCCGGGGCCTCAGTGCTCGACTATGATGCGCAGCAAGCCAAGAAACTGTGGAAACAGGCCGACGCCATCAGCCCGTGGGAAGGGACCTTCCGACTCGCCTACAGCACCGACAGCGGCAACAAGCCGTGGATCGATGCGATCTGCAACTCCATCAGGAACGCGCTCGGCATCGACGCGCAACCGCTGATCTTCTCAACCTCCAAGGAACTGAGCACGGCCATCCACAACAGGACCGTCGGCGCCGCATTCATCCAAGGCTTGCAATCGGACTACCCGCATCCGGAAGGCTACCTGGTACAAGCCTACGATTCCGCGTCCGCGGACGGCAAGGGCCTGAACAACGGCGACTACAAGAGCGCCGCATTCGACGCGCTCATCGACCAGGCGGCACGCCAAACCACCCTTGACGGGGCGATCAGCTACTACCACAAGGCCGAAGAACAGCTGTTCCAAGACCTTCCCGTGATCCCGCTGTGGTACACGAATGTCACGGCGGCAGCCGGCAAGCAGGTCGGGTCACTGTCCTTCAACTACATGGGGCTGCCCGATTACTACAAGCTGACAGTCAACAGCTGAGCCACGCGCACGTCCACACGATATGGACGCGAACAGACGTACCAGCGGTCAGCTTACGTAAGATATGCGTGTGATGCGCCGGCATAGTGGCGTATCACACGCCTATGGTATTGAAGAGAGGGAACACATGGCTGCACAATCCAAAACCACATTCAAAGCAAGCATGATTCCGCTGATCGCCATCATGACCGCCCTGACCACGGTGATGACCATGCTGGTGAAACTACCGACACCGACACGTGGGTATCTCAACCTGTCCGACGCGATGATCTTCTTTTCCGCCTACGCGTTCGGCCCGTGGGTCGGCGGTGTGATTGGCGGGCTCGGACCGGCATTGTCCGACCTGCTGTCCGGCTACCCGCAGTGGGCGGTATTCACGTTCATCATTGACGGTCTGCAAGCGGTGCTCGTCGGGCTGATTGTGCGCAAGTTCCGCCCGGCCAATATGATTGCCGGCTCCGTTATCGCCGGCGTGTGGAAAGTATTCGGCTATTTCATTGCCGGCGGCATCCTCTCCGGCTGGGGGCCAGCCTTGGGCGAGGTGGCCGGCAACGCCGGACAGATGGCAGTCGGCCTGGTCATCGCATACGCACTGTTCGCCGCCGTCCGCAAAGCCTATCCGCCGCTCGTACGCATGGGCAATCTGGGCGTGCAGCCTACGGTCACGATTCCTGAGGATGATGCCGCCGCTTCCAACCAGCAGACCGGCGTTTCCGATGAAACCGCAACAGCCAAACCGGACACCCCTGCAGGCGCCGGCCACTGAATAACGGTACCCATATGAGCGACGCCCCCATCATCACGGCGCACCATCTCAGCTGGTGGTACACGCCGCAAACCGATACCGGTGAACCGATCCAAGCGCTGAACGGCTTGGATTTCGCCATCCAATCCGGATCCTTCACTGGCATCATCGGCCCTACGGGGGCAGGCAAATCCACGCTGTGCATGGCGTTCGCCGGCATCATCCCCAACCCTGAAGACGGGGTGATGCGCGGCGGCATGACCGTCGCCGGATACGACACCGCCGAATGCACTGTCGCACAACTCTCCAGCGCGGTCGGATACGTCCAACAGGATCCGGAATCCCAATTGTTCTGCGCCAGCGTGGAGGATGAACTCGCGTTTCCGATGGAAAGCCGCGGTGTCGATCCCGACCTCATAGACCAACGGATTGATACCCTGCTGCATCTGGTCGGCATGGACGGGTACCGTCATCGCGTGCCGACCAGCTTGTCCGGCGGACAAATGCAGCGAGTAGCCATTGCGGCCGCGCTCGCCGCCCGCCCGCAGGTACTTGTGCTTGACGAACCGACCGCGGCGCTCGACCCTGAAGGCAAGCAGGACGTGTGCGCCGTCGTGGAGAAACTGCGGGCACAGCGCAAGATGACCATCATCATGGCCGAACAGGATACTGACGATCTGGCACGATACGCCGACCACATCATGGTGCTTGACCATGGCAGCATCATCATGCAAAGTGACGCATCATTGTTTACCGTCCATCGTGACCGGTTGATCGAACTCGGTGTCGCACTGCCGGGAGCCGAACCTCCGACGCCGGGAACCTCCCCGATGCCGGTGCATCAAGACGACGATGGGAGCGCGCCGGCCATACGCTTCCAATCGGTCACCTACCGGTATGCTCAAGGCGGTAATGATTCCGCGGCGCTCGATGATGTCAGCTTCACTATTCCACGTGGCGAATTCGTCGGTCTTATCGGGCGCAACGGTTCGGGCAAAACCACGCTCGCCCGTCATCTCAACGGGATGTTGCACCCCACTTCGGGAACGGTCACGGTTGACGGTCTTGACGTGTCCCGTCATCGTGTCGGCGAAATGGCCGCCCATGTCGGGGTTGCGTTCCAGAATCCCGACCATCAGATTTTCTGTTCCACCACACGCGATGAAATCGCATTCGGTCCTGCGTGCCTGGGAGTGCCGCGCGACGAGATCGACCGGCGTGTAGACCGGATACTGACCCGGTTCGGCCTTGAGGATGTCGCCGACCAGTCGCCGGCCACCTTAGGGTATGGGCAGCGTCGACTGGTCGCGTTCGCATCCGTGCTGGTCATGGACACGCCGATTGTGGTGCTTGACGAGCCGACCGCCGGGCTTGACCGTCGCCTGTCCGGCATGATGTTGGATGCCGTGTCGGAACGCAACCGGCAAGGCGCCACCATGGTGATGATCAGCCATGATATGCGTGTGGTCCGTGAACGGTGCACCATGCTCATCACCTTGGATGATGGCCGGTTGCGTGCTTGCGGACGTTTGGCGCTTGCCGCAGATGATCCGTGGCATCCGGCAGGACTGACGGGGAGGCGGATTGATGGACGCTGACCTGTATGTACCCGGCGACGGCTGGCTGCACCGCACCGATCCACGCGTCAAATTCCTGATGTCGCTCGCCTTGCTGGTCCTGTGCCTGGTGTGGCGAAGCTGGCCGTTCATCCTTGGCGTGCTGGCGCTTGAACATATCATGCTGCTTACCGACCATATTCCCTGGAAGAACATCGTGTGGGTGTGGCGCATTCTCGCCGTCATCATCGCGCTCATCGTGGTGTTGTGGCCGATATTCGACCGGTCCGGCACCCATGTCATCGCCGATTGGGGTTGGTTGCGGTTGACCCGGGAGAACCTGGTGATGGCAGCGGTGATGGGCTTGCGTATTCCCGCGCTCGGTTTCGCATGCTTCCTCACCCTGTTCACCACAAGCCAAGCGAAACTCATCCGTGGGGCGGTCGCCGTAGGCATGCCGTACAGTGCCGGTTTGACGTTGGCGACTGCATTACGTTACATTCCGGTATTCGCGCGGATCGTCACCCAAGTGCGTGACGCACAACGCGCCCGCGGTTTGGACTTGTCCGGTGAAGGCGCGCGGATGCGGGGCATCCGCAACCCGTTCACGCTGATGCTGGCGCGGGCGCGCGCGTGGGTTCCGGTGATTGTCGCCGTGCTGATCCGCGCGTTCCGGATGAGCCGCAGCGTCGGCTGGGCGATGGAATCGCGTGGCCTGGGACTGCCGGGTGTCAAACGCTCCTACCGGGTGCGGCTGGCAATGCGGCCCGCCGACTGGGGGATACTGGCGGTCACGGTTGCGCTCACCGCGATCGCGGTGGTCATCATGATGCTGTCCTGAGTGCTGAACAGGCGCTACGCCTGCCGGTCGGGGGGCACCCTCGTCGCTCAGGGATTCCACCCATACACCCGTTTCCGCCTCATCCTTGGGGATGATGCCGTATGATGCGCGTTTTCCATCCCGCGCATGATGGGCGTTCCCGCCTCGTTTCGGTACATTGGAACCATACCGTCCAGGAAAGGTTCCGGACGAATGAATGGAGGGAAGAGCCATGGCAACCCCGAATCCTATTGCTGTCGAAGCGGTCGACCTGGTCAAGGTGTATGGTGCCGGCGAGAACGCGGTCCACGCGTTGCGCAACGTGAATGTCACGTTCGAACGAGGCAAGTTCACCGCGATCATGGGACCGTCCGGATCCGGCAAATCCACGCTCATGCACACCCTGGCAGGCCTTGATTCGGCGACCAGCGGCCATATCCTGCTCGACGGCGCCGATATCACTACGATGAATGACAAGCAGCTGACCCTGTTGCGCCGTCACAAGATCGGCTTCATCTTCCAAAGTTTCAACCTGCTGCCGATGTTCACCGCCGAGCAGAACATCCTGATGCCGTTGACCCTTGCCGGACAGAAGCCTGACCGCAAGTGGTTCGACATGCTGGTGGACACCCTGGGATTGCGTGAACGTCTCGGCCACCGTCCGAACGAACTGTCCGGCGGCCAGCAGCAGCGAGTCGCCATCGCACGAGCT
This sequence comes from Bifidobacterium boum, assembly GCF_000741535.1. Taxonomy (GTDB): domain Bacteria; phylum Actinomycetota; class Actinomycetes; order Actinomycetales; family Bifidobacteriaceae; genus Bifidobacterium; species Bifidobacterium boum. Next base: position 149,230 of record NZ_JGYQ01000007.1, on the reverse strand, counting down.
CTCATCAGCAAGCCGTCGGTCGTGTTCGCGGATGAACCGACCGGTAATCTCGACTCGGTTTCCAGCGCGGAAGTGCTGAGCTTCCTCAAACGTTCGGTCAAGGAGCTGGGACAGACCATCATCATGGTCACGCATGATGCGGTCGCTGCTTCCTACGCGGACCGTGCCATCGTGTTCGCCGACGGTCAGATCGTCGCCGATGTCGATCATCCGAGCGCCGACCAGATGAGCGAGCTGCTCATGCAGGAGCGCCGACGCGCCACGCTCAACCTGGCTGAAGGCGTGTCCCAGCCGCCTGCCGCCGTCATGGATGACGGTCTCAACCGCTGAACGAGTATTACGAGACAAGCAAGGACACTCCCATGTGGTCGATTACGATCAAAATGATGAAAAAGAACATGAAGATGCTGATTCCTGCGGGAATCGCCATCCTGATCGGTACGGCGTTCATCGCCTGCACCTTCCTGTTCGGCAACACGCTCAACGATTCGCTGCGCACCCAGCTGACCGCCCAGTATGCGCAAGCGAATTACATCATCCAAAGCACGTCCAAGATGAGTGGATCAGGCTCGATACCGCCCACCATCGGTGAGGTGAACACCAAACAGATCACTTCCACCGACGGTGTGAAATCCACGTACATCCAGCAGAGCATTCCGGTCAACGCATCAACGGGAGACAACAGCGCCACGCTGCTCGCCATCAACGCGTCGAGCGATGACCGCCTATTGCCGGTCACCATGGTCAAAGGCCATCAGCCGACGGGGGATAAGCAAATCGCACTGCCGGCCAAGCTCGCCGACCAGCTGTCGGTGAACATCGGCGACAAGGTGACCCTCGCCGCGAACTACGGTTCCGGCATGAGAGGCAGCGATTCCGTCGAGTTGACGGTCAGCGGCTTCACCGAAGACGCCAATGGCGCATTCGGCGCCTATGGCGGTGCCGCTGTCATCAGCATGCAAACCTTGGCGAACCTTGAGGGGGCGGACAGCGAATCCGACCTCATGTTCACCGGCATGACCCTGGACATCGACGAAACCAAAGCCGATACCGCCGTCGCATCGATCAAGAAGGAACTGCCGAACGGCTACAGCATCGAAACCCGGCAGAAAGCGGGGGATGAGGCGCTCAAGGCGCTCAGCCAATCCGGTACCAACGCCGTCACGGTGTTCCTCATGTGCTTCGGCATCCTCGCGATGCTCGTGGCGGCGCTCGTCATCGCCAACACCTTCCAAGTGCTGGTCGCCCAACGCCGCCGCACCTTGGCGTTGCTGCGCACGATCGGCGCGCAAAAAGGTCAGTTGTACCGTTCCGTCATCGGCGAGGCGGGCATCCTCGGCGTGATTGCTTCGGTACTGGGCATCGCGTTCGGCTCCGCGATCATGGCGATCGTCGTCCACAGCCACGCGCTCAAGAGCCTGGGCATGACCGGCGGACTGGTATTCACATGGCAGGTCTTCGTGATTCCGCTCGCGTTCGGTGTCATCATGACCGTGCTCGCCTCGATCGGGTCCGCGCGTTCCGCCACGCGAGTCACCCCATTGGAGGCGTTGCGCCCCATCGATATCAGCGACAACAAGCGTGCCGGCATCGTCCGGGGCGTCATCGGCTTCCTGCTGATCATCCTCGGTGCGGTGTTGACCGTCGGCGCGGTGATGACGCTCCGCTCGTCCATGTCCTCCTCGAATCTGAGCGACGATTATCCGACGATGCTGCTGTCCGCCATCGCAGGCTGCGCCCTGATCTTTATCGGTCTGGTGGTCACCGCGGCCTTCTGGATGCCGCTGCTTATGCGTCTCGGCGGCGCGTTCGCCGCACTGTTCGGTCCTGCCGCGAAAATCGCGCATGCCAATATCCAAAAGAACCCGAGGCGTGTCGCATCCACCGGTGTCGCCCTGCTGATCGGCGTGACACTCGTCTCATGCATCGGGACCGGTGCCGCCTGCGCCAAACAGACGATGAACAACACGCTCGACACGCACTACAGCGTCGATATGATCGCCAAGGGCAGCACACTGAGCCAGTCCGTCGCCGACAAGATCGGCAAGATCGACGGCGTGACAACGACACTGTACGCGCCCATCGCCCGCGGCAGCGTCATCATCGACGGCGAAGAGCGCAGCGCCACCCTGATCGGCGTGCCCGACACCGCCACGCTGTCCAAGGTGCTGCACGCGAATCTCAGCGGGGTCAGTCTTGACGAAGGCAAGGCCTTGGCTCCCACATACTCGTCGTTCACCGGCAAGGTCTTCTCGTTCAAGAACGACGAAGTGAGCTTCAGCGCTTCACACGATGACGGCAGCGATGGCGCATCCGATGCCAACACGCTGACCTACATCGTCACCCAGAGGGATTACCGCAATGTCGATCCGAATGTCATCGTCACCTTGTTCGTCAACGAATCCTATTTCCAGACCAAGCAAGTGCAGGCGGACGGGCATATCATCCTCGCCGCGGTCGACACGTCGAAGGCTTCCGCCGTGGACATCCTCACCAACGCGCAGACCATCATCGGCACAAGCGCTGGCGCCTCATTGTCCGGTCCTATCGCCGAACGCGTCCGGTGGAACCAGATCGTCGACACAATGCTCACGCTTCTGGTCGCGCTGCTTGCGGTCGCCGTGCTGATCGCGCTGATCGGCGTGGCCAACACGTTGAGCCTGTCGGTTATCGAACGCACCCGCGAATCCGCGACCTTGCGAGCCATCGGTATGACCCGTGGCCAGCTGCGATGGTCGCTGGCCGTCGAATCGCTGGTCATCTCACTGGTCGCCGGCATCGTAGGCGAGATTCTGGGCATCGCCTTCGGCTGGGTCGGCTCCTACATGGTGTTCAGCACGTTTGGCAAAGTCGCGCTGGTCGCCAACTGGCAGCTGAACATCGGTGTGCTGGTCGTCGCCGCACTGGCAGCCCTGCTCGCCAGCGTCTTCCCGGCACGACGCGCGGTCAAGACCCCGCCGGTTGAAGCGCTCGCCGAAGCGTGATCCAGACGTCCCGCCGGCCGGTGATGACCGGTGGGACGCGGATTGCAGATACCGCCGATAGATGCGCTGTGGCCCGCCATTACTTTGAGCAGTGGCGGGCCACAGCGCATCTGCATACTGGCGTACGGTTCGGCGTGTCGAGTCTACGGGCGGACCAGTCCGTTCTCGTAAGCGAACACGACGGCCTGCACCCGGTCGCGCGCATTGATTTTCGCGAGGATATGCGCCACATGTGTTTTCACGGTCGGCAGGCTGATGAACAGTTTGTCGGCGATTTCCTGATTGCTCAGCCCGTGCGCGATTTCAATGAGCACCTCACGCTCGCGTTCGGTCAATTCGGCGAGTTCCGGATCGGTGTACTGCGTTCCGGTGCCGTCGGAAACCTCGGGTTGCTCGGTGGGGGCGAGCTTGCCTTCGACCATATTCTCGATAAGCCGCTTGGTTGCGGACGGGGCGATGATCGCGTTGCCCTGATACACGGTACGGATGGAGGCCAGCAGCGTTTCCGGCTCAGTGTCCTTGAGCAGGAAGCCCGATGCGCCCGCATTGATGGCGGACATCACATATTCGTCCAGATCGAAAGTGGTGAGGATGATGACACGGGTGACATGCCCGGTACCGTCGTCATCAGTTCGGGGTGAACTGGATTCCATACCGGTGATGAGCCGGGTCGCCTCAATCCCGTCCATGCTGGGCATGCGTACGTCCATGAGCACGACATCAGGATGCAGCTCTTGCACGAGCTCGACAGCCTGGTCGCCGTCGCCGGCCTGTCCGACCACCTCCATGTCCGCTTGGGAGCCGATAACCATGGCGAACCCGACGCGCACGAGCTCCTGATCGTCCGCGATGATTACACGGATATGCTGCTGTTGATTCATGATCTCCACTGTATCCGGTGACGGGGTCGCTCGCCAGATGTAGTCCCATATCGTGCGTATATGCGTTCGCGGGACGGACATCGACGGCAGTGGCGACCCCCGATGTACTCGACTGTTGGAATACTGGTACTCATGAGAGGCCTGCCATGGCGGCTGTGTGCAGCGTCTTGATGACGGACTGCGTGCCCGGGCATAAGCCCCGACGGCGTTGCCCGACGCGGCGGGAGAGGTCGCTTGGAGAAAGCGCGAGGAGAGGCCACAAGGAGTGGTGAGCGGTGAAGTATACAGCCGGGGCATGGAAAAGGGCGGTCGGTATTGCGATCGCTGTGGTGCTCGCCTGCACCTTCGTTATCGTCAGGACCTACGCCGAAATGCACCCTTCCGCGGACATGGCGTATCGGAGCGTCGACTATCAGGTGGAAGTCCAGCGCAACGGCGATCTGACAATCCGCGAGCATATCGATGTGACGCTGAAGAAACGAAACAAGCCTTGGCGGCAACTGTACCAGCAGTATCGTCTTGATCCTGACCAGCTCACCGCCATCACCGGGGTGAGCGTCAAGGACACCACGACCGGCAGGACCTACACCCAAGCCGACCCGATCGTGCCCAGCGGCCAGTCCACGCCACTGTGGGACTCCACGTATGCGGGACACTGGTACATCAAACGGGCCGGAATCGGTACGCAGACGTATGACCCGGAGCGTGACAAGCCGGACGCCTCGGGCGGCTATTCGGACCGATATCCCACCATCGAGATCGGATGGAATATCCCCGTGACCGAGAACGCAGACAGCATGGGTTTCGACATCACCATGACCTTCGAAGGGGTCTGCACCGCCTATGACGATGTCGCCGCATTCCAGTGGGAGCCGATTGGTACCAGAAACACCGTCCCGATCGGTGAAGTCACGGGGACGGTGACTTTCCCCGATGGCGTCACGACGAAGAATTCAGCGACTTGGCTGCACTTCGAGGGTGCGGACTCGCAGATCACGCGTGACAAGGACGGCACGGTGCATTTCAGTGCGAAAAACGTGAAGTCCGGCATGTATCTCGACGTGGTCGCCATGGTCGATGCCGCCCAGATGAACGATGTCTCCCGCCATGAGCCAGGTGGTGAACACCGGGAGGGCCTGATTGTCTCGGAACAGGCCAAGGCAGACAGCTGGGCGCGACACCGTGACGCCCAACGCCGGGAACTCGTCATGCGTGCCTGCATTATCGCAACTATCGGCATCATCCTGTGCGTGGCCATGCTTGCCTGTCTGCGCGGCAACATGTGCAAGACGTCGTTCCCCAAGGACACCGCATACCGCCGCGAACCGCCCGACCTGACGCCGAACAATGCCGCACGGCTCAACGCGCTGATCGAGCATTGCACCTCTTCGCAAACGAATGCGCGTGCGCTGAGCGCCACCATGCTGTCGCTCGCCTCCAAGCATGCCATCAGAATCCTCCCGGGAGCCGCCGAATCGTATGATGGCATCGATGTGTCCGGAGCGGATCGCGCCGCCGTACTGTCGGGCGTCGGGCAGTCTCCGGCTGTCGAATACAGCGTGGACCGGTCCGGCGGACGTACGACCGTCGCCGTCAAACCCGATGACGTGACCATCGTCATCGAACCTGGCTGCGATGAACCCGGCGGCCGCGCGGCGCTACGCCTGTGCGACAGCGAGGACGACCTGCTGGATTTCCTTGAAACAGTAGGGGAGCGCGGCAAGACCCGGGTATTCGACATGCGGCAGATGCGTTCCTTGATGAAGGATTGGGAACACGGCGCGAAAGAACAGCGGACCATGGTGGCGTTGCTTGAGGAGGAATTCTCGAAGCTGAACCTCACCGTGCCCGCAGGCCGGGGGAGCATCATCGTCAGTATCGCCGCGTTCATCTACTTGGTGGCCGGTTGCGCGTTGCTTGCGGACAACCTGTTCTTGCAGGCGGTGACGATTCTTCCGGTCGCGTTGTGCGTGGGTCTATGCATGGGCCTGATGCGGTTCTCCGGTTTGAATGAGCGTGGCAGCAAGCTGGCTTCACAGTTGGACGCTTTCAAGCGCTATCTCAATGATTTCAGCGATTTTACTGATCGTGGGACGCCCGATCTCGCATTGTGGGACAGCTACCTGGTGTATGCCGCGGCGCTCGGCCTGTCCGAACGGGTGATGGACCAACTTGCCCATGCGGTTCCCGAACTGTCCGACCCGCAATGGCTTGACGACCACGCGGACGGCACCTTGCTGTACTGGATGTACCGTCCGACGATGCTGCCCAACACCGTCATCGCCGGCATTGCAGCAGGCGGCGGGTCCGGTGTCGCGGCATTCGAGCCGTCGTCTTTCGCGGATCTGGGTGCGCAGCTCAATGACGGGTTCGTTGAGGTCCAGAGTGCGGTTGAGACCACGCTCAGCTCCTCAGGCTCTGGATCATCCGGCGGATTCGGCGGTGGCGGCGGTGGTGCCGGTGGCGGCAGTTTCGGCGGCAGATAGCGCATCGGATACGGCCCCCGGGGTAACCGGGGCGAGCGGGGCGATATCCTCCGAACGATCGTGATCTTCATCGCTGAACCCGGTTTTGCGCAGCACGCCGAGTAGCTCACGCATCCGAGCCAACGCCTCACGACCCTGTTCGCCGATCTGTTTGAACGCGTTGCGTACCGCATCAGCGTCAGGTTCGCTGCCTTCCCGCTCCGCCTGCTCGAACATAGCCAGACCGGCATCGGTGCGGGCGATGACGGATTGCAGTGTCTGCGTGACTTCGCTTTGGATATTCGCGCTGATCCGGTCGCGTTCCACGTTCGCGGCGAGAGTCTGCTGGCGATGCGCTTCTTCGCGTAACGCTTGTTCCCGGGCCTGCTGGACGAGCGCATCATTGCCGCTGGAACGTTTCCACAATGCTGACACGATGGTGATCAGGCAGAGGGCGGCAATGACCACGAATGCCAAAGCGGTTTCGACCAGCATGGTGCCGTTCGTTCTTGCCAGTCGGGGAATGTCGGCGAGCATCGCCAGCAGGCAGCGGTACCCCATGGTCCCAGCCAGAACCGATGCTGCACAAGCGCAGGTGGTGAGACCGGCGGCGGCGATCGCGCCTCTGACGGTGCGTTCGTTTCCGTAGAGTATGACGGCGGAGAGCACGCCCAGCGTCATGATATTGACGAACAGAATGCATGGCATGACCATGATTTGGATCAGGGCGAAGATGACCGCGACGGCGGCGCTGGCACGGGGGAACCGGCGTCTGAACATCCATGGCAGCATGACCATGATGGTCACTATCCATATGACGGTTTGGTCGATCGCATCCGTTTGGCGCCCGGCAAGCACGAATTGCAGGTTGTTGCCCACGTTCACCCCCGAGTAGCTGAACATGATGGCGATCAGTATGCCGGACAGGATGTCGGAGAACAGGTAATGATGCTCCCACCATCCGGACATGCGTTCAACGGTGTTCGCCCCGTGTCGCGTGCCGTCGGACATGACGGGCGTCGCCTGCCGGTTGCTTACATAGTGTCGCCACGCCCGGGATATCCAGGATGCGGCTGCCGGTCGGGCGGCTTTGCGATCCCGTGTCGGGGCGGCCGACGGCGGTCGGGTGACCTGATGGCGTTCGTGGTGCGATCCACCATCAACCGTATCACTGTCATGTATGACAGCAGCGCGGTTGGCGGGGCGTGCCGTCGGTGTCGCTACGGCGGCAGCGCGTGCGGCGAGCGCCCCGGGGCCGCCGTATCCCGGTACATCACGGTATGGTACGCTCGCTGTGACTTCGAACCCGCCACTGAGTCGCGGGCCTGCCTGCACACTCCCGGACGCCATCGCGATGCGTTCACGCATGCCTTGCAAACCGTATCCCGGCTTGTGCCCGTCAATGGCGGCGCTCGCGCCACGGCCGTCATCGGTGACACTGACGGTCAGCTTCTGCATGTCCCATATCTCATCGATATTCACGTGGACATCCGGGCCAGCGTATTTGCGAATATTGCTCAGCGCCTCCTGCACCATCCGGTACATCGCCGTACTGGCGGTTTCACTCAACCATGCCGGATGTGGCTGTCCATGAACCCGGTACGCAAGCCGGATATCACCGCCTGTATGGCGCGCCTCGTCAATCAGCGTGGAAACCTGCCGGTAATCCGCATGGTCAGGTTCGCCGAACACGCCCAGCAGATGCCGCATATCTTGCATCGCCCGCTCGGATTCCTGCTTGATGGTATGCATGGTGTGTTTGGCGATATCCGGATTCGAAGCCCCGGCATACCTGCCGCCGTCGGATTGCACGATGATGATGGACAGCGTATGCGCGACGATATCATGCATATCGCGGGCGATTCGTGCGCGCTCCGCAAGGGCAGCGATACGGCGGCGTTCCTCCTCCCCGGCCTGCAACGCCGTATTGCGTTCCCTGAGCGCCGTGATGGTCGTGTTGCGGGCACGCTGCCAGTAGGCGAAGAATATCACGGTGATGATGCACAGGATGGTGATGATAAGACTGCCCGCGAATGATGCCAGGAAATTCTGCGAACACGTGTGAGGGTCGTTGCCCTGACACAGTGAGACCCGGTATGGTGACAACGCGAAACCGAACACCGGGCCGAGGCTGCTGGACGCGGCGAGCGCGAGCGAAGCCATGATGCCGAGGGCGAGTGCGAGGCATGCGAACAGGCGGCTGCGTTTCGGGTTGCCGTACACAATGACGGCGTACAGGACCGTCAACGCGAACAGGTCGGCGGGAACGAGGGCGGGGCCGAGGATGAGCTGTCCGGTGGTGATCGCCGTGATCGCCCATGCGCTTGGTTCCGGTTTCCACCGGCGTAAGGCCATGGGGATCAGCATGGCGATCTGCCAGAACACGCGGACTGCGGGCGGGCATGAGAAGAACACGCCGGGGATGGACCCGGTGTTTGTCGTGATGAGGAGGAGGATCACGCCGATCAGTAGGGTGCACGCCGTGTCTACTGCCAAGACGTGGCTTTTCGCCCATGCGGTCATCCGTGTCATCCAATTCATGCTGTTTACCCTAGCGTTTGGCGGGCATGATTGCCATCATGCGTAAGGATGAAAGGCCGGGGTGGGGCTATGGTGGGCGTAGCGATTCGTGTTCGGGTTCACTTTCGGGAGGCACATGGTGACGGCGTTGGCGCAGTATTACGTTCCGGGGCGGTATGTTGAGGATCATGCGATCGATGTCCCGTTGGATTGGCGGGGGAACACACCTGGCGCATCAGTGTCGGGGGAGACGATCCGGCTGTTCTATCGGGTGGTGTGCGAGGCGGGACGCGAGCATGAGGACCTGCCGCTGCTGCTGTTCCTGCAAGGCGGGCCGGGCGGTGCCGGGCCGCGCCCGATGGCCGATGGCGGCGGGGACGCGTGGCTTGCCGAAGCGTTGAGGCATTTCCGGGTCGTACTGCCCGACCAGCGCGGTACTGGGCGTTCCTCGCGTGTCGATTCGCACGTCATGTCCCGCATCGGGGACGCGCAGGCGCAGGCGGCGTATCTCAAGCGTTTCCTCGCCGATTCGATCATCCGGGACTTCGAGCATCTGCGGCTGACCGTGTTCGGCGGCCGCACGTGGGTGACGCTCGGGCAAAGCTACGGCGGGTTCCTGACCTTGAGCTACCTGTCCCTGTTCCCACAGGGTCTGGCCGCATGCTTCACCAATGGAGGTATCCCGCACGTGCCCGCCGATGCGGATGACGTGTACGCGCACACCTTCCCGCGCATGGAATCCAAAACCATGCAGTATTACGCGTGTTACCCGCAGGACCGTGAGCGTGTCGCCGCCGTGGCCGATCGGGTTGCACAAGGGGGAGTAGCGCTGCCCAACGGCGACCCGCTCACCGTCGAACGGTTGCAGACGCTGGGCGGCGGCTTCGGCATGAAGCCGAGTTTCGAACAGATTCACTGGCTGTTCGACGAGGCCTTTGTCGACGGCGATGGTTCCGCGGATACCGCGTCCCCGCTGTCCGACGAATTCCTCACCCACGTGATGGATACGACCGCGTCCCGCCCCCTGTACTGGCCGCTCCAGGAGTTCATCTATGCGGACGGCGAGCTTGATCATCCCATCAACTGGGCCGCCCAACGCGCCTGCGACGCCCGACCACAATTCTCCATGTCCGCACGGCCGTTGCTGTTCACCGGGGAGGCGATCTTCCCGTGGATGTTCCAGCAGGAGCAAGCGTTGCGCCCCTTCGCCGCCGCCATGGACATCCTCATGCAGGACACCCATTTCGGCAAGATCTACGACGCCGACCAGCTCGCACGCAACGAGGTGCCGCTGCAGGCGACCGTCTATGTGGACGACATGTACGTCGATTCGACACTCCAGCTTGATACCCTGTCCCGCGTAGGCAACAGCCACTACTGGGCGACCAACGAATACGAGCATGACGGATTGCGCACCGACCCCAGCGTCTTCGCCCGCGAATACCAAGAGGCCTTGGGGCGAGGAGACCTCGCCGACGTGCGGTAAGCCGTCCGCTGCCGTCGCAGCTGAAACCTGAACGCATATCGTGGCCGGTACAGCGCCGGCGACAACCCAGGAAAGGAACACCATGACCCAACAATTGAGCGACATCACCGTAGGATTCATCGGCTACGGTGCGATGGCACAAGCGATGGCACAAGGCTTCGTGGACGCCGGCGTTCTCGAAGGCTCGCAGATGCTCGCCTGCGCAGGACACTACGACAAGCTCGTAGACACCGCCGCACCACTCGGCGTACGCCCCATGCGCAGCGCCACCGAAGTCGCCGCAGCAAGCGATATCGTCATCCTCGCCGTCAAACCGAACCTGATCGAACAGGTCGTCACGCCGATCCTGCATGAGCTCGCCAACAGCATTGTCGTATGCGTCGCCTGGGGGTGGACCTTCGACCGGCTTGAAAGCGTGCTCGAAAATCACACCCCGCACATCTCCATCATCCCCAACACGCCAATCGCCGTAGGCCAAGGCGTCAGCGTCATCGAAGACAAACATAATCTCACCGATTATCAGGCGGGACTGGTCCGTGCGCTCCTTGAACCGGTCAGCATGCTCGAAACCGTCGACACCGCGCACATGTCCCAAGCCGGCACCATCTCCAGTTGCGCCCCCGCATTCACCGCCATGTACATCGAGGCACTCGCCGACGCCGGCGTGCAATACGGGCTCAAGCGGGCCAGCGCATACCGGCTCGCCGCGAAAATGGTCGAAGGCACGGGCGCCCTGCAAGTCAGCGACGGCCGCCTGCCTGCGGCCATGAAGGATGCGGTCTGCTCTCCGGGCGGCGCGACAATCCGTGGTGTGGTCGCGTTGGAGCAGCACGGGTTCCGCGGTGACGTGATTTCCGCCGTACAAGCCGTCGAAGGCTGATACCGGCTGTCGTGCAATACTGCAGGGTCAATCACGCCGGCCGGCTGACAGCGTAGTGCGAACCGGCCGGCGTGGTGACGTGCCGGCACGTGCGCTACGTCCATCATGCCTCTACACTGGAAAGCATGTCTTTAACTATCGGAATCGTCGGCCTGCCGAATGTCGGCAAGTCCACCATGTTCAACGCGCTCACCCGCAACAATGTGCTGGCGGAAAACTACCCGTTCGCCACCATCGAGCCGAACACCGGCATCGTGCCCCTGCCGGATGACCGACTGCCGGTGCTCGCCAAGCTCGTGCACACCGAGAAAATCGTGCCCGCAACCGTCACCTTCGTCGATATCGCCGGTATCGTCAAGGGCGCTTCGGAAGGTGAAGGCCTGGGCAACAAGTTCCTCGCCAACATCCGTGAAGCCGACGCGATCTGCGAGGTCGTCCGCGCGTTCGAAGACGATGACATCGTGCACGTCAACGGCAAAGTCGATCCCGCCGACGATATCGACACCATCAACACCGAACTGATCCTCGCCGACCTGCAAACCATCGAAAACGCGCTGCCCAAACTGGAGAAGGAGCTGCGCGGCAAGAAGGTCACGCCGGAATACGTCAACGCCGTGAACGCCGCAAAGAAGATCCTCGAAGCCGGTGAAACCATCGACCATGCGGCGCAGGCCGGCAAAATCAACAAGGACGACATTTACGACCTGCACTTGTTGACCGCCAAGCCGTTCATCTACGTGTTCAACGTGGACGACGCCGAACTGGGCAACGAGCAGCTGCGCAAGAAGCTCACTGACCTGGTGGCCCCTGCGAAAGCGATTTTCCTCAACGCCCAGTTCGAAGCCGACCTGACCGAACTTGACGAGGCAGACGCGCGTGAAATGCTCGAGGACGCCGGACTCAAGGAATCCGGGCTCGACCAGCTTGCCCGCGTCGGATTCGACATCCTCGGTTTGCAGACCTTCCTCACCGCAGGCGAGAAGGAGGTGCACGCCTGGCAGATCCACAAGGGCTGGACCGCCCCGCAGGCCGCCGGCGTAATCCACACCGATTTCGAGCGTGGCTTCATTAAAGCCGAAATCGTCTCCTACGATGACTTCGTCGCCGCCAACGGCTCGATGAACACCATCAAGGAGGAAGGCAAGCTTCGCCTCGAAGGCCGCGACTACGTGATGCAGGACGGCGACATCGTCGAATTCAAGTTCAACGTATCCAAGTAACCGCCCACACCCCGCCAAAACGGCGCGATTCCAACGATTCCACACTGCGAAACGTTGCAATCGCGCCGTTTTTGAATGCACGGAAACAGGCCGTTCCAGCCACGCTCCGGGCGGTTGTCGCCATCGAATGAGTGCGTTTAGAGTGCCCTTTCGAGGGCGCTCGCCGGCAGTATTCGACCCGGGACTTCGCAGGATGCGGGACTTTTAGCGGGGACGACACAAACAGTGGCAAACTCCCGGGAGTTTATGCATGCACACGGGATGCGGCGGTAATGTGACAACGAAAACGTTGAAATACCAACATGCCCGAAATCAAGCCCTTGGGAGTTTACACGCAATATCACCAATACTGCGAAAAGTCCCACGCCGAATGACGCAATTCGCCGACACCTTCCGGATTCGCAATGGAACCGCATTCTTCCGAGCCGTGTGAAAGCGTGACAGTATCGAGCCGAACCTGCCGGTTGCCGCCGTGCGAGAATCAGCCCACGCGGCGGCAACCGCACTCAGCTGTCCAACACGATCGGCGAGCCTGAAAGCCGCGTGACCAGCGTACTGGTGTTCTGTGATAGCAGTACGACGCCTGCAATAACCACGAAGATGATTATCATGGTGATGATGGTGCGCTTGCGATAATTCAGAACGCGGCGGATTGCTGTCGTTCCGACCAGCATACTGGACGTGCCGGCGCCGGTGAGCAGGCCGCCGATATGCGCCTGCCAAGCGATATCCGGAACAAAGAGCGGCATAACCAGATTGATGGCCGTAAGCACAATCAGTTGCCGCAAGTCAAGATGCGTGCGCGAAGATGTGACCATCAGTGCGCCAAGCACACCGAAAATCGCACCGGAAGCACCAAATGAGGATTGCAGCCATGACTGCGGATCGTCAAGTATACGGGCGGCGACCATGGTACCTGCGTCACCTCCCAGTCCGCTGAGCAGATACAGCATCAGGAACTGCCAGTGTCCCAGAAGCTTTTCCAATGAGGGTGCGACAAGCCATAGCGTGATCATATTGCACAGGATGTGCCAAACGTCGATACCGGGAGCGTGCATGAACAGGGAGGTGAGGAAGGTCCACGGTTGTGATGCTGTCAGTGCCGGGATGAACGCCATGCGGTACACCATGCCGGTGAACGCGTTCTTGTCAGCGTAATAGGCGATTTGTTCCACCAGCCACATCAGCACGCATACTGTGATGATAATGCTGGTGATGACCGGTCCGCGATGCTTCCATTCGTATCGCAGGTGGCGGATCCAACGGGTTGGGGACAATCTGATAGACGAAGTCATATCTCAACTTTACGGCACGCACTGGCACGGGTCGTATGTGCGGCTTGCATGGCGCCAAGCATGGTTGTGGTGTTCATGGGAATCGGGTCATCGGTGCGGGAATGGGGTCCGCTTCACCAGTGTTGCGAAGCTCACTGGAATCCGCTGTTTGGTGGGTGGAGGAGGACGGGCGTCGCTCTATCTCGCTGTTGTGTGACCGTATCGTCGCATCGCAGGCCGGTATCCTGCTGCTGTGCCGTCCGTGTGTCCGCTATCCGTCCGTTGTGTGACGGTGCCGTCGCACAACGAGCTGATACGGAACCGTCATTCGGCCGGGCGCGATGCCATTGCCGTCCCCTGATGTCGCCGGCATGGCCGGCGGCGTCCGCCACAGTGATGTCGCCTATGGCACGTAGTACCATAATATGGCTCCAGTCCGCGCGGTATTGACGTGCGTACCGTTATAACGGGTATGTGAGCGGATTCACCCGGAGACACTGGGCGCCGCGGGCGGTTTCAAGCCCGCGTTCGGTATGACAGATGAACGGAGACAAGTATGGCGGCTGTTACCGGCGGGCAATCTCCCGATCGCAATCCGTTGCGCAACAATGCCGAGATTCTGCTTGCAGCGATTATCTGTATCATCCTGATTTTCGGATTCTTCGCCACCCAGCAGAACCATGCCGACCGTCAAGCTGCCGTCACATCCCAAACGGCACGTGAGCCTGTTGTCCGTCACGCGGCCGCCGGGGTCGAGGACCGTACGGCATTGCGGCGTTCCATGGTTCCGGCAATCAATCCCGAGCCGGGGACGCATACGAACGCCCAGAACAACGGCACCACTATTGACTGGCGTGCCCCATCCGGAGGTGTCCAGCCGAAGCTTGCGAACTACCGCAACTTGAATATCACAGTTGACTTGTCCGCCCAACGGGTGTACGTACGGTCCAATGACAAGACGATTTACACGATGATCGCCAGTACGGGGCTGCATGACAGCACTCCGCACGGCGATTTCACCATCAACGGCCGAGGTGACCATTTCTACAATCCCTCTGACGGATGGGGCGCGGACTACTGGGTGTCATTCCGCAACAACGTGTACCTGTTCCACACGGTACCCACCAAGCAGGATGCGGGCTCATACGTGGTCAGTGAGGCGGTGAAGCTCGGACATCCGGCGTCGCATGGTTGTGTGCGGCTGACGCTTGCCGACGCGAAATGGTTGTACGATCAGGTCCCTGACGGCACACCCGTACACATCGGCTGACCTTGTCTGACCGTTTGCCGGTCGTTTCACTCGTCCGCCTGTATGGACGAGCGGTGAATTGTCGGTGTCGTTTGCGCTTTGCGCGCGAAGTCGGCTGACGCGGCCGCCCGTCTTGCGGTAGCGTGGTAGTCAGTATCGTCCCGCGTCGGAGCAGGACACGGCTGACAGCTCACAGAAAGGAGCGCTTATGGGGATGCCGCTTGATTTGTACGTGATTCGGCACGGCGAATCCGAAGCGAATGTGATTATCGAGGCGGGGGAGCAGGGAGACACCTCCTTGTACACGCAGGATAACGTGACGGTGCCGGATCGTTCATGGCGCCTGACGGCGACCGGCCGTCGTCAGGCGGATTGTATCGGACGCTGGTTGGTCTCCCAGCAGCAACTGTTCGACCGCTATCTGGTTTCGCCGTATGTGCGTGCCCGCGAAACCGCCGCGACGATGGCCTTGCCGAAAGCGAAGTGGGAGGAAACCCGTGTGCTTCGTGAACGTTCGTGGGGCGAGATCAACACCATCACGCAGGACGAGTTCAAAACGAATTATGAGCGCAACTGGATGTTCAAACGTACCGATCCGCTCTATTGGCGTCCGCCGGCAGGTGAGTCGATCGCCGATGTCGCCGAGGATCGTGTGCATAACCTGCTTACCTCACTGAACCGCCGCGCCGAGTCGGAGTCGGTGGTCGCGGTTACGCATGGGGATTTCATGATGGCGATGATGCTCACGCTTGAAGACCTGTCGGATGAGGAGTTCCTGCGTCGTGCGGATAGCGATGATTGGAAGATCACGAATTGCACGTGCCTGCATTACTCCCGTCGTGACCCCCATACCGGCCGTACGACGGAACGGCTGCGCTGGGAGCAGACCGCCCGCCCGGTGCTCGACCATGAGACCGGCCGTTGGGAGGTCCAAGTGGAACCGTGGCGTGAGTTTCAGCGTCCGCTGCTGTCGAATGGCGATCTGGTTGATGTCGTGCATTCGGTCGACCCCCACCTCACCCAGTTCGCCAAGTAGCGTACGATCGTTACACATTGTGACGACTTGGCGTCACATGATGCGACACGCCTGAATATCCGCGGGTTTACACAGGTTGCCGAAGATTGTGACATTGACACCGCTACCATGTTGCAAGGCGCCGGCGCGTATCGTGCACTCCGGCGAAATCAGAAGAAAAAGGAGCGGTAGATGAGTAGCGGCTTGTTCACGTGGAAACTGCATGGTGACGGCAAGACCTTGAAGCCGGGGGAGGTGGTCGAACCTGACGAGCGTCTGTCCTGGCCGCGCACGGCGGGCATCGGTGCACAGCATGTCATCGCGATGTTCGGGGCGACTTTCCTGGTTCCGATCCTCACTCATTTTGACCCGTCGACGACCTTGTTCTTCACCGCCATGTCGACGGCGCTGTTCCTGTTGATCAACAAGAACAAGCTTCCGAGCTACCTTGGCAGCTCCTTCGGTTTCATCGCCCCGATCGCGGCGGTCGCATCCGCCCACAAGGGCATTGCGGTCGCAAGCTTCGGCATCATGGTCACCGGTCTGCTGCTCGCCTTGGTGGGCGTGCTCGTCCATTTCGCGGGCGCCAAGTGGATCGACAAGATCATGCCCCCGGTGGTCAACGGCGCGATCGTGGCCATCATCGGCTTCAACCTCGCCCCGTCCGTGTGGACGAACTTCCAGAAGGCTCCGGATACGGCAGTGGTGACACTGGTCGCCGTCCTGCTGATCGGCGTGCTGTTCCGCGGCCTGATCGGCCGTCTGAACATCCTGCTGGGCGTGCTGGTCGGTTACGCGTACGCGTGCGCTCGCGGTCAGGTCGATTTCAAGGCGGTGGAAAGCGCCGCTTGGGTCGGTTTGCCGCAGTTCCATCTGCCACAGGCTGATTTCTCGATTCTTGCGATGTTCATTCCGGTCGTCCTCGTGCTGGTCGCCGAGAACGTGGGCCACGTCAAGTCGGTCGCCCAGATGACTGGTCGAGACTATGACAACCAGATCGGCACCGCGCTCATGGCCGACGGTATCGGCACCGCAATCGCCGGTTTCGGCGGCGGCTCCGGTACGACCACATACGGTGAGAACATCGGCGTCATGGCCTCCACGAAGGTGTATTCGACCGCCGCCTACTGGTGTGCCGCGGCGTTCGCCTTGATTTTGAGCTTGTGCCCGAAGTTCGGTGCCGTGATCAACACCATTCCCGCCGGCGTGCTCGGCGGTGTGACCACTTTGCTGTACGGCATGATCGGCATGATCGGCGTGCGCATCTGGGTGGACAACCATGTCAACTTCGACAAGCCGGTCAACGTGATGACCGCGGCCGTCACGATGATCATCGGCATCGCCGACTTCACCTTCGCGGTCAGCGGCGTGCAGTTCAACGGCATCGCCATCGGCACGATTGTGGTGCTCGTCATGTACCACGGACTCAAGGCCATCGGCAAGGCGACCGGCACAATCGCCAAGGACGATCCGGACGTACTATGATCGCCTGATTCGGCGTGAGATGCATTCGCATATGATATGGGCCGCATCCTGTTTCCAGGGTGCGGCCCACGTTGTTGTCATGCTGTCAAACCGTGGTGCAAACGGTCTGCCGGTCTGCGCGTGTTGTGTCAGCGGTTGCGCTTGCGGTGTTCGACAACCGGCTTGTCTCGATACTGGTCATCCGCGGTGAAGCACGTGCGATACACCATCACCATGATCAGAGTGTCTGCCAGCAGGGTGAGCGCGGCGATGGAGGCGAGGATCACGAACTGGTATTTCGCCGCGTTGAACGGGTCGCCGCCGGCGATGACCTGACCGGCCATCATGCCTGGGATGGTGACGATACCGCTGGAGGCGAGTGATGCCGTGGTCGGCAGCAAGCCGAGACGGATCGAGGAGATGATTGATGGCCGTGCGGCCTCCCAACGGGTGGCGCCCAGTGCGAGCAACGTGTCCACTTCGTTGCGGCGTTCTTTCATGCTTTCGTAGAAGCGGCTCAACCCTACCGCCAGTGCGGAGACCGTGTTGCCCAGCAGCATGCCGGTCAGCGGCACCACGAGTTGCGGCGCGTACCACGGGTGGGGGCGGATGACCAGTTCGGTGACCATGGAGATCATGAGCAGCATGGTGATGACCAAGGACAGTAGTACCGGGCCTGCGAGGCCTTTCGGTACGCCTTTGGCGCGTGACAGGGTGATTTGCACGGCCGCCACCAGCATGCCGGTGATGAGGATGAGCACGAGCCACGGGTTGCCGGACTTGATGACATAGCCCATGATGAATCCCATGGCGCACAATTGGACGAGCGCACGGCAGGCCGACCACAGGAGTGTTTTGCCGATGCCCAGGTGCATGAGCCATGACAGGCCTGAAGCCACGATGACCATCGTGAGCGCGATGAGCAGACCCCAGATGTCAATGGGGTAGGAGGTGCCGGAAGCTTGGACGGCGACGGGATACATGCCCGTGGTTGTCAAGATGGTGCTAGTCATCGTAATACCCCCTTGTCGAGTGTGACGGTACGGGTGGCGACCCCGTCTGGCGGCCGGTGGCGGATACGGATGACCGCCATGCCGCGTTGCGCCGCGTGACTGAGAATCGTGGCGACTTTTGCCGCGTTGTCGTCGTCGAGCCCGGCATCGACCTCGTCGGCGAGCAGGAGTTTGGGGTCGGTCAGTAAGGTGCGTGCCAAGCTGACGCGTGCCGCTTGGCCTCCGGATAAGTCATGCGGCGCCCTGGCAAGGTCGATGTCCTCGCAGCCCATGGCGTCGAGCGTGGAGCGGATGGTGCTGTCCGGCAGTGCGTCGGTTCCGCTGTGCGTAGATCCCCAGATGCTGCGATGATGCCTTCTACCGTACGACTTGGACTGGCTTGCGGCGTCCGTATTATCGGCATGGCGCTCATTGCGGATGGCGAGCGTCCATGGCAGGCGGATCACATCGGCGACATTCTCGCCGATCAGCACCGGTTGTTGCGGCAGATAGGCGACCATGCGGCGCCATTGTTGGGGGCTGAACTCCGCCGACGCCCGTCCTTCGAGGCTCATGGTGCCGTGGGCGTGCGGGTTGAGTCGTGCGAACGCGGTCAGCAGGCTGCTTTTGCCGGAGCCTGACGGGCCGACAAGGTCGACGATTTCGCCGGCGTCGATGTCGAAGGACAAGCCGCGGAAAATGGTTTTTTCCCCTTCCGGCGCGGGGAGGGCGCACGTCATGTCGCGTGCGCTGAACAGATGCGTACTCATGGATACAGGCTATCGCGTTCTGGGCGAACCGGACGGTTGTTTGTTGTATGGCGTTTCGCGGATTGTCCCCAACCTGCCTCATACCAGACCAGTCTGTGATTATGCTGGGCGTATTGCTCTTCCTTGCCGCCCGGTACGCTGGAAACCATGTCAATGTTTGATGATTTCGGCAACATGTTCGGCTTTCCCGGCGGCAAAGGGCGACGAGACGACGATCCCGAGGTCGTTGACGTGCAAGTCGACGGCGACGCCGCAGGCTCCGGCAACCAACCGCCGCGCGGCACCACGTCCGGACCGCGCCTGACCCGGCGTCCTTCCGGTGCTGCGAAGAAGCATCATGCCGGCAGCGCGGTCGGATTGACCATTGTCGCCGTGCTGGTCGTGATCATCGGCCTGTTCTTCGGGCTGTCGCGGTTCATCACCGACGTCATGTGGTTCGACCAACTTGGTTTCCAGCGTGTCATCTGGACCCAGTTGGGCGTGAAAATCGGCTTATGGGTGGCATACGCGGTGCTCATGGCATTGGTGAGTTTCATCGCTGCGGTGTTGGCGATCCGTACACGGCCGAGCGGGGCGGACGGCTCCAAGGTGCGTGTGCACGGTGATGTCATCGAAATCGGCAAAGGGGTCAGCACCCGTACCGCCACGCGTGTGGCTGTGGTCGTCTCCTTGATTGTCGGCATCATCTTCGGATCGCAATTCAACTCGAACTGGTCGCAGATCCTGCTCATGTTCAACGCGCAACGGTTCGGCACCACCGATCCGCAGTTCGGCTTGGACACTGGGTTCTACGTCTTCGTGCTGCCGGGATTGCGTCTCGTGATGTCCGCGGTGTCCATGCTGCTTGTCATGGGGATCATCTTCTCCATCGTCACACATGTGCTGGTCGGCGGTATTCGCCTGACCATGCCGGTGCAAGGGCGCGGCCTGTTCGCCATCACCAAGCATGCGCGCCGTCAGATCGGCATCTGGCTGATCCTCAACATGCTCGTCTGGTCGGCCAACCAAGTGCTCGGCGTGTTCTCCAGTCTCACCGCACAAGGCGACCGGATCACCGGCGCCACCTACACCACGGTCCACGCCACGATTCCGGTCACGTTCATCATGGCCGCACTGACGGCGATTCTCGGCGTGGTGCTCGGCGTGTGGCTCATGCGCTCCCACCAGCTTGAAGGTCCGGCTCCTGTCGGTGTGCGCGCCCGAGCGGCCCTCAAAGCGTGGCGTACTCCGACCATCGCCATCGCGGCAACACTCGTCATCGCGCTCGTACTCACCGGAGTCTGGCCGGCGCTCATGCAACGCTTCCGCGTCAACCCGAACGCGCAGGAAGCGGAATCCTCGTACATCCAGCGCAATATCGACGCCACCAAGCAGGCGTACGGGTTGGACAATATCAAGGTCGAACAGTATGCGGCGACCACGGAAGGCAAGTCCGGCGCGTTGAGCTCCGACGCGGAAAGCACCGCGCAGATCCGCCTGCTGGACCCGCAGATCGTCTCGCCGACCTTCAAACAACTCCAGCAGTCCAAACAGTATTACACCTTCGCAGACACGCTCGCGGTAGACAAATACACCATCGACGGCACCAGCCAGGACACGGTGATCGCCGCCCGCGAGCTCAACCTTGACGGTAACGACAACCGCAACTGGGTCAACGATCATACGGTGTACACGCACGGTTACGGCGTGGTCGCAGCCTACGGCAACAAGGTCACGGCGGACGGCCAACCGAAATTCTTCGAATCCGGTATTCCCACCCAAGGCGAGCTCACCCAATCCGAACATTACGAGCCGCGCATCTACTTCTCGCCGAACGCCCCCGAATACTCGATCGTCGGCGCCCCCGAAGGCACACAATCGTGGGAATTCGACTATCCGACCGGTTCGAAGGGCGCGACCACCACGTTCAACGGCAACGGCGGCCCGCGTATCGGCAACATTTTCACCCGACTGCTGTACGCGATCCGGTTCGGTTCCGACCAAATCCTGTTCTCCGACCGTGTCAACTTCCAGTCGCAGATCCTGTACACGCGCAGCCCCAAGGAACGCGTGGCAGCGGTGGCTCCGTACCTGACGCTTGACGGCCGCGTCTACCCGGCAGTCGTCGACGGGCGTGTCAAATGGATCGTGGACGGGTACACCACCTCCGACGCCTACCCGTATTCGCAGATGACCGACCTGGGAGCCGCAACCCAAGACTCGACTACGCTCACTTCGCAAACCGTACAAGGATTGGGCTCGCAGAACGCCAACTACATCAGGAACTCCGTCAAAGCGACCGTCGACGCCTACGACGGTTCAGTCACCTTGTACGCGTGGGACCCCAATGATCCGGTGCTCAAGGCATGGCAGCGGATCTTCCCGGGCAACTACCACCAGATCTCCGAGATCTCCGGCGATTTGATGAGTCATCTGCGCTACCCGGAAAGCCTGTTCAAAGTCCAACGCCAGCTGCTGACCAAATACCATGTGGACAGCGCCAGCCAGTTCTTCTCCGGCGAGGATTTCTGGCAGTCACCGGTCGACCCGACCGAATCTAGGCAAGCCCAGAAAGAGGATGTACTCCAGCCACCCTACTACCTGACCTTGCAGACCGGCGGATCCAAAGAACCCGTGTTCTCCCTGACCTCCTCGTTCATTCCGGCAGGATCGTCAACATCCACACGTGAAATCCTCACCGGCTTCCTATCCGTGGACTCCGATGCGGGCAACACCGCCGGCACCATCGGGGCCAACTACGGCACCATCCGATTGCAGGAACTGCCCAAGGATTCGAACGTCCCCGGTCCAGGCCAAGCACAGAACAACTTCAACGCGGACGCCGACGTGTCCAAGGAACTCAACCTGCTTGAATCCGGCTCAACCACCGTCAAACGAGGCAACCTGCTCACCCTGCCGCTCGGAGGTGGCCTCGTATACGTCGAACCCGTATACGTGCAATCCAGCGGCACAACCCAATTCCCGCTCCTGAAGAAAGTCCTCGTCGCCTTCGGCGACCAAGTCGGATTCGCCGACACGCTCGACCAGGCGCTCGACCAGGTCTTCGGCGGCAACTCCGGTGCGAGCGCCGGCGACGTCGACAACCGGTCAGCGGCCGACGGCGGATCCTCCGACTCGTCACAAGCCAAAGACAACCAACAGGGCGGCGGATCGTCAGGCTCTTCAAGCCAACCCTCATCCGGCGCCACCCAAAGCGAAGCGTTGAAGTCAGCGCTCGCCGATGCCGCACAAGCGATGAAGGATTCCGACGCCGCAATGAAGTCCGGTGACTGGACCGCCTACGGCCAAGCCCAGAAGAAGCTCGAAGACGCCATCAACAAGGCGCTCGCGGAGGAGAACAAGGCTTCGGCCACCAAGTAATCGCCGCGAACCATGATGACGCTCCGGCCCTGTCCGCAACACGTACCAGCGTTGCGGACAGGGCCGGAACGTATCCGCCGCACACGTCCAGCTCATCGAATGCAATCCCTGACCGTTTACCGACGCTGACGGGGCCTCAGGTGTCAGTTGAAGCGTTTGCCGACACTGAGGGCAGGCTCAGCGTCGGCAAACGCATATCTGAGGCGGGCGTGCGGTACTGCCGCCGCGCCCGCCGTGCTTGATGACCCGACCGGATGGTCACAACTGGTCGGCGTCCGGATCTTCGTCCTCGCCAGCCGGGCCGAGCAGTACACGTTCCGTCAATGACACCGCCGCCAACAGCACGCACGTCAGCGCGATGATCATGAAGGTCGCCGAGAAGATCAGCGGCATGCGGAACGAGTTGTACGCCGCCTGCAGCCAGATGCCGAGCCCTCGACGTGCCCCTAGGTATTCCGCCGTGGCGGCGGTCGCGAACGTGTATGCGGCGCTGATGCGGATACCGCCGAAAATCTGCCGAGCTGCGACCCGCAGCTTCACATGCCACAGCGTCCATACCGGGCTCGCCCCGCAGGTGAGCGCGACATCAACATAGTAGCGGGGGACATCCTTAAGACCGCGGATGGTTTGCACGGCGATGGGGAACAAGCCGAAAATCGCGACAATGACGATTTTCCCGCTTGTCTCGAAACCGAACCAGATAAGGAACAGCGGGGCGATGGAAATCAGCGGCAAGGTCTGTGCCGCGTACAACAGCGGGAACAACGCCGCATCCAAGATTGTTGAAGCGTAACAGCCGACACCCACCAGGATGCCCGCCGCGACGGCGAACAGGAATCCGACGGCGCCTTCTTCCAATGTCGTCACCGTCGCCGGCCACAAGGTGGGCCACGCTTCAACGCTCGCCTGCGCGATCTCAATGGGGGAGGGCATCATGGTTTGCGGCACATGCGCGGCATCGACCCAAATCTGCCAGACGAGCACAATAAGCAGCACCGCTACAAGCGTGGGAAGCCATCGCATGTATTGACGAACCATATTCACCTTGCTTTCCGCGCCACTGGCGCACACGCCGCCGGGGAACGCAGTAAGGTGAGGAGCCCGCGTGCCGGTCGGCCGGAACATTCGTTGCCGATTCCATTATCACGGACCCGCCGACCGCTCCTCGACCCGTCGTTGCCCCGAACCAGGTTGGATGGCACAATGGAACCGTAGTGTGGTCGGACGGGGGCGAACATGATGCAGCACAGCACACGCGTTACGACAACCAGTCGTCCAAAACGAGGAAAGCCGATCCTGGTATCCGTTCTTGCGATTCTCGGCGTCACGATGCTCGTTGCAGGCGTATTCCTGTGGGTTTTCCACGGCTCTGGGTCGCCTGCTGGTACTGGCGGCTCCATCGCTTCGCCGGCGCCGTCACCGACATTCACCAGCAAGGTCGACGCGAACGGTAACGGCGTAGACGATTACACGGATATCATGCGTGGGGCGCGCAAGGACGCCGAAGCGATGCCTGCGTACGATACCGGCTATTACCAAGGCGGGTATCCGCCGTCCGACCGTGGCGCCTGCACTGATGTCGTCTGGCGTGCCTTCGCCAACGCCGGGTACGATCTCAAAGCCATGGTCGACGCCGACATTGCCGCCCGTCCGCAGGCTTACTCGCGTGTGATTTCCAAGCCTGACCCGAATATCGATTTCCGTCGTACCGGCGTGCTTGACGTCTTTTTCGCCACCTACGGTGTGAACCTGGGCACGGACATCCACGGCGATGACTGGGAGCAAGGCGATATCGTCGTCTTCGAACACAACCGGCATATCGGCGTCGTCTCCGACCGGCGCGATAGGCAAGGCATGCCGCTGATCATCCACAACATGGGACAGAAGCAGCGGGAGAACGATTATTTCGCGTTCCGCAAGCATATGGCGGTTACCGGGCATTATCGGTTCGACGTTTCACACATCCCGCCGTCAGTGGTGAAACCATGGTCCGGCCCTTTGCCACGTTGAGTGTGCGGTGCGCGGGTTCCGACATCGATGACGACGCCTGACGTTATGCTGAACTCGCTTGCGTGCCCATGTGTGGCAAACCGTTCGGCTGTGGTCAACGCGCATGACATCATGACGGTCGGACGGGGACATGGGGCAGGCGGGGCCGGCCCTCACGTTCGTTCTCTGCCGAATCCGCCCGAATCCAGAGAACGGAACACACCATGATTTAGGACATCAATCATATGAGGCTTCTGCCACAGGCTGCCGGATTGCGGCAGCATTTCACATCATCATCCGCACCATTGCGCGCCGGACGTGCGCGTCGCATCATCGCCGCAACGGCGGCTATCGTCATGATGACGTCGGTCGGCGCGTGCGGTGCGGCAGCACGGTCGTCGTCGAGCAGGCTGATGAAAACCACCTTCATGCTCTCCTGGGCGCCGGACACCAACCATATCGGCGTGTATGTGGCCAAACACAACGGCTACTTCAAACGAGCCGGACTTGACGTCGATATCGTCGCCGTCGCGCAGGCGGGCGCCGAACAGTCAGTCAATAACGGGGTGGCGGATTTCGCGCTGTCCAATCTCACCAACGTCTCCAACTACAGTCTCAAAGGCGCCACACTCAAGCAGGTGCTCCAAGTGCAGCGCAAGCCGAGCGCCATCTGGTGCGCGTTGGCTTCGAACACGTCGATCACCCGTCCGAAGGATTTCGACGGGAAAACTTTCGCCACATTCGGGTCGAACGAGTCCGACGCGGTCATCAAACAGATGATCAAAACCGATGGCGGTAAAGGACAATTCGACAAGGTGACCGTCGGCACATCCACCTTCCAGACCCTGTCCAGCGGCAAAGCGGATTTCGGCGGCTTCTACGCGACATGGGAAGGCGTGCAGGCGGACATGTACGGTCCCAAGCTCAACTGTTTCACCGAGCCTGATTATGGGGTGCCCGGCAATGCGGACTCCATCGGCATCATCACCAACGACAAGACCATAAAGAACAATCCGAAACTGGTCAAAGCTTTCACCCAAGCCACGCAGAAAGGCTACGAGTACGCGTACGCGCATCCCGACCAAGCCGCGCAGATTCTCGTGGATGAGGCTCCTGAAGCCAATCTCAAGCCCGCGTTCGTCAAGCGCAGCATGCACACCATTGTGGACGGCAAGTATTGGGGCGATCCGAAAGCAATCGCGTCCGGCGATGTCACGTTCGGAACCAACGATACGGTGGCCACGCAACAGTATTTTGATTTCCTTGCCCGCGCCGGCGCTTACACGGACGCTTCCGGCAAGGTGGTGCGCACCGCTCCGAAAGCCAAGGATCTGTCTACCGATCGCTTCCTGAGCAAATAGTCCCGTATTCGGAACATCCCGCTGCGCGCGCGTGCCGGACACGATATCATGGGGGCAGCATCAAACTCGGGTCCGTAGCCCGGCACAGCGCGCAATCAGGGAGGGAGCGTATGGATTCGACCACCGTCCGCGAGGATTCCTCCCAAGGCATGCCCGCACCGGGGGAAGACCAGTTGGCTCCTATATTGCTGGATATGGACACCGGTGCCGATGACGCGTTGGCCATAGGATTGCTGATGGCGTACGCGCCTGAGCGTCTGGTCGCAGTCATCGCGACGTACGGCAATGTCATCCAATCAGTGGCGCAGCGCAATACGCGTGATGTCCTCGATCTACTGGGCGCCGGGTCGATTCCTGTGTTCGACGGCTGCCGTTGCCCATCATGGGCTGACGGTTTTGTCGCCGACCGGGCGTGCGCACACTTCCACGGGGACAACGGGCTGGCGGACTTGCATGTTTCCGATTACATGCCGGCTCCCACACGGCAGACGAATGTACCTGGCGTACACAGTGGTGGTGCGGTCTATGATTTTTCCGCCAATGACATCGATTTCACGGTCGCCGGTACGGTGAGCGCCGGTGCATTGGGCGCGGACACGCAGCACAACACTGCCAAACCCCACGCCGCAGCGTGGACGGATGAGCCAGCAGCAACGCAATCGGCTGAACCTGAGTTACTGAAAACCATGACCCCGCCGATCATTTCCGTAGGCGGGTATCTGCCCAAGCTGCCGAATCTGTCATCGGCACCATTGCGCGGACGTAACCTTCTGGCCACCCTGACCGACGAGTACGGGCCGGTGGAAATGGCGGTCCGTCCCGCTGATACCAGTGGCGTCAAGGCGATCATCGAAGCGGCCCGCCGGTGGGGCAAGAATCTGACCGTCGTATGCACCGGCCCGTTGACCGACGTGGCGGCGGCCATGATTGAAGCCCCTGACATCATTCCCCATTTGCGTCTGGTCATCATGGGCGGAGCCCTCACCCAACAGGGCAACTGCTTCGATATGGTCAGTGAGACGAATATCCTGCAAGATCCAGAAGCCGCGGATCTGGTCTTCCGCTCGCTCGCCGACATCACTATGGTCGGTCTTGATGTCACGCACCGTTGCCTGCTGGACAGGCAGACGGCGGAAGGCTGGGCGAACAGCGGCAAAGTCGGACGGTTCTTCGCCGACCTGGCCTCTTTCATGATCACCGCCAACGCGGATGCCGACCCCATGTTCGCCGCAGGTGCACCGATGCATGATCCGCTCGCCGTGGCAGCGGCGATCGACCCGTCACTCATCCGCGTCTTCGATATCGCGATGTGTGTCGACACCGCAACCGGCAACCGTGAAGGGGTTCGCGGACGGACCATCGGCGACGGGTCGAGGCTGAACGACCCGTCCGCCCCATGCTGCCATGTCGCGCTTGATGTGGATGCGCCACGCTTCCTTGACATGCTCGACCGCGGTATCCCGGCGTTGTCGCAGCGGTTGGCGTGAGCGGCGAGCGGATGCACCCCGGCCGCTATGATCGGCTGGATCGGCAAGAAAGGCGGCACATGCAAACACGACAGGCACATGATCATGCGGATGTTCGTATCCGCGCTGCTCATGACGATGATCTTCAGGCGATCACTGACATCTACAACCAGGCGGTGATCGCCGGCGGCTCGACCGCCGACCTTGTGCCACGCACCCTCGAGCAACGCCGACAGTGGGTTGACTCGCACCATCCTCGCGACCGGTATCCGGTCGTGGTGCTTGAAGACGCCGCCGGCCGTGTCGTTGCGTTCGGTTCACTCTCGAAATTCCATCCCCGCGAAGCCTATGACGGTGTCGTGGAACTGAGCTATTACGTGGACGAACATGCCCGACATCGCGGATACGGTACCGCAATGGTCGCCTGGCTGCTTGACGCCGCCCGCTCGCGTGGCTACCGTATCGCAACAGCCCTGATTTTCGCGTCGAACACCGGATCGATCGCGCTGATGAACCATTTTGGGTTCGAACGCTACGGTTTCCTGCCCCAAGCGTGTTTCGACGGTACACGGTATCTTGACATGTCCTACTGGCGGCTGCCATTACAGGATGACTGACGCATCAATACCGCATGCGCCGCACACGTATGCGGGTTCGGACGCGTGGATGGCGGATTGGCGCCGGGTCAGGCGTGGAGCGTAGAATAGACGATTCTGGTAGCGAATGATGGTATGAGCCGAGCCCATGAATGAGGCAGGGCTGCGGCGAAGAACATGAGGGAGAACAACGGCATGGCATCGGATTTCTGGTTGGTTGCAGGATTGGGCAACCCCGGCAAGCAGTATGAAGGTACCCGGCATAATATGGGCTTCATGGCGGCTGACGTGCTCGCCGAACGCTGGTCGGTGAATTTCAGCGACCACAAAGGCATCGCGATGCTCGGCAAAGGTGTGATGAACCTGCAAGGCAAGTCGGTCAAGTTCTTCCTTGCCAAACCCCTGACTTACATGAACGAGTCAGGCACCGCAGTGGCATCCATCAGCTCCTACTATCAGATTCCGCCCGACCATATCGTGGTCATCCACGATGACATGGACCTTGAATTCGGCCGCATCAAAGTCAAGGCAGGCGGTTCCGCCGGCGGACATAACGGCATCAAATCCATCGACCGGTCTTTGGGGACCAACGCGTACGCACGCGTGCGTCTCGGTGTCGGACACGCCCGACGAGGCCCGAACGCCCACAACAACACCGTCAACTGGGTGCTCGGCGGATTCGGGCCAGACCAGCGCAAACAGCTACCCGACTTCCTCGCCGATGGCGCGGACGCCGCGGAAACCATCATCTTCTCCGGTTTGAACCGCGCACAGGAGCAGTTCAATGGCCGATAAGCAGCAGTCGCAGGCCGCCGCAACCCCGGCTCCTACGGCGGGATCGCTCGCCGGACTGCTGGAGCAACTCAACCATGACCGGGCTTTCCATGATCTGGCACACGGATTGGTTGACATTCCTGTACACGAGACAGCGGACCCGGCGCTGAAGGTGGCGGCGGTATCAGGTATCCGTCCCGCGCTCGCGGTAGCCACCGCCCATCATGCCCCCGTCGTCGTGATCGTGCCCTCAGGGCGTGAATCGCAGGAAGCCGTTGACGCGATCCGCAGCTGGTATGACGGCGATCCGCAGGATATCGCGGAACTTGAAGCATGGGAGACCCTGCCACATGAACGGCTTTCACCACGAGCCGACACGGTCGCCTCCCGCATGGCGGTATTCCGCCGCCTGACCCACCCGAAGCCCGACGATCCCATGTTCGGGCCGATCAGGGTGCTGGTGATGCCCGTGCGCTCGCTCATCCAACCGGTTGTCGCCGGCCTTGGCGATGTTGAGCCGCTCGTGTTCACCACAGGAGAGGAGCTGCCGCTCGACGAGGCTGCAGCCCGACTGGTGGAGAACGCGTACACGCGCGTCGACCTGGTCATGGATCGAGGCCAGTTTGCGGTGCGTGGTGGCATCCTCGACGTGTTCCCGCCGACCATCCCGCATCCGGTCCGTATCGAATTCTTCGGCGACGAAATCGACACCATCAAAGAATTCCACGCGTCCGACCAGCGTACGTACGGTGACGGCCTGCACACCGTGTGGGCGACACCATGCCGCGAATTGCAACTGACGCAAGCGGTGCGTGACCGCGCGAAATCCCTGATCGGACAGATTCCCAACGCCGAAGACATGCTCGCCTCCATCGCCGACGGCATCCCGGTCGAAGGCATGGAATCGCTGATGCCCGCGCTGATCGACGACATGGAACCGGTGCAGCGCATGCTGCCCCAAGGCGCGGTCATCATGCTCTGTGACCCGGAACGCTTGCGCCGGGCGGCAGACGACCTGACGAAAACAGCGAACGAATTCCTCGCTGCCAGCTGGCATGTCGCAGCCAGCGGCCATGGGGCAGGAGCGCCGATCAGTTTCGACCAAGCCAGTTTCCTTGATTACGAGGAGACGATCAGTGCGCTCGCCTATTCGCGTGATGACGTGTGGAAGCTCGCCGATTTCGGCGTGGATCCAAGTCTGCCAGGCAATGTACGCATCAACGCGAGTTCGCCTGAGGAATACCGTGGCGACGAGTCGAAAGCGGCGACCGGCATCGAAGGGCTGATCGACGCGGGATTTGACGTGACCATCACCGCCGGAGCCCAAGGCACGCTCGCCCGACTCAAACGCGCCGTCAATGAAACCGGGGTGACACGGTTCACCGTGTTGCGTTCACGCGCCATAGACGGGTTCGTTGACCAGGACGCTCGGATCGCGTTACTGACCGAACGTGACCTGACTGGCCGTTCCAGTGCGGTCGGACAAGCCAAAACCCCGAAACGCCGCCGCAAAGCCATCGATTTGATGGAGCTTAAACCCGGCGATTACGTGGTCCATGAGCAGCATGGCATCGGCCGGTTCACTGGCATGCAACAGCGCCAAATCGGCCCTGCCGGTGCGAAAACAACGCGTGAATACCTGGTCGTCGAATACGCGCCCAGCAAACGCAACGCGCCCGCCGACAAACTGTACATCCCCACCGACCAGCTCGACCAGGTCAGCAAATACATCGGTTCGGACGCCCCCAAGCTCAATAAGCTCGGCGGCTCCGACTGGGCGCAGACCAAGGCGAAGGCCCGCAAACATGTCCACGAGATCGCCCAGGATCTGGTACGCCTGTACTCGGCCCGCCAACGCACCAAAGGTTTCGCGTTCAGCCCGGACACCCCGTGGCAGAAGGAACTCGAGGACGCCTTCCCGTATCAGGAGACCCCCGACCAGTTGACCACCATCGACGAAGTCAAGGCCGATATGGAAAAGCCGGTGCCGATGGACCGCCTGATTTGCGGCGATGTCGGCTTCGGCAAAACCGAGATCGCGGTACGCGCCGCCTTCAAAGCCATCCAGGACGGCAAACAGGTGGCGGTCCTCGTGCCGACCACGCTGCTCGTGCAACAGCATTATGAGACCTTCACGGAACGCTATTCAGGCTTCCCTGTGGATGTCGCCGCGATGAGCCGCTTCCAAACCCCTAAGGAAATCAAGCAAACCATCAAAGGCCTGGAAGACGGATCGGTCGATGTCGTCATCGGCACGCACAAGCTGCTCAACCCGAAGATCAAGTTCAAGGATCTCGGGCTGCTGATCATCGACGAGGAGCAGCGGTTCGGCGTCGAGCATAAGGAAACGCTCAAAGCGCTGCGCACGAACGTCGACGTCCTGTCCCTGTCGGCGACGCCGATCCCGCGCACCTTGGAAATGGCGGTGACCGGCATCCGTGAGATGTCCACGCTCGCCACGCCGCCCGAGGACCGTCTGCCCGTGCTCACGTACGTGGGCCCGTACGAGGATGCGCAGGTCACGGCGGCCATCAGGCGTGAGCTGTTGCGCGGCGGCCAAGTGTTCTACGTGCACAACCGTGTCGACTCGATCAGCGCCACAGCAGATAAAATCCACCAGCTGGTACCGGAAGCGAAAATCGGCGTCGCGCACGGCAAGATGGGGGAGAAGCAGCTCGACACCATCATCCGCGATTTCTGGCATCGCGATATCGATGTGCTCGTGTGCACGACGATCATCGAAACCGGACTGGATATCTCAAACGCGAACACGCTGATCGTCGACCATGCCGACCGTTTCGGCTTAAGCCAGCTGCACCAGTTGCGCGGTCGTGTCGGCCGCGGTCGGGAACGCGCCTACGCGTACTTCCTGTACGATCCGTCCAAGCCGATGACCCAGCAGTCGCACGACCGGCTCGCGACCATCGCCCAGAACACATCACTGGGGTCGGGCTTCGACGTAGCGATGAAGGATCTCGAATTGCGCGGCACCGGCAATCTGCTGGGCGACGAGCAGAGCGGGCATATCGAGGGCGTCGGCTTCGACCTGTATGTGCGCATGGTTTCGCAGGCAGTCGAGGAGTACAAGGAGCCTGAGCGCAAGGAATCGGTAGCCGTCAGCATCGATTTGCCGATCGAGGCGTCGATTCCGGTGGATTACATCGATTCCGACAAGCTCCGGCTCGAGGCGTATCGCAAACTCGCCTCTGCGAGGAGCGAACAGGATCTCGACGATGTACGCGACGAGCTGACCGACCGGTATGGCGAGCCCCCGGCAGAACTGGATTCACTCTTCGCCATCGCGCGACTGCGCAACAAGGCGCGCGATCTCGGCATCACCGAAATCATCGCCCAAGGGCGTAACGTGCGTATTCGCGGGATTGAACCGTCGGAATCCCTGATGATGCGATTGCAGCGCATCTACCCGGGAGCCCAGTACCGGCCGCTCACCCGCACGTTGACGATTCCCGCGCCGTTCGCCGGATCGCTTGGCTCGGGCCCCATGCCCGGCGACCAAGTGATTGCCTGGACCAACCAGCTGCTCGACGACCTGCAATGGAAGCCCCGGACGGCCGGCAAGTGATTGATCGGGCGAGCCCGGTGCGATTGGTTGAGCCTGTGGTGTGACTGGGCGGTTGCGTACTGACGTGATAGCAGGGGAAGATGCCCCTGAGCGTGTGGTACCGGCCTGTTGTGTGATTGGCCGGTCGCATCACGCCGCGGATAGCGGATGTTCATAGGAGCCGGCCGTCGCAGAACACCGCCGCTGTCGAAGCGTCGCGCGAAGCTGGAAGCGCCATGAAACACAACACGAAGAGCACCACGCCATCCATGAACGAATGGCGCAACGTCATCCCCGCGCTCACTCCGTGGGGCAAGAACCGCGTCAAACCAGAGGAAACCGTCAAGCATGTGCTGATCATGCCGGGCATCGGTTATACCGTCGATCGCCCGCTGCTGTACTGGGCGTCGCAGGCGCTCGCCGCCGAGGGCTGGTACGTTGACCGGCTCGCGCTCACTCTGACCGAAGACGTCGAATTCCCCGAAATGATTTCCTGCATGGAACGCGTCATCGACGTGTGGAAGGCGAAATCCGTCGCCCGCGCGACCATCGCCGCGCAACATGCGTCAGACAATCGCGATACAGACGATGCACAGGATTCCGCTGCTGACGCCGGTTCCAACGCTTCCGTCGATTCCGGTGTTTCCTCCCTCACCCCGGACTCCGCTCCGAAGCTGCTGGTAGTCACGAAATCCTTGTCCACGTTGTCCTTCCCGCATGCGGCAAGGGAAGGCCTGCATGTCGCGCTGCTGACCCCGGTACTCAACCCGCCGCCCTTCGACGTGCACAAGTCGGTGATCCCAGCTCCGCTGCCGGGTGCGGAGCGCGCGCCGAAACCGCTGATTTGCGCGGGAACCGCGGACCCGTATTTCGATGATGCCAAGGCGCATCTGCTCACCGAACGGGTGTGCACGTACCCGGACGCCAACCACTCCATCGAGGTTCCCGGCGATTGGTCGCGTTCGATCGACTATCTCAAAGACGTTACCGGGCGTATCGTCGAGTATTCGCGCACGATCTGATGATGGCAGCTATGCCTGTGCCGGCGGCCGAACCCACTGCCGCCGGCACACGCCCGAGTGCAACCGGTTGTCGGTGATGGTCGCTGCGAACGGCTTCACTGGCATCACCGGGCATCATCGTGCAACGGAATCACCGCTTCAAGGCTGAAGCTTCCGTCGGCCTGATCCCACGTCATCGACCCGCCATGATGCTCGATCAGCCGGGCGTGTCCGCGCAATCCCAGCCGTGTTCCCGATTCGGCCGTGCCATCCGCGGAACCATTCGTTGAACCATTTACTGAACCGTCCGCAGCAGCCCGCGAAGAGCCGTCCGAAGAGCGGCCCGTAGTCACGCCCGGTACCGTCCGAACCTTGTCCACCCCTGATCTCCGGTCTTCTGATTCCTTCGAAACACCGGCCCCGGATGCTACCGTATCGCACAAAGCAATGGTCATATCGTCGCCTCGGCATCCGACACTGAGCACGTACCCGCCATCACGGTCGCCGTACCGCAGGATGTTGACGACGAGTTCGTCGAGCAGGTCGCCGATGAGCTCGGCTTGTGCCTTGTCAACCGTTGTCCCGGCAGTAATCGAGTTGGTCATGACTCCTTCCACCCCATGCTCGGCGAGCAGCGTACGTCCAGCATGCAGATGCTTGTCCACGAGCTGGAATGCGTCCATCGGCGCTGTCTTGCCACAGGCTTCGAATCCCTCGTCATCCGCGCTGCCGACATCGCCCTGCGTGTCGAGCATGCGCACAATATCGCGCGTTCCGGCGAGCGCATCGTCGATGTCCCTGGCGAGCGCGCGGGATTGAGGGTACGACGAGCTTCCCGCGAGGTCATGCGCCCGTATTGAGGCGAGACTGAGCCGATTGGCGACATCGTCGTGCAGACGCAGCATGACTTGTTCCTGGCTGCGCGCCCGATCGTCCTGTTCCCGCCGTCCACGCTGCCTGTCGAGATATTGTGCGAGGCCGATGCCCGCGAGCGCCAATGTCGCCACGCCGAGTATGAGTATGGCGACGCCCCATGTCATCGAATCGATGCGGATTTGCCAGATTAGCGCCGCCGCGGACAATGAAATCAGCACGGTGCAGTCGAGCATGCCCAAGGCGAGGAATGCGTTGACGCGTGCCAGCACGATGACGGCGAGCAGCACACCGAGCCAGAGCGACTGGGGGAGGAGCTGCGTGCTCGGTGGCACCAGTGAGCAGACGATCCATACGACCATGGTGAGGAACGCGCCTTGGACTGGCCGCCATGCGATGGACAGCAGCGCGGCACTGATGATGGCGGTTGCGGCGATGACCATGATGGCTGACATCAGGTCGCATTTTCCGCACAATATCGCGGTTTCAATGCCCGTTATCGCGATGATGGCGATGGTCGCGATGAGCAGTGGCATGTTCGGCCGCCCGATGGCGAGGTGAATGCCGTTGTCCCGCCGAATGCTGCCTGGCGTGTCGTGGGGGCTTGCTTCGGGTTTGGCATCTCGGGCGTTGTCGTCCGTGTTATTGCCGTTATTGCTGGTATTGCTCAACATGGATCCACCCGTTCTTTCTGGCGATGTCAATGGCTTCGATTTTGCTGGTGGCGCCCAGCCGCGCGAGTGCGTCGTGGAGGTGCACGTACACGGTGGCGTTGCTGGTGTGCAGGGTTTTGGCGATTTGCCCGGTCGTCTCTCCGGCGGCGTAGGCGGTGAGTACCTGCTGTTGCCGGGGACTCAATGGGTTGGCCGGCGGCCGTGCTGACGCCGTAGCTGTAGCTGTCGCCGCCGATCTGACCTCGCCCTGCCCGGTGTCGGCGAGACGGTTGATGGCCTCTTGCACGCTGGGATAGATTGCAGTGGTTCCTGTGACAGGCCGGTCGGAGGCATGTTCCTCCGCGTTGCCGGCATGTTCCGGGCCGCTTGTGCCGTTGTCCTCACTTTGGTATGCCTGTCCTGCCGCGGCGGCGATGATTGCGGGTCTCAGATTGTCGGAGATCCGGTCTTTCGCGATGAGCGCCTGCCCTCCGCATGCTGCGAGCCGTGTCGCCCAATCCGCGGTCGGTAGCGCGGTGATGCCGACCATGCCAGCCGTGCATCCGTGTTGTCGCAATATCTCACATACTCGGGTGCCGGGCATATCGGATAATCCCATATCGATGACGAGCACTTGGGGGCGTGGGGAGGTGAACAGGCAATGGTGGATTGCCTTCGCGCCGGTCGAAACCGCCCACAGGATGCTGAATTGTGGGTCCAGTCGTTCGATCTGCGGCCGGAGCAGCGCAAGCGCATACGGGTCGTTTTCGACCAGTCCAATGGTGATATGTCCTTGAGGCATGGCTCGGCGGGCCGAAGCCTCGCTATGGCGCCGGGACAGCGTGGGGGCATTATCTGTGTTCGTCATGGTTTCAGTGTATGGCGATACCGACAGTTTCAAACCGAATCTAAAGAAATCTTCAGCGTCGTTGCACTGTTGGCGGGCTTCTGCGACGATAACACTATCCGAACATGATCCGGCAGCCGGGAAGCTGATACGCCCCTCCTGCCGTGTGGTCCTGAGGTTCTACGTGATCTCGTTGGAAAGGCGGGGAGACAAGACATGAACCATTCCACAGTCTCGACACCATCGATGCGGCTGACACGACACACGCGTTCCCCACAGCGGACAGCAATACCGGAACATTCCGGGTTGCCGATGCGGATTCTTCGCTTCGCCGCGTGCCTGATTACGGCCCTCGCCTTGGTACTCGCCGTGGTCGCTGTCGACGTCAGCCAATACCTCAACTGGAAGCAACCGCGTTTCGCGCGTCCTGTCCAGACAGCCCAGGCGGCCCATGCTAGCGGTGCGGATACGGGCGTCGCCGCCCACGTGCAACGCTGGCAGGGGCTGGGATATCTCATGACCTCATACACCAATGGTGTGGACGCCTATCGAGCGATGACCCCGTTGACCCGGCGCAACAGCATGTGCGTGACCGATCCGGGGAAGGTCACATCCGCGGTGCACCGTTCGCTGGCCGGCTACCATACGGCCGCGTCAATCGGTTTGGATGACGGGTTCGTCGGTGTGCGTGTCATGGGCTGTGAAGGTGATGACCGCCGCGCGGTCGCCTATGTGGTCGCGGTGGAGCAGGACGCCGATGATGCGAAAACGCTGCATCTGGACAGTTGTGCCGCCGAGCGCGTCACACTGGTCCGGCAGGATGATGGGTCGATCCGCCCGCTGCGCCACGATGACGCTGCCTCGGATCGTTCGCTCGGACGCTGCGAACCTGATGCGCAGTCGAGCGGCCTCATCCCGCAATGGGTCACAACCATGTGGATCGCCGCAGATCGGGATGTGAGCGGTGGTGCGTAGGCATCAGCGCTTCGATATCAAGAAGAAATAACCAATAAAGGAGAAACAATGAAACAGGATAATCACGCACCAAGCGCACGAAATCGCATCAAGCGTACGTTTGGAATGCTCGCCGCACTATGTGCCGCTGCTATGGTGGCGGCGCCAGCCACTGCACAAGAAGTTACTGCGCCTCAAGAACGTGCAAAAGCGCAAAGTTGGATTCAGGCGTTATCGCCTGTTGAATACCGAGGGGTGCAATTATGCCGCACACCCATCATCGCTGAGCTGGGTAGCATTGACTACCCTCAAGCAGAATCGGTGGGATCTGCGACTTATCCGAAACTTTGCGTATTCCACGATCCCCAGCAGGCGATTGATGCTCTTCGCGAGAAAATACCGGAGGCGATGAAACGCATTGAGTCGCAAGAGCGTGTGGAACCGCTAAGTACGGCGAACTGGGTTGAATATCGCGAGGCGTTCAACGCGTATGATAATACGCATGATGCTGGTTCTGCAGGAGCGTTGGATCCGCATACTGAAGCATTGTTCCTGACGTTTTTCGATATTTTCGAGAACTCCAGCGAGAATACGGTGATCACCCAGGCTGCGCAAGTCCTTGACGGAAAGCGAGCGAAGTTGCAACTGGACACAATCAGTGAAGTTGAAACAGAACTTAGCCCTTCTCAAGGCGATGCCGTGTCTGATTCCGTCCAAGGTGACTACTTGCAACAACAGGCATCACCCCTTCGTCAGCTGAATCGACAGAACGAATATCAGTATGCATTTCGTTATGCCGTGCAACCGAATTCGAGCTACCGATACTATAAGGATAACGATTGCACGAATTTCGCGTCACAGATCCGACGTGCCGGCGGAGAGCCGTTCCATCTTCCGACATGGGGATATGCGTCAGGGGGAGGAACAACCGCATGGGTCAATGCCAATGCGTTTTCCAAGTTTTTCGGTTGGAAATCTTGGACCTCTGACCACCGGAAATTCAGCACGTGGTTGGCTCCAGGCGATTTCATAGGTCTTGACCACGGCATCGACGGGAGTTGTGACCATATCGGATTTGTGGTTGCGACGGGAAGCGACCGTGGAAATTACAGAGACTATCAGGTTGCGCAACATTCCAAGAACTATGTTGATTGGGTAAGTTCCAATCAGAATACCTGGGAATGGCAACCTGGCTCGCTCTATATCAGAATCAATTCATGACCGCTCGTACGCAAGGATGTCGTCATTCCTGTGTCGTTATCTAGATTGAAGCGTCATCTCCGTGAAGTGGTATTCACGGAGATGACGCTTGTTGTTGGTGCCATGGGTGATGTGACTCATGGTAAAACGTACATCTCTTACTTGTATACCCCCGTAACTGTAGGGGCATGAAGATTTGAATCGTGCATGCTGTGGCATACGCCGCTTACCAGATATGCGATATTTCGTGTTTCTGCGTGGCGATGCATGTCGTCTCGTATGTCAGGACGTGCAGAATTCGCTGAACGGCATGTGATGTCTCTGTTCCACGCGTCGATGTGTCTGGTTGCGTATGTCATCCCATATACAGCTTGTCTGTTTCCCTGACATATTTGCTGCTGATGATGTTCTGTCATGAGGTGCTTGTCGTGTCATACGAAACTAGACAGGATGTGTGAACGATACATCGGTCCGCAACGCATCACGGACGCATACTGGCGTAATGAAGTTCGCGCAGTGCCTATGGTTTCGTTTCACATATCAGCGCCACGGGATGACACTTCGGTATACTTGCTGGCTATCTCGCACGCGGCTGTGAACGCTCACAGGGAACAGTGAGTGAAATCGACGATATCGTCCAACAATTCCACTATCCTTGACATTGTCATCACAACCTGAGCAAAAGGAGTAGTTGTGGCAGCAATTGAAAGCGTATACGCGCGCGAAATCCTTGATTCCCGTGGCAACCCGACCGTCGAGGTCTATCTTGAGACCGAAGACGGCGCACAGGGCCGCGGCCTGGTTCCGTCCGGCGCCTCCACCGGTGCCGCAGAGGCTTGGGAGCGTCGCGATGGCGACAAGTCCCGCTATCAGGGCAAGGGCGTGCTCAACGCCGTCAAGGCCGTGAACGAAGTCATCGCTCCGAAGGTCATCGGCATGGATGCCGCCGATCAGCGTGCTCTCGACGACACGATGATCGAGCTCGACGGCACCCCGAACAAGGGCAAGCTCGGCGCCAACGCCATCCTCGGCGTGTCCCTGGCCGCGCTGTATGCCTCCGCTGAGTCCGCCGACCTGCCGCTGTACCGCTACATCGGCGGCACCAACGGCCACATCCTGCCGGTTCCGAACATGAACATCATGAACGGCGGCGCTCACGCCGACTTCGCCACCGACATTCAGGAGTACATGATCTCCCCGTACGGCTTCGACACCTATCATGAGGCGCTGCGTGCCGGCGTCGAGGTGTACCACACCCTGAAGAACGAGCTGAAGAAGGACGGCCTGGCCACCGGTCTCGGCGACGAGGGCGGCTTCGCTCCGAAGATGAAGTCGAACCGCGATTCGCTCGACTACATCATGAAGGCCATTCAGGATGCCGGCTATGAGCCTGGCAAGCAGATCGGCATCTGCCTTGATGTCGCGTCCTCTGAGTTCTACGGCAAGGGCGAGGCCGGCAAGTACCACTTCGAGGGTGGTGAGCGTGACGCCGAGTACATGCTCGACTTCTACGAGAAGCTCATCAACGATTACCCGATCGTCTCCATCGAAGATCCGTTCGAGGAAGAGGGCTGGGAAGACTGGGCCGCGATCACCAAGAAGCTCGGCGATCGTCTCCAGTTCGTCGGCGACGACCTGCTCGTGACCAACCCGAAGCGTCTGCAGAAGGCCATCGACATGGGCGCGGCGAACTCCCTGCTCGTCAAGCTCAACCAGATCGGTTCCGTCACCGAGACGCTCGACGCCATCGAGCTGGCGACCGCCAACGGCTACACCTCCATGGTGTCCCACCGTTCCGGCGAGACCTCCGACACCACCATCGCTGATCTTGCGGTTGCCAAGAACACCCGCCAGATCAAGACCGGTGCCCCGGCTCGTGGCGAGCGTATCGCCAAGTACAACCGCCTGCTGGAGATTGAGGACGAGCTCGGTTCCGAAGCCCAGTATGCCGGCTACAGCGCCTTCAAGGCCTGCAAGAAGTACATCGCCAAGTGAGTCTAATCTCACGAGCAATGTGCTGACGGCATGTCTCTAGATGTGCCGCGCATCGCGCAATACCCGTCGTGTTCGCAAGTCGAATGCGGCGGGTATTTTCATCCTTATGGCAACCAGTTCGCGAAAACCGGCGCGTCAGCGCGCACAACAGCAAAGCAAGAATCGCACCAACCGCGGGCCGGTTTCATTCTTCTTCGCGGTCATCATTGTGGTCATTGGGCTGATGCAACTGGTATCCACCTTCCATGATTACGCGATGAACCTATCCGAACTCAACGCGCTCAAGAAGCAGGAAGCGGCCCTTGAAGCGCAAAAACGCGATCTTGAAAACGATATCGCCCGCTGGGACGACAAAGCGTACGTCACCGCACAAGCGAGGGAACGGCTGGGATTCGTGTTCCCCGGGGAAGTATCCGTCCATGTCGAACACCCCGAGGCGGTGACCGGTTCAACCACAGCCAACAGCAAGAACGGCACAACCACGTCAAACGAACAGTCAAGTCTGCCTTGGTATAAGGAGCTCGCATACGCGTTCGAACAAGCTGACGCACCGAAGAAATCCGCTGCCGGATCGACACCAATGGGTGAATCGTCAGGCACAGGCTCCGAGTCCGGCTCGTCGCCATCCGCCGGCGTAACCGCTTCGCCGTCCGCATCATCCTCATCCAAGGCGCAATAATACGGCGATAGAACAATCAGACATCACACAAACGAATTCGACGTTATCATCAGGAGGAATATCATGCCGACACCACCGGCAACAGCATCCGAAGCCTATCAGCAGCTCGAGCATGAGGCTCACCTGCTGATGGACCGACTGATGGCGCAACCGCCAACCGCCAAGGATATCGCGACCGTTCACGCGCAACTCGGCCGTTTCCCCCGCGGTATGGTCGCCGTCGGCGCCCGATGCGTGTGCGGGCGGCCATTGGCGGTGCTGACCCGACCGCTCCTGCCTGGCGGGATCCCATTCCCCACAACCTGCTACCTGACCAGCCCCGAAGCGGTCAAAGCAGTATCCCACGTTGAAGCCGCAGGCGTGATGAAACAGCTCAACGAACGTTTGGCCGAAGACGCTGAACTATCCCAAGCCTACAGTCTCGCGCACCAGAGGTATCTCGCCTTCCGCCATGAGCTCGCCGTACGACTCGGCGACAGTGAAGAACATATCAAAGGAATCAGCGCCGGCGGCATGCCCACCCGCGTGAAATGCCTGCACGCGCTGCTCGCACAGACACTCGTCATGGGCCAAGGCGCCAACCCGATCGGCGATATGACCCTCGAACAGATCCACGACGAATTCAGCCCAGACACCTGCCGTTGCACCACAGTCGTGGACGACGACCAAATCGCACAACTGGCACAGGAACAATAACCGGACACCATACGAGAGCGGCAACCATCGATGCTATTACACGTCTCGATCACCCGCGCACAGGAAAGGAAACGACAGCATGACACAACTCGCATCGCAACAGCAGGGGAGCGCCCAACAATCGGTGACGGTCGCCGGCATTGATTGCGGAACCAATTCCATCCGCCTGAAGATTTCACGCGTCGACGCCAACGGGTACGAGGACATCGTCCCACGCGTACTCAAAGTCGTCCGGCTCGGCCAAGACGTAGACAAAACCCACCGTTTCGCCGATGAAGCACTCGACCGCGTATACACCGCGGCACGGGAATTCGCCCAGATCCTAGCGGAACACCCGGTTGACGGTATCCGCTTCGTCGCCACGTCAGCGACACGCGACGCTGAAAACCGCGCGGAATTCGAAGACGAAATCCAGCGTATTCTCGGCGTGCGCCCCGAAGTCATCCCCGGCACGGAAGAAGCGGCGTTGAGCTTCCTGGGCGCGACCAGCGTCGTCCCACAAGGCGAGCTCGAACCCCCGTACCTGGTGGTTGATTTGGGCGGCGGATCCACCGAACTCGTGCTCGGCGGAGGAGACGAACAGACGGAAACCGATGTCCAGGCAGCATACTCAATGAACATCGGCTCCGTTCGCATGACCGAACGGCATCTGCACACCGATCCGCCGACCCAGCAGGAAATCGATGAGGCGATCGCCGACATCGACGAACATATCGACGAAGCCTTCCGCACAGTCCCTGCCGGCAAGACACGCACCATTATCGGCGTGTCAGGCACAGTGACCACAATGACCGCGCTCGCCATCGGATTGAAGGAATACGACCACTCCGCTGTTGACGGCAAGCGGCTGTCAATCGAAGATGCGGTTGCGGTCGATGACCGATTCCTGCGGATGACACGCGAGGAGCGTCGCACGTACAAGACCATTCACCCGGGCAGGATTGACGTGGTCGGCGGCGGTGCGCTCGTATGGAGCCGCGTCCTCGCCCGCGTTTCACAGGCCGCGTTGGAAGACCATGGTACGGCAATCGATTCGTTCGTCGCCAGCGAACACGGTCTGCTTGACGGCATTGTGTTGGATTACGGCCGTAGGCTGCTTGCTGCACGCTGAGCGGCGTTGCCGCCATCGGTTATGCTCTTGCCGCCATGCCATCGACGGTGTACCGTGCCGCGGCAGGCTGATTTCGTGTATGCCGCGGTGACATCTGGCCGGCGAGCATGCTAGCATAGAACAGTTGCCCCCTTGGCGGAATTGGTAGACGCAGTGGACTTAAAATCCATCGCCTTCGGGCTTGCGGGTTCGAGTCCCGCAGGGGGCACGGTCGTGATGAACCCGTCGGCAACGGCGGGTTTTGTTGTTGATGATGGTTGTCGTACCGTGTCCATCTTATGCCGTTGGCGTGTGGATAATCTCGGCGCTGTGTGATCACCCGGTCGCACGACGGACGGATACCCGCCATACGGCTGCGCAATTGCCGGGTATCTGTCAGCTGTGCGACCGAATCGTCACACCGGAGGACGAAAAGGTCTGCCCATGCCGGCAGCGGCAGCCAACACAGCGTCACCGCTTGATGCCAGCCCGCTCCGTACACGCCGGCCCATGCCGGAGGTCCGCTACCATGATCAGCAAGACCGCCCACCTGCGTCCCCTCCGGCGACCGGCAATGTTTGCCCGCCGCGCCGCCTATAGTGGCAGATAGATATCCCGAGACAAGGCAAGGCATCGGCGAGCTCGCCCGCGGTGCGCCCGCGACCATTCCGCAGGCCCATCGGCGGCAGTCGGCGGCCGTCCACCCAGCCTGGTCG
Organism: Bifidobacterium boum; assembly: GCF_000741535.1. Lineage (GTDB taxonomy): Bacteria > Actinomycetota > Actinomycetes > Actinomycetales > Bifidobacteriaceae > Bifidobacterium > Bifidobacterium boum. The sequence continues at coordinate 106,218 of NZ_JGYQ01000007.1, read as the reverse complement.
AGAATGAAAAGGAACGTCATGGTCTCGCAAAACAACACTCCTATCCGCAAAGGGAGCCGTCGCGCACCTCTCATCTTCACACAAGCGGTAGTGGTCGCAGTGGTATCCTGCCTCGCCCAATTGTTGTGCGCGCCGGTGTATGTCGGATTGTCATACGATTCTCTCGCCCTGGTACCGTGGTCCGCCATCGCCTGCCTGCTTGCAGTCATGTTCTCGTACACTGTCGGATTCGCCGCCTTGTGGGCGGCGGGCAGAATAGCGCGCAAAGCTCCTGCACCCTGGCGTCCGGTGATCGTCGCGCTGTTCGGGCTGATACTGTTCGGCATCTGGGGGTATCTCGTATTCGCAGCGGCGTTGAACTCAGTGATTGTCCCATTGGGACATGCCGCACTGAGCGGAACCCGGCTGGGAACGATTGGATTCAATTGCGCGGCTGTCGGTCTGGCGTCATTCTTCTGCGCCGCGGTGTTCGGCGAACGATGCGCCGCATACCGGACTTGGGTGTGGGGCGCATTCGCGTGCACTCTGGCGTGCGCCGGTGCCGGCGTGTTTTATGCCGTGCATATTGCCGCGGTACTGTACTGAATGATCGTGCATTGCATGATTGTGTACCGCATAACCGTGAACACTACGCCGACGCGTGCAGCAATATCCGCTGCCGCGATATTGCAGGAGGTGACGCCGCGTGTTCAGCGTGCTTGACTTATTCACCATCGGCGTGGGCCCCAGCTCATCCCATACGGTCGGCCCGATGAAAGCCGCATGCCGCTTCGCCGGCTCTTTGCGCACCTCGGGTATCGTCCACCAAGTCGCCCGCGTACGCACCATTTTGTACGGTTCGCTTTCACTGACCGGCCTCGGCCATGGCACCGACCGTGCGATCATCGCCGGCTTGGAAGGCAATATGCCGGATGATGTCGATACAACATTGTTGCGGCACAATCGCGAGGCATGCGCCCGGACACGACAATTGACACTGCCCGGCGGCAGACGCATCACCTTCGACCCTGACACTGACGTGGTATTTGAAAAGTGGCAGCGCCTCGCCGCACACCCTAACGGCATGCGCTTCCAAGCATTCGACGCTGAAGGCAATCTCCTTGACGAACAGGTGTGGTACTCGATCGGCGGAGGATTCATCGTCCAAGGCAACCCGGAGGATGCGCTGATCGGCATCCATCAGCGCCCGCCCGCAGGAACCGTGTTCGCTGATGCCAAAGAAGAACGCTCGACCAGATTCCCTGACAACGCCCCCTACCATTTCGACACCTGCGACGAGCTGGTGACCTTATGCCAGCGTGAGCATAAGCGCATTTCCGACATTATCTGGGCGAACGAAACCGCCATGCGTCCCGCAGGCGATGTGCGAGACAGATTGCTCGCCGTATGGGAGGCGATGAACCAGTGTGTCCAAGCAGGCTGTTGCAGCGACGAACCCGTACTGCCTGGAGGCCTCGACGTACCCCGCCGCGCGGCAAACATGTACCGTCTGCTCATGTCCACAGGTGACGTGCTGCGACGCAGCCGCCATCGCATCGACGTCATCCTGGAATCTTCGGATGCCGCATGGGTGAACCTGTTCGCGCTCGCGGTCAGTGAAGAGAATGCGGGCGGCGGCAGGGTCGTGACTGCCCCGACCAACGGGTCTGCCGGCATCATTCCCGCGGTGTTGGAGTATTACTGGCATTTCGTTGATGGTGCTGACGAAGATGGTGTGATTCGGTTTCTGCTGACGGCGGGCGCTATCGGCTATCTGTTCAAGCGCAATGCGTCGATTTCCGGTGCTGAGGTTGGCTGCCAGGGCGAGGTTGGTTCAGCGTGTTCGATGGCTGCCGCGGGATTATGCGAAGTGATTGGCGGGACGGTCCAGCAGGTTGAGAATGCCGCTGAAATCGGGATTGAGCATCATCTTGGTCTGACATGTGACCCGGTTGCCGGTTTGGTGCAGATTCCTTGTATCGAGCGTAACGCGGTGGCCGCGAATACGGCGATCAATGCTGTTCGTCTTGCCATGCTCGGTAACGGTTCGCATATCGTTACGCTTGACCAGGCGATTCGCACGATGAAACAAACCGGCGAGGATATGCTGTCCAAATACAAGGAAACCGCGCAAGGTGGTTTGGCGGTCAATGTGGTCGAATGCTGACGGCATGTCAACCACGGTGAGGTGCTGTGCCCTGCGAAGCGTTGCAAAGCGTGCTAATCTAAGTGACATTGTGCTGATGATCCGGCGGACTGCCGGGTGGGAAGCAACGGCACAGTGAGACATCAAGGAGGCAAGCATGGTCAGCAACATGCCCGAGGTCAATGCTGAGTTTGGCGTCACGCCGACGATCGCTTTCCCGACGGATAAGCCGCCGGTGGGATTGAAGTCAATCGAAATCGTGGAGGGTGACGGCCCGATGGTTCGCCGCGGCGATACGGTGACGGTCAACTATCACGGTGTGGTCTGGGGCAAGGATGCTCCCTTCGACTCCAGTTTCGCACGTCATCAGCCGGCGAGTTTCGGTATCGGCGTGGGGCAGGTGATTCGTGGATGGGATATGACGGTTCCCGGCCATAATGTCGGTTCTCGTCTTGTCGTGTCGATTCCGCCGTCGTATGGTTATGGATCCCAAGGTGTTCCGCAGGCGGGCATCGGGGGAGACGACACGCTCGTGTTCGTCATCGATATCATTTCGACGCGCTGATACGCATCGGTTGAGGCGCCGGTGACCGCCGGCGCTTTTTCATGACATGGCTGCCCGGACAATGTGTTGGGCGGCCGAGCATCAAGGTCAGGAGGAACAATGGCCGAGGAAGAAAAGACGATTCTGCTCACGCAGGAAGCTTATGACAAGATGAAGCAGGAGCTCGAGTATCGCGAGGGGCAGTATCGTGACGAGATCACCGAGCGTATCGCTGCGGCGCGCGCCGAGGGCGACCTGTCGGAGAACGGCGGCTATCAGGCTGCCCGCGAGGAGCAGGGCAAGAATGAGGGGCGCATCAACGAGTTGACCGTCAAGCTGCGTAACGCGAAGATTCTTCAGGCGCCGAAGGCCGGTACTGTCGGTAACGGCTCGGTGGTGACGCTTGAGCTCGCTGGCAAGGAGATGACGTATGTACTCGGTTCTCGTGATATCGCTGTCGCGACCGATTACGATGTGATCAGCCCGGAATCGCCGATTGGCGCAGCTATTATGGGTTCTAAGGCCGGGGATACTGTCTCGTATGCGACGCCGACCGGTCGCGAGATTTCGGTGACGATCAAGGATGCGAAACCGTTGCAGTCCTGACATTGTCGCATGGTAATACCGCAAGTGGCCCGGCGCACGCTGAGAAGCGCGCCGGGCCACTGGTATGCCGGCATCCGGGTGTCATCGGATGAGCGTGAAGCCGCAGCCGCCGGTTACCGCAGGTTGCAGATCACCATGTAGATGGCAACCATATGGCACGCGTATCCGGCGATGGTGCCTAAGTGGAAGATTTCATGGAAGCCGAAGACTTTGGGCCACGGATCGGGTTTGCGTAGAGCGTAGACGATGGCTCCGAGGATGTAGCACAGGCCGCCGGAGGCGATGAGGATGACGACTGCTGGGCCGGCTGCTGGGGACACCCAGAACAGGCCCATATAGGTGACGCCTGACACCCCGAAAATGATGTACACGAGCACGTACAGCCAGCGGGGTGCGTTGATCCAGATGACGTGGATGATCATGACGATGGCGGTGCACACCCACATGCTGATGATGATGAGGTCACGCATGCGTGGCTCGAGGGCGAAGGAGACTGGCGTGTATGTGCCGGCGATGAGCAGGAAGATGTTGACGTGGTCGATGCGCCGCAGAATATTGGTGACTGTTGGCGACCAGTCACCCAGATGGTAGACGGCGGAGTTGGTGAACAGCACGAGCGAGCAGGTCATGAATACGGCGCATGCCCATTTCAGGCCGGTGCCGTGCGCCAGACAGATGAGGACGATGCCTGCGGCGAGCGATAGGGGGGATGCGATGGCGTGCAGCCAGCCGCGCATGAGCGGTTTGGGGCGCCCGTGGACGTCAAGCCGTACACGTTTGGCGATTTGGGGGACGGTGATGCCTTCGATTTTCGCCGCTTTGGCTTCGGCTTTGGCGATGACCCGTTCCGCTTTGGCGTCGGCTTTGCTGCGTATGCTGTCTGCTTTTGCCTGGGCTTGTTTTCTGATGGCTTTGGCTTGGGCTTTTTTGGCTCGGTAGTCGGCTTCGGCGACGGTGTCGCGCTGGTGCTGCTGTTGGATTTCGATGGCGGCTTCCTCTTGTTTGCTCATCTTTCACATCCTTAAGGTTACGCTGTCGTAACCTACGTTATCGTAAGTACTGGATTTGTCAACTTGCCGTGCGACGGATTCACGGATGCTGCGTATCATGGAAGATATGGCAGATTTCACGAAGATCCTCGCTCAGCGGACGGACTTTGACGATACCGACCGCGAATGGCTTCATCAGCTCGTCACCGATTGGCAGGTCATTGCGGACTTGAGTTTCGCCGACCTCCTGCTGATCTTGCAAATGCCGGATGGCAAATTCATTGTCGCCGACCAGTGCCGGCCGTCGACGGTGACCACACTGCGCAGTGAGGATGTTGTAGGCAAGGAAGTCGACGAGGAGCTGTCAGGCGAACTCGAGGCAGCTATGCACTCGACCTCGATCTTCCGCTCGACCGTCATGCGCAGCATCGGCCGTTCGACGGTATGCAACGTGTACGCGCCGGTCCGGCATAACGGCAAAACCTTGGGTCTTGTGGTGCGTGAAACCAACATGGCCACTCGTGAATCCAACGGCCGGTATGAATCGGAAAGCATCAACGCCGGCAAGCAGCTGTACGAGATGATTCCCCGCGGCCAGTTCCCATATCATGATCCGGTGATGAACCAGCGGCACAACGCCCGCGTCGCCGACGGGTTCATCATCCTCACGGTCGACGGCATCGTGAGGTACGCCGCGCCGAACGCGGTGAGCTGCTTCCGCAGACTGGGGTCGCTGTCCACCATGCAAGGCCAGTATCTCAGCGAGGTCGGCACACAGCTGTTGCACACCAACGACACGTTCCCTGAAAGCCTGCCGCTCGTGCTCAGCGGCAAGGCGGCAGCGGATTCGGAGCTCGAAGCGAACCGTTCCGCCGTGTCTATGCGATCGCTGCCGCTGTATGACGCCAATGGGCGTGTCGGTGCCATCGTCCTGTGCCGGGATGTGACTGAATTGCGTCGCCGGGATGTTGAGCTGCAAACCAAGGACGCCACGATTTCGGAAATCCACCACAGGGTCAAGAACAACCTTCAGGCGATTTCCGCGTTGCTCAGGTTGCAAGCCCGCAAAACGAAATCGGAGGAGGTCAAGAAGGAGCTTGCCGAGGCACAACGCCGTGTCCAGACCATCGCCATGGTGCATGAGGGGCTCAGCCAGACCGCGGACGAGGTCGTTGATTTCGACAAAGTCATTCCGAAACTGCTGCGGATGAGCGTGAACCTGGCCACCATGAGCGACCAGCATATCGACATCGCGTTCGACGGGTCGTTCGGATTGATGCCGGCGCAGGATGCCACGCCGTTGTCCTTGGTCCTGACCGAACTGGTAACCAACGCCATCGAGCATGGGTTCGAGCATAAGGATTCCGGCCATATTCTCATTCGGGTTCACCGCGATGGCACGCATCTTGATGTCGCCGTCGAAGATGACGGCTCGGGTCTCGACGCCGAAGAAGAGCATGGAATGGCGAAATCCTCCGGTTCCGGATTGGGCACGCAAATCATCAATACCTTCGTGACGAATGATTTCGCCGGCAGTGTCCACTGGGAGCCTCGTGATGGTGGCGGCACCAAGGTCGAAGTGAGTATCAATTTGCGTGCCGCCCAAGCACAATAACCAAGGCCCCAAGACGGTTACGCCGGGTGGCCGTCACAGCGTCCGTCATCAGTCGCGTAACCGGTTTGGAGGCTCGAGTGGCGGATTTGCGCCGCACACTGTATACAAAAACCGGGGTCGGCCGCACACATCAGTGCGGCCGACCCCGGAAACAGCGTATAAGCGGAGTTCAGATTTGCATCTGCATGTTCTGTGAGCGACGTGCGCGCATCGCGCGACGTTTCAGCGCGCGACGTTCGTCTTCGCTCAAACCGCCCCAGACACCGTAATCCTGGTTGGTGTCGAGCGCGCATTTCAGGCATGCGTCGATAACCTTGCAGGTACGGCAGACGGCTTTCGCTTCTTCGATCTGCTGGTAGGCTGCACCCGTGTTGCCAACGGGGAAGAACAGCTCCGGGTCCTTGTCGCGGCATGCGGCTTTTGCCCGCCAGTCATAAGCACTGCTCATTGCTTGTTGCCTTCCTTCGTGCCAAATGAAAACCACTACTAGATAATCACGAAATCGAGGACTTTTCAAGAGGTTGCGCCAACAGAAATGTCATCATTCTGTGGATGTTGATAACGTAAACATTGCGTGATGCTCGCACGGGCGCCGTCAAGCAGCACACATCGCCCGTCTACGGCATAATCGTCGTGACTGAGTTTGGACAGCATCGCCGGCGGTATGCCAAGCATCACATCATGCGCCCGATCCCCAGTCGGGAAGACGATCCTGATCGGGGCATCCTGCACACTGATATGACGCGCCGTCCCCGCCACCAGCGCAACAGTGACATTCCCGTCGCGCAGTCCGGCACGAAGACGGACTGCAGCCGGATCATCATTCAACGGATCGAGCAGTTCGTCAGCATCGTCCGCCACCCACAATTCCCTGATTCCGTGGCGGTGACGTCCCGGAGACATGTGGGGCACACGGGGTAGCGGCGGCATATCACGCCATGCGGTGTCACAGACATCCATGACCCGCAGTCCCACGCGCCGCGCCTCGTCCGCCACAAGGCCCAACACGGAACTTCTGCCTCCTCCAGACCGTCCGATGATGGCGATATTGCCGCGATCCAACCTCAGTCGTGCAACGTGCCACACCGTATCATCATCTTCAATACCAATGGATACCGCCATCGCGGCATCATCGACAACGCTGCGAGGATCGGGCGTTATCGGAAGGACATCCACTACATCGGGCAGGGGAGAGGAGAACAGCGGGGCGGGCTGATGCTCGCCGACAAAACGGCAAGCCAGCATGATCTGGCGGGTCAGCCGCCGGATATCCCCGATAGCGCAGCAGCGGAACGGTTGCAAGCAATCCCCGTCATACCCGTACGCCGCTCCCGGGCAGCGTGGGCTGATTGCCTGTCCTACTCCCGAACCGAGCATCGCGCTGGATTGAACGGCATCATTGACCCTCAAACACACGTGCAAACTGATATTCGCTTTCATGTCGGCACTGACCTGTCCGAGCGGATTTTGCGTGCAAGCGATCAGATGCATACCCAGCGACCTGCCAAGCGACGTGATACGCGTGACCCGGTCAAGATAATCAGGCAGCATGGCACGAACGGCATGGAATTCGTCGGCGACGATGACCAGTCGCGGGGGAGGATTATCCAGCTCATCGAGTGCGGTACAACCGGCTTGTGCGACAAGCTGTTCACGACGACGCAGTTCTCGCTCCAACGCAATCAGTGCACGCGTGGCATGCGCCAGATCCAAGTCGCTGACATTGCCCACGCAATGCGGCAGGGTGGCAAGATGGTGGAAGGTCGCGCCGCCTTTGAAATCCAGAAACACGAAGTTCAGACGTGATGGCGGATTGGCTGATGCCAGCGCCAGACACCATGCTTGCAATAGCACCGATTTACCTGATCCCGTGGTTCCGGCAACAAGGGCGTGTGGCCCTTGCTTGCCGATATCAAGTCGCATCGTATGGCCGTCATGCGCGCATCCGACCGGTACGCGCAACGTAGGGCCGTCCATCCAGCGTCGCACGAATACGCGCCACGCCAGCGGGTCGTCGCCACCGGTCAGCATGTCTTCCAGTACAGGCGGTTGAGGGAGGTCATCGGGGCGGACCGGCGGCGTATGTTCGAGCGACGGAACCTGTGCCGCCTCGTCGACGTCCCCGCTGCGGTGTGTTTCATCGCGCATATTGTCGAACATCAACGCCGCGGAAGCCAGACAGCCGAGCAAACCGGGAATGACCATGATCATCCAAGGCCAGCGACCTTCGAGGCCCATCATGACAGCCATCGCACATTGTGCTGCAGCTGGGGCGAGTGCGCTGGAAACGAGCAGGATGCGTCGCCGCCTGCCCCTGTTCGCCTCCCTGCGTTGCCGGCGATCCGCCGCCGCGTGTGTGCGTGTGCGTGGCCGCAAGTGTGGAGCGGGGTGAGCTGTTCGGTTGTTGGAAGCGTTCATTCCCTCAGCATGACGGGAAATCCTTCTGTCATGCAACCGGTCCGGCAAATGTGGACAGAGGATGAGGCAGACACCGGCACTTGCCTTGCGCGTTGGCCGTTTCCGATTGCTCCTGAGTGTTTCGCCGAAACGTCAGTTGGATGATGATTCCACCAAGGTGCCGACATTGCCTGGTGCATGTGTGCCCGCCGCCAGCTCACTGAACAGCGTGAGATTCTTGTCATCGTCCAGCAGCACACAAGAGCCGACGCCGGAAACATAATATCCCGGGTCGGTCCAGTACACGCTTCCGGTCACGCCTTTGGAGCTTGACGCGTTGCGGAATGCCGTAACCATGGACAACAACGTGGTGGGCGTGGTGTCATCATCGACGCTGACCGATTGCAGTGCCGCTTTCGCGACCTTGGACGTGGTGCTGAATTTTGTGAGTGTCGAGGACGACGTCGCCTTGTTCATAATGGCGCCGATGACCTGCCGCTGCCGGGCGGCTCGACCAAAATCACCGTTCGGATCGGAATAACGCATGCGCGAGAATGCGAGTGCGGTGCCACCGTCGGCGACATGGCATCCGGACTGCCACACCATGCCGGAATTCGGGTCGTTCACCGTATGGTCGTAGCACAGTTCGACACCGCCGAGCGCATCCACTACATGCATGACACCACCGAACTTCACCATGGCGACATGGTCGATTTTCTGTCCGGTGATGGTTTCGACCGTACTGACCAACCGCTTCTTGCCATAGAACTGGTAGACGGCGTTGATTTTCATTGATTTGCCGTTGATTTTCACCAGGGAGTCTCGTGGAATGGAAATCAGCGAACTGGCACCGTTTTTCGGTTTGGTCAGTACAAGAATCGTATCGGTACGGGTTCCGGTGACATCAGTGTAGGATTCCTGGACCGATCCGTCGCGCTCGTCAGAACCTAAAATCAGCCACGATGTTGCCTGTCCACGCTCCGTGTCACTGAGCCACGCTGATTTGTCGAGGTTGCTGTTCACCCAGTTGTACGTGAAAGCGGCTGCGGCGATGAGCACCACCAGCAACGCTACAAGTAGTCTTCTGAACACTGTACCGGCGCTCGCATGGCTTCGAGATCTGCGGGAACGTCGAACACCGTTCGTCGGACCCGGTTGCGGCGATACGGAATACACGTGCTCGTTGTTGGTTGCATTGCGTGACGAACCGCCGGAAGCGCGCGCGGATTTCCGTTGCTGATACTCGTAGTCGTCGGCATCGGCGGCGCTGTGGGGCACAGATGAGGATGACCGAGAACCGGATGATCTGGCGGAAGTGGGGGAGAAGCTGGGTGGCACGACTTGACCGGTCGCCGGCTGGGCTGTCGTATCCGGGCGGACACGATGCTTCGGGGTTCCCGCGGGCAAGAAGCTGGGCGGTTGGCTGTTGCCTGCTTCCCACTGCGATGATCCCTGCGCCATACGACCTCCTGTCAATACGTGCTAACTGTTACTCAGCGCGGGCGTTCCGCGAGGGATTTGGGTCATTCCTCCGCATTAACCGCACATACGGTGGCGTTGAGGTACCGGTCGGCGATACCAAGATACTGGCCGGTAACCGGGTCGGTGATTGTGCCGTTCTTCTTGTTGACGATGCCCCCGGTGTTCGGGTCGATCAGAGTGCCGTCAGCCTTGGTGATCAATCCGGTGGTCGGGTTGACGGTTTCAGTCGGTGACGCCGAAGCGGACGCGGAGGCTGAATCAGAAGCGGTGTCATCCGATGCGGACGGACTGCTGCTCGAGTCCGACGCGGACGAATCATTCGAAGTGGCTGAGGAGTCATCTTGGGTCAAGGGCTTCTCCTTGCGCAGTTTTTCCCACACGTCATCGGCGTTCGACGCCCATACGACGCGGTTGATATCCTGCGACCACGGAGTCACCGGGATGGTCTGCATGTACAAGTGGGTCGGATCAAGGTCTTTCATGCTCATCGCCAGCCCGACCAAGGTGGAGGCGTTGGCCAGTCCCGAGCTGATACTCAGCGCACTCAACGCGGTTTTTGCCAGCTGGTAGAGCTGGGAGCTTTGCGTGAACAGGTTCTTTGACAACGCTTCTTTGATGATTTCCTTGACCAGATACTGTTGGCGCGTGGTACGCATGATATCCGATCCGTCGGTGCCGGTGCCATGGCGCATACGCGCATACTCGGTGGCGGTGGTCCCGTCAAGATGCTGCAAGCCCGGCTGCAAATCAATGCCGGTGGTCGCGTCCTTCGTTGCGACAGGGATGCACACGTTCACCCCGCCAAGCGCGTCGACCATATCGCGCATGCCCGCGAAATCAGCGATGATAACGTTCTGGATATCCAGTCCGGTCAACGAATTGACCGCCGCCATCGTGCAGCTGCCAGCTGAGGCGAGATCACCGCCCTTGGCGTACGCCGAGGCGAAAATCGAATTGAACATCACGTTGTAGCGTGCAGGCACGGTGCCTTTGGTGGTTTGGCAGCTTGGCGCGTTCACAATCGAATCGCGCGGGATGGAGACAAGATTGATATAGGAGCGGTCCGCGCTGATTTGGACGACCATGGCGGTATCGGACTGATGATTTTCCGAATCGCCCGGCCCGCCAAGTGCTTTATTCGCTTCGCCTGAACGGGTATCCTGCCCCAAGACCAGAATGTTGATGACTTGCCCCGCGTTGGGGTCGACAACGGTGTCTTCTGTACTTCCCGACTTCTGCGGGATGATGGTGAGTTTGTTCACGTCAATGGCATGGTCGAAGTCGTACCAGGTCGCTGCTGCGGCACTGCCGGCGAACACCAGAACGGCCGCGACTACGCTGACCACCACGGACCGCGTCTGGTGGCGTACCCGATATCCGAGGCTGTGGCGCGGCTTGGGCTGATTCCAACCGTTGAGGTTCGGGAGCTTCTGGTTGCTGCGATGAGATGTCACGCGTGAGACCTTCCTGTGTGCGAGTCAGCCTTGGCCGATCAGTGGACTGTCTTGTTCTTCTAACCCAAGAGATTGTAGACCATTGTCATGATGAATCCCCTCGATTCTCGAGCATTGACTGACCATACCGGCAGATTCTCAACGGTATTATCACAACTGTGCGCGGGGCATCACACCACCCGGATACGCCCGCTCGTACGCGCCCGTATACCCGATAACGGGGGGAGAAAGGGGCGGAAGGCTTGAAAAATCAGGCAAATGGCGTGTAGTGTGGGAACGTGCTGAATGCTCGACGATGATCAAGGAGGAAAACAATGTGGGATGCATCTCGTGATTCCGCCGGCAAAGGGGCTGGGGATGCGCATGTCCAGTATGATGCTTGGGGACTATTCGGCGGCACCGATACGTTGTCTTGGCGGCAGCGGGCGCTATGCTCCCAAACTGATCCGGAAGTGTTTTTCCCGGAAAAAGGCGGGTCTACACGTGACGCCAAGCAGGTGTGTGAATTATGCGAGGTGCGCGAACAGTGCCTGGAATGGGCGATCGACCATGACGAGCGCTTCGGTATTTGGGGTGGAATGAGTGAACGGGAGCGTCGGCAGGTCAAGAAGGAGCGTCGCTGCGCCTGAGCTTACGCCCCTTTGCGTACACTATAGAATTATGGATTTCACAGGCAGCAACGACATCGAACAGTTGGTCGCCGGTGTTCTGGCTTCTCGCGCGTATACGCACCGTCAGGATGTCGACAACTCGGTGGCGGCGGTCATCACCGTCGAGGACGACAAGCGATTCCTTCCGCAGACCTTATCGGCGGTGTTCGCGCAAAGCATGCTGCCTTCGGTTATTGTCATCGCCGATTGCACGGGTCGCCTTGAGCGACCGGTGCAAACATCATTCGATGTGATTCCCATGCCGTCAGGTCCGGCGACACACCTGCCGGACACGAAACGGGTGTACGTGCGTATCGTGCCGGTTTCGGGGGCCAAATCATTCTCGCAAGCGGTATCATTCGCGGCGGCGGCGGCAGGGCTTGACCCGTCGGTCCGTTGTCTGTGGATGCTTCACGACGATTCCCGCCCCGCGAACAACCAATGCTTGGAATCCATGCTTGAAACATGGCGCAATGCGCCCACGGCATCGATTCTGGGCGCCAAACAGCTTGATTGGCAAGGAGACAATCTGCATGATGTCGGCCGATACGCCGGTCATCATCGCCTGTACTCGCTTGTCGTGGACGGCGAGCCTGATCAGGAACAGTATGACGGCAGGCAAGATGTCTTCGCCGTCTCGCTCGCCGGCGCTCTCGTTCCTGTGGATACGTTGCGAACGCTCAACGGCATCTCCCCGTGGTTTGGCACCTTCGGCGAATCCGCTGATTTCTGCCGGCGCGTATGCCTCAGTGGAGGCCGTGTCGTCGTCGTGCCTGGCGCGAAAATCGCACATCGCAGGGCGCGGTTCGAAGGAATCCGCACCAGAGGCGGCCAGGCGCTCGATGAGGAGGACCGACAGAATACTTCACTGCCACGCATGCGGGCGGAACAACGGTACGCGTACACCGATATCCGGATGGTGTGGTGGCTGCTGTGGTGGCTGTGCAGTATTCCTATGGCCGTCGGCAAAGCGGTGATGAAGCTGTTCGCCAAACAGCCGCGCGACGCTGTCAGCGAGCTGGCTATGCCTTGGTCGGCGATTCTGTCGTTCCCCCGCGCCATCAACGCGCGGCGGCAAGTAGTCGGCCAAACCAAAGTCACCCCGTCCAGACTCGGTGTTCTTATCGCCGACAGGCAGCAGATCGCGCGTTGGCATGACCGGCGCAACGCCATGGACAGCCAACGCCACATGGTGCTGCTCAGTCCTTTGGCCAAAGCGCATTTGCGTCAGCGGCTAATCAGACGGTGGGTCGGCGCTGTCCTCATGATGATTGCGGTCACCGCAGTGGTGGTCGCTACACAATGGCAGCTCATCCGCTCGTTCGCCATGGGCGGGACCTTGTATTCCGACCAATGGCTGGCGACGGGCGCATCATGGCGCCAACTTGTCGAATCTGCCACGACACAATGGGTGTACGGCGATGGTGTCGGACGTTCGGCGCCTCCTACGCCATGGCTTCTGGTGCTTATGGCGGCTTCAGCGTTGACGTTCGGCCACGTGGCGACGGCGCTGAGCCTGATTTACTGTCTTTGCGCGCCTTTGGCGGCGTTGTCGTTTTGGGCGCTGGCAGGTATTTTCACGCGTTCTGATGCAGTGCGTATCGCGGGCGGATTCCTGTGGGTCGCGTTCGCCGGCGCATTGGGGCTGTTCCAATCGGCGAATCTTGCCATGCTCACCATGATGGTGTTCCTGCCTGCCGCGTTCGCCTTCGTATTCCGTGCGGTCGGCATGTATCATACGGAAGATCCGATGCGGCCGAAAGCCTCGATCCAGGCTGCGTCGTGCGCTGCGCTCTGCTTTGTCGTCGTGGTGTTGTCTGAGCCTCAGACTTTGCTCGCGTTGACGCTCGCTTTCCTGATATTCCTGATTGTGGTGCCGAGCCATCGCACGATGCTGCTGCTGATTCCCGTTCCTGCGGCATTCGCGGTGGCTCCGACCCTGTTGAACGCCATCCATTACGGTCAGCAAGGTGCGTGGCGGCAGCTGTTCGGCGATATCGCGGTCCCGGTTCGACAGGTCAATGGTGCGCCGGCTGCGTTGAGCCTCACGCAGATTGTGTACCGCGCATTCGGCGTGGATACGGATGTCGTGTGGCGTGGTGGTGACCCGCAATCCATGCTGCGTGCCGGCATGCTGTTCGCGATGCTCGTCATTGTCGTATTCGCTGTGATTTCACTGTTGCTTCCGTTCGCGTTGCGCTCTTCAAGGATGATGTGGATTGTCGCAGTGTGCGGCACAGCGTTGGCGATGGTATCCTCCCGCGTTACGGTGGCTGTTGATGCCGACGGCCAAGTGGCTGGATCCGTGCTGCCGGGTGTCGCATTGGCCATGGTCGCTTTGCTGTCATGTGTCTGTCTGGTCGCGGGTGGGGCCGTGCAACGATTCCGCTTGTTGCGCTCATCCTTGGGATCGGAGGAGACTGCGGCGCATGCGCAACCGGGACAGTCGCGGCATACGACATCCTTGGTGCGCGGAGCGCGTGGCATGCTCGTCATTGTCATGGTGATGATCGCTGCGGCGTGGGGCAGCTTCGCCGCACTGGCCATTCCCTCGCAGCATGCCGGGGCGAGTACGGGGGGCTTGCCGGCGGTCGCCGTGGATTATCTCAGGAACAACAGCGATAACCGCATTCTCGCTTTACGCGCACGTACTGATAGCGCTATCGAGTATGCGGTGATGCGCACCGGCAAGGGCGATCTGCTTGACGCTTCGCCCGCTACAAGAGCGCAAATCGTTTCCGGGGAAACGGATGCGACCGCCGATACGCTGGCCAAGGCCAGCGCCGCCTTGCTGTCTGGGTCGAATGATGATGCGATCACCACGATCGGAAAACTCGGATTCGGTGGTATCTTTGTTGTTCCCGACACCAGTGATGCTGCGGCGAAGAACGCCACATCCGGCTTGATTGCCAATATCACGGCGTGCGATGGTGTCCAAACCGTGGTCAGCGCCGACAGCGGCACATACTACCGGGTTTCGATGAACACTGACAGCGGGACGACGCAACGTATCACCACGACGCGGCAGCGCCGGGCGCAAGCCAGCGTCTGGCGTCGGCTCTGGCTGTGGTGTCTTGCGATCATCATGGTGGGGTACTGCTTGGTTGCGTTGCCCCGGCCGGGCTCCGGACTGATGCGTGACGATGAGGAGGAAGCATGAGTGACAGACGCGCCGATCGACGCCGCTTGGAATCCGGCCACCGGCGGGCCGCAAACGTGCGCAGGACCGTTGTGATTGTGCTGACCACGCTGCTGATTGCGGCATTGGTCGCGGCATTGGCATTGTTGAAGCCGGCTGACGGACTGGTAGACAAGCCTGCGGTGTCTGGCGCCTCCATGGTGCAACATGTCAGCCAGACCGAATACGGCCTGTATTGTCCGCGGCAAATGGCATTGGCTGATGACACGAATTTCGGTGACAGCGAATATCAGGCGACTGCCGGCGATATCGCATCATCCGCCTTGGCCGCCGCTTTCGGGTCAGTATATTCCGCCACCGCATATGATTATCCGATCGCTGACGCACAGGATGATCAGGCGCGGCAGTTTTCCAACAGTGACATGTTGGATTCGGCGAATGTGAAAACACTTGCCGGCGATGTCGCGAACAATGCCCAATATATCGATGCCAAACTCTTGGAAGCGAAATCCGGTACGGGTGTCGCCGGTGCGGTGGCGACATGGGCGACAACAGGTGATCTTCGTGGCGCGTCCGCGGCTTCCTGCGTCACCACCGCGTTGTCGAACTCTTTCCTGCTGCCTGCGACCGATACCGGAGTGACCGAACAGCTCGTTGTGGCCAATCCGTCGCAGAAGGCGACTTCCTTGGATATCGCCGTGTATGGGACCAAACATTCCGGCAAGTTGTCCCTGTCTACGCGAAGCACGCTGACCGTCCCCGCAGGTGGACAAGCGACGTGGGATGTCGCTGCTGCCGCCCCCGGACAGGATGGCGTCTATGTCACGGTGTCAAGCAAGGAAACCCCGGTCGCTGCGACCGTCAACGTGGTGCGTGCCGACGGTTTGAAGCCCCAAGGGTCGGATATTGTCACGCCGCTGGGTGACTTCTCGGATAATCTGGCGATGCCAGGTATTCATGCAAATGACAAGGTAACCGCTTTGGTGTATGCGCAACGTACGGCGACGGTGACTGTGTCGTGGATCACCACGGACGGGAAAATCGAAGCGAAAACCGTGTCCGTTCCCGCCAAACGGGTGTCAGCCATCGATTTGGGACAAGCCCCGGCCGGTACGGTAGCATTGATTGCGAACGCTTCCGCGCCGATTTCGGTACAGTCGACGATTACGTTGGGCTCTTCCAGACAGGCGGATGTCGCGTTCATTCCCGGACGGGTACGTCAACGGCATACCGCGGTGGCCATCCCAGCGTCGATGACGGCGCAGCTTGATATTGTCAACACGTCCGACACACCGGTCACGGTGACGATGCGCGGTTATGATGCGAGCGGCAAACCTACTGGCGTCAAGCGTGCGGATATTGCGCCGACCGCGGCGGCAAGCGTACGCCCCAAGGATATCGGCGATAATACCCAGCTGGTGACGATGAGCTCAAAAGCGGCGGTGACATGGGGAGCACGGTTGACCAATGATGCGCTGGCAAAGGCGAATATCGCGCAAGTGGCATATGTGTCCGCCTCATCATTGGAACCGCAAAGCCGTGAAGTGGTGACGATCAACGATCAGCGAATCGTCCACTGATCATCCCAAACCCCATTCCGGGTCGATTTCCTCCGGCCTGCGACCGTATAATTCCGCCAGACGGCTGACCAGTTCGTCACGGATGGCGGCCTGCAGATCCATGCGGGTGCGTGCATGCATCTGCATGGGCATGCGGTACAGCACGATACGGGCGGGCGTGCCGCGTCCAGCGGTGAAGCATTGTGACGACAGGTCGGGATCGGTCTGCCAAGGAGCGGGGTCGGACGGTGGAACATCTTCGACCGCGAACTGGACCGGACGCATCAGATCCGGCCATGCGCCACTTAATCGACGTAACTGGGCAGCGACCATATCGTCAAACATGCCGCTTTTCGTCCTGTACCGGGGGATTCGTACGCCGAACATCGGGGTACGCATCCCGCGACCGTGCCTGTTGCGGTATACGTGTGATTGCCATGGAGCTCGAAGCATGTCGTCAACTGTATGCCGAGGTGAGGATTGCGATAGGATTACTCAATGCGTATGTACAAGGAGGAATCATGACTGCGAGTGCTATCCGCCCTTGGGCTGAACTCGATTTGGATGCCATAGCGTCCCACGCGAAGGCGATTGCTTTTGATCTCGACGGCACGCTCGCCCGGTCGAAAAAACCGATTTCGCAGGATATAGCGGATTGCCTGACCGCTTTGACCCACCGTCTGCCGCTCGCCGTGATTACGGGAGGCCAGTTTTCTTTGGTCCGCAGCCAGATTCTGGACATGCTCGATGACCGGGCATATAAAGCGAATATGCATTTGATGCCTACCAGCGGAACCCGCTATTACCATTGGGATGGTGAGCAGTGGGCTTGCGTGTATGAGCATAACCTCAGCGTCGCCGAACGGGAGGCGGCCATCAGCTCACTGAAACGCCACGCGCAGGAGCAGGGGATTTGGGAGTCGCGTGTATGGGGCGAACGCATCGAGGATCGCGGCAGTCAAATCACGTTCTCCGCTCTCGGCCAGCTTGCTCCGCTTGACGCCAAGGAATCGTGGGATCCTACGAATGAGAAAAAGAACCGGCTCGCCCAAGCGGTCAGCGCTGATGTCCCCGATTTGGCGGTGCGTTCCGGCGGGTCGACCAGCGTTGACATCTCGTTGCGCGGTGTGGATAAGGCGTACGCCGTCCGACAGTTCGCCAAGGCTCTCGGTATTGATGTGGGACAGATCATTTACGTCGGCGACCGTATGGATCCGGATGGCAACGATTATCCTGCGGTCAAAGCAGGCACCATGGCGATTCGTGTCGCTGGCCCGGAAGATACGCTCTTGGTGTGCAATGCGTTGATACGCCATCTGCCGGTCATCGCATAGCGCGACATCTTCTGACCACATGACCGGCAATGGTTCGCTTGACCCGTGCTGTGTCCGGTAGATTCAGGGTATGAGCATACGTGCACGGGTTGAGTCATTGTTCCTTTCGCGTCTCGGTTTGCTCCTGCTGCCGCGTGGGTGCGCTGGATGCGGGTCACCTGACACTGTGCTGTGCGCTGACTGCCGGAGCTTGTTCGACAAGCGGCTGGCCCGCTCCGTCTACGGTGTCACGGCAGGGGCTGTCGCATGCGCACAATATACCGGTGCGGCCCGGTTAGCGGTGTTGGCATGGAAGGACCATGACGACCGTGAATGTGATATCCCATTCGCCGCGTGCCTTGCCCGTGCGGCGCTTGATCTGCCTGAAGTGCGGTCCGCACCCTCAATCGTGCTGATCCCGGTGCCGTCCTCGGAGGCCTCCGCCAGAGCACGTGGCCGGCAGCATATGGCGGTGTTAGTGAAGCGGGTATGCCGGATACTTCGTGAACAGCATGGGAAGGATGCGACGGTTGTCGGCATGCTCGCGGCTGTTGGCCATAAACGGTCGGTGCAGTTATCGAATGCCCGGCAACGTGTTGATCGCGCCGATGCGCGATTCCGGATGCGTGGCTCGTATCGGGTGCATCCGGAAAGCATGGTGTTGCTGTTCGATGACATCATCACCACAGGTTCGACGATGCGGGCATGCGTCGGGACACTCACATCTGCCGGCGTCGTGGTCCATGCGGTGCTCGCTCTGGCGGATACTCCGGCGCGTGGAACCCGCCCGGTTGCCCATCAGGCGGAGTCGCCCGCATCAATGGCGGGATAAGCGGCCCGGATTCGCCGTCTAGTTCGCGTGGACGACCGGCATTTCCTCCCATCGTGTGGTACATCGTTGCGAGAGCATATTGCGCTTCATCGCCCAGCGGGCACCGACTTCTTCACTTGCCCGGCCTTCGCCTCTGATGCCTGCGGCGCATCCGATACCGACACGCATAGGGCCGAATCGTCGGTTGACTTGTTCTAGTACGGAACTTAAGCCGGGGTCGCTGTTTGCTCCCAACGTGGGCAGGGTATGAAAAGCATCGGCGTCGATCAAACCGGTCAGGAGGACTCCGGCCCGAGCGTAGCGTACGGATGGGATGATGCTTCCATGCAATGCCGTTCTGGCCGCGGCGGCGATGATAACCGGATCGTCGCTGGGGTCGGGAAGGGTCATACTGCCATGGGCTGCCGAGGGGATGCCGGTGTGGACATTGCCGCTGGAACAGAACGCCGAAACTGTTGTACACAGGCTGTGCTGGCGTTGGAGTCGCCTGCACGCATATTGGGCGTAGACGGATACGGCTTGAACGATATGATCCTCACCTTGCACCGGTTCGCCGAACATGCGGGAACATAACAGTTCCGTATTGCGTGTGTTCCCGCCGGCGTGATCGTCATCGTAGATGCAGGGGAAGCCGTTCAATTCCAGGATGGTGCGCTCCAATTGGACGGAGAATCTGCGTCTCATGGCGACGGGGTCGCTGTCCCGTAATTGGGCGGCCTGGCGGATGCCGATACCGCGGAGACGTTTGGCCAAGCGGCGTCCAACACCCCAAATGTCTTCAATCGGGATGGAAGCCAAGATGCCTGCTCCGCCATCCGACTGTGCAAGGTCATGCCAGAGGGTCACTCCGTGGGACCTTTCGTGCCGTTTGGCCCAGTGGTTGGTGATTTTCGCCAAGGTTTTAGTCGGGGCGACACCGACACTGACGGGTATGCCGATGCCTTGCAGGACGGTGCGGCGCATGGCAAGGCAGATTTGACGGGTGCGTTCGCCGTCCCAAGGGGACCGCATGAAGCATTCGTCGATGGAATAGACTTCCTGCCCCGGCAGGAATGTCGAAAGCACGGACATCATCCGGCGCGACAGGCTCCCGTACAGTTCATAATTGGAGCTGCGTGCGATGACATGGTCACGTTCAGCCGCTTCGCGGATCATGAACCAAGGAGTGCCGTTGATGATGCCGAGTTGTTTCGCCTCGTTGGATCTGGCCACCACGCACCCGTCATTATTGGACAGCACTACCACAGGCTTGCCGGCAAGCTCAGGGTGGAATACCGTTTCGCATGAGGCGAAGAAATTGTTGGCGTCAGCGAGCACCACCATGCTCGCCGGCGCGTGCTCGCCCGGCATGATGTCACACTCCCCAACCATGATGACGGTAGATTTTAGGATGTGTCGGGGAAGATTGGGTGGTCTGGGAGGCGTGTATGCGCCCGTCTGCCGGATATGTGACCGAGGGGAGTCGCTTATGCGGTTGGCGGTGCGGTTGGCGCTGCCAATGATAGTTACCGACCACCACGCCCCAGATCAGGAGCTCCTGGTCGGCTGCCGGGATGAAATCCGGGTATGCGGTGTTCTCCGGATGCAATATCGGTGTTCGGCCGCGTAAGACGAGTCTTTTGACGGTCAGCTCGTCATCAAGGACTGCGATGACGACGTCGCCGTCTTGCGGGTCGAGTGCACGGTCGACGACAAGCAGGTCACCATCCCAAATGCCGGCGTTCACCATCGAGTCCCCGGCGACTGTCACGACGAATGTGGTGTCCGGATGATTGATGATATGTTCGTCGAGGCTGAAATCGCCGTTGAAGTAATCCTGTGCGACAGAAGGGAATCCGGCGTGTACGGCTTCGAGCGCTTGGGGCACAGGGGAGGGGTGGATATCAGCGCGACGGACTGCGCTGACAGCGCCGGCATGCTCGATGGCACCGTGATGGCGCGGTATGGCGTCGGCATCGGGGAATGATCCTTGATACGCGCTGACAACCATGGCACACCTCCATTCGAACATATGTTCGACTCCAGTATGTGTGATGGTGCAGACAATGAATGGGGCACCACATTGCGTGTGGTGCCCCATTCATGGCGTATGGATGAATCGCTCAGTCCGCGTCCGCAGCTGATTGCGGGGGGTTGTCATCCGATGGGATATGGTGTTTGGGCAGGGTGATTTCAAAATCCGCCCCACGAGGGTCATCCACGACACGCACGGTGCCGCCGTGCAGTTGCGCCGCCCAACGGGCGATGGACAATCCCAGTCCCGTACCTCCAGATTCGGTTCCCGGGCCTGTTTTGCCTTTGACAAAACGCCGGAAGATATCGCTGCGTACCTCCGGTGGAATCTGTGAACCGAAATTGACGACATTGGTTACAACGGTGTCGCTGGCCGTGTCTTCGCGGGTTTCGATCAGTACGGCGGTGTCATCGGGGGAATGTTTCAGCGCGTTGCCGATGACATTGGTGAACAGTTGGCGGAGCCTGTCCTGATCGCCTTCCATGTCCAAATCGTCAGGCACGTGCACCTCAATGGTGTGTGCGTGGCCGGAATCCGCGATTTCCAGCGGTTCGATGGTTTCGTCAATGAAATCGGCGAAATTGAAACGTTCGACTTGCAGGCTCGCCGCCCCCGCTTCCATGCGGGACAGGTCCAGCAGGAAGGCGATGAGATCACTCAGCCGGCGGGTCTGGTTGAGGATGCTTTCCATATTGGCGGGCGTAGGTTCTACGACGCCATCCGCAAGATTTTCCAGCATCGCCTGCAATGCTGATACCGGGGTGCGCAGCTCATGGCTCACATTGGCGATGAGGTCGTTGCGCATTTGGTCGGCGTGCTGGAGTTCTTCGGCCATTTCATTGAAGGAGCGTGCCAGCATGCCGATTTCGTCATTGCTGTCCGTGCCGGTTTTCACTCGGACGCTGTAATCCCCTTCGGCCATGGCTTCGGCGGCGTCGCGCATCTGCCGCAAGGGCGTGGTCAAGCCGCGGGAGAAGAAATAGGTGATGCCGAGGGCCACGGCAAGCGTGATGGGCATGGCAACCCAACCGGTAAGCCCGACTTTGAGCAGTACCCAAGCCAAAGCGAATGCGATGGCTGTGGAAATGACTATCAGGACACTGAGCTCGAATTTCAGTGAGGAAAAGAATCCAATCGGCCGGTCGCTGTCCAGCAGCCGGGTTGTTTTCGTTTGTTTTCCGGCCGGCTGTCTGGACGGCGACGAGCCTGGTTGTTGCGCCATCAGCGCGTCTCGCTTTCCGTAGCGGTGTCATCATCGGATTCCGGCGGCTCGAAAGCGTATCCGACGCCGTGGGCGGTGCGGATCATTTGGGAACCCAGCTTGTGACGCAGCGCTTTGACATGGGAATCCACGGTACGGGTGCCGGAAGCATCCGGCCAGTCCCACACTTCTTCAAGCAGTTTTTCACGCTTGAATACGGTTTTCGGTTTGCGCGCCAGTGTGGCAAGCAAATCGAATTCGGTGGGGGTCAGATGCACCTGTTCCCCGTTGAGGGTCACGATGCGTTGACGCGGGTCGATGACCAACGACCCGAAGTCGAGCACCTTCTCGTTTTCCATGTTCTTGGCGATGATGGTGGCACGTTCGACACGGCGCAACAATGCTTCGCAACGGGCGATGAGCTCTCGCGGCGAGAACGGTTTGGTCATGTAATCGTCGGCACCAGCGCCAAGGCCCATCACCTTGTCGGATTCCGCGTCGCGCGCCGTGAGCATCAACACGGGAACGGGACGTTCGGCGATGATGCGTTTGGTCGCTTCAATGCCGTCCATCACTGGAAGCATGACATCCATGATGACCAGATCGGGCTTGAGCTGCTTGGCCGCGCGGACGGCAGAGGCGCCGTCCGAGGCGACGCGTGCCGTCCAACCGTTTGCAGTGATGCGCTGCGCTATGGCAGTGGCAAGATCGGGTTCATCTTCGACCACCAGAATCGTGCGAGCGGTGCTCTGGTGCGAGGAAGTGTTGAGCATATGGGACCACCTTTCAGTTTTCTGGTTCCAAGAATACCGCTCCCAATGCCGGAATAGTGAGTTTCGCTGACCAATCACGAGAATGATAGGCACCGGCGTCGGCTTCGAACTCGCCGTTATGGATGCCCGAGCCGCCATACTGCTCATCGTCGGTGGTCAGGATTTCGCGCCAGCGTCCTCCGCGGGTCAGTGGAACCTGGTAATCCTCCCATGCTTCGCCGGAGAAGTTGACCACGACGACCAACTGCTCGTCCTTCGCGCCGATGCGCACGAAGCTCAGCGTATTGTGATCCGCGTCATCACTGGTCAGCCATTGGAAGCCGGCCGGGTCGAAGTCCTGGCTCCACAACGCCGGATGCGCCTTGTACATGGCGTTCAGGTCAGCGACCAGCTTCTGGATCTGGCGGTGCTCCTTCCAATTGAGGGCATCCCAATCGACTGACCCGTTGTGATCCCACTCGCCGTATTGGGCGATTTCATTGCCCATGAACGACAGTTTCTTACCCGGATGCGCCCACTGGTAGGCGAACAGGGCGCGCACGCCGGCGTACCGCTGCCAATCGTTGCCGGGCATCTTGCCGAACAGTGATCCCTTGCCGTAGACAACCTCATCGTGGCTGATCGGCAGAACATAATGTTCGGAATACGCGTAGACCATCGAGAAGGTGATTTCGTTGTGGTGCCACTTGCGGTTGATGGGCTCCTCGTGCAGGTATTGCAAGGTGTCGTGCATCCAACCCATATTCCACTTGAGGCCGAATCCGATGCCGCCTTGATCGGTCGGTGCGGTGATGCCCGGATACGCGGTGGATTCTTCGGCGATCATCATGATGCCTGGGTTGTTCTTATACGCGGTGGCGTTGGCTTCCTTGAGGAAATCGATGGCCTCGAGGTTTTCTCGGCCGCCGTAGATATTCGGATGCCACTGGCCGGGTTTGCGGCTGTAGTCGAGATACAGCATTGAGGAGACCGCGTCCACGCGCAGTGCATCGATATGGTATTCGTCCAGCCAGAAGCACGCGTTGGCGACAAGGAAGTTGCGCACTTCGTGCCGACCGAAGTTGAAAATGTACGTGCCCCAGTCGGGATGCTCGCCGCGCGTGGGGTCGGGATCCTCGTACAGCGGGGTGCCGTCGAAGCGTCCCAGTGCGAACGCGTCCTTGGGGAAGTGGGCGGGAACCCAGTCCATGATGACGCCGATGCCGGCCTCATGGAATTTCTCGACCAGATACTTGAAATCGTCCGGTCCGCCGAGACGGGAATCGATGGCGTAATACCCGGTCACCTGATAGCCCCAAGAGCCGGCGAAGGGGTGTTCGGCCAACGGCATGAACTCGACGTGGGTGAAGCCTTCCTTGGCGACGTAGTCGACGAGTTGGTCGGCGAGGTCGCGATAATTCTTGATCCCCTGCTTCCAGCTGCCGGCGTGGACTTCGTAGATGCTGACCGGGCCGTCATGCGGATTGGTGCGCTTGCGGCGGTCCATCCATGCGGCGTCGTCCCATGTGAAGGTCGAATCGACTACAACGGAACCGGTTGCCGGCGGAATTTCGTGCGAACGTTCCATCGGATCGGCTTTCATGACCCACTCATTGTTCGCATTCAGGATTTGGTACTTGTAGACTTCGCCGTCTTGCACACCGGGGATGAACAGCTCCCAGATGCCGGAAGATCCCAGCTCGCGCATGGCGTGCTTGCGGCCGTCCCAGCCGTTGAAATTGCCGACGACGCGTACCGCGTGCGCATTGGGCGCCCATACGCTGAATGCCGTGCCGACCAAGGGTTTGCCGCTCACGCCGTCGCTGGAACCCATCGGGTCCTGGTAATGCATGACACGTGCGCCGAGTGCCTCCCACAGCCGCTCGTGGCGCCCCTCGCCGAACAGGTACATATCGAGATCGCCGACCGTCGGCAGGTAGCGATATGGATCATCCTCAATCGTGGTCTCACCGTTCTCGTACGTCGTGGCGACACGGTAATCCGGGACACCCCAGCCGTCATCGGTGGCGATCGCGGGGATGTTCGCGTAGAAAATCCCGTTGTGCTCGTGGGCCGCCGCGTACTGTTCGCGTTTGCCGTCCCGCTCGGTGACGATGTCGACCTTCTTGGCGAGAGGGCGCAGCACGCGTACGGTGACGGTGCCGTTGGGGTCGTCCTCTACGATATGCCCGCCGAGTACCTCATGCGGGTTGAAGTAGGTCGCGTTGCTGACAGCATCCAGCTTTCCTTGGTCTACAGTGAACATGGTGATATCTCCATTGATCCTCGTGTCGTTCATAGCCATATATGAAGCATAGGCATACTTTTGCCGAATGTCGCGCCGTGTCGGCGTGTTTTTATGGAAATTCGTCGTCGTCGGGGGGAAAATCGCCCAAGTCCCGGCCTGAGGGCATACTACGTAAGGTTATATAGTCTTTGGCTGCTTGCTTCACGGAGGGTTCATGGGTTACAAAGTCGGTGATATGGTCGTGTATCCGCGTCATGGTGCGGCACGGGTCGATGCGATTACCGAACGCACGGTGAAGGGTGTGACCCGGGAGTACCTCCAACTGTCAGTCCTGTCCTCTGACGGCCTGGTCATCAATGTTCCTGTGGAGAACGCGCAGAAGGTGGGTGTCCGCGATATCGTGGACGCGGCAGCGGTGTCGAAGGTGTTCGAGATTTTGCGCACCCCCATCGTGGAGAAGGAAATGAACTGGTCCCGGCGCTATAAGCTCAACGTCGAGAAGATCTCCACCGGTGACGTCAATCAGATCGCCGAGGTTGTGCGCGACTTGTCTCAGCGCAATGTCGACGAACATGGCCTGTCTGCGGGGGAGAAGCGCATGCTTACCCGCGCGCGCAGCATTCTCACCTCTGAGATTGCGTTGTCTGAAGACATTTCCGAAGATGAGGCGCAGCGTCTTCTGGATGTGAATCTCGGCTATGCCGATCCGCTTCCCGGTGACGCCCAACATCATACCGAGGCGCCGCAGGAGCCGGCCTCGCAGACTCTTGCCCGTCTTGAAGCGGAAAAGAAGAAGTCCAAGTCCAAGAAGAAGTAAGCATGGCTGTGGAATCGTGCTTGACGGGCGTTCCGCGCGTGGGGATGGGTTTTGACGCCCATCGGTTCGCGCGGGACGCCCGTCCGTTATGGTTGGCGTGCTTGCAATGGGAAGGCACCGGCATTGAAGGGGATTCCGATGGCGATGTTGCCGCGCACGCGCTGATTGACGCATTGTTGTCCGCTGCGGGGCTGGGGGATATCGGCACGTTGTTCGGCGTCGGCGGCGATTCCGCTGGGGCAGGTCAGCATGGCGGTCCGATGCTTGAACGGACGGTTGCGGTCTTGCATCAGCATCATGTGATGCCGGTGAATGCCAGTGTCGTGCTTATCGGCAACCGTCCGCGTATCGGTTCGAGGCGCATGGAAGCGGAACGGATGATGTCGCAGGCGGTTGGCTGTCCGGTCGCTTTGAGTGCAACGACAACGGACGGTATGGGTTTCACCGGAACAGGTGAAGGCATTGCCGCGATGGCGACGGTCATGGTCACCATCGCGGAGCAGTGAGGTGTTGTTGTCTCGCTAACGCTGATGGTGGATGGAGGATGCGCCCCGGGCGATCGCCCACATCAGGGTGGATAGCGTGACGATGATGAAACTCGGCGGTGCGGGGAACATGGCGGACAAGACCAATCCTCCCCAAATGGATACGAGGCACAGCACGCTTGCCGTCACCATGGCTTTGAGCGGGGAAGCGGCGATGATGTTCGCCGTGGCCGCAGGGGTGACCACAAGAGCGAAAATCAGCAGTGTGCCGACCGCCGGCACGGCGATGGTGATGACTCCGGCCATGATCGCCATGAACAGCACGTTCATCAGGGCGATGGGCACGCCTTTGGCTTGGGCGACCTGTTCATCAAGCGAGCTGAACAGCAGGGGGCGGTAAATCACCGCCAGAATGATGACCAGCAGGATGTCGAAGATGGCGAATCCGATGACCTGATCGTTGGTGATGGTCAGGATCGAACCGAACAGAATGGATTGCATCTGCTGGGATGCCGAACTTGACAGGCGGGCGAAGAACAAGCCGAGACCGGTGGCGAAGGCGAGCACTGTGCCGGTCGCGATTTCCCGTTGTGAAGCACGCTTGCCGAGCGCGCCGATAATAAGCGCACCCATCAACGCGAATGCGCCCAGTCCCAGCGATACCGGCAGGCCGAGCAGTACGGCCCCGGTCGCTCCCGGAAGCCCGATGTGGGCCAACGCATGCGCCGCGAAGGTGGAGTGCCGGGCGATGGTGAAGTATCCCATGGCGCCTGCGGCGATGGCGATGCATAGTCCGGCGAGGAACGCGTTGTGCATGAAGGGCATGCTCAGCGTCTGTGTCCATTGTGGGTCGAATGAGAATGCGATGTGGTTCATGTCGTTGTCCTTGGATCACTGCCTGTGCTGTTCGCCCGCATGATGGTGGAATCTTGCCACCTCGTCCGGGGCGTGGGTGTCTTGGTTCATTCCCGCGGGTTCGTCTGGGGTCGGTGTGACGAACATGTCGCCCTGCGGTGTGGTCACCACTTGCACGGTGGTGCCGTACAGGTGTGTCAGGAGTTCGGCGTCCAATACTTTGTTCATCGCGGCGTAATGGGGGTGGCCGTCCAACAGGTATACGGCGCCGGTGAGGATCGGCAGCAGCATATTCAGGTCATGGGCGACGATCTGGATGGTCATACCGAGCTCGTGATTGAGCCGGGCGAGCACGTGGACTGTCGCCCGCTGACTGGCGAGGTCGAGATTGGCCAGCGGCTCGTCGAGCATCAGCAGTTGTGGGTTGCTGACTAGAGCTTGTGCGATGGCGACGCGTTGTCGCAGTCCGCCGGACAATTGTGACAACCGGTAGTTGGCTTTGTCCGCCACGCCGACGAAGTCCATGGCCTCACGGGCTTGCTGGCGTTGCGCCCTACTGGTGATATGGAAACCGAACTTGGTGCCCGTCAACCCCAGCAGTACTGACTGTTCCGCCGTGAGGTTGGAATCGATGTCGGACGTGTAGCTTTGGGGCACGTATCCGATGCGCTGGTTGGCTTTGCCGGCCGGTTCGCCCAGTACGGTCACGCTGCCGTGGGCGATGGCCAGTAGGCCGAGTTCGGCTTTCAGCATCGTGGTTTTTCCCGCTCCGTTGGTTCCTACGATTGCGGTGACTGAGCCTTGGGGAATGGTGAAATCGCCGTGGCTCCAGATGAGATGGTCGCCGCGCCGGATGGCGGCGTCCTTGAAAACGATTGCGGGCTGCGCCGTGTCGTCGGCCTGTCGCGGTGGGGCCGAATGGTGGCGTGCTGGTATGGAGGTGCCCATTGCATTCCTTCCGAGTGTCTGTGCTTGGATTCGGTGTAGATGACTGTGGGCCGGATCCATTGGTATTGCTCTGCACGCCAGTATCGTCAATGGTGTTGACAATCATTATCATTTAGACGATTCGACGGATATGCTTGGCGCTGAACCGATTCCTGCCGAGATTCAGTCGGATGAAGCGGAGGGGGAAGCCGTTGCGGCGTCCGTGGCTGATGCCGAGGCGTCATCGGACGGGCTCGCCGACGACGATGAGGAGGGTGAGGGCGATGCGGCAGCGGAATCAGTGTCGGTGTCCACCGCTTCGGCGATGTCGCTGACCAGTGAGCTGATCCACCCGGTCAGTGAACGTTGGTCGGAAGGCATCTGCTCGGTGATGTTGATGACCGCGATCTTGTTCTTGGCTGCCATCTTAGTCAATGCGGCTGCGGAATCACTATGTTCCTGTGGGTTGTTCACCAGCAGGGGCACGTTGCCGGAGTCCAGCAACCGCTGGAACGCCTGTAAATCCGCGGGGGCGGCTTCCCCTCCCGATGCCACCGCCTGTGCATACCCGTCCGGCGTGACATCTTTGAACTGCATGTCGGACATGAGATAGTAGGCGACCGCTTCAGTCGCGGCGTACGGGGTGTTCTTGTGCCGCTTGGCGAATGCGGCCATGTCGTCTTCGAGTGCATCCTCCTGCTGGCGCCATGCCTTGAGATGCTTGTCGAAGCTTTTCTTCTTCGCGGGAAGCGCCTTGGAGAACACGTCGGCAAGCTCGGTCGCCATCGCATTGCGGGCGTCCTTGGAGAACCACAGATGGGGATTGTCCCCGTTGATGGCGCCCACGGTCGCTGCGGCCGAGACGTTGATGGTGCCTTTGGCCAGGCTCTTGGTGGCCCACGTGTCATATCCGGCACCGTTGGTCACGACGACTTGCGCCTTTTGGATGGCGGCGATATCCGAGGTCTTGGGTTCGAAATCGTGGGCGTCGACGGCGGTGGAGCTGAGGATCGTGGTGACGTTGACATCGGTTCCGCCGATTTGTTCAGCCAAAACACCCCACTGGTTGACGGAGGCGACCACGTTGATCGGCCCCTTGGCGGGTGCGGCCGCAGAAGTGGAGGCGGAAGGGGTGGGAGTGCGGTGGGGGAATCCGCATGCGGACAACGGTATAACCAGCGCAATCGCAGCGCATGCCGCGATGCCTGCGATGACTCGTCCGACGAGCTTGCCTGCCTTCATACTGTCACCTTCGTCTGATTCTCAATCAATGGACTCCGCATGCCGGAACGCATGCCACGTCTGGCTCCACGATAGCCTACGATACAGAAAACGAAGTGAGCCGTCTTCTGGTGCTCAGGGGGAGACGGGCGCGAATGTACAAACTGGAACCCCTATGGTCAGGAGGCGGACATGCCCATCATATTGGATGGCAAAAGCGTGGCGGCGCAAGTCAAGGAAGATCTTGCACGACGTGTGGGCGCACTGCGGCAGCAAGGTATCCAGCCTGGCTTAGGCACCCTGCTGGTCGGCAACGATCCGGGGTCCATGAAATATGTCGCCGGCAAGCATGCCGATTGTGCGCAAGTGGGCATTACGTCAATCCGCAAGGATTTGCCGGCGGACGCGACCGAAAAGCAGATCGGGCAGGCCATCGACGAATTGAACGCCGACCCCTCATGCACGGGATTCATCGTCCAGCTGCCACTGCCCGCCGGCGTCGACGAGATGTCCGCGATCGCGAGAATCGACCCGGGCAAGGATGTCGATGGGATGCACCCGTATAATCTCGGGGAGCTGGTGCTGCATACCTCCGGCACGATCGGCACGCCGCTGCCGTGCACTCCTCGCGGTGTTCTGGCGCTGCTGGACCATTACGGCATCGATTTGAACGGGAAAGAGGTTTGTGTGCTGGGCCGGGGCATCACCATCGGACGCACCATCGGACTGTTGCTGACCCGTCGTGAGGTCAACGCCACAGTCACGTTGTGCCATACCGGTACGCGTAACGTGCGTGAGCATATGCGTCGCGCCGATGTGATTGTCGCGGCGATGGGTTCGGCCGGATTCGTCAAGCCCGAGGATATCAAGGATGGGGCTGTCCTCGTCGATGTCGGAGTATCGCGCGTGTGGGACGAACAGGCAGGCAGATATCGCATCAAGGGGGATATCGACAAGGCCTGCTATGAGAAGGCGGGCGCCTATACGCCGAATCCCGGCGGGGTCGGTCCGATGACACGCGCCATGCTGCTGTCCAATGTCGTCGAAATCGCCGAGCGTTCGGCACGCGGGTGAACGCGAATATAGACGCCTATCGTGCGGCGGATGCGCCACTCGACCCACATGCGACACGCTGAGTGTTCGCGGATGGCTTTTGTGCATGGCGCACGGTACGCTGGGGACAGGTGTGTCCGCAAGGGCACGCCTGATAACTGAAGAACGATTTTATCCATCTACTAGTTAACAGAAACCACTATTTTAATGGCAGATAACAATACGGAAGTCACCAAGGTCGCGATCAACGACATCGGCACCGAAGAGGACTTCATCAAGGCAGTCGATTCCACCATCAAGAACTTCGATGATGGTGATCTGGTCGAGGGTACGGTCGTCAAGGTCGACCGTGACGAGGTTCTCCTCGACATCGGCTACAAGACCGAGGGTGTCATCCCCTCCCGCGAACTTTCCATCAAGAAGGACGTCGATCCCGACGATGTCGTCGAAGTCGGCGACACCATCGAGGCCCTTGTCGTAACCAAGGAAGACAAGGAAGGCCGTCTTATCCTGTCCAAGAAGCGTGCCCAGTATGAGCGCGCTTGGGGCGATATCGAGAAGATCAAGGAAGCCGATGGCGTTGTCGAAGGCACCGTCATCGAAGCCGTCAAGGGCGGCCTCATCGTCGACATCGGCCTGCGTGGCTTCCTGCCGGCTTCGCTCGTCGAGATGCGCCGCGTCCGCGACCTGTCCCCGTACATCGGTCAGAAGATCAAGGCCAAGATCCTGGAGCTCGACAAGAACCGCAACAACGTGGTGCTGTCCCGCCGCCAGTACCTCGAGGAGACCCAGTCCGAGGTCCGTGAGACCTTCCTGTCCCAGCTCAAGAAGGGCCAGATCCGTGAAGGCGTGGTGTCCTCCATCGTCAACTTCGGCGCGTTCGTCGATCTGGGCGGTGTTGACGGCCTGATCCACGTGTCCGAGCTGTCTTGGAAGCACATCGACCACCCGTCCGAGGTCGTCAAGGTCGGCCAGAAGGTCACCGTCGAGGTGCTGGATGTCGATATGGACCGTGAGCGCATCTCGCTGTCCCTCAAGGCTACTCAGGAAGATCCGTGGCAGCGCTTCGCTCGCACCCACGTTCCCGGCCAGATCGTCAAGGGCAAGGTCACCAAGATCGTGCAGTTCGGCGTGTTCGTGTCCGTCGAGGACGGCATCGAAGGCCTCGTGCACATCTCCGAGCTGGCCAACCGCCATGTCGAGAACCCGGAGACCGTGGTCAAGCAGGGCGAGACCGTGTTCGTCAAGGTCATCGACGTCGATCTCGATCGTCGCCGTATCTCCCTGTCCCTCAAGCAGGCCAACGATTCCGTCGACCCGAACTCCGAAGATTTCGATCCGGCGCTGTACGGCATGCCGGCCGAGTACGACGAGGACGGCAACTACAAGTATCCGGAAGGCTTCGACCCGAATACCAACGAGTGGATCGCCGGTTACGAGAAGCAGCGCGAGGAATGGGAAGCCCAGTACGCCGCCGCCCACGACCTGTGGGAAGAGCACAAGGCTTTCGCAGCCAAGGAACTGGAGAACGCCGCGGCTTCCGCAGCCGAGGATGGCCAGGCCCCTCGCGAGGAAAAGGTCCAGGAGACCTCCAACTACTCCTCGAACAATGCCTCTGAAGGCACGCTTGCCGACTCCGATCAGCTTGCCGCCCTGCGTGAGCAGCTGCTCAAGGAAAAGAAGTGAGCAATTCGGTCATAACTGACTGAATCCTCGATGGCCCCCGACACGTACAGTGCCGGGGGCCATTCATATGTCCGCAGTGTGCCGATTCGACTACGATAAGCGGTATGGTGATACGAATCGGACTGACCGGCGGCATTGCTGCCGGTAAAAGCACGGTCGCAAGCCGATTGCGAGAACTCGGCGCCACAATCATCGACTATGATGTTCTCGCCCGGCAGATTGTCGAACCCGGGGGAGAAGCGCTCCCTCGCATCGTGGAAGCATTCGGCCCAAGCGCGGTGGACGCCGCTGGTCGGCTCAACCGAGCTTGGCTCGCGCAGCGCGTGTTCAGTGGCCCTGACCGGCAGGCGTTGGAGCGGCTCGATGCCATCGAGCACCCGCTGATTTACGCGAAAGCCCAGCAAGCTGATGCCGAAGCCGCATCCCAAGACGACACTGCGGTGATTGTTCACGACATCCCGCTGCTGGCGGACGTCATCGACGATGTTCCGTTCACGTTCGACCATGTCGTGACCGTGGAAGCGCCTCAGCAGGTACGTATCGAACGGATGATACGTACGCGGGGAATGAGCGGTACGCAAGCGAAAGCGCGGATTGACAGCCAAAGCCCCCAGGCGGCGCGCCTAGCCATCGCCGACATTGTTGTGGATTCCGATACGGATCGCGCATCGATGCTCGCCCGCGTCGACCGACTGTACGCGCAGTGGTCGGCGCAGGCACGCCATGATGCCTGACATGCGCTGTGGGACGAGCATCGAACATAAGTACGAAAGCATTGATACGCTGGTGATGACAAAAGCCGCCGCATCCCGCGTTGCGTGTGAGGTTGCAGAGGCACCCTGTACGCGTCCATGTTGAGGCTGTGAAAGGAATGGCTGTGAGCATTTCCATCGAACGAACAGATAAGCCGTTTGTCGTCAAAGCGCCATACCAGCCGTCCGGCGACCAACCGCAGGCCATAGAGGAGCTCGCGGAACGCATCAACGATGGCGAGAATGATGTCGTGCTTATGGGCGCGACCGGTACCGGTAAAACCGCGACGGTCGCATGGCTGATCGAGAAGCTTCAGCGGCCGACCCTGATCCTTGAACCCAATAAAACATTGGCCGCCCAGCTGTGTGCGGAATTCCGCGAGCTCATGCCCGACAACGCGGTGAGCTATTTCGTGTCGTACTACGACTATTACCAGCCTGAAGCGTATATCCCCCAAACGGACACCTATATCGAAAAAGACTCGAATATCAATGATGATGTCGAGCGTCTGCGTCACGCCGCAACCGCGAATCTGCTGACACGGCGCGATTGTGTGGTTGTTGCCACGGTCTCGTGCATCTACGGCTTGGGTACGCCTGAAGAATACGCCGGCCGTATGCTGTTCCTCAAGGAAGGCCAGCAGATCGACCGGGATTCACTGTTGCGTAAGTTCGTTGACATGCAGTACAAGCGCAACGATATCGCGTTCACGCGCGGTACGTTCCGTGTGCGCGGCGATACCGTGGAAATCATCCCCGTCTATGAGGAGCTTGCCATCCGCATTGAATTCTTCGGTGATGAAATCGACCGCATCTCGACCTTGCATCCCATCACCGGCGATGTCATCGACCATGTCAGCCAAGTGCATATCTTCCCGGCTTCCCACTATGTCGCAGGTCCGGAACGTATGGAACGTGCGCTCGGCACCATCAAAGAAGAGCTCGACCACCGTGTCGCCGAACTACGCAAACAAGGCAAAGAGCTGGAAGCGCAGCGTCTGACTATGCGTACCACGTATGATCTGGAAATGCTCACCCAGGTGGGGACATGTGCGGGCGTGGAGAATTATTCGCGACATTTTGACGGCCGAGAGCCGGGCACGCCACCGCATACACTGCTGGATTTCTTCCCTGACGACTTCCTGCTGGTCATCGATGAGTCCCATGTCACCGTCCCGCAAATCGGTGCCATGTATGAAGGCGATGCCAGCCGCAAGCGCACGCTGGTCGAGCATGGTTTCCGCCTGCCGTCGGCGATGGATAATCGTCCGCTCAAATGGGACGAGTTCCTTCAGCGTGTCGGACAAACCGTCTACCTGTCGGCGACGCCAGGCGATTACGAGCTTGGCTTGTCTGACGGTGTTGTGGAGCAGATCATCCGGCCGACTGGCCTGTTGGATCCGAAGATTGAGGTCAGGCCGGTCGAAGGGCAAATCGACGACCTGTTCGCGGAAATCAAGGATCGCGTCGCGAAGAACGAGCGTGCGCTCGTGACCACCCTCACCAAAAAGATGGCGGAGGATCTGACCGACTACCTGCTTGACAAGGGCATCAAGGTTGAATACCTGCATTCCGATGTTGACACGTTAAGGCGTGTCGAACTGCTCCGTGAGCTGCGTGAAGGCAAAATCGACGTGATTGTCGGCATCAATCTGCTCAGGGAAGGCCTTGATCTGCCTGAGGTTTCGCTTGTGGCGATTTTGGATGCCGACAAGGAAGGATTCCTGCGCTCCTACCGTTCACTGATCCAGACCATCGGTCGAGCGGCACGTAACGTGTCCGGAACCGTCATCATGTATGCCGATGAGGTCACCGATGCCATGAACAAAGCGATCACCGAGACTGAACGGCGGCGGGCCAAGCAGATCGCCTACAACAAGGAGCACCATATCGACCCCAAGCCGTTGATCAAGAAAATCAGTGATGTCAATGACATGATCGCCAAGGAGGATGTCGACACGCAGACCTTGCTTGCGGGAGGCTACCGGAATGCGGGGAAGGCCGGCAATGCTCATCTGGGAGTGCCCAGTGTCGGCGAGGAGGAAATCGAGAAGCGCCATGAGGAGATTCTCAAAGCGGGACTCCCGGCGCAGGATTTGGCCGACCTCATCCGTCAGATGAGCGAGCAGATGCACACCGCCGCCGAACAGCTCCAGTTCGAGCTGGCGGCGCGTCTGCGCGATGAAATCCGGGATTTGAAGAAAGAGCTGCGACAGATGACCGAGGCGCAACGATGATATCGGATGCGGCGGTGTAGTAGGCCTGTCGTTATGTTGCCGTTGCCGTGAGTCACACGCTCTTTCTATGCTGGGGAACATGGCAGAAACACCGGTAGCATTCATGATCGCGACCTTCGCGGTTCTCGCTGTATTCGTCGTCGTTGACCTTTTCATCATCGGGCGCAAGCCACATGTGCCATCGACCAAGGAATGCGTGCAGCATATCGCGTTCTTTGTAGTTGCGGCGCTGATTTTCGGCGGTATCATCTGGGCGGTAGCCGGGTCGAAACCGGCCGTCGAATTTTATTCGGGCTGGATGACTGAATATTCGCTGAGCATTGACAATCTCTTCGTATTCGTCATCATCATGTCGAATTTCGCCGTACCGAAAGAGCTGCAAAAATACGTGCTCAGCGTGGGTATCACGGTCGCGCTGGTGTTGCGTGGCATCTTCATCCTGGTTGGCGCGGCAATCATCCAGCGGTTCACTTGGGTGTTCTTCCTGTTCGGCGCGTTCCTGATTGTCACCGCGCTCAAATTGGTCACCGGCCATGACGACGATGAAGAATATCACGAAAACGGTCTTATCCGTGCGCTGCGCAAAGTGATGAACATCACTGACGAATACGATGGAGAGAAGCTGCGGACGGTCAAGAACGGGCAACGGTTCTGGACGCCGATGCTCATCGTGTTCCTGACCATCGGCACCACCGATGTCATGTTCGCGTTCGATTCGATTCCTGCGATTTTCGGCTTGACCAAGGATCCGTTCATCGTGTTCACCTCGAATGTGTTCGCCTTGCTGGGCCTGCAGCAGTTGTACTTCCTGCTGGGCAAACTGCTTGACCAGCTGGTGTATCTTCCTGTGGGCCTGTCCATCGTGCTCGGGTTCATCGGCGTCAAACTGGTGATGGAAGCCCTGTCCGGCAATTCGTTGCCGTTCATCAACGGTGGCCAACCGGTGGCATGGGTGCCTGAAGTGCCGACATGGCTGTCTCTTGTGGTCATTGTCTGCGCTCTGGGTGGTTCGGCGCTTGCCAGCGTACTCAAAATGAAGCAGGAGGAGCGGCGGGAACAGCTCCAGTCTGCCGGCGGTGACGAAGCATGATCGTGCCGCGACACTCGCGAATAGGTGCCGGCGGGTAGACGGGTTGCCCTGCGGTAGCGTGCCGGTGGATGGCTGGTGAATATGGAATGAAGCCAGTGTGAGCGCTCACAACACAATGGTCGAAATCGTTGGCGCACGCCAGTCGAAACGAGTAGACTATCCCATGGAAACAGGATTTTCACCTGTTCGATAGAAAACAAGTTGAAATAGAGGCAGGTATTCATGCGTAAAGCAAAGATCGTCGACACGATCGGTCCAGCCACCGAGTCCCTCGAAGGCATCACCAAGCTCGTCGAAGCCGGTATGGACGTCGCGCGTCTCAACCGCTCCCACGGCACTCCTGAGGATCACCTCAAGGTCTACAACAACGTGCGTGCGGCCTCCAAGGCGACTGGTCGCAACGTCGCGGCGCTGGTCGACCTGCAGGGCCCGAAGATTCGTTGCGGTTGGTTCAAGAAGAACGCCGAAGGCGAAGACAAGGTCCAGCTGACCGAAGGCCAGGAGTTCATCATCACCACTGATGACATCGAAGGCGACGAGCACATCACCTCCACCACCTTCAAGGGTCTGCCCGGCGATTGCCATCCTGGCGATCCGATTCTCATCGATGACGGCAAGGTCCGCCTCGAGGTCACCAAGGTCGAAGGCAACAACGTGCACACCAAGGTTGTCGTGGCGGGGCCGGTGTCCAGCCACAAGGGCATCAACCTTCCGGGCGTCGCCGTGTCGCTGCCGGCACTGACCGAGAAGGATGAGGCTGATCTGCGCTGGGCCATCCGCACCGGCGCTGACATCATCGCCATGTCCTTCGTGCGTTTCGCGACCGATATCGATCGCGCCCACGAGATTATGGACGAGGAAGGCCGTCGCATCCCGATCGTCGCGAAGATCGAGAAGCCGCAGGCTGTGGAGAACCTCGAAGAGATCGTCAAGACCTTCGACGGCATCATGGTCGCCCGTGGCGATATGGCTGTCGAAATGCCGTTCGAAGAGGTCCCGCTGGTCACCAAGCGCTGCATCGAGCTGGCTCGCCAGTATGCGAAGCCGGTCATCGTGGCCACTGAGGTGCTCGGCTCCATGGTCCATTCCCCGGTTCCGTCCCGCGCTGAGGCTTCCGACTGCGCGAACGCGGTGCTTGACGGCGCCGACGCGACCATGACCTCCAACGAGACCGCTGTCGGCGAATACCCGACCGAGACCGTCAAGACCATGTCCCGCATCTCCGGCTATGCCACCGAACACGGTTTCGACCGCATCCCGGCGCTGAAGAACCTGGATATGTCCAATAGCGGCGCCGTCTCTTCCGCCGCAGTTGATTTGGCGGAGAAGGTCAACGCGAAGGCCATCGTCGCTTACACGCAGACCGGCAACACCGTGCACCGCGTGTCCCGCGAGCGTCCGGCCGCCCCGATTTACGGCCTGACCACCAACGAGCACACCTACCATTGGCTGGCTCTGAGCTGGGGCACCGAAGCGTTCCTGCTTGATGAGGACTACCACGACAAGAACCGTAGCGATCTCATGGTGTTCACCGACAAGGTGCTGCGCGACGCGGGCAAGGTTGCCGATGGCGACCGCATCGTCGTGCTCAGCTCCGCGCAGGGCGAGCATCGTCCGGGCAGCACGGATTCCATCTACGTGCACACGGTTGGCGCTTGCGACTGACGTTGGGTTGAGATAGCGCTTTCAGCGTGAATCTCATACAACAAGGAGGGGCTTGCAACTTGATGGTTGCAAGCCCCTCCTTGTTGTTGCCGGCCCGGGTGGCGTGTACGCGGTGAGGCGGGCCGTGTCAGGGGAACGTTACTTGGTCCGGCGGTCGGAACGTGCTTTGGCGATACGCTGGATGAGCCGTGGATGCGCGCCTGACTGCTCAGCCTGCTCGGCTTCCAAGTGTTCGCGCAGACGCATGATGGCGATGATGGTTTTGGCGTCCACGATGGTGGCGTTGGTGATCATGTCGGAGGCTTCTTCCGGCGTCACCAGCCGCACGTCAGGGCGAGGGGTCTCCGGACCGAGCTCACCGCGTTCGACCGGGGTCAGGCCGCTTGCGAAGAAAATCGCGGTATGCTGCGTCGAGAAGCTCGGGGTGTTGATGAAGCGGGCGACTTGGACCAGCTCTTTGGCCTCGTAGCCAGCCTCCTCCTTCAGCTTGCGGACGGCAACCTCATGGGGGCGTTCGTTGGAATCGAGCGCATGCCCGGCGGGGATTTCCAGTGTCCAGCGGTGAGTAGGCAGGCGGTACTGTTCAACCAAGGGGATACGCCCGTCGTCGGTCAAACCGATGATGCCGACCGTATCCCCGTTGTTCTCTTCGACGATGAAGCGCTCGAAGTGGCCGACCTGCGAAGAGTCGAACGATACCTGATCCACGTTGAAATAGTGGCTGTGCATGACCTGGTGTCGTGCTTCTTCCTTCACCGGCGCAGGACGCCATGGATCGAACCTGCGAAAGGTTGTCTCGCTCATACTTCCTCCTTGATTACCCTTGAGTACGTAGGCATTTCGCGTCATTCCCATTCTACGCCGCGATAGTGCGACTGTTTTGGTCGTGTTTGCGTGATGTGTCGGGATTTGCGTTTGTGAGCCGGTTGCGTGCGGGGATGCGATGTGGGTTTCCGTCCAGCGAAAACAATAATGCCGTGCCAGTCGGGCGCATCAAGCGCCACGTCGGGCACGGCACGCGTCTAGGCGGCGAGAGCGGGAATGGGAAGAGGTTCCAGTGTCACGACAGAGCCGTTGCGCAGACCTGTGGGCAGTTCGCTCGCCGGCATCTGGACGGTGACAGGAATGCCGCTGTGGTCCACTATGGTGTCCACGCGAACCAAAGAACCCAGGAAATGAATCATCATGACGTGCGCCCTGGCGCCTGGCGTATCGCTCGCTTGTGCTCGCAGGATGATGTTCTCCGGTCTGACGAGCACGTTCACCGCCGCACCGCTGGCCGAACCATCAAGCAACGGGACACGATGGCCGAATACCTCGGCCTCGGTGCCGTTCGACGACCCGGGGATTTTGTTGCTCAAACCGATGAACGTCGCCACATATTCAGTCGTGGGACGACGATACAGGGTGGTCGGGTCGGCGATTTGCTCGATACGACCATGGTGCATCACTCCAATGCGATCGGCGACGGCAAGTGCCTCCTCTTGGTCGTGGGTGACGAATACGGTCGTTGTGCCGGCCTCGAGCTGGATACGTCGTATTTCATCGCGTAACTGCACACGTACTTTCGCGTCAAGTGCCGACAGCGGTTCATCGAGCAGGAGTACGCGTGGATTGATGGCCAGTGCTCGGGCGAGTGCTACGCGCTGTTGCTGCCCGCCGGACATCTGCTGGGTGTACTTGCCAGCCTGATCGGACAGGCCGACGAGTTCGAGTTTTTCCATGGCTACGCGTTTACGTTCCGCTCTGCCGATGCCGCGGATTTCCAAACCGAATTCGACATTCTCAAGCGCGCTCATATGCGGGAACAATGAATAGGCTTGGAACACCATGGCCATGCCGCGTTTGTTCGCCGGGACTGATGTCATATCCTGTCCACCGACAAGAATGCGGCCGTGCTGGATGTCTTCGAGCCCTGCGAGCGAGCGTAATGCGGTTGATTTTCCGCATCCTGATCCGCCGAGCAGTACGACCATCTCACCCGGCTTGATTTCAAGGTTGAAGTTATCCAAGGCTTTGGTGGTGGATCCTGCGTAGATTTTATCGATGCCAAACATCTGGACACCGCCGCCGCGTTCAGCGGATTCGGCGAGTACCGCTTGGGCGGCTTGAGTGACGCTCTGTTTGCTGACGGATGCGGTGTTGTTCTGCATGGGGGTCTCGGATGGTACGACGTGATGTTGTGTCAGAGGCATGGTTGGTTATTCTCCTTGGAGCGGCGCATTGCGCCGGAGATGAGATCGATGGACACGAGGAGCAGGACGCCGAAGAGCAGGGCGAGCAGGGACATGGCGGTGGAGATCTGCGAATTCGATTGTCCTAGCTGGTAGAGGGCGACCTGCAGGTTCATGCGTCCCAGAAGGGATGCGACTGTGTATTCGCCAAGTACGACGGAAATGGATATGAATGATGCCGAGAGCATGGATTGCCACAGGTTGGGCAGAAGCACGCGGAAGAATACGCGTGCCCATGAGGCGCCCAGCGATCGTGCCGTTTCGCATAGTGTCAGTACGTCAATGGAGTTGAGTCCGACTGTCAAAGCCCGGAATGCGTAAGGCATCACGAGTATTGCGTAGGCGAAGCACAGCCATATCGGGTTGCTGCTCAGCACGTCTGTAGACAGCCAACGGTAGATTGGTCCAAGTCCTACGACGAGCACGATGGCGGGGATGGTCAGGGGGAGTGTGGCCACCCATTCGATGATGCGTTCCAAACGCTTCGAACGGATATGGGCGATCACCATGACCGGTACGAGGAGCAGCAGCATGATGACGACTGTCGCCATGCATAAGCCGAGTGATATCCCCAGTCCGGACCATAGGGTCGAAAGGTCGGCGCCCAGTGCGCTGCCGTCTGCGGTGAAGATCGCTTTCCACGGGTCAAGGCTCCATCGGCCGGATAAGGGATGCCGCAGGGTGAAGATCAGCATGGATAGCGGCGGGATGCCGAGGAACAGCGACGTGACGGTGAGGATGACCGTTTTGATGATGCGCTGTTGATGCACTCGGATGGCTCGCAGCTGCGGCGGAGCGCCTGCCTGTCTGGTGGCCGCTCGTGGAGTGTGCGATGCGGATGTTGTGTTTACTGCCATCGTCCGGCCCTCTTTTCCAAGGCATGGCTCAGCAGCATGACGATGGCGACGATGACGATCATCGCGAACGCAAGCACTTGGGCGAATCCCTGCTGGTTCGGGTCCATTTCGTTGCGCATGGCTCCTTGGATCATCAATGGAACGAGGATTGATCGCTGGGAGAACAGTGCGGCCGCGGTCGCGTATGCGGAGAATGCGTTGGCGAACAGCAACAGCAGCGCCGAAATGAATCGGGGCAGGAGCATCGGGCCGGCGATTTTCGTCCAGTATTGCCACGTGGTGCCGCCAAGATTTTCTGTGGCTTCCCGCCATTGTGGGCGGATCGAGTCGACTGCGGGCAGGAAGATAATGATCATCAACGGGATTTGGAAATAGCTGTACACGGTGACCAGGCCGGGTAAAGAGCTCAGCCAATTTGGGTTGACGGTTTGGCCGGTCAGTTGGCGGATCAGCATGGTGCCTACGCCGTTGATGCCTATGGTGGCGATGAAGGCGAAGGCGAGCATGACACCGCCGAATTGGGCGAGCACCGAGGACATGGCTGAGATCACCCGTCTGAGCATGCCGTTCGGTTGCGTGCCGATAGTCAGCGCATATGCGGCCGCCGCCCCCACGATGGCTCCAATCAGTGCGGATGTGAATGATACGAGCAGTGAGGTTGCGAATGCGGAAATGGTGTTTGGCTCGACGAGTTTACGGAAGTTCGTGATGGTGAATCCGCCTTGAGATGATTGAAACGCACCGAAGATTACGATTAGTGTCGGCGCGAGGAGAAAGCACGCGGTATATGCGAAGAAGGGCATCGACACCGCGAACGTGCCTAGCTGTTTGCGATGCCGGGCGGTAATGGACGGTTGTGAAGACGCGGAAGGCCCCGCTGCCGCTGGCACGTGTGACATGCCGGCGACGGCGGGGGATTCCTGATACATTGTTGCAGTCATAGAAGGACATGCGCTTTCGTGAATAATCGGTGTCGCTTCACCGTTGCGGTGTACGCCGTCGGGGGAATGCTCCAGCCTGTCGGGTCCGCCGGTCAGTGTCGCGACACTGCAGTGTTTCAGTTGCCGATCGCCGAATCCCAGTTGTTCTGCAACCAGGTGGTGATGCGGGTGGAATCGGTGTTGGTATAAGTGACAGGGTCGCCCTCGATGGTGGTGGCGGATTTCAGCGCGGTCTTATCTACCGTTCCGTTCTTCTCCATCGCGTCGAGCAGTACCGGATTGGCGCCGCCTTTGAGCCACAGGTTCTGCGCCTCGGCGGTGTAGAGGAACTCTTCCCACAGGCGGGCTGCGGCGGGATGCGGGGCATCCACGTTGATGGCTTGGTTGTAGTAACTGACCACTTGGGCGTCCTTGAAAGTCTTGTACTTCCATGTGACCCCCTTCTTCTTCAGACTGCTCTGGTAGGAGGCTTGGTTGTAGGTCCAGTCGAAGACGACGCCGGTCTGGCCGGAATCGATGGTGCCGTCGGTGACATCCACGGTGGTGAGGTTGCCGGCCTGCTTGAGTTTCTTGAAGAAATCAAGGCCGGGTTGCAGGTTCTTGATGGTGCCGCCAGCCAGTTGGTTGGCCATGAGATAGCCGTTGAATGCGGCACCGGCTTCGGCTGGCTTACCGTTGAGGGCGACGGTTCCGGCGAACTTGGAGTCAAGCAGATCATTGAGCGAGCTGATATTACCGTATTTGTCGGCGTTCCAGCCGATGGACATGATGCCGGTGTAATCGGCGACATACTTGCCGTCGGCGTCTTTGACGGAATCGGGGATGTCATCCCACGCCTGCACTTTGTAAGGGGCGAACCGGTCGGTGTTGGTGGAGGCGACGGCAAGGCCTAAATCATAGACGTCGGGGGCTGCGTCGGTGCCCTTGTTGGTTTTACCGGCGTCGATTTCCTCCTTGGATGATGCGTTTGGGTTGAGCTCGGTGACTTTGATTTTCGGATACTTCTTCTTGAATGTCGCGATGACCTCACCGTAATCGGACCAGTCGTGCGGCAGGGCGATGACGTTGAGCGCGCCTTCCTTTTCAGCGGCTTTGACTAGATCGTCCAGCGTCCCGAAATCCTTGAGAGAAGTCGCCTTGGCAGACTGCTGATTGATTGGTGCAGATTTGCCGGACGATGCCGTGGACGATGAGGATGTGCCGCACGCCGTCATGGACAACGTGAGTATTGCGGCTATGGGGAGGGTCAGCGCCTTACGCAGTGAAAACATACCTATCAGTCTTTCTGAATTCTTTGCTGTCTGTTTTGGACATGAGGCACTATATGCGCCCGGATTGAAGCGGTGCTGACGATGACATGAATCCTTGGGGCATGTCGGTGTCGTGTCGTTGAACACGCGGTGAAGTATTGGAATTGCGGGAAGAACGATAGTCGTATGGACAAGTCTGCATTGTGTGGTAGTATATTTTCTCGTGCGCTGAACAGTGCACGGGAGCCCCTGTATCCCAATTGGTAGAGGAAGCAGCCTCAAAATCTGCGCAGTGTGGGTTCGAGTCCCACCGGGGGCACCGGTACAACCCGTCGGAAACGACGGGTTTTCTTGTTCCCGCAGGATGTGTCTCGTGGATTACAGGGTTATCGGGTTATAGGCCAACACGTGTGTCCGGTGGTGGGGCCGGGCGTAGAGGGACAATCGTGGTGCGGCAAGCTTCGTTCCCCTTATACGCCCGTCTGCCGACGCTGAGTCAACCGCCAGAGTCGTTGGAAACGTCTACCGACGTTGGAGGAGTTGTCAGTGTCGGCAGGGGCGTTTGTTGATGCTGGGGTAACCGTCAGCGTCGTTAAAAGCGTTTGCCGACGCTGAGGTGACCGCCAGTGTCGGTGGAGGCAGGGGAGGCCGGGATTCGGGCGG
The DNA here is from genome assembly GCF_000741535.1 of Bifidobacterium boum. Lineage (GTDB taxonomy): Bacteria > Actinomycetota > Actinomycetes > Actinomycetales > Bifidobacteriaceae > Bifidobacterium > Bifidobacterium boum. The sequence continues at coordinate 62,565 of NZ_JGYQ01000007.1, read as the reverse complement.
TGGCGTGTGGGTGATGTGGGAGAACTGTCGGGGTTTCCCGGTTTGCGCCTGTTCTCCTGTATCCGGCGTGGGAGTTTACGGGAATCCGGCGTCCTCGCGGATATTGTCCCCACGGGAACGTTGGAAATCCGCGGTTCGTGAAAATCGCCCTTGAAACCGCCGACGGGAGAACACCCTAGAAACCGTAAATCCCCGATAAACTCCCACACGCAACACGGCATTGCGCCGACACTCGTACCGCAGTGAACCTGTTTGCGCCGACACCCCTTGCCTTGACATGGACTGCTGGTATTATCGCTAACAGAATGACGGCAGATCGTGCCTGCGGTGTGGGCCGCGGAGAAGGGCATGGATCGGTCTCGGCTTCGGTGCGGCGCGTGTCAGCGTGTCTGCCGGATAGTTAGGAAAGAGGCAGAGATGACTGCGAAGAATGAGACGGAACAGGCACAGCCGGCGACGCCGGTGCTCACTGATGACGAGCTGAAAGCCGTCGCAGCCGGAGAATCGGTGACATCTGTCGATGAACAGACGGCAGTTTCCGAGCCTGATGAGCATCGCAAGCGCACGGTTGTCGTCGCCGAAGACGAATCCGTCAACCGCATGGATCTGGTAGCCATGCTGGAAGACAACGGGTACGAGGTTGTCGGCGAGGCCGCCAACGGTGAGGAAGCGGTTGAACTCACCCGCAAGTATCGTCCCGATGTGGTGTGCATGGACGTCAAGATGCCGCGCATGGATGGCATCACCGCTGCCGGCGTGATTTGCGACGAGAACATCGCCCCTGTGGTCATGCTCACCGCATTCTCGCAGCCCGATTTGGTCAAGCAGGCCACCGGTGCCGGCGCCATGGCGTATGTGACCAAGCCGTATGAGGAGTCCAAGCTTCTGCCCGCTCTCGAAGTGGCGATGGGCCGATTCCAGGAAATCAACGATTTGCTCGACAATGTTGAGCGCAGCGAAAACGAGCTGAATGAGACTCGCGACCAGCTGCGTGAAGCTGAAGAGAAACTCAAGAAGGCGCAGGAATCACTTGAGGAGCGCAAGCTCGTCGATCGCGCCAAGGGACTGCTCATGGACAAGGCCGACTTCTCCGAGCAGGGTGCATTCCGCTGGATTCAGAAGACCTCGATGGATCAGCGTATTCCGAAGAAGCGTCTGGCCATGGCGATTATCGCCAAGTATGGTGACCAGAAGCCGGAAGCCACCGATGAGTGATATCGAACAGCAGAGCAATCGTGAAGGTGCCGCGGACAAGGATTTCCACGGCACCTTGCTTGTCGTTGACGGGCATTCCTTGGCATTCCGCGCGTATTTCGCCCTGCCGGTCGAGAATTTCTCGACAACATCGGGACAGGCGACGAATGCGGTGTGGGGGTTTGCCACCATGCTCGCCCAAGTCATTGAAGCGGAGCATCCTGACCGTCTTGCGGTCGCATTCGACGTCAAAGGCGGCACGTTCCGTAACGACCTGCTTCCCCAGTACAAAGGCACGCGTGAGGCAGCGCCCGAGGATTTGCTCACCCAGCTGCCGTTGATCCAAGAACTGCTTGACGCGTTAGGTGTCGCGCATATTGAGAAGCAAGGCTATGAAGGTGACGATATCATCGGCACGCTGGCGACGATGGGGGAGCGTGAAGGATACCGTACGCTCGTCCTGTCAGGTGACCGAGACGCGTTCCAGCTGGTGGATGACGCCATCACCGTGCTGTATCCGGGGCACCATTTCAAAGACCTCAAGCACATGACCCCGCAGGCGATTGAAGACAAGTACCATGTGACCCCGCAGCAGTATCCTGATCTCGCTGCGCTGCGTGGCGAAACCGCCGATAACATTCCTGGCGTCCCGGGTGTCGGCGACGGGTATGCGGCCAAATGGATCAACCAGTACGGTTCATTGGACGGCATTATCGAACATGCGGACGAAATCGGTGGGAAAAAGGGCGAGGCGCTGCGCGAGCATATCGACCAGGTCAAGCTCAACCGTAAGGTCAACGCGCTGGTACGAGACGTGGACCTTGGCGTCGGCATGAATGATTTCGAGTTCGGCCCCATGGACCCCACGAGCGTGGCGTCGCTGTTCTCCAAGCTTGAGTTCGGGGTGCGTACCCGCAGCAAGGTCATCAAGGCGTTCAGCGGTGGCAAGTCGGTTCCCGGATCGGTTACGCCCGTAACCCAAGCCAACGCTGACGAAGCGAACCCGAGTCCGCAGCCCGGCGAATCCGTCACGCTCACCCACGCGCAGAATGTCACGCAGGTCAGGTCTTGGCTGCAACGTCATGCCGCATCCGTCACCGCGCCCGAGCCGGATTCCGATGCCGTGATGCACGGTGCCGATACCGCATCCGAACCCGTTCCCGCCATCGATCCGCATGCGACGAGTGCGGCGACCCTCAAGCATGGCTGGGTGCTGTATGCGGAAGGAAGCGGCAAGCCGGGAAACGCGAATTGCGTGACTATTGCGCTTCTTGTCGACGATGACGCACTGGCATTCGCGTGCCCGCTTGACGACGACGTGTTGCAGGTGGTGCAACAGTTCATCGATAAGCATCATGACACGATGATTGTCCACGGCTACAAGGAGCACATGCACCTGTTGCAGGCCGCAGGCCTGATCGCGCGTCGACCCGCGTTTGACACGAAGCTTGCCGGATACTTGGTGCTTCCCGATTTCCATCCCGAATCCTTGGACCAGGCCGCCGAGCGTTTCATCGACGTGCATATCGACGCGCCGGAACGTCCTGCGCAAGGCCAATTGGACCTCGGTGACGAGGATGATGACGAGACGGCGCATGATGACGCGATTATCGCGACACGTCTGGCGACCATCCGGGAATTGGCGGTGAGACTGTCCTCAACGTTGGATGAGCGCCAGCAGTACGGTTTGCTCAAATCCTTGGAACTTCCCGTCTCTGAAGTGCTGTTCCGTATGGAGGATACCGGGGCTTGCGTCGACCAGTCACGACTGGCTGCCTTGCATGACCAGTTTGCCGCTGACGCCCGTCAAGCCCAGGAAATCGCGTGGAACGCGGCAGGCCGTCAAGTCAATCTGCAAAGCCCGAAACAATTGCGTTCGATTCTGTTTGAAGATCTCGGTCTCAAACCGTTGCGCAAAACAAAATCCGGGCAATACACCACTGACGCGTCGACGCTGACCGCCTTGTACGCGCGTTCAGCGAACGGCAATGAGCGGGCGAATGATTTCCTTGGGGCGTTGCTGCGCCATCGTGAGACCAATAAGCTCAAGCAGATCGTCCAGACACTGATCGATGCGACCAATCCGCATGACAGTCGTATCCACACGACGTTCGAACAGACGGTCGCCGCAACCGGACGGTTGAGTTCCGTCGACCCGAACCTGCAGAACATTCCCAACCGGAATGCCGCCGGACGTGAAATACGTTCCGCCTTCGTTCCCGGCCCCGGGTATGCGTCGCTGCTCAGCTGCGATTATTCCCAGGTCGAGCTGCGCATCATGGCTGACCTGTCAGGCGATGAGGCGCTGATTGAAGCGTTCCGCTCGGGCGCGGACTTCCATAAGTATGTGGCGAGTCTGGTGTATCAGGTTCCGGTCAGTGCAATCACCCCGGATCAGCGCAGCCACGTCAAGGCGATGAGTTACGGCCTGGCATACGGGTTGAGCACGTACGGGCTCGCCCAACAGCTGCATATCAGCCCGGCGGAAGCCGACGTGCTTAAGGAAAAGTATTTCGCGACATTCGGTAAAGTCCATGATTATCTCGAATCCTTGGTCGCCAACGCCAAGCGCGACGGGTACACCGAAACGGTGTTCGGTCGGCGACGCTACTTCCCGGCCTTGCATTCCGCCAAACGGCAGGCGCGTGAGGCTGCGGAGCGTGCGGCGCTGAACGCGCCGATCCAAGGTTCCGCCGCCGATATCATGAAAATCGCCATGGTTCGGGCCGATCAGGCGTTGCGTGACGCCGGGGTGGCGAGCCGGATCATCCTGCAAATCCACGATGAATTGGTTGTGGAAATCGCGCCCGGCGAGGAGGAGCAGGTTTCCGCTCTCGTCCGCGATGCGATGGAGCATGCCGTGAATCTGGCGGTTCCACTTGACGTATCAGTCGGCATCGGTTCCGACTGGCAGCTGGCCGCCCACTGAAGCCGAGTCGGACGCCGGATCGCGCCACGTGAATGACCATACCGGCAAGAAAGCGAGGGAATATGCCGAACCTGCAGCAGGTCACCGATGTGCTGGAAACGCTCTACCCGTTGCGGTACGCGGAATCATGGGATGCGCCCGGGCTGATTGTCGGCGATCTTGACGCTCCGGTCACGCGTATCGCGTTCGCCGCCGACCCCACGCGTGCGGTGGTTGAGCAGGCGGTCAGCGGGCATGCCGACCTGCTGGTCTGCCACCATCCGCTGCTGTTCCGTGCGGTCCACGAAGTGTCGGGAGCCGGCGTACACGGTGCGATTGTCAGCGAACTGTACCGCAACGGTTGCGCGCTGTGGGTGGGGCACACGAACGCGGACGCCGCATACCGTGGTGTAGGGCAGGCAGCCGCCGACGCGTTCGGACTACTCGATCAGCGGCCGTTGACGCCGATCGACGACCCCGAGTCCGCTCATCCGGTTGGCACCGGACGGGTGGGGCGTCTCGCCGAACCGATTCCGTTGCGTGATTTCGCCAAACGTGTCGCGCATGAACTACCTCACACGGAGTATGGCATTCAGGTTGCGGGAGATCTTGACGCTCCCGTCCGTACGGTCGCCGTGCTCCCGGGATCGGGCGACTCCATGTTCGACGAGGTGCGTGCCAGCGGCGTCGACGTGTATGTCACATCCGATTTGCGGCATCATCCCGCAACCGATGCGCTCGAACAGGCGCGTTGGGAAGCCGAACTCAGACGTCGCGGATTGCATGCGGGCAGCGGCGACAAGCATATGCGCCCCGCGCTGATCAACACCCCGCATTCGGCCATCGAATCCCTATGGTTCCGTTACGCGCTTGAAGACGTGCCTGCCGCAGTGCAAGCACGGACCGGGCAAAGCCTGACGGCATGGTGGATTACCATGAGAACCGACCCGTGGGACATGGTGGTGCGCTGACGGATGCGTGTACGCCACCGTTCAAGATCACGCATGCAGGGCGAACCGAAACAAGGAGAGCACGATGGAAGACCAGCATACTGACAGTGCGGCGGAACACAGTATGGAGCGTTTGCTTGACGCATCATCCGATGGCGTTGATATGAACGGTGCCGTCACCATCGCATCAACAACCACGGTGTTCCGTGGACCGATTTTCACCGTGGATGATGTCGAACTCGATCTGCCGCTCGTTAGCGGCGGGACCACGCGGATCAGGCGGCAAATCATTCGGCACGCCCCATGCGTGGTCATGCTGGTCCATGACGTGCCCGGTGACCGGTATCTGATCGAACGTGAATACCGCATCGGTTCCGACCGGTTCGCCTACGGTCTGCCCGCCGGACTGATGGACAAGGGCGAGAACCCTGAGCAGGCGGCCTTGAGGGAGCTTGCGGAGGAAACCGGAACCGTCCCCGACGATGCCGCCGTCCGGTTCGATCATGCGGGCGCCTACTATTCGTCCGAAGGCATGACCGACGAGCTCGCACACATCATGGTGATTCATCTTGACCGTTGGCATACTGAAGACCGCCGCTTCGACGCCGACGAACACGTCGAATCCGCGTGGGTCACCTGGCGGCAACTGCTCGACACCCCGGTGACGGAATCGAACGCGATCATCGCCATCCAGCATGAAATGTTGCGCCGGACACGCTGAACGGCATACGGACCCCGTGCGGCAGAACACGCGTCTGCAATTGCGCAACGCGGAAGCCTAAAACGTGAGATACTGGAATCATGCAAATCAGACCTGGTTCCATGTTTCCGCTCGGAGCAAGCTATGATGGCGCGGGCGTGAATTTCGCATTGTTCTCACAGGTGGCAGACAAAGTTGAACTGTGCCTGTTCGATGAGCATGATCATGAGACGCGCGTGGAAATGACCGAACAGAACTCGTATGTGTGGCACAATTACCTGCCAGGCATCCAGCCTGGTCAACGCTACGGGTATCGCGTCTACGGTCCGTACGACCCCGACCACGGGTTGCGTTGCAACCCGCACAAGCTGCTATTGGATCCGTACGCCAAAGCGATCGAAGGCAACATCGACGGTGATGAAAGCCTGTACTCGTACTGGTTCCGCAGCCCGGACGACACGCACGACATGAACACGCTCGATTCCGCAGCCCACACGATGAAGGCCGCGGTCATCAACCCGTACTTCGACTGGGGCAACGATCAGCATCCGTTCATTCCGTACCATGATTCGGTGATTTATGAAGCGCATGTGCGCGGCATGACCAACCTCAACAAGCAGGTGCCCCCGGATATTCGCGGCACTTACGCGGGACTGGCCTACCCGGGTGTCATCGAATACTTGAAAAAGCTCGGCGTCACCGCCATCGAACTCATGCCGATCCACCAGTTCGTCAACGATTCCTTCCTCCAGGAGAAAGGTTTGAGTAACTACTGGGGGTACAACACCATCGGTTTCTTCGCCCCGCAAAACTCGTACTCCAGTTCGGGGGAGCGCGGCGAACAAGTCAACGAATTCAAGTCGATGGTCAAGGCCTACCATCATGCCGGTATGGAAGTCATCCTCGACGTCGTCTACAACCATACCGCCGAAGGCAGCAACTACGGGCCGACGTTAAGCTTCCGCGGCATCGACAACATGGCCTACTACCGGCTTGTGGACAACGACCAGCGCCATTACTTCGACACCACCGGCACCGGCAATTCGCTGCTCATGCGCTCGCCGTACGCGTTGCGTCTGATCACCGACAGCCTGCGGTACTGGGTGACGGAAATGCATGTTGACGGGTTCCGTTTCGACCTTGCGGCGACATTGGCGCGCCAGTTCCAAGAGGTTGATAAGCTTTCCGCGTTCTTCGACATCGTTGAGCAGGATCCGGTGATTTCCCGGGTCAAGCTCATCGCAGAACCGTGGGATTTGGGTTCCGGCGGCTATCAGGTCGGCGGATTCCCGTCCAGCTGGTCCGAATGGAATGGCAGATACCGTGATTGTGTCCGTGATTTCTGGCGTTCGCAACCGTCCACATTGCCTGAGTTCGCGAGCCGACTGATGGGCAGCTCGGACTTGTACGAGCAAAATGGCCGTAGGCCTGTCGCGTCAGTGAACTTCATCACCGCGCATGACGGATTCACCATGAACGATCTGGTCAGCTACAACAGCAAGCATAATGAAGCCAATGGTGAAGGCAATCGCGATGGCGAAAACAACAACCGTTCGTGGAACTGCGGTGTTGAAGGCCCGACCAGCATTCGTGACGTCAATGAGCTGCGCCAGCGGCAGATGCGCAACATGTTCGCCACCCTGCTGGTGAGCCAAGGCATCCCGATGATTTGCGGCGGTGATGAGGTTGCGCGCACCCAGCAGGGCAACAACAACGCGTACTGTCAGGATAACGAGATTTCCTGGACCAACTGGAATCTGACGGATGATCAGAAGAATCTGCTCAAGTTCGTCAGCAAGATGGTCCACTTGCGGCTTGACCATCCGGTGCTGCATCGGCGGCGGTTCTTCACCGGTCGCACGCAGGGTGATAACGAGACCACCATCCCGCAAGTCGAATGGTTCGACCATCTCGGCCGGATCATGGATATGGACGACTGGCAGAACACGCATGCCTCATCCATGATGGTGTACTTGAACGGCAAAGACATTCCCGAGAGCGACTGGTATGGCAATCAGATGATCGACAACGATTTCATCCTGATTTTCAACGCGCATTACGAGCCGATCATGTTCACCCTGCCGGATGAGAAATACGGTTCCAAATGGCAGTTGATGGTTGACACGTACAATCCTGATGGGCCGGAATTGAGTTACGAAGCAGGTTTCGACATTACAGCGCAGTCACGCAGTTTCCTGTTGCTCATGAGCGCTGATAACGCGAATAAGGATGAACTGTTCTGATTCATCCTGTTCAAGCGTACTGCAGCCCGCTCACTGGTCGGATGCGAGACGGGATTCCAGGGACGGCTCGACCGCTGTCCCTGAGATCCCGTTCTCGTGGCGGCGAGGCCAGTGCCAATGATGCCGCTTTCCACTCGTACCGTCATGGGCGTCCGGCGTATTGTTCGCGGACGATTCACGGGTGACCGGCACATTCACAGGGATGGGAACGGTTCGCATGCTGTCAGCCGTAGGATTGGCTGTCGCCGCATCATACTGCGCGTGAAGCAGTTGCGCTTGCATACGGTCGGTTTCAATCGCGGCAATCTGCCGGGTGAACACGACAAACCATCCGAGAAACAGCAGTCCGGCAAGCGCTTCGACATTGGTGAGCGTATTGTTGCCCTCCAGCCAGATGACGCCCGCATACGCGCACACCACAATCGCGAGATCGGAAATCACGTAGACGGCTTTTGACAGTTGTGGAGCCAGCCAGGGCAGTGCGATAAGCAGAATACCCATGACGCCGGGAAGGCTTCTGGCGAACACGTTGTGCAGGATGGGGTGGGGCGTGTAGCGGAACATGCCGATGCCGAAGAATTCAATGCCGGCGAGCGTCAACAGGATAGCGAGAATAACGGTGCGCTGAACGAAATGGGGGATAGGGCCCGACCCTAGTTTGGTCGCATCGCCATGCCAGCGCAACCGTTGCCGGTAGTTTGCTACCAGTTCGGTGATGGCGAAGTAGCTGATGATGACGATGCAAATGCCGCCAAGCATGAGCGTGGAATTGAACATGCGCGCGGCGAACGTGGTGCGGTCACCCAACTGAGAGAAATTGTTGTTCGCCCAATACGGGTCGTCGCTGGTCGAGCCGGCGGTGCTCACGCCTGCGATGATGAAGAACGACAGCAGCGATGCCAAGGTTTTCGCGTTCATCAACTCCGCTTGCACGAACGTGACGTAGCCGAAGATTGCGCAGAACGCCGCGCAGATTGCGGGGAGGTATCCGCTCATGGCCTTGCCCATCATCCCGTTGATCATGTCGAGGAACATGAAGGATGTCAGGAATATCGTCGACCCGTAGACCACGGATAGGGCGAGGACCTCGAACAGCCGGCGTACTACGAGATACCAATGGCGCTGCTCGTGCAGCGAGCGGGAGAAATGCGTGTATCCGACGATGAACGAGAAGACCGCGCATGCGGCGTCGATTGCGGCGCATGCGGTGAACGTGCGTTGGGTGAGCTGCCAGATCGCGGGAGCGTGAGCGCGATACAACGTCATCGCCATGAATCCGACCGCCGCACAGATGACGCAGGAAATAAGCCCGAACGATTCAGCCCGCTGATTGCGCCCCACCTTGGTCTCCTCTCTGTCTGACTGAGGCCATTGTATCGCCAGCGATAGAGGGGCGGCGATGCGGGCTTTTCAGCCAAAGCCGTTACGATTGAACAGCAGGATGGAGGCGGTGTAGCATTTAGGCGTATGCGTGGATTTCTGTGTCCATGTCAATGTGTGGCGAAAACAGGTGTGACGCAATCTTTGTCGACAACCATGGTGTTATCGGTGGAGTGCCAGAAACTAAGCTGTGAGCGGTAGGAATTGCCGCCGCTGGTTGTGCGATTTAGCGTAAGCTTGCCGTGTACGCCGTCGAATACATCGCACACGATTGTTCCGTTGTTCTGTGGTTTGCACTCGCTTATGTACAGTGAGTCGCTGCTGAGCTTGCCTGGTGTGTACGTGACCGTCCACGCGGAATAGACTTGCGGATCGAGGTATTTCGAGATGAACGTGCACGTGTTGTCTGACAGGTCACGCGCATTGAGCTTGCTGACGCAGCTGCGCGTATGAACGTCCAACTGTCGCAACATCGAAGTCTTGGCTTGATCGGTGAAATCATAGTCAATGGAGAAGGAATATGACAAACTCGCATTGACGACGGCAACCCATGTGCCGTCGTCGGAACGTGTTTCACCGTAGCGATAACGGTCTGATTCGGTATCGTCAGTACTGGTGGCGTCGGAACCATCCGTATTGCCGGAACCGTCGGCGCTGCCGGCAGCGTTGTCACCATCGGTTCCGGATGTTTCAGGAACTCGCGTATTGGAGGAACCATACGGAATGAAGAAATGTCGTTGGACAACGGTGAACAGTTTCGGATTGTCCGCAGGTAGAGGCGTGCTGACCGCATAGATGCCTGGGTATGCGGGAACATAGAAATCATCGTTGTCGATGTCAAGCATTAACTTGCTCTTGCAGTATTTCTTCGATGTAGGACATATCGAGTTCAGGTTGAAACCGGTATCGGACACTGGCACACCATTCACCGTGAATCGTTCGGACCGTGGCAGTTTCATCACGTTGAGCAGGCTATCATCAAACGCCCATGAGCCATTGGGCTTCATGTGCAGGCGGAGTATGCTTGAACCACGATATTGTTCCCCTTGCTTATTGCCCAGAGTGTAGAACATATGAACCGAGTATTGCAACGGCGAGAAGGATTCGTGCTTGAAATCGATGTCATACGATGTGATGCGATGATTGGCATCCAGCACGCCGTGGGCGAACAGTGCACGCGCGGATTGCGGCACATTTGGGTTGGCGAGTTGTGTAGCATGTTCGAAATCGCCATTCGCAACGGCACGGACATACGAGGCAACCAGTTCACGCGGCGCCTTAACCCGAGGCAAGATAAGCGAAGCCGCGATAAGCGCCACGATGATGACGACAACTGCGACGATACACGACGAGGGCTGCAATGCGGCAAACGGCGATGTCTTCTTGGAAAAGATATCGAGCTCCTGATCCGCGGATGTGTCGGCCGACGATTCCTCGAAGGGAAAAGCTGAATCATGGTACGATGATGAATCCATGTCGACCGGTGTCGGGGCCGTGTCGTCCTCGCCGTTTGGAGCATCCAGGTGGGAGCGCCATCCGTCCATATAATTGCCTTTCGTGAATCGGTATTCGTCATTGTGCTACGGTCACTTGCAGCGTCATGCCACGGTGACATGTCATGGTGAGTCTTGGAAAGGAAAAAACCAAATCATTGGACCCCCAACGATTTGGCTTTTGCGGTCGGGCTGACAGGATTTGAACCTGCGACATCCTGTTATATCTGGTGGTTCTTAGGTTTGGTTTGACAGAATGTTTGGAGATTGGGAAACGTTGGTATTTCAACGCTTTTGCCATCCTGCAAGTTGTGACTGGTTATGACTGTATGGGATGCAACGTGACGGTCTTTGTATGTGGTTTGTATGCGGAATGTATGCGGAATGAAGAAAAAGCCCCTTCCATGGAGCGAATACCACGGAAGGGGCTATATATGGACTCTTAGTCAGAGATTTGAGTCTTGCTGAGCTTGCCGCCGAATGCCTGATTGACCAGCACGTACACGGCCTGCGCGACGCCCACCACTGCGGCGAGCGCCACTGCCCATGTCGCGTGGTTGAAGCCTCCGGTAGCGCCGACGGCGATGACGCCGAGGATGATGGATGAGCCGAGGCTTGCCAGTCCGACGTAATCGGCTGGGATGTATTTCTTGAACGCCTGCACCAGTGCCGGTGCGACGAGTGCGACGATCGCGGATGCGAGCGCCGTTGCGTTGGAGATGTCCATTTTGATCCTTTCTGAATGTTGTAGATATGGCTCCCGCAACGTTTGCGTTGCGGGAGTGTTTTATCAGCGGAGCACTTGGCCGGGGTGGATGATGTAGGGGTAGCTGAGGCCGTTGCGTTGCGCGGCCGCCTGCCATCCAGCCGCGCCGTAGATGGTCCACAGGCTCTCGCCTGCTGTGACCACGTGGGACGTGCCGATGACGTGCGCGCCGACACTGGAAGCGGTGGAGCCTCCATAGCAGACGCGCTGCCCAGGCCAGATGCGGTTGATGTTGCCGCTTGGCACGCTCCACGCGCTGGCCGGGGTGCGGCCGGTACGGCTGGCGATCGCTCCCATGGTGTCACCGCTGGACACAACGACGCAGTAGGCTCCGCCGTTGTTTCCGGACATGCTGCCCGAGGATCCGGCTAGACGACGGTTGACGATGGCCATGACCTCCGTGTAGCGGCCGCCGAGCAGCTGGCGGCGTTGCGGGTCGTTGCCGTACTCGCCTCGGATCACGGCCGAGGCGAGTGTGTTCGCGTCGGCGACCGGGGCTCCGTTGGTCTTGTTGTTCGTCGGCGGCGTGGTCGCGTTGGACGTGACGGAGGATGCCGGAGCGCCTGCGTACTTCGCCCAGGTCACGGCGTCGCCGTAGAACCAGTTGACGTCCACCGCGCCGCTGATGCCGCCGACCGCGCCGGAACTGGAATACTGCCACGCGGCCGCGAACGGCCACGGGCTGACGCTGTACGGCACGGAGCCGGGATTACGCAGCCGGTCGCCCATGTAGCCGTGCGGATAGCCCGCGACCCACAGTCCGGCGTTCGTGGCCACGACGGCCGACCAGTCGCCGGTCGGAATCATGGCCGCGCTCATGTAGATCATCGGGTTGACGCCCCATGTGGACTTGACGCGGTTGACCCAGCGCAAAGCCCACCATGTCTGCTTGCCCCAATATCCGCCGGGAGCGGAAGGCTCCCAGTCGAGCACTGGGATGGCGCGGCCGACCATGCCGCGCGCCCGCGCCTCGGCCACGAACTTGTCGGCCTCGGCCTCCGGACTGCTGGTCTGTGGACTGGCGAAGTCGTAGGCGCCCTCGCGGATGCCGTTGGCTCGTGCGGCGTTGACCTGGCATGTGGCGTATGGGTTGACGTATCCCGTGCCCTGATTGAGCTTGATGAACGCGAAGTTGACGCCGGACGACTTGGCCTGCGCGCCGTCCCAGCAACCTTGATAGCTGGCCGTGTCGATGCCGGTGTCGGCCATCGCACATGGGGCGATGGCGAGGCATGCGGCGATGAGGAACGCGATCGTCGGCTGGCGGTAGCGTCGTCGTGACTTGGCGAGCTTCGGTGTTCCTTTGTTGGCTGTTGTCATTCCTTTCCTTTTCCTTTCCTTTCTTGTGTCTGTCAGTAGTCCCAGTCGTCGGATGCGAGACGGCGGCTGTAGTCGGCCTTGAGCTGCGTGATGCGCACATGGCCGGCGCCGTTGTATCCGGCGGCGAGGTATCGTTTGCCGACCTCGAGCTGGTGTTCGTGTTGGGTTCGGTCATGGGTGGCGGCGAAGAGCTCCGATCTCATGGCCGACTGTTCGATGCTGTTGAGGCGTCGGTTGTCGTTGTCGAGCTTCGAGCAGACTTTGGCGAGCTGGACGTCGAGTTTGGCGATCTCGCCGGCGAGACGGTCGATGTCGGCCTTGGTGGCCCAGCCTGCGTCGAAGCGTTTGGTGGCCCAGCCGACGATGCCTCCGCCGCACGCCGTGATGATGCTGACGATGATGGTGAGCCATGCCGGCGAGCTCATGTCACTCCCTCGTGTTCTCGGCGGCCCCGGCCTGTTCCTCTTCCTTGGCGCCGAGGGCTGTCTTGACGTCGTCTCGTATGGGGGCCGGCACCTGGTCGATGGTGCGCAGGCCGTTGCGGACGAGGGCGACGTAGATGGGGATCATCTTCTTCCTCACTGTTCACCTCCCATCGATTCGTACAGGCTTGCGATCGCGTCGAGTCCGTCGAGCTGGAGCTGTTTGAGTTCATCGATGCGCTGACGGTCGGTCTTGGAGTCCTCCTCGGCCTCGGCGAAGAGCTGGTCGGCCTGCTCGACGGCTTCCTGTTCGAGCAGGTTGTATCTGACGATGTAGGCTTCGCGCGCGGTCCACTGTTCTCCGGCGGGCTGGCCGTCGATCGCCGGGGTCTCGACCTTGGCGATGTCCCTGCGGATGCGGATATCGGCACCTCCGTCGGCGCGTGGATGGTAGTCCACCTCCGCCGGTTCGGCCGAGTAGGTCACGGTCTGGATCATGGTGTCTCCTTTCACGCCGCGAGGACCTTCCTCGCGCGGCGCATGGTCTTGTCGATGCCGTTGCGACGCCGATATGTGATCGAGTCGCTCCATTTGAAGTAGCCGTAATAGCTGGCCAAACGGCGAGCCAGCCAGACGGGGATGCTCGCCGTCCGTCGTGCGCGGCGGAAGTGATGAGGGGGCGTTCGTCCCCTCGCTTCGCTCACCCCCACCGCTCTCGTCTACGCCTTCGAGCGGCCAAGCGCAGACAGGCGGCCCCCGTTGCTCCACCAGCGGCCGGCCGGATCGTTCCCGAGGTTCGAGGCGAAAGCGCCGTAGTGCGCGCCGTCCCAGAGGTTGCCGAAGCGCCGGTGCATCTTGATGCCGGGCTGTTTGATCGGGTCGCCGCCGAAGGCGTCGCACAGGCCGGTGGCGCTGCTGGCTCCGGTGCCGACCGGCAGCGGGATGCCGGCGGCGATGGAGATGTCCTGGCCGTACTGCCATTGGCCGGAGGTCTGGGCGGTGAAGGCCGGGAAGTCTCCGATGTGCGTGTAGTCGGCGGTGACGGCGGTCTTGTTGGCCTTGGTGGTGTCGTAGGTCTTCCACAGTTCGCAGTGTCCTGCGGTGTCGGAGTCCTTGACCGCCTTGATGAGCGTGTCCTGTTCTCCTTCGTACATGCCGCAGAACAGTTCGATGTTCTGGAGCTTGATGGGCTGGTGCATGATGCTGAGCTCGCCGTGTGGGATGCCGTCGGTGCCGAGGATCCGGTCGGTGGCGCCGGTCTTGTATGGCATGACGGATACGTAGTCCTTGAGGTTGCCGGTCGGGTTGGTGGTGGTGATGGCGTCGCCGTCCAGGTCGAGGGCCGTGTTGGTGGCGTCGATGACGGTCTTGCCGATGATCCTGCGGCATTCGGCGACGGAGTGGTTTCCTGTGTTGTTGCGTTCGCCGTCTGTGCCGACGTTGACGTAGTTGTCGATGTCGAATCCTGCGGCGTCGGCGGTGCTGACGATGACGCGGTGCGCGTTCGATTCGCCTTTGGTGACGGTGGCCTGCATGGTGTGCTGGAACATGCCGCCGAGCACGTCGCTGTTGGTGGTGGCCCATTTCATTAGGAGCATGATCTGGATGTATGCCGCGTCGGCGGATGTGAGGCCGCTGTAGCCTTTGCCGAGTTTCGCGGCGCGGTCGATGTAGTCGTTCTGGCATCCGAAGTCTTGCGACGGCTGGATGCCGCTCCAGCTGGTCGGCTTGCCGTTGGCGTCGAGGCCGGCCATGTATTTGGCGTGCAGCATGCAGGCTCGTTCCGTGCCGTCCGGCAGGAGCAGGCCTGGCATCGGCGAGAAGCCGGTCCATTTGCTGTCGGAGATGAGGATCTCGATGCTGGTGGAGGTCTCGCGGACCGCGTAGTAGAGCGGCGGGGTCATGATCCAGACGAGGCCGTTGCGCCCGTACTGGTCGTAATGCTGGTCATATCCTTCGATCGCGGTGACGTGCGGCTTGCCGTCGTCTCCGACGGTGGCGTTGACGTTCATGCATTGGAAGGCGTTGAGCGCGCGGTAGTCGTCGCGTCCGGCGGTGGTGTTGGTGGATTTCTCGATGACGAGGCCGGTGTTGTCGCGGGTCTTGACGCATGCTGGGCTGTTGGACGCGGCCCATTTCGGTTTCTGTACGCCGTAGACGGCGCCGGTGCGGTGCGCCTTCCAGTATTCCGCGATGTTCGTGTATTCGCCTTTGGCGTCGTCGCGGGTCAGCGCGCGGCCCGTGTCGGCTTTGCCGATGGTGGCGTTGAGGCTCGCGGTGATGGCGCGGGCGAGGCCGTCGACGCGGACGACTTTCTTGGTGTCGACTGTCATTCCTGTTCCTTTCAGTTGGCGAGGTGTGTGCCGGCGGCGACGAACTGGCTGATCCAGTCGATGTCCTCGTCGGTGAGTTCGGTGAGCGGGCTGGTCTGGCCGAGCGGCGCGAAACTGCCGCCGTCCACGTAGCTCAGGTCGCTGTAGTTGGCGGTGTCGCTGCCGGCCGGTAGCTCGAAGTAGCGGATGCGTTGGACGGTGTCGCCGATCATCTCGGCCACCTTCCAGACCCACCTGCCGTCGGTGTTCTCGAGCTTCACGGTGGCTTTGCCCTGTTTGTCGAGGTCGATTTTGAACGGCTTCGGCAGGATCAGGTCGGTGCCGGCGAAGTGGTGGCGTTCCGGCTGGAAGATCAGCGTTCCGGCTGCGGGATCGGTGGTGCCGTCGCTTTTGGGAAGGCGGATGCTGATGTTGATTGTCGTGGCCATGGTTTCGTTCCTTTCTCTAGGCCGTGTACCAGGTGGTGTGCAGGTAGATCGGATTGCTGGACCCGTCGTTGCCTTGCTCGCATCGGATGGTGCCGTCCGTGCCGATGACCCACCACTGTGATGAGAAGTAGTGGTTGGGCGTCTTGGTATGACGGTCTGGCCGGTAGCCTTCTGGGATGGTCGCGCAGACATATCCGGTCTGGAAGCCTCCGGTTCGTGAGATGGAGCCGTCGAGTGTGACCATGCCTCCGTCTTTGCGGATGGCAAGTGGCGGATTGTTTTGTTTCCAGCTGCTGTCGGTCGGTTGGAGCGTGGTCCATTTGCTTGCGCCGGTGGCGGGCGGGAGCAGGTGCGTGGCGATGGCGAGCGCTCCTTGGATGGTGATGAGGCATCGGTCTCCTGGGTTTGCGGTGATGGTTTCCGGTGTGGCTTGGATGTTGGTGAGTGTGGTGCCGTCGATGGTGATGTCGACGGTGGTGTTGTGGGTTTGGGTGATGGTGGCGATGCGGGTGGTGGTGTTTTGTGTGGTTGGTTGGTTGGTGATTTGCAGGCCGAGTTGTCGGCCGAGTTGTCGTGCGATGGTGGTGTCGGTGTTCATGAGGCTTCTCTGAGTTCGGTTTGGGTGGGGAGTCCTGGTTTGAGGGTGATGGTTTGTGTTCGGATGGCGTAGGTGCCGTTGATGTGTTGTGTGGGGAGGTCGAGGGTGATGGTGTCGCCGATGGTGATGGGTGCGATGATGTGTGTGCCGGTGACGCGGTGGATGGCGTGTTGGTTGGTGGCGAGGAGTTCGGCGGCTTTTTGGTCGGCCATTTGTTGGAGTTGTTGGTCGGTTTGGTTTTCGGGGATGTCGTCGTATCGGTATTTTTTGCTGATGACGCGGCCGCGGTTGGGGATGCTTGTGGGGCTGTTTGGGTCGGTGTCTTTGGCGGTGCCGATGATTTCTTTTTCCTGGCTGGTGTAGATGGTGATGATCTGGTTGGCGGTGTCGAAGGTTTCGCGTTCGTCGGTGGTTTGTTTGGTCCATCGGCAGGTTGGTCCTTCGGTGAATGTCCAGGATGGTTTGCGTCGGCTTGGGTTGGTGTATGGCTGGAGGATGACGTGGCCGTATGGGTCGGTGCGGCAGGTGGTCCAGCCGGCGATGGTGAGCAGGTCGTTGGCGATGGCGAGTTTGTTGTCTGTCTGGTCGTCGGTGAGCCCGTAGGTGAGGGTGGTGCCGGTGCGGTAGTCGCTGTTGGGGTGTGGGAGGACGGTGAGGCCGTTGCCTGTGATGATTTTCTCGGCTTCGGCGACGGGGTCGCTTCCGGCGGGGATGCTGATCGGGGTGGCGTATTGGTCGTCGGCGAGTTCGCGGAGGCGGCCGTAGAGGGTGAGCGGGATGGTGGTGGTCGGTCCGTTGGTTTGGCGTTTGTCGGCAGACCAGAGGTAGGTGCCGAGTGGGATGCTTTCGCTGGTTTGGTCGGCGTAGGTGATGTCTGCCCAGATGCGGAGCAGGTCGCTGCCGAACAGGCTGGAGCCTTCGAGGTCGAGGGTTGCCTGTTCGGTGACCGTGGTGTCCTGGTTGCGTTCGATGCTGCCGCCTTGGACGATGCCATGGACGATGCCTGTTTCGTTGCCTGTGTTTCGGTCGACGCGCATGACGCGGATTTCTGTGTCGAATCGCATGGCGTGGTGGCGCTGGTCCATGGCTTGCCCCTTAGTTGTTTGGTTCCTCCCAGAGGATTTCGGTCATGTCGATGTCGAGGGTGGCCGTTGGTCCTTTGGCTTTGATGTGTGTGCTGATTTCGGCTTTGACGAAGGCTCTGGTGCCGTCGACGTTTCGCCACCATGCGTAGGTGTTGGCGCGGGCGAGGCGGCGGATGCGCTGGTAGAGTTGGCCGTCGAGGTAGTCGAGGGTTGTGCTGGCGGTGATCTGGTTGTCGAGCCGGCGGCTGGAGTAGCTGGCCGGCAGGTCGGTGTCGCTGCCGAGTTCGAAGTGGTATTCCTCGGTGTCGTGCGACTGTTTTTCGCCGATGTCGAAGCTTCCGCCGATGGGGATGGCTTCGCCTGCGTCGCTGCCGAAGTTGAGCATGCACATGTCCGTGGTGACGGTGGTGGTGACGATGGTTTCGCTGACCGCTCCGCTGGCGGCGTGGGCTGTGATGCGGTAGCCGATCTTCCGGTTGAGCGGCGGGAGTCGGTCGATGGTCTGCCGTCCGTCTGCGAGGCGTGACGAGAGTGTCAGTTCGTTTCCGTCGAGGAGGCGGGTCACGGCCATCCATTCGGTCTTCGGCTGGTCGTCTTTCGGGGTGCCGGCGAGCGCGGTGACCATGATGCTGAGGTTGCTTCCGTCGATGTCGATGTTGGCGGTCGGCGATGCGGGTGGGGTGTAGGAGACAGTCGCTCCTCGGCTGGCGGTGGTGGTGAGGGTGCTGCCGCCTTGGACGGTGACGTCGATGATGAGTTCGGTGCCGTTTTCGGGCAGGTATGTCGCCTGGTCGATGGTCAGGCTTCTGGCGGTGCCGTTGAGGTCGGTCTGGTAGACGACGGCTCCGTCCTTGCGGATGCGGACGCTCTGGTGGGCGACTCCGGTGGTGTCGGCGACCGACCATGCGATGTCGAACGGGCTGGCGGTGATGGTGGTGGGGTCGGTGACGGTGACGTTTGGCGGTGTCGCCGTGCGGATGGTGGTTGGTTGGCTCCATTCTCCCCAGTCGGCGTGCAGGCCTTTGGTGCGGACTCGGATCTGCCATCGGCCGTTCTCGTCGGTATGGAGCCTGTAGGCGGTGTCCGTGGCGACGGATGCCGTCGTGACGGTTCCGTCCGGATTGGTGAGTTCGATCTGGGCGGCGGTCTGGCTGGATCCGTCCGGATGGTTCGGCGTCCATCTGATGTCGGACGTGAGCGGCGTGGCGAGGGTCGCACCCTGCGCTGGAGCGGTGATGGTTGGAGCGCCCGGCGGGCAGATGGTGGTGATCTGGTTGGATTGCGTCCACTCTCCGGTGAGGATGCCTTTGGCCGCGTCGTCGTCGTAGATGGGGCGGCGCGCCCGTGCACGGTATTCGATGACGCCTGCCGGGGTGTCGCTGTCGAGGACCTGTGCGGGTTTGCCGGCGTAGGCGCCGGTGGTGAGGTCCTGCCAGTCTCCTCCGGCGAGGCGTCGTTGGACGTCGTAGCCGTTGGCGTAGCCGCCGGACAGGTCGATGAGGATTTGCGCGGATTTGGCTCCGGTCTTGATGGCTTCGACCTTGGCTGGCGTGCGTGGCGTGGTGTAGATGACCGGCGAGTCGACGTGTGTGGAGTCGCCGGCCTGGTTGCGGGCGTAGACGGCGAACTGGTAGCGGCCGTTCGGTCGCAGGTTGGTCGCGTCGAAGTTGGTTTTGTCCCAGTTGAGGACGCCGGAGCCGCCTTGATAGTTGCTCCATGTGTTCCAGTTGCCGCCGTCGAGCGCGATGCGCTGGTCGACGAGGATCTGTTTCCATGGTTTGAGCGCGCCGTTGTCCCAGTTGCCTTGCCAGGTGATGGACGCCTTGTTGTCGCTCACACGTTTGAACGATACGTTTTTCGGTGGGTTCGGGCTGTGGTAGTTGATGCCGCCGGTGTACACACCGCAGCTGGAGTTGCTGGTGCCGGAGTTGGGGCCGTTCCAGTAGATGTTGCCGCTGCAGGTGATGTTGCGCGCCGATTCCGCTTTGGCGACCGTCAGGTCTGCGGCGAGGATGCACACCTCGCTGTTGTGGCCGAGGTTTTTGTTGCCGGAGTTCGGGGTGTGCGCGACCTGCTGTCCGTTGATCCACGCCGTGGCCGCGACCCAGCCGTAGTAGTTCCATCCGTTGAGCGACTGCCACCATACCTCGACGTGGATGGTGTCGGTGGTGTCGGTCCATCCGGTGACCCACGCCTTGACGTGCGTGCGCCAGTTTCCGCAGATGTTGCCGTATCCGTCGGCCATTGTTCATCAGCTCCTTGCGGTGACGGTCGCGCCGCAGGCGGAGACGAGTTCGGCGAGGAGCCGTTGGAGTCGTTCGTTGCCTTCGATGGCGCGGTTGTTGAGTGTGATGTTGTAGGTCGTCGCCGTCGACGCGGACGGTATCGCCGTGGACTGTGCGGAGCAGCGCATGTCTCCGGCGGTGATGGATGACGTGGCCTTGCGCACGCTGTCCTTGAGCGCGTCGGTCGAGATTGTCGGCAGCGGGATGCTTTGCGGGATGGCGTCGGCGACCATGGCGTCGGCGGCGGCCTTGAACGCCGGAGCGCTTCGTTCGACGCCGATGGCGGCGCCTCGGCCGATCATCACGCCGACCTGGTCGCGGAAGACTCGTGATGGCGAGTGGATGCCGAGCTTGCTTTTGACCCAGTCGAGCGCGTTCTTCGCCGCGTTGACCGCAGCGTTGACGAGCTCTCCGGCTGCGGAGGCGACACCGCTGGCGATGCCTCTGATGATGTTCATGCCGACGCTGCCCCAGTTGACGCTGGTGAATGCGTTTTTGATGCTCGAGATGATCGATGGGATCTTGCCGACCAATTGCGGGATGGCGGAGACGAGGCCGGATGCGAGTGTGACGAGCATCCGGACGCCTGTGGAGAGGATCTGCGGCAGATGGCTGGCGATCGTGTTGACGATGCCGGCGATGATCTGCGGCACGTAGGCGACGAGCCGGGGGAGCGCCTGCGCGAGTCCGGTCACGAGGGTGGAGAGCATCTGCATGCCGGTGGAGAGGATGTTCGGCAGGTTGGCGCACAGTCCGTCGATGAGTGTCGAGATGATCTGCGGCACCTGCTCGACGAGCTGGGGCATCGCGGACACGAGGCCGTTGACCAGGTTCATGACCATCTGCACGCCCTGCTCCATGAGCTGCGGAAGCCCCGTGGCGAGCGCGGTGATGATGGCCGTGATGATCTGCGGGATGGCCGCGGCGAGTGTAGGCAGGCTGGAGACGATGCCCTGCAGGAGTCCGTCGAGCAGTGTCAGACCGGCGCTCATGAGCTGTGGCGCGGCGGCGATGAGGCTGGTCACGAGGGTGGTCACGAGGGTGACGGCCATCGGCATGAGCACGGGCAGGTGGGAGGCCAGACTGGAGACGATGGTGTCGATGAGCAGCGTGCCTACCGAGACGAGCGACGGGAGTGCCGTGGTGACGCCCTGGAGCACCATTTCGATGATGTAGGTGCCCGAGGAGACGAACTGCGGCAGGCTGGACTGGATCCACGTCTCGGCTTTGGAGAGGATGTCGGGCAGTGATGCGAACGCGGAGTCGATGACCCGCGACAGTTGTCCGCCCATCTGGCTGTCGATCATGCCGATGCCGGCCACGAGTGCGGCGGCGAGCGCTCCGATGCCGAGGAATTTGATGAAGTTTCCAGGTGCGAAGAATCTGGTGACGAGGCCGCCGATGGCGTTGAGGCCGTTCTGCAGTCCTGTTCCGGCTTTGCCGATGGCGTTTTGCAGTGGTCCGCCGATGGCGTCGCCGAGGCCGCCGAAGATGTTGCCGAACGCGGTTTTGAATGGTGCGGCGAAGCTGGAGAGTTTGCCGGTGATGGCGCTGGTTTTGCCGCTGATTTTGGAGAGTGCGCTGGCGAAGGGGTCGCCGTCGAGGGTCATGGCTTCGCGGATGGTTTTGTTGAACAGCGGTTTTGTTTTGTTGCCTATGGCGGTGATGGCGCTGCCGAGTGGTGAGGTGTTGATTTTTCCGGCGGCGGTTCCGAGGCCTTTGGTGATGGCGTCGCCGATTTGTCCGGCTTTGGTTTTGATGCCGGTGGTGGCGGCGGTGAGTCCGGTGTATAGGCTGCTGTTTTCCCATTTGAAGGCGATGCTTGCCATGCCTGGCGTGAGTTTCGTGCGGATGGTTTTTAAGATGCCGTCTGTGGCGGAGGCGAGTTGGCTTCCGCCTTGTTTGATGCGGTTGATGGCGTTGGCGAAGGGGTCGCCGTCTATGGCCATGGCGTCGCGCAGGCTTGGGCTGAGGTAGCCTTTGGCGTTGGCGATTTTGGTTTTGATGGCGTCGAATGCGCCGCCGATGTCGCTGCCTCCTTTTTTGAGGTTGGCGATGAGGTCGGCGATGCCTTTGTCTCCGGATTTGCCGAGTTGGTCGAGGACCGAGGTGATTTTGTCCGCGTTGCCTCCGACGGTGGCGAGGGTGGCGAAGCCGCCGGCGAGGGTGGCGACCTGTGCGGCGAGGTCGGCGATGCTGGTTTTGCCGCTGGCGATGCTGTTGCCGAGGTCTTCGATCTTCTGCGCGGCGATGGATGCGGCGGTGTTGAGGCGGTCTTGGAATTGGTCGGCGAGTTTTCCGGTGGCGCTGGCGGTCTGGTCGATGATGGGGATGAGCTTGCCGCCTACTTTGGTGGCGGCGCTGATGAGTGGGGTCTCGAACTGCGCGCCGAGTCGGCCGATGGCGGCTTTGACGTTGCCGACCATGCCGTCGAAGCTTTCGCCGGCGTTTTTGGCGGCGCCGCCGATGTGTTCCTTCATGGCGGCCTCGAAGTCGGCGAAGCTGACTTTGCCGTCGGACACCATGTCGCTGGCCGCTTCGGTGGTGGTGTGGAAATGATCGGCCAGATACTGCAGGACGGGAATGCCGGAGCCCATGAGCTGGAGCATGTCGTCGCCCTGCAGCTTGCCTTTCGCGGCGACCTGGGAGAAGATCAGGCCCATGTCCTGGAAGCTGCGGCCGCTGATCTGGGCGGCGTCGCCGACCGTGGTCAGCACTCCCTCGAGGTCGCCGCCCTGCTTGATGCCGGATGCGACGAGCGTGGCGGCGACGCTTGCGGCGTCGCCGAGTCCGAAGGCCGTGCCTTTGACGGAGGCGAGCGCGTTGCCCATGATCTTGTCGACGCTGGCGGTGTCGTATTTGAGGGCTTTGAGCTTGGTTTGGGCGCGTTCGATGTTGAGTGCGCGGTCGAAGCCGCCTTTCGCGGTCAGGCCGGCGATGCCGGATGCGATGCCGGCGATGGTGCCGACTCCGACTTTGCCGATTTTGCCGAACGCGCCGCCGATGGTGGAGATGATGCTTTTGCCGCTTTTTTTGGTGCCGGTGGTGGTGCCGTCGCTGATGGAGCCTTCGATGGCTTTGCCGAGGCCTTTGGTGCTTGGGCTGATGATGATGTAGCCGGTGCCGAGTTCCTGCGCCATCGTTGGCTCCTTCGCTTTTCGGTTATTCCTCGTTCATGTAGCCCTCCGGCAGGCCGAGGCGGCGGTTGAGCAGTGCGCGCCTCCTGTGGTCGTGCTGGTGTTTGGGTGGTGTCGGCTCCGAGAGGAGCGTGTCCGGTTTCGCCCAGTCGGGCGTGAGGCTGAGTTTCGACTGGCCCTGGTTGATGGATTGAACGAGTTTGTCGGTGTCGTCCGGGATGTATGCCCAGCCGGCGAGTGCGGCGAAGCTGTGGCTTCGTCGGTTTTTGAGGATTTCCCTGCACATCGGCCATGCGATGTTGAGGGGTGTGGTTTTCGGGTCGAGGGGCTGGTGCCAGACTTGCATCCAGTCGTATTGCAGGGCTGCACGGTGGTCCTGCCAGAGGGTGATGAGGATCAGGCTTTTGGGTCGGTCTTGCCTGCCTGCGCCCATGCGTCGATGATGCGGCCGATGTCGGCGATTTTGTCGCCGCTCTTGGTGTCGAGTTCGCGTTCGATGAGCGGGTATTCGCGGACGAGGTAGGTGAGGATGGTGGCCATGAAGTTGATTTTTTCCTCTTGGGTGAGGTTCTTCCATCCGCGGCTGACGGCGGTGAGGCCGACGATGATGACGCTGGTCGGCAGGTTCGCGCTGTCGTCGAGGCGTGGGAGGTCCATTTTCACGTCGCCGTATTGGATGTGGACGGGGCGAGCCTCTTCGGGGTCGGCGATGGCTGTGGGGGTGATGGTCTGGATGTTGTCGGTCATTGGTCGCCTTTCTGCAATGCGCCGGCTGCTTTGTGGGCGGGTGGGCCCCGCCGCCGGCAGCAGGCGCGGGAACGGCGGCGGGGCGTGGGTTGAGGGTCAGACGTCCATGGGGAAGCCGTAGAGCTTCATGAAGTACGGCGTGGCGGGCACGTCCTTGTAGGTGCGCAGGGTCATGCCGAAGTTCATCAGGTCGCTGACCTTCCATTCGATGTCCTCGCGTTCGTTGACCTTGCATTTCGGCGCGTGCAGGAGCAGGAGGTGGTCGGATTGGGTGACGCCTGCGACGACGTACTGCGCGGTCTTGTTGCATTCCACGTGGTCGATGGTCAGGCTGCCGTCCGCGCCGACGGATGCGTCGAAGTACGTTTCGACGATTTCCTTCTTCGATTCGAGGCCGGTGAAGCCGATGGTCCAGTATCCGCCGGAGCTCCAGGAGAGCACGTTGTCTCCGTTGTGGGCGGTGAAGTCGTTGGTGTCGCCGTCCTCCGGGTGGATGGTGATGCCGTCTTCGGAGAAGTAGCCGAACGGCTTCTTTCCGGATGCGGGACGCCAGTCCTTGCCGAAGGTGCCGATGTTCTCTCCGACGTCGTACCGGTAGATCGCCGCCTCTTTGATGAGGTTGACGTAGTTCTTGTTGTTGCCTTCGGACGCGAAGCTCAGGCCGGCGGCGCCGGCGGCGAGCAGCTGCGCCTCGAGGGCGGCGGTGTCGTTTGCCATTGGTGTGGCTCCTTTGTTTGTGGTGTTGGTCATGCGGCTTCGACGGTGAGCAGGATGACGGTGTAGGCGAAGTCCTGTCGCAGGTCGTCGTCGTGTGTCTGGAGTGGTCCGGATTCGACGCTGGCGTCGATGAGGGGCCGCTTGCGCCGGTTGTCGAGCAGCCATCGGCAGATGGTCTCGCTGAGCGCCAGGGCTTTGGGCCAGTCGCATGTCCTGCCGTCGTCTTGTGGCGCGTACACGCTGGCGCGCAGACGCATGTACTGGCTGACCGCCGTCGGATAGGCGGCGCGGTCGAGCGCGAGGCGCACGCGCGGCATGGTCGACGAGGCGGGCATGTCCCAGCCGATGGCCGCTTCGGGGATGGCCTGTGCGAGTCCGTCGAGGATGAGGCCGCTTGGATCCCTGCCGATCGCGTTCATACGCTCACCTGGCCGAGGATGCGGGTGAGTGTGCCGTGTTTGGCTTCGAGCGCGACCGGTGCCGTGGCGACGACGTTGCCGTGCCTGGCGTCGTCGTTGCGGTACACGGTGATGCGCGGGTCTCCGGCTGCGGCGCGTTCGACCTGGGCCTGCACGTTGTCGAGTAGGGCCTTGTTGTGCAGGAGCTGTCGTTCGACGTTCCCGCGGTTGAGGACGAATCTGATGTTGCTCATTGGTCCTCTCCTTCCTCGGCGTGGATCTTCACGCCGATGCCGGTGTCGCCGCGCTGCCAGACCTCGGGTGTCCGGGTGACGCGCATGGTCCGGCCCCGGACGGTGAGCAGGTCGCCGGCGAGGATCCCGAACGGCAGGCCTCCGCGGTGGTAGAGGTTGCAGCCGTGCGTGACGGTGCGTCGTCCGGCGGTGTCGGTGAGGTCGTATGCGCATGGCTCCACGAGCGCCTGTATGGCGCCGACCGTGGACGGCGCGCCGGCGGTGCGGCGTCCTTCGGTGGTTGTTTCGTCGGCTCGGGCGACGGTGATGGTTTCGGTCGGCGGTGTTCTCATGTGCCTCCCGTCATGGCGATGGTGAACATGCGGCCGCTGCCGGCGGCGTCGAGGTCGGCGACCTCGCTGGATGTGAGGTACAGGTCTCCGTTTGGGTTGCTGTACGACCAGCTGTCGGCGAAGGGGCCGGTGGTCTGTGATCCCTGGCTGAGTCCTTCGGGGTTCGTCTCCTCGGCGACCATGGCGCGTTTGACCATGTTGCAGCAGATGTCCTTGCAGATGCCGGGCTCGGCCTCCTCCGCCTGCGCCCATGAGGGGCATTGCAGGCGGATCTTGCGGCTCGCCGCGGCGAGGAGGCGTTCGGCCTTGGTTTTGTCCGTGTCGTCGAGTGTCCGCCAGATCTCCTCGAGGTCGGCGGCGGTGGCGAAGGGGTCGGCCATGGTCATGCCTCTGCGATGCGTTGCTCGCCGGTGTCGATGTCGCGGGTGACGGTCACGCGCGTGCCGTCCGGGCGGACCGTGTCGAATCGTTCGCTGCGGTGTCCGGCGGGAGGGAACGGGGCGGGCTCCTCCGGCTGCGGGTCCGGAGTGGTGGCGGGCTCCTCCGGCTGCGCCGGGGTGTCCCCGCCGATCTCCTCGGCCGGTTCCTGCGGGGTGACGTCAAGCTTCCTGTCAGCCATTGATGACTCCCTTCAGTCGTGCCGCGGCCTTGCCTGAGAACACGCCGAGTCCGCAGTAGAATTCGATGCGGGTGCGGTAGGCGGGCTTTTCCTGCAGCTGGCCGAGGTCCTCGACCTGCACGCCGCCGTTGGTCAGGCCGGTGACGCCTTGGTCGCCCTCGCTGGAACCGAACTTGACGGCGTAGATGCTGGTGGTGGTGGAATTGGTGCCCTGCGTCTCGTCGTTGTCGAGGATCTCCTTGCCGGCGGTGGTCTGTCCGGCCTCGAGCAGCGGGATGCCGTTCCACTGCATGACGCGCTTGCCGACGATGTCCTGCTGGAGGGTGGTGTCGTAGGAGATGTGGCGCATGGCGCTGCCGATCTTGCGGATGATGGCGGCGGAGGCGTAGATGGCGCCGTTGGTGGGGTTGATGCCGGGGACTGCGCCGAGCAGTTCGTCAAGCTTGTCGAAGAACCTGTGGATGTCGGCGTTGGAGTCGCCGAGAACCGGCATGCCGTTGGTGGCGGCGTCGATGACCTGCTTGCCGGTGAGGCGCTTCTTGAGGCCGTCGAAGCTCTTGGTGTCGACGCTGGAGTCGCCGTTGAAGAAGGTTTCCTGGTACTTGTAGCTGATCGCCTTGACCTTGAGCGTGGTCTGTTCGGCACGCTGGTCGTTGACGTTGCTGCGGGTCTGCTGGATGAACCTGTCGACGTCCGCGTCGCCGCCGAGGATGACGAGCCTCTCGCTCTTCTGGTTGAAGGTGCCTGTGGACTCGGTGTAGGACTCGTTGACACCTCGGAAGGCAACGCCCGGAAGGGTGGCCTCCTCGTTGTAGGCGTAGGCGTTTCCGTCGATGTTCATGAGTGGGATGCGGTCGAGGATCGGGCTGACCTGCACGAAGGTCTCGAGGACGCCCTTGGCGAGGGTGTCGGTGGAGAGCTTCGCGGCCTCGGTGATGTTGAGTGCCATGGTTGTGTGCCTTTCTGATGGTTATTTGGCCGCGTAGGCTTGCGAGAGAAGCTGCAGCGGCGTCATGCTGCCAGTGGTTGCGGTGGCCGTTTTGTCGGCCGGTGGGGTGGGCAGTCCGAGGTTTGGCCTGAGACTGTCCTTGAGCGCCTTCGCGTTCGCTTTGAGTTCGTCTCCGTCGCCTTTGAGCCGTCCGATGACGTCGCGGTCGAGTCCGGTGTCCTTGGCGATCTGGCCGATGAGGGCCTCGCGGTCGGCGGTGGCCTTGAGCGCGGCGATCTCATGCGTCAGCGATTCGATCTTCTTGTCGGCCGCTTCGAGCTTCGCGGCGTTGTCGCCTTCGCCGGCGTCGTATTTGGCGGCTTTGGCCTTGTATTCGTCGTATCCGGCGTATTTGGCTTCGAGTTTCGCTTTTTCCTCTTCGACGCGGGCGGCGAGCGCGTGGCTGAACTCCTTGGCGTTGTCGGTCGTGGGGTTCTTCGCGTTGTCGCCTTCGCCGTGGGTGTTCTGGCCTGCCGGTGGCTCGCCTTCGCCTCCTTGCGGTTCTCCGCCTTCGATGAGGAGGAGGTGGCGCATGAGGTTGCGGCGGTGGCGAAGGATGAAGTGCATTGGTGCTCCTTTGGTTTTTGCGCACGGTTAGCGACGCGGCGTGCGGGGTCCGCGGTGAGTGGCTGGCGCAGGATTCGGACCTGCGTGGCGCGTGTGGCGCGGCCGATTTACAGTCGGCTCCGTTCGGCCTCTTCGGTAGCCAGCCTTGGCTGTGTTATGATTGATGCTGATAAAGGTCTCATTGACACCATTTGGTGACATTGAGGCCTTTATCGTGCTCTGGTGAGTTTTCCGTCGTGGCGGATGATGTAGACTTTTCCGTCGCGGAAGGCCAGGCATCTTCTGATGCGGGCGATGAGGTCTTCATCTGACATTCCGTCGTTTTCGCTGTTGTCCATGACGACGGTTTTGGCGTCCGGTTTCTTCGATGCCGATTTCAGATGAGAGTTGATGGTGTTTGTCGATGATGTGTTTTTCAGCGTCTTGATCTCGATGCCGTTTTCGAGGTCCGCATATCCTATGTCGTGCGTGCCTTTGCCGTTTTCGTTGGGGACCTTCTTGACGTCGATCTTGAAGGTCGCCTTTACTCCGTTGTCGGCGAGGCGCTGCGCCGTTCGTATTTCGTGCGGGCGGATGTTTGATATTTCCCTTTGGAGTTCCGGCGGGTTGTAACCGACCGGTGGCGGCGTGCCGGTGTTGAGCCATGTGCGGTCGCGCCATCGCATTTCGGCGAGTTCGAGGTCTCGTTTCCATTTCTTGTATTCGGGGGCTTTGGCCTTCTCCTTGTCGGAGAGGGTCGAGAGGTATTCCTTGTATTTGTCCTGGGTGGTGAGGGTGGATATGGTGTCGGCGCATGACTTGTATTGCCTGTAGAGCGTGTCTGGATGGTATCCGGCGATGTGCCGTTCGCCCCATGATGGGACTATGTTGCAGTCGCATCGGCCGTTGTGGAAGCCGCCGCCGAGGCTGGCGGTCTCGCGTGTCAGGTATACGAAGCCGCGTGAGGCGAGCATGACGCAGAACTCGCACGTCTCCCCGACCGGCACTCTGGCCCATCGCGGTTTCGACGGGTCGGATCCAATCTGGTCGAGCATGCCGATGCGGCTGCTGGTGGAGACGACGTGCCGCAGGTACGTCTTCCATTGGTCGAGGTTCGCGTGTTTCGGCCAGAGGTCGTCGATGCGCAGGCCGTATTTGTTGTGGACTTGGCCGTTGGCGTCGGGGATGACGTCTTCGTATCTGAGTCCTGGAT
This sequence comes from Bifidobacterium boum, assembly GCF_000741535.1. Classification (GTDB taxonomy): domain Bacteria; phylum Actinomycetota; class Actinomycetes; order Actinomycetales; family Bifidobacteriaceae; genus Bifidobacterium; species Bifidobacterium boum. Next base: position 33,509 of record NZ_JGYQ01000007.1, on the reverse strand, counting down.
AGTCGGTGTTGTTGGATCCACCGGCGAGTTTCCAGACCGCGCGGCCGGCGTCCGGGAGTGGCGGACGGTCGAAGTCCGGCAGGTCCTTGCCGAGGTAGTTCGACCATTCGCTTCGGATCTGCTCGAAGTAGTCGGCGGCGGCCTGCGCCGCCTTGTCGTTATAGCTTTCCACTTCTTTGCAGGCGGCTTCCCATCGGCTTTCGTCGTCCGGATACCAGTATTCGTCTCCCCATATCGAATCCAGGCTCCATCCAGATTCGAGTTTGAGGCGTTCGAGTCGTTGCAGGTAGGCGTCATGCAGTTGGTCGAGCCGTTTGTCCAGGGCTTCCTGCGTCTTCGGCAGCTGGCTGTCCGTTTGCATTGTCGGCTCCTTGCTGCTGGGCGGCTATGGTCTGGTCGATGCGGTCGAGCGCCTGCTGTGCTCGTTTGGCGCGTTGCTCGCGCCGGAGTGTCTGGCGTTGCCGGTCGCTCAGGTCGAGCATGTCGTAGGTGACGTCGCTGTCGGCCGGGAGGATGTTGGCCCCGACGAGTTTTACGGCCGCGTCCGCGGCGGCGGCGCGGCTCGGCGTTGCCGGGTTGCGCCATTGGCTGGACACCGCGGTGGCATGGTCGTCGCCTGCGATGCGGGCGGCTGTGGCGATGATTCGTTCCCATGCGGGTCCGAAGCGTCGCTGGCAGCTTTCGGCGTTCAGGCAGAGTTCTTTGACGGCCTTGTCGATCGCTTCGGCCGAGCTTGGATTGTCGGTGAGCACGCCCATCGAGTCGGGCGGCAGACTGGTGGCTGCGGCGAACATCGAGGCGGTCTGGCGCAGTTGCGCGGCGTGCGGCTCGAAGCTCGCTTGGGTGAACGTGCCGACCTGCGGCAGGTTGCCCTGCTTGTCGCGCGGCAGCGCGAGGACCTGGTCGAGCATGATCTGCCATCGTGGTTTGAGGTTGCCGTCCTTGCCGCGGAACATGTCCTCGGTGACGCCCAGGAAGTATCGTGGCGGGACCGAGTAGAGTTCGGCCTGCACTTCGCTGCGCAGGAAGGTGCGCACGGCGCTGTCGGTCAGGCTCATGACGGTTCGGCTGATGCGCGATCGGCCGAACGGTCGTTTGCTGTCCGGCCGGTATGCGAGCAGTTCGACGGGCAGTCGGCCCTGCCATGTGGTGCGCGCGTACACGCTCCACTGCCAGTCGCGCATCGCGCAGCCGATGAGTTTGCCGGGGAGCATGAGGTAGCATGCGCGGATCTGGCGGCCGTAGGTCTCGTCCTCGTCGACATCGTAGAGCAGGGCTTCGGTGAGGCCGTGGATGCGGCTGTCCCATGTGCCCGTCGCCACGTCGGCTGGGAACTCCTGGATGATTGCGGCGGGCTCTCCTCTGTCCGGCGCGCCCTGGAGCGCGGCGACGAAGCTGCAGGAGTGGACTAGGGCGTCGGTGTGCGCGTTTTCGGCGGTCTGCGCGAGGTCGTTGGCGTCGAGCAGGTCGTTGACCTGTTTGCTCAGGTCGCTGCCGTCCTGGGCGGTGATGCCGTCGAGCACGACGCGGTTGGCGAGTCCCTCGATTGCCTTTTCCGGCCATCCGACGACGATTTCGACGTCTTTGGCGATCGGCGGGAGGCTGTAGCCGAGGTCGTGGAGTTCGTTGCGGCCGTTGTAGTAGGCGGTGCGGATGCGGTTGCGGGTGCGGTGGCGGATGATTTTCGCGGTGAGGCGTCGGAAGGCGTCGTCTTCGTCGGGCGTCAGGCCGGCGACGGTGGCCGGCAGCGGTTCGAGGAGTGTCATGGCAGTTCGATCATCCTTTGTTCTGGTTCGTCGCCCGGCCGGCGTGTGCTGGTGACGGCGCCATGTAGGGCGAGGGTGGCGGCGACGAGCGGGCTGATGTCGACGTCGGATCCGAGTTTGTTCCATCCGAACGCGCCTTCGACGCCGATCTTGCGGACGGTCGCGCCGGCGACGGCCTGGTCGAGCGGGCGCACGTCCGGCTTGTGGCGCAGTTCGTGGTATTGGAGCATGTCGAGGAGACGCCCGCATGCCTTGCCCATGTCGCTCGCGCTGGTGACGGTCACGTCGATGCCGGCGGCCTTGAGTGGGGGGATGAGCACCGTGGCCGGTGACTGGGCGTCGATGACGACGGCGGCGAGGTGCGGCCAGCGGCGGGCGAGGAAATCGACGGGCCATTTGGTGCCGTGTTTTCTGACGCCTTTGAGTGCCGCGATGTCGATGTATGCGGTGCCGTCCTCGTAGGCTTGGCATGCGCCGATGGTGATCCATCCGCGGTGCGGCGGCATGTCGATGGCCATGGCGGTCCATCCGCCGGATGCTCGTTCCGGTGTGGCGGCCTGTGCCCAGAGTTCCGGGTCGATGGCCGCGTGTTCGGTGTCCTGGTCCCAGATGCCGAGGGCCTCGCGGCGGAAGCTGTCCTCTCCGAGGTTCTTGAGCATGCGGAGCATGGCGTTGGCGGTCGTGCGGTGCGGGTAGCTCGGGTTGGCCTGGGCCCATGCGTCGGGGTCGGCGGTGTCGCAGTCGCGGTCGGCGCCGAACTCGATCCATGTGCTGTCCGGGTCGTGCGCGAGGCCGGCGGTGCGGCGGCTGGTGAACACTTCGCCGGGGTCGACCGGTCTGGGTGGCGTGCCCATGTGGATGATGAGCGGGTTTTTCGCGGCGTTGGCGGTCGGGATCATGTCCTCGAGGGCTTTTTCGGTGAGGATCTGCGCTTCGTCGAAGATGATGACGTCGACCGCGGCGAAGCCTCGGCCGAAGCCTTGTTCGCGGGCGCCGAAGAGGATGCGGCTGCCGTTGGCGAAGGCGATCTCCTCCTGGCCGTTGGTCTGGCGGATGGCTTTGCAGTGTCGTGATAGGCCGGGGCGTTTGACGAGCGCCTGCATCGATTTGAAGGTTTCGGCCGAGGTCCTGGTGCGGTGCGCGGTCCAGATGACCTTGAGGTTTGGTGTGGTCAGGCACAGGATGACGATGATAGTGCCGACGGTGAAGGTCTTGCCTGTCTGTCGGCAGATGCTCATGCCGATGCCGCCGACCGAGCTGGCGTAGGTGCCGTCGGCGCGTTTGGCGAGCATGAGTGCGCCGATGCCCTCCTGCCATCGGTCGAACCGGATGCCGAGCCGGTCGGCGACGCGGCGGACGCGGCCGAAGCCGGTGGTGACGATGCCGTCGGGGATGTTCAGGACTCGGGCGGCGTCAGATAGTTTCGGCGTCGAAGGGGTCGTCTTCGATGCCATCTGCCATCTCCTCCGGGTCGTCGAGTATCGGGTCTGGTTCCTTCTCCCGGTCCATCTCGAGCAGTTCCTTGCCGACGGCGAGGAGCTGTTTGCTCAGCCCGGCGACGGCCGTGGCCGGACAGTGCGGGTCCTCGAGGTTGCGCGTGAGCGCGGTGCGGCTGACCTCGAGCATGTCGCGGTATGTGGCCGGCGCGGTCGACTGCTGTGGCGACGGTTCGTTGGCCGGCGGCGTCGTGGGCGACGTTTGATGTTGTGGTGAATGTCTGTGTTTGCTGGCGAGTTTTCGGCAGTTGTCCGAGCAGTATTTTCGTTTGGCGCTGGCGTTTTTCGGCATGGCATGGCCGCATTGCGCGCAGGTTCGGATCGGCATGGCGCCTCCTTTGCCGTCGATGGTGTCGCCGGCGACGATTATTTTTCGCGGGGAGAGAGATAGGCGCTGCACACGAGGTCGCCTCCAAAACGACTACGGGGGTATACCCCCGTGGGCTTCACCAGTCGGCGGCCTCGAAGTCGCGCGGCTTCGACGCGGCTGCGGGCTTGCCGCCGGCGAGTCTTCGTTTCACTTCGGCGCGCGCCCATTCGAGCGTGTGCGTGCCTTTGACCGCGTTGCACCAGCGGTGCGCCGGCCCGCTGTTCGCGCGGCAGACGCGGCCGCCGTTGGCTATGGCCACGGTCTCGTCGATGACGAAGCTCCATGGATCCGGCGGCCGCAGACCGTAGTCGATCGGCCTGCCGCAGATGTAGCAGTCGGCGCGGCGTGCACGATAGTATGCCTGCACCTCCCGCCGTCGGTGGCCGTTATGGTAGCGCGGATTGCTCATGGCATCAGCCACAGGGCGATGAGACAGGCGGAGAACGCCACGCATGAGCCGATGATGACGATAAGCATGTCCATGACGCCTCCCTTTTGCGGTGCCCCCACTCGGACTCGAACCGAGGACCCATGGTTTAACAGACCACTGCTCTGTCGACTGAGCTACAGGGGCTGGGGTAAAAGAAAAGCACCAGCCCCTTCGGGCATGGTGCAAGTTCTTTTACAGAATACATGGACTCAGCCGGATGCGCAACTATGCGCGATTACGCACCTCGATGAGCTCGGCCTGATTGAACTCCCACACGCCATGCCCCAATCGACGCGCCTTCGAAAGCCTGCCGCGCGCCAGCCAGTTCGACACCTGCTTGCGCGTGGTGCGCAGCCCGGCCCGGTCGGTCAGCCAGTCCGCCGCCTCCGCAGGCGAGCACGTCATGACGGCACGGCACGCCGCATCCAACCTGCCCGAGACCAGCATGTCCAGATCGAGGCGCTCGCCGCATTCCGGACACCAGCCATCCCGCATGCCCTGCGGCACCGCCAACGACGTCGAACAGTCGGGACACTGAACGACGGTCACCCTGCCGTCCGACGGCGTGGATAGCCGGTCGATGCGTCTGAGCATCCGGTCCAGCCGATCGGCCAGCTCGCCCGCGGACGGAGAACACACCACACGCGACCACGAACGACAGATCGCCCGATACGCCGGACGCCACCCTTCAACCGGCAACAGCATCCACTTCAAATCCACGCAACCCGCCAGCCGAAGCATCAAACGGGCCGCCTCCTCATACACCTCCAACCAATGCACACTCACCGGAAGACCAGGCTCACCACCACGCACACCACCACAGCGCTCGCCAATGTGCGCCTTGCGTTCGGCGAGCGCGCGGAGTTCCGGGATGGTTTTGGCGAGACTGCTGGCCTGTCGTCTCATGTGTTTGGCGCAGTTTTTGCAGAGGGTGGTTTGTGCTGGTTCGCCGCATTGTTGGCATTGACTGGTCATGGTTCCTGCTTTCCGGCTAGAATGGTGGTCGGTTTCTTGGGGTTCTGCCGGCTTGGCGGGGCCTCTCTTCTTATTCGGTGGCGAAGTCCTGTTGTTCAAGGTCGACATGTTCGATCTCGGCTCTGCGGCGGAGCAGATTGGCGTATTCATCCATGACGTCAAGCTGCCTGCTCAACAGACCGATCGGACAGACGGGCTCGAAGTCAAGCGTGCCGTCCGCATACCGCTGCAGCATGCCCCTGAGCCTGCCGGCACGAGCGGCCAACTCACGGTATTCGACGCGCATCCGCTCCTTATAATCGGATCCGTCGGCGCTCGCGGGTTGCGCTTGGTCGGCGGTGGCGAGCACTTCGATGGCTTGGCGCAGGTATCCGTCGTGGATCCAGTCGGCCGCATGCTCCCATTCGTCGTGGATGTGTTTCGGATCGTCCTTGCGGAGTGCAAATTTGAGTCCGAACAGGCGTTCGGCGACGGCTTCGGTGCGCGCGTCGATTGGCGGCAGTGGCGGTTCGAGTGTTTTATCACTCATTTGTCGTGTTTCCTTCCAGTTGGTGGTTCTTTTCGTCAAGGCGTATCTCATTTCCCGGCACATGTCAGCGAGCGCCTTCCTGATCTCATCCTTGGCGGTGAGGAAGGCGTTGTGTAGGGTCTGGGCGTAGCCGCCGAAGGGGGTATTGCCGTCCCTTGTCGCGGCGCGGACGGCTTCGAGTTCCTGGTCGATGAGTTTGTTGAGCACGCCGATGGCGATGTCTGCTTCACTGTCTTTCATTGTTGTTCCTTTTCCTTGTCGTGTTCCGCCACCCATCTGAGCAGGGCGTTGACGGCGATTTCGCACGCCTGCCGACACTCGTCATCCTCTGGTGCGATATGTGCGGCGCCGCATTGCGACCAGATTTTCACTGTGGCTCCTTGTCTGCAACGCTCATATGGATCCAGTCGCAGGACAGGCCGGCCTGCTTGCCGTTCGTCGAGTAGACGATGCAGTCCACTTGCCTCGTGTCGGTCAGGGTGACGACGCATTCCGTGAATACGTCGGCCCCGGCGGAGCACTGCGAGTCGACTGACCTGACCGCATGCGCTGGCGTGGAAGGCTCCGACGCGCTTCCGCATCCTGCGAGCGCGGTGCAGAGGGTGAGGGTGATGGCGGTAAGTGTGGCGCAGATGGTGTTTCTCATTGGGTTCCCTTTTTCATGTGTGTGGTCCGGTAGTTCCATCGGTCAGTCCTTTCCGTAGATGGCGAGGCTTCGTATGCCGTCGCTCATGCTGTTGGAACATGTGTTCGGATCGTGGGCGATGATGTCGTTTCCGATGCCTGGGAAGCGGAGGCTGGCGGTGCCGTCCGGATGTCGGATGAGTTCGAGTCGTCCGTCGATGATGACGTCCTGGTCGGTTTGGGCGATGCAGCGGCGGCCGATCAGGATGGCCGGGTCGGCCGACCGCCATTTATGCAGCGGGACGTTGACGCTCACCGCGGCTCCTCGCCTTCGTTTTCGCCTTGGGCGTCCTTTTCGGCCGCGTCGTAGCCTTCGTCGTACACGTCGTCGAGCAGCGTCTGGAACTCGGGAGAGGCGAAGAACGTTTTGATGGCGTCCTTGGCCACGCGTCTCCATGGCTCTTTGCTCTCCATGGGCATTTCGTTCCATGGGCGTGGATGGCGGCGGCCGTTGCTATACCAGCGCAGGTAGATGGCCTCGGCCACCTTGTTCTGTGTCTCCAGACCGATCGGAATGGTCTCCTGGTCTGCCATGATGGCTCCTTTCAGTATGTTTCCGGCGGTTCCACGGCGGTGCGGTCCGCAATGATGTAGGCGGCGAGCGCGATGCATAGGGTGAGGACGATGAGCATGGCGTGCATGGCGAGCCATTGGATGGGGATCCAGCGGTGGAGGCCGACGCCGATGCTCGTCCGGATGATGGCGTGCGGCACGAGCAGCAGCGCGGTGAGGGTGAACAGCGTGGCGAACCAGTCGCCGACGCGGCTGGAGATGCGGTTGATGGTCTGTTTCATTCCGGGGTTCCTTTCATTGTTGGTACGGTTCATGGCCTGTTGGCCATCCAGCCGATCAGGATGGCGGCGCACAGGAGGATCACTGCTGCGACGCTCATCACTTTGCTGCTTCCGTGGCGATGTATCGGACCGGATGTTCGGAGAGGTGGCGGATGATGCGCGCGTATTGACGGATGTCGCGGTCGAGGCATGTGCTGGTGCGGTGGGCGCTGGCTGCAGGCGTCTCCTCTTCCGGCCTCACGTCCCAGCCGGCGGCTTCGAGACTGTCGCGGATGGTGGCCATGTCGATGCGGTGGTAGTGCAGCGGGAGGTTCGGGCAGAGTCGTCCGATGAAGTCGAGGTCGAACTGCGGGTTGCTGCCGGCCGGATGGAGGGTGAATGATTGCGCGAGGCTGTCGACGTATTCCTCGAGCGCGTTCGCCGTCGCCGCTTCCGTATACCCGGCGTCGAGTGCGCCTTCGAGCAGTCCGTTGGCGCAGTGCATGCGCCACGCCTTGAGATTCTCGTCCGTGATGGATGTCTTGCGGCCTTCCAGTCCGATGATGCGGTGGAAACCGCCGACGCACCGCACGCCTCTCATGTCGGTGCAACGCATTTCCACCTCGAGGATCCTGTCATGGTCCGGGTCGAGACCCGTGGTCTCCACGTCCACCCAAAGCAGCATGTCCTTTTTGGTCGTTTCCTCTCCCATTATTTGTTTCCTTTCGTTCGGAGGAGAATGATTTCGGTCTGCGTGAGCGGCGTCGCGGTCCCGTCCTTGTTGAGCCTCAGCCATCGGCCCTCCCAGTCGAACACCGGCACATCACGCGGATCCGCGCCGAATGGCACGATCAACCCCAGTCGCTCCGCCTCGGCCACATGCTGGTGGACCCAGCCGTGGCAGCCGGTCGTGCCCGAACCGCACAGCTCGACGATGTTGGCCGGACTGTGCCTCACATCCGGATCCGCCGCCCGCCGCAGTTGACGGTGATGGCCACTGCGTCCAGGCCAGCGTGATGGATCATGGATGTTCGTCCCGCAGCGCAGGCAATGCCAGCCCTGGCGTTCCAAAGCGATGCGCTTCGAGTCCTCGAACTCACTCACAACGCGCTCCTTCCTGCATCAGGCCGTTGACCAGCACCAGACATGAAGTGCAGTTCGTTCTTAGTCCGGAGGCCATCGCGGCGATGCCGTTATCGGCCTTGCCGCCGGCGAGCGCCTGGAGTTCGATGTTCGCCGCGGTTTCCGCGGTGTCGGTGATGAGTTGGGCGAGTCTGTTGATCTGTTCCTTGGTCATTCGTCTTCCTCCTCGTCTTCTTCCGTGATGGCGGCAACAAGCTGGTCGAGGTGTTCGGTCTCGTCGTCGGATGGCTCATAGCCGAGGTCTTGAAGGATCAGGTAATAGCCGGGGATGCGGCGGCTGACGTTGTCGTCGCCACTCCAGTCCCAGTCATTTGGGCTGATGAACCATTCGATTCTGGCGGTGAGGATCATGACAGCGTATGTCGGCCAGTCCGGTGAGTTGAGGTGCGTGTGGAGTTCCGCGAGCGCCTGTTCCGGTTTGATGCCGGCGATGGCGGCGAACTGTTCCCGGGCGCATGCGGCGTCGTTCCAGGTGTGTAGGTCTTTGGTGAAGCCGGTCGGGTCCGGGTCAATTGTCTGCAGGAGTCCGAGCCTTGCCGTGGTCTCGATGAGCTTGGCGCGCTTGATGGCATGGAGATGGCCGTGGAGCCATGCCATGCGCTTGTCAGCCGTCGTGGCGGCGTATTCCTCGAGCACGTGCTGTCGGGCGTCGCGTTCGGCCTGTTCGGCGGCTCGCTGGGCTTCCTCTTCGGCTTCGGCGGCCGCATCACGACGATCCCAGAGGTATATCGTCTGTGTCGCTTCATGGACGGAGACCGCGTCTGGATTCTGCTTGCGGAGCTCTTCGATGGTTTCTTCCGGAGTGCCCGCGGCGGGGAAGATGGCGCCGGAGTAATGCCATTCGGAATCCGAGAAGGTCTCTCCGGGATCCTCGATGACGTTGAGACCGGTGGTGCCGGTGGCGAGGAGCGCGGAGACATCGGCGAACCACTGGCTCCGGCGATCTTCCACTTCGATGTTGTGGAGGATGTAGTCGAAGTTCGAGGTCCCCGCGGCGTGCGCGAGGCGTTCCTGACGGTCCGGCTGGCCGTCGTATCGTGCGATGGCCATGAGTTGGCCGATGGTGAGCTGGTCGAAGTCGTCGCGTGTCTTCCTGACGTCCGCCTTGATGCTCGCCGCTTTCGCTCTGTCACGCACATAGTCGGCGCTTCGGCCGAGCCTGTGCGCGACGGCGGCGGTGGTGGCTCCGAGGTCGAGCATGCCCTGGATGGCGTCGGCCTCCTCGAGGACGGTGAGCTGTTCGCGCTGGCAGTTTTCGGTGACCATGGCCTCCAACTGCTGCAACGGGTCTAAGTCAAGCACGAAACACGGCACGGCTCCGGTGCCGGCCTGCTTGCATGCGGCGAGACGACGATGGCCGGCGATGACACGATAGCGCTCGCCGTTGGGTACGACGGAGAGCGGCGAGAGCAGGCCGTTGGCTTTGATGCTGGCCGCGAGGTCGGTCACGTCGCCGATGTTTTTGCGTGGATTGTCCGGGTGTGGGTCGATCAGGCTCGGGTTGATGAGCTTGATCTGGTCGCTTTGGTAGTTGCTCATTGCTTCTCCTTGCTGGTTTGTTGTTGGTTGAGTTCTTCGGCGCACGCCTGGCATGCCTTCCACCATTCGCTTGGCTTGCCTTTGCGGAGGCTGCCGGTGTGGTCGTATTCGTCCTCATGCGGGTCCATGAGCTGGTGGACGTGTTCGCAGTTCCAGGTGTGCTTGTGCTGGTACGTGGGTGTGATGGGTTCCGGCGCCCAGGTTTCCCATTGGTCGCGGAGCCATGTGTTGAGCCGTGGGATGTGGCCGGTGCGGATTTGACCGTCGTTGACGGCGTGCTTGTAGCGGCGGAGCGCGGTTTGGAGGCGGGTGAGTTCGACGGGGTTTCCGGCGATGGCTGCGTACAGGGCTCTGGCTTCGGCTTCGGTCTTGCGGCCTTTCGCGCCGACGGATCCGGGATAGGCTTCGGCGAAATGGTCGAAGCCGGATTCCGGCGTGGCAGGTTGCTTCGGTTTGCCGGCGGGAGGGGTCGGAGAGGGTATATCGGTATCGGTATCGGTATCGGTTTTATGCCATGTTTTTGCTTGGCTGTCCTCTAGCAACTTGCTAGACGGTTTGCTACCTGTCTCGCTACTGTTTTGCTCTTCGTTTGCTTGGCTTTTTTCTGGCAAGTCGCCAGATGTCTGCTTGGCTTTCTGGTTGGCCGCCTTGCGGCGTCCTCCCTTGCTTCCGGCCTTGCGGCGCGCCTCGCGTTGCTCTTCGGTCAGCACTCGGGGCTCCCTGCATATGCCTTCCGCGTAAACGGGGCGCCAGCCGCCGTCGTGCTCTTCCATGAGCCCGGAGTCGATGAGCTGCTGGAGCTGTTTCATGGTGCCGCCGGCGTCCTTGAGGTCGAGCTTGTCGAAGTGGCCGGGGTATGCGGCCGGGTCCTTGGCCTGCATCGAGACGCCTTTGGAGTGGATGACGCACAGCTTGACCCACAGTCCCACGGTGGCGAGCGGCAGGCGGCGGATGCGCCTGTCGTCGGCCATCTGGTCGTCGATGATGAACCACATCTCTTCTTCTCCTTCCGATGGTTCAGATTTCGCCGGTGGCCGGATCGACGGTCGCCTCCACGTCGCCGTCGTCCATGTCGAGGCTGCGGCGCAGGTCGTCGATGAGGATCATCTGCCGTGACGTGGCGGGCTTCGCGCACATGTTCTCCATGGCCAGTCCCGCGTCGAGGATGCGCTGCGCGAGGTCTGCGCAGTCGTACACGGCTTCGGTGATGGCGTGGATGCCGCCCCACTTGTCGATGTGCTCCTGCTTGTTTTTGGTGTCCATGACGGTGCGGCATGCCTTGAGCACGACGGCCGCGGCTTTGGTGACCTGCTGGGTCTTGCCGATGAGGTCGATGAGTGTGTCGGGCGTGGCCTCCTGCGGGATGAGCGCCTGTTGTTCGCTGGCTTTCATTGCTGCTCCTTAGAATTCCGGTTCCGGATCGGGTTTGCCGAAGTCTCCGAATGATGACTGGTCGTCCGACGGCGCGCCCCACGGATCATCGGCCGGAGGCTGGGCGGGTTGCTGTGTCTGCGCCGGCTGTTGCGGCCGTTGGCTCCAGCCGTCTGCGCCGGTGTTGACGGTCGGCTGCGTCGATGCGGGGTTGCCGTAGACGGGGCCGCCCTGGTGGCTGATGCGGGCGACCTGCGCCGTGGCGTACCGCAGCGATGGCCCGATTTCGTCGACCGTCAGCTCCACGATGGTTCTGTTGGTGCCGTCCTGCGCCTGATACGAGTGCTGTCGGAGCCTGCCCTGGGCGATGACGCGCATGCCTTTGGCCAGTGACTGCGCGCAATGCTGGGCGAGGTCATTCCATGCCGAACAGCGCATGAACAGCGCCGGTCCATCCTCGTACTGGCCGGTCTGCTTGTTATATACGCGCGCGGTGTTTGCGATGGTGAAGCTGGCGACATGCGCGCCCTGGCCGGTGGTTCTCAGTTCCGGATCTGCGGTGAGGTTGCCGACGATGGTGATGACGGTCTCTCCTATGGCCATGTCAGGCTCCCCTCACGTATCCGTCGGGCTCGGGGCCGAGCTGGCTGGGATCCTTGGCCTTCCACGCGCATTTCGCGCGGAGGCATCCGGCCTCGCGGTCGATGACGATCTCGCCGAAGCGTGCGGGGGCGACCATGGTGAGGTTCCAGCCCCTGTCGCGGTTGAGCGCGCTGATGGTCTCGTACAGTTCGCCGATCAGTTCGGCGGCCGTCATGCCGGCGCTGGCGGGTGTGAGCGGCCATTCGAACCACTTTTCGCCTTCCGGCCTGTCTGTGTTTGTCAACGTTTGCCTCCTTTGGATTGATGTCGTGCCGGGACGCGGATTCGAACCGCGCATCCAACCGCCGGCGTGACCTGAACACGCCGATCCATGGCGCCCGCATCCTGTCGCGGGTCCCGGCGAGGGCCGGGCGGGAGGAGAAGAGAGAAGATGACCCGTCCGGCTGGTTTTAACGTCTTTTCCTTGACGGGTGGGCGGTTCCGGCATGGCCGCGCATGACGAACCACGTCCATGCCGCAATGTGTGCGGAGCCGTCCAAGTCCTTCACTGCCGTTACTCGTCCAGCCATCGCATGAAGCGAGGGGAAGCGGCAAGGCGGCGCATGATGACGGCCGTCGGGATGAGCACCGCGAACGGCACGGCGATGAGATGTTCGATGGGGTGCGTGCAGGCCGGCGTGCAATACAGCACCCACATGGCCAGTAGCCACACCGCGAAGATCAGCTGGTGCAGGATGACACGGATAAGAACCTTCATCGTTCGCCTCCGTCCGTAGAATCGGTGGAATGGACATCAATGTGGTCACCGGCGTCGTTGGCGCCGTCACGGGATTGGTTGGCGGTGTCTCCGGATGTGTCGCCTTGTTCCAAACGCATGCTGGAAACAAGCTCGCCAAGGACGCCAACGACTCGGCGGAAGAAGCCAACGGGATCGCCACCGACTCGAAGGGGATCGCCGAACACGCCAACGACCTTGCCGGCAAAGCGAACGAGATAGCAGCAGACGCGAACGCGATCAGCCAACGGGCGTTGGCAGTCACCGCCGACCAGACGGTTTACAAGTGGAGGGTCGAGTACGATGGAGAAACTTCCACCGTCTTTCTTGTCAACGATTGCGGCAACATCGCACGAGACGTTCATGTGTTCGTCCGCTTTGAAGACCAGACCATTGCGCAGGCGCGCGTCGACAAGACAATGCCGTTCTGCGAGATCGCGCTCGAAAGCGAGTTCTTCTCCAAGCAGATAATCAAAGACCAATCCGAGATCGACGCCATCAACTCCGGAAACGGCTTCTTCTCTGCCGGCATCGGAACATGCCGCGTCACTGTACACGTCACATACACCACCGAACTGGGCAGCAGACGCAACACTGAGATCGAGCAGCGCCTGACCAACAGCCAAAGGCATTGATTCCATCACAGCTCCTTGTTGATGGTGTCGACGACGATGTCCACGAGGTCGGTCACGTCGATGTCGACGCAGGCTTTGCGGATGTCGTTCATTTGTTCTCCTTTTCTTCCGAGATACCGGTTCGAGCATTCGAGACTGGGATTATGGTTATTTGCACATCCCCGACTGCATCCGCTTTCCCGGACTCTTGACATTCCCCCAACGACAGGATCCAACCGATCGGATCAAGATCAACGAGGATCCGAAGCAAAGCCAGGGAAAGACTGAACAGCCCGGCCGTGAGTGATATGCATGCCGGCAGCCATGTCTCACCCATCACGCACCCACCTCTTCCTCGTATTCGGCCGTGCACTGGTACAGGTGTTGCGCTAAATAGGCGATCATCTGCTCCTTCGGATACATGACGGTCCGTCCCACCTTCACGAACTTCGGGCCGATGCCCGCGCTACGCCAGTACGCCAGGGTGCCTTCCTTGATGCCGCAGTTGTCCGCGATGTCCTTCGTTGTGTTCATCGGCTTCAACGCCGCCGCCAATGCGGCGAACACCTCTTTGTCATCCATCACGCGCCCGCTCCTTTCATGCGTTGGTAAGCGCCGATTGCTTTTCCGACGTGTCTCGTTTGAGGACCTTCCTGCCGAGTGGGAGAATGAGCAGACCCGCGCAAAGAAGGGAGGTGATAACATGCAACGCGATCCAGTGAATTCCGCTGATGACGCGAAGACCTACGCACAATCCGGAAACATTCAGCAGGCCATCGTGTCGCTGGCCGATGCCGTGCAGGGCATCGCCGAATACCAGCGGTACATCCGGAACGACCAGTTGAAGATCAAACGTGCGCTGAACATCAGCTGACGTTCGGCCGTCCGCGTGAGAGAGTTCCAATTCCTTGCGGACGGCTTCCCTTATCGCGCCAAGCATCGCCGGGTGCAGGCGTTCGAACTCCTCAACGGAAATCGGGTTCATAGATTCGTCCGGCGTCTCGGCAGGAATGTTGATACTCATCTCGGGTTCTCCTTTCGATTCATTCGTCGGCGAGCGCTTCTTTGTCATCCATCACTTGCCCACCCTTCCCGCTGCGACAGCCTTGAAATTCGCGTCGAGGATGTCCTCGGTCAGGAAGTCCAGGCGCTCCCTGAGCTTGAGGAGCTCCGAAAGGCTGAGGGTGATTTCACGCTTGCCGAGCCCCTCGCCGACGATCAGGACCCCGCCGACCGGCTCCCAGTAGGTGTGGTCGAACGCGGGTTTGAGTGTGATGGGCATATCGCCCCGGTCGATGACCTCCCCGCCGAGCGGGCTGACGTCGAGCAGACGGCCGACTGCGGTCGGCTCCTCGACCGGCTCCTCGGCCGGCGCTTCGGACTCGGTGGTATCATGGTTTTCGAGAATCATTGTCAATACACCTTTCTGGTTCTCATCGCCCGCAGTGTCACCTGCGGGCATTTTCTTTGTCGGCGAGCGCCTCAGCTTCAGAGACAATTGACGACAGTTTCTTTCCTGTGACTTGCGAGATTTTGGAGAGTTCTTCGAAGTTGAAGGTTCCGCCATGCATCTTTCTGAGGAGTGTGCTCCGCGGAATCCCGGTCAATGTTGCCGTTTCCTCTTGGGTGAGGTTGGCGCCCTTGATTGTCCGCTTGAGGATTTCTCCAAGGTCAGCGGCCGTTGGTATTGGTCTCAATCTGCGCTCCTTTCGTTTCCTTCCAAACCGTTCGTGTTTCATATAAGACATGATACGGCGATTGCTTGTCTCAGTCAAAACACGGCGTGTCTTATATGAGACATATTTAGGCCAATACGAAGTAGTCTGGTGCCATGGCAAAGGGAGCAAAAATACCGACCGTAGAGTCGAAGTCACTATCCATCGCAGTAAAGCGCGCAATGGCCGCACGCGATATCAAGACACCGGCTTTGGCGAAAGAATCTGGCGTGCCATATGGCACATTAAGACGGATTCTCGAGCTCAATACCGTCGCCGATTATGAGCAGCTCCAAAAGATTGCTACGGCGCTCAGGATGCCGCTCTCACGCATAATCGCGGATGCGGAACGCCTCGCACAGGACCCTGAGATACAGGCCGAGTCTGTCTCCACGGCCGGCGAGCGCCGGCCTGTTGACGGCGCCGATGAGGGGTCGACGACGACTGCACAAGTCACCGATGATCTCATCGACCGTATCGCCGCCCACCCAGAGGACTATGACGTGGCCGCCAACAAGGATCCGAACGCGCGCTTCGAAGCGGAAACGCCAAGAGATTGAATTTTTAATGCAAATCAACCAAGGAAAGAAGGAAACCATGTACAGGAAGACAATCGCAACGGCCGTCGCGGCGATACTTGCACTCGGACTCGGCGCGTGCGGCAACGCCAACGACGCCAGAACCGCCGACGCCGGCAGTACGAGCCAATCGCAGACGACGAAGAAGCCGGCAGAGAAGAAGCCGGTAGAACAGCCTGCGGATCTGACCGGCACGTGGAAGCAGACCAACTCCGGCAGCACGGATTCCTGGATGGAGGCCGAGATCACGGCCGACACGATCACCGTCCAGTGGGTCAGTGACAACGGCGATACGAAGAGCCTGTATTGGAAGGGCTCCTACAATGCGCCGGACAAGGCCGGCGACTGGAAGTGGACGAGCCAGGGAGACACCGCGGCGATGCAGGCGTCCCTGCTCGGCTCGCAGGACGCCACCAAGGACTTCACCTATACCAAGGCGGACGGCGTCAGCTGGGAAACCACCGCGATGGGCACCACCACAGTGGTGAAGACCGCCAAGCAGTGAACGACAAGCCGACCAAAAACCATTGGAAACATTGGCAATAGACCATTTTGCCGACGTCAGGAAAATGGTTGGGGAAGGATGAATATGGACAAGGAAACCATTGCCCGATACGCCGCGTCCTTGGATACGCTCCTCAATAAGGATGAGAATGGCGTGGAATTCTGGCATGCAAGAGAACTGATGAAGTATATGGGCTATACGAAATGGGAGAACTTCGCAAAGGTAATACAGCGCGCCCAATCGGCATGTCAGAACGCCGGGCAGCCGGTCGAAGCGCACTTCCGCGACACCAAACGGGACGTCGAGCTTGGCAGCGGCGCCATTCGTTCCATCGATGATGTGAAGCTGACCCGTTACGCCTGCTATCTGGTGGCCCAGAACGGCGATCCGCGCAAGGAGGAGGTCGCGCTGCTGCAAAGCTATTTCGCCGTGCAGACGCGCACCGCGGAGCTTCTTGAGCAGCGCATGGGCGAGATCCTGCGCATCGCGGGAAGGCACGCGTTGACCGCCGAGGAGAAGCAGCTCAGCTCGCTCGCATACAAGCGCGGGGTCGGGGAGAAGGACTTCGGCGTGATCCGTTCGCGCGGCGATCAGGCGCTGTTCGGCATGAGTACGACGGAAATGAAATTCAGGCTCGATGTGCCGAAGAGCCGTCCGCTGGCCGATGTGCTCCATCCTATCGCCGTGACGGCGAAGCAGCTCGCCACGCAGATGACGAACTACGGGATCCAGGAACGCGACCTGCACGGGACACCGGCAATCACCCAAGAGCATGTGGACAACAACAAGGCCGTGCGAAAGAGCCTGTTCAGCCGTGGCATCGCGCCGGAAGACCTCCCGGCGATGGAGGACATCAAGAAGGTCGAGCGCAGGGCGAAGCGCGACGAGAAGCGCATCGAGGGAACCGGCTTCAGAAACGAGGATGCCGAAGCAGGTGAATGACAGCATCCTGACATCCTGGTCGGAAACATTGGGGGTCCGGATCGAGGAACGCCGGTTGGCCGGAGACAGGTGCGGACTCTACTACGATCCGCTCCGTCTCATCATCATCGACGAACGGCTGGCCGGTTTCCAACGCCGCTGCACATTGTGCCACGAGCTCATACACGCCAGACACCACGACCCCGGATGCGGCAGCCAATACGGAATCAAATGCGAGCGCCGTTGCCGTAGGGAGACCGCGTTGGCGTTGATCAGTCCGGTGGATTATGGCATGGCCGAGACGGTGTACGAGGGCAATACGTGGATGATGGCCGTGGAGCTGGGCGTGACAGTGCAGGTGTTGGAGGATTACCGGCAGCTGCTCCGCGATTCCGGCGTGTGCATGCAATGAAAAAGGCCACGGTGCCCGCATATCCGCGAGCGCCGGGGCGAAAAACATGTGGGAGGAAGCGCCATGAAAGTGACCATTGATGACCTGTGGCTCAAGAATGACGATGATGGCAATCCGCCGAGTCGTGCGGCCAAACGCTCTTTGGCGAACTCACGCGATCCGATGAAGGCCAATGTGCCTGAGAAGTGGCGTAAAAGCCGTTATGGGGTCGGGATGCGCTGGCGTTGTCATTGGACCATCGTCAAGGATGGTAGACGTGTGCAGAGGGTGAAGCAGTTCGCCAGGCTCGCCGAAGCGCAGGAATATGCCGCGGCCATGGAGGACGACATCAGGCGGGGACGCTACCGCGATCCCCGTCAGGAGCTTCGTGTCCTGGATGATGTGGCCGGCGAATGGCTCGCGTCGAAGGTCGATCTGAAACCCGGCACCGCAGGCCGGTATGCGAGGGAGCTGCGCCTGTACATCCTGCCCAAATGGGGTGGCATGACGTTGCGTGAGCTTCGCCCTGACATGCTGCAGGAGTGGGTCGGCCAGCTCATGGACGGTGGTTATCCGGCCGCGTTGCCGGACGGGCGTGATTCGAAGCCGCTGAGCGCGAGAAGCATCCGCAATATCATGAAAGTCGTCCTCAAGGGCATCTTTGACTACGCCGTCTCGAACGGGTGGATCGGTGAGAATCCTGTGGACAGGGTCACCGTGCCGAAGATCGTCTCCGACGACGACATGGTGTTCCTCTCGGTCCGCGAGGTCGAGTTGCTCGCGGACGAGGCGGAGAGGATCGGGAAGCCGGTGGACGGTCTGCTGGTCAGATGGCAGGCCTATACGGGATGCCGCATAGGCGAATCGCTTGCCCTCAAGGTCGGTGACGTGGACGCGGACAAACGGCGAGCCAGGATAGGCCGCACATGGACTGACGACGGGCACGGCGGCAGCATGCTCGGCACCCCGAAGAACGGAAAGGCCCGCAACATCGCGATACCACGGTTCCTCATGCCGCAGATCAAGGCGCAGATGGATGGCATGGGTGATGACGACTGGCTGTTCCGTGCCACCCGTGGCGGGAACGTCTGGACGAACACGTGGCGGACAAGGATATGGAACAAGGCCGTCAAAGCGGCCGGCATGGAGGACGCGGGCGTGACCATACACAGTCTGCGCCACACATACGCGAGCTTCGCGATCGCCCAGGGCGCGGACGTGAAGACCCTGCAGATGCAGCTCGGCCACTCCTCTCCCAGCATTACATTGAACACCTACACGGCGCTCTGGCCGGAACGATTGGACGACGTGGCCGACGCGATCGGAGCCCTCCGCGAGCGCGAACTCGTGTGAATCGGGCGTGGAGGTACCGCGGCGTTTGTATGCATTTGTATGCGGATTGTTTTCGACGGAAAAAATAAGCCCTTGAAAACCTAATGTTTCCAAGGGCTCCGGTCGGGCTGACAGGATTCGAACCTGCGACATCCTGCTCCCAAAGCAGGCGCGCTACCAAACTGCGCTACAGCCCGATGTGTCAAACGGCACAATCACCCATTATACCTAAAGCCAAGACGAGTACGACACGACACTGTTATTCCATCGCCATTTCGCCGGAGTTCCACCGTTATTGCATTGTCATTCCCGCCGCCCTTCCGTTCTGTCTGCACTGGCTTGTCTCGCAGACTTTTCTCCCATATGCTGTGATGAGGCGTCGCCAGATGCGGCGTTTCGGATACTATGGTGACCATGACCGAACACGCATATCCCGACCCTTGGCCCGCGCCGGTGGCGAGCCGTCCGCTTAACGCGACTGTGACCATTCCGGGCAGCAAATCGCTGTCCAACCGTTTCCTCATCCTCGCCGCGCTTGGCACGAAGCCGGTCACGCTGCACGGATTGCTGCGTTCACGAGACACCGAACTCATGATGGACGCACTGCGCACGCTCGGTGTGCATTGCGAGGCGAATCCAGACACCGAGACCACGGTGACGGTGACGCCCCCGGCCGGCGGGCGGTTCCACGGTTCGGATACCGTGTATTGCGGGCTCGCCGGCACGGTGATGCGTTTCGTGCCCGGCCTCGTCCTGTTCGCCGACGGTCCGGTCCGCTTTGACGGGGACGAGCAAGCCTATCAGCGGCCGATGGGGCCAATCCTCGACGGTCTCGAGCAACTCGGCGCGACAATCGCCTACGAGGGGGAGCCCGGACGATTGCCGTTCACCATCACCCCGCCACAGCATGCGCATATCGACGGCCAGCGTCGGCATGTCGCCATCGACTCGTCATCATCCTCCCAGTTCATCTCCGGGCTGCTGCTGATCGGTTCGCGGCTCCCCGGCGGGCTTGACCTCGCCCACACCGGCGAACACCTGCCCAGCATGCCGCATATCCGCATGACCATGCATGATGTCGAAGCCGCGGGTGGGCATATCAGCATGCCCGAGCCGGGACACTGGATCGTGGATCCCGCGCAGCTTGCACTGCCTGCGGACGTCACCGTCGAACCGGACCTGTCCAATGCCGCGCCCTTCCTCGAGGCGGCGATGATCGCTTCCGGCAGCGTGTCCATACCGAACTGGCCGTATATCACCACCCAGCCCGGGGGACTGCTGCCCGGAATCCTGCAACATATGGGCGCGAGCATCACCCTCGACGGCACACCATTCGACGAAGCCATGCGTCAAGCCCAAACCCAACCACACGCATACACCCACCGGTCGGGAACACTGACCTTGACCGGCAACGGCACCATCCACGGGCTTGGAGATTACGACATGTCCGCCGCGGGGGAGATCGCCCCGAGCATCGCCGCCGCGGCCGCGCTCGCCGACACGCCGTCAGCGCTGCATGGCATCGGGCATCTGCGCGGCCATGAGACCAATCGTTTGGCCGCGTTGGTCACCGAAATCAAGCGGATCGGCGGAAAAGCCGAGGAGCTGCCTGACGGGCTTGCCATCGAACCTGTCCCGCGCGCTTCACTGCACGCTGCGGTCATGGAAAGCTACGCCGACCACCGTATGGCGACCTTCGCCGCCATGATCGGGCTCGCCGTGCCAGGCATCGAAATTCGCAACATCGCGACCACACGCAAGACGATTCCCGATTTCCCCGGCATGTGGTCGGATATGCTCGCGCAACACTGATTCGCGTCATCGCTGTTGTGGCAACTGGGATTGTGTGATCGCGCCGTATTGCTTGTGATTGCTCCCATCTCTGTTTCTGCCGACGCTGACAGTCCGCTCAGCGTCGGCAGAAACAGAGATGGGATCCGCTGGGGGTGCAAAGGAAGGCACCACGCACCTGATTGTGACACGCAAGTATATACGAATGAGGGGCTGTGAGGATGTTTCTGCGCATCCTCACAGCCCCTCAACTGTGCCAACGTTCAGCGGTTACCGACTGTGTCATTGACCAGCCGGTCAAACTGACTGGCGTATTCAGCGGGTGAACTCGTTGCCATAGGAGTCCTTGCCCTCCGCGGCGATGGTCGCGGACTTGCGGGCGATGGCGAGCTCCTCGTTGGTCGGCACGACGGCGATGACCACGGAGCTGTCCGGCGTGGAGATGACGCGCGGCTGCTTGGAACGCGTATTGTTCTTCTCCTCGTCGAGCTTGACACCGAACGGGGCGAGACGATCGCACACCATCTTGCGCACGATTTCGTCGTTCTCGCCGACACCGGCGGTGAAGGTGATCACGTCGACGCCACCCATCTGAGCGGTGAAGTCGCCCACGTACTTGATGATGCGGTGCACGTACACGTCGAGCGCGAGCTTGGCATCCTTGTCGCCGGCGGCGACGAGCTTGTGGACCTCACGCATATCGGCGTGGCCGCACATGCCGGTCAGGCCGGAACGCTTGTTGAACAGGGTGTCCAGCTCGTCCACGCTCATGTGGGCGTTGCGAATCAGGTGGAAGACGGCAGCCGGGTCGATATCGCCGGTACGGCCGCCCATCATGAGGCCCTCGAGCGGGGTCAGACCCATGGAGGTGTCGATCGGCTTGCCGGAGATCTGGGCGGAGGCAGAAGCGCCGTTGCCGATATGCAGGACGATCTGCTTGAGGCCTTCAGCGGGCTTGCCGATGATATCCGGGACGACGGAGCCGACATACTCGTGGGAGGTGCCGTGAGCGCCGTAGCGGCGGATGTGGTACTGCTCGGCGATGTCCTTGTTCAGCGCGTAGGTGCTGGCCTCGGCCGGCAGCTGGAAGAAGAAGGAGGAATCGAACACGAAGACCTGCGGCACGTCAGGCAGCAGCTGACGCATGACTTCAGCGCCCTTGGCCTCCGGGCCGTTGTGCAGCGGGGCGAGCACGGCGAGATCCTTGACCTGGTTGATGGTCTTGTCGGTGACGAGCGCCGGCTTCGGGAAGATGTAGCCGCCCTGGACCACGCGGTGACCGACAGCCACGATGCCAGCCTCGGACAGCTTCGGGCCGTACTGCTCGAAGAAGCCGAGGACACGCTTCAGGCCCTGCTCATGATCGTGGATGGGCTCTTCGAGCTCATGCTTCTCACCGTTGTACTCGTGCTTGTAATGGCCGTCGGTCGGCTCGCCGATCTTCTCAACGAGGCCGGAAGCGAGACCTTCACCGGTCTCGAGGTCGACCAGCTGGTACTTGATCGAGCTGGAACCCGAATTGATGACAAGGACGGTTTTCGCCATAGTGGGCATCCTCCATTGTTGTGTACGATCCGTGCGGTTTTGCACGGCTACCATTGCTGACTTTACTCGTGAGCGGCTACAAATCGGGGCGTACGCCATGGCGAATCCATGAGCGTACGCCCCTCGTCACAGGGCTTGCCCGGCAGCTCCGGCTCCGGTCCAGCCCGCCCGCGGTCAGTTTTCTTTCGTCTGCAACGCCGTCAATGCGATGGTGTTGATGATATCCTGGACGGTCGCGCCGCGAGACAGGTCGTTGACCGGTCGGTTGAGGCCCTGCAGCACTGGCCCGATTGCGCGGGCGCCCGACGCACGCTGGACTGCCTTGTACCCGATATTGCCGGCGCTCAGGTCCGGGAAGACGAACACGCTGACGTGCCCGGCGACCGGGTTGCCAGGCGCCTTGGTTGCAGCCACCTCCGGCTCCCACGCGGCATCGAACTGGATTGGCCCGACCAGGGGCAAATCCGGCTGCTGTTCATGCACCAATGCGGTGGCTTCCTCGACCAAGTCGACGTCCGGCCCCTTGCCCGAGCCGAGCGTCGAATACGACAGCATGCCCACCCGTGGCGCGATGCCGAGACTTTTGGCCGTGCGCGCCGATTCGATGGCGATTTCTGCGAGTTGACGGGCATCCGGATTCGGTGTGATTGCCACGTCCGCGAAGACGGCGACATGCGTCTTGAAGCACATGAGGAACGCGCCGGACACCAGCGAATTGCCTGGCTTGGTCTTGATGACCTGCAAGGCTGGCCGCACGGTGTTCGCTGTGGAGTT
Source organism: Bifidobacterium boum (assembly GCF_000741535.1). Taxonomy (GTDB): domain Bacteria; phylum Actinomycetota; class Actinomycetes; order Actinomycetales; family Bifidobacteriaceae; genus Bifidobacterium; species Bifidobacterium boum. Next base: position 10,889 of record NZ_JGYQ01000007.1, on the reverse strand, counting down.
GACTGAGCCGGACACCAGCCCGTCTGCCTTGCCGAGCACGACAAGCATCGTGCCGAAATAGCTCGGATCCTTGAGCTGCTCGCGCGCCTTATCAGGTGTCATGCCTTTCTTGGCCCGCAGCTCGCACAGCTTGTCAATCATCGGGGCGAGAACGGTTTCATCGTTCATGCTCTGGAAGTGTGCCTTGGACAGGTGTTTGAGTCCGAGTTCGTCGCCATGCTTGAGGATGTCATCGCGTTCGCCGAGAATCAGCAGGTCGACGACCTCGCGTTCGAGCAGATAATCCGCGGCCTCGAGAATACGGCATTCTTCGCCTTCCGGCAGTACGATGGTCGCGCCGGACTCCTTGGCACCATGCAGCAGTTTGTTCTGGAACGCGTATGGCGTGGTGGCAGGGGAGAAGGGCGTGTTGATTGCCGCACGCACCTCGTCGGCGGGAGCGTTGTCGCGGAATGCTTTGAGCGCGCGCTCTGCGGCATCGTCATGCTCGGGATCGGGGAAATCGACCGCGGGAATCGTCCACACCGGAATATCGAGCTCGGACAAGGCCTGACGCGCATCCGCCGCTTTCTCGGGCGTGCAGCCGGTCACGAAGACACCGACGACGGCCGAGCCGCCGTGTTCGATCGCCTGACGGCAGGATTCGACGGTCGCGAGCACTTCCTCGCCATTGCGTCGCATAGTGCACACCGCCAGGAACACCGGGGATTTGAGGTCGGCGGCGATATCGACGTCAAGTTCGAAGCTGTGCGGATTGAACACGTGGGAGGCGTCGGTGCCGACGATGACCATGGCTTCCGCGTCGCTGGCTTTCACAGTGTCGTAGTAGGCGGAGACGATGTCGGGGCGGACGCACTGCGGGTGCTCGCGTGCATACTTGGGGCATACTCCGCGCACATCCTCAAGGCTCTGACCCGCATTCGACGCTTCGACAAGGGACTGCGTGATGGGGCTTTTTCGACATGCGATCGGGCGGAACACCCCGGTGCGTGCCACGGCGGTCAGGGCGTCAAGCACCCCGTACGCCACGACGTTGCGGCCATTGCCGCCTTCTGGGCTTGCGATATAAATCACTCGTTCCGACATACTGCTCCTTGATTCAGGCCGTCGCGCGTCTATGCACGAGGCTTGGACGTGAACTGTTCCGTTCTATTGTACGGTCGTTGCGTTTCGCGGTATATCACTGTGTCGAAAGAGGAGCTGTCTGTGTCACTGCCTCAGCGGGCTGTCGACATACGGACAGGAGTATGAGATTTCAAGGTGCGTATTCGGCAGCCGGGAGATGATGAGTTTGCCGCCTTTCACCGTGTGAGCGGAGCCGTCGCATCGGTAATATAGCGCCTTGTCGACCTCCACGTCCTCCTGCTTACCATTCGCGTCCGTCCCTACAACATGGTAGAAGGTTCTATGGCATCCATAGTTGCCACAATTCACATCATATCCCTCTTGTCTGGACGTGCTGATGTTGGTCAGTGTGACCTGTTCAGGATTGCCGACGTAAGGTATGTCCTTGACCGCAGGAATGAAGAAGAAATGTGTAGAGGCGATGAGCGCGGCAACAATGACCAGGATGGCTATCACAGCTTCGAAGGGTCGCAGATTGGGCCCGGTTTCGGACTTGTGCTGGAAGCCGTCTCGCAGCAAGGCGCAGCACATCACCGCTGTTACCGTGAGCATGGGCACGCACAACAGTGCGCAGATGTAATAGAAGCGGTCAAGCACCCGCCACTCGCTCATCGGGAAATCAAAGCCTCCGATGAGAATCGCCGGAACGATGGCGATGATGGGCATGATGACACTGAGCATACCGACCAGCACAGCGAAGACAAGGGTGAATGTCTCGCTGAAGTCGAATCTGGCATTCAGAATCTTCTCTTTTGTTGTCTTACCGGTCTCCTGCACCCAGTCTTGTCTGTCCGGTGGCGTGGCGCCGGCGGTGTCCGGAGCGGTAACCGGTGCCGAAGGACTGGTCGGCGAGTATTGCTGGGGCGGAATGGTATTCTCTGATGCGTCATCCATGACGGCGGGCTCTCTTCCAATGTGCTGTGTATAGCAGAAGCTGCATCATTATATCATCGGCGACTTGGAGGACCAACATCGGGTAAACGGTAGGCGAATTGTGGCAGGTAACGGATACATGCGTCATCGAGTGACTGCAAGGTCCCGTAGTCTGTGCACGATGCCATCCATGAGTATGCTCTGCTGTGTCGCGTATATCACTGCATGCGTAACACGACGGATGCCTAGGGGGAGAGTTGCTTGGTGTTGTGTGTCCGGTATCTTACGTATGCCCCGGCATGCTCAACATGGCAGATGCCGGAGTATCTGCCATCATTCCCCGTGTTCTTGCCGGTTGTGTATGTCGCGGCATGCGTAACACGGTGAGCCTGAGAAAACGGATAATATCGGTCTGTCTTTTCCGATGTTGTCTGCGATTCCCCCGACATTACGGCAGGAGGGGCACCGGGATGTTGTTCCCGATGCCCCTCCTGAGCTTAAGGCTTATGCCTCATGCGTCTTGCGACGCTTCAATCACTCGTTGTCGCCAGCGGTTGCGGCGGTGGCGGTGACGGCGCCCTGCTTGGCGGTGTTCACGCCCGGCCACACCCAGTCGGTGTAATCCGGATGATCGTAGCCCTTGTCGACCGCGAACTGGAAGGCTTCGTCGCGGAAGGCCTCCAGCTTGTCGATCTCAGCGGCGTACTTGTCGGTATCAACCATGCGCAGAGCCTCAGCGGTCAGCTCGTAGCGGTCGATGTTGTTGACGCGCACCATGTCGTACGGCGTGGTGGTGGAGCCCTGCTCTTCGTAGCCGTGAACGTTGAAGTTGTCGTGGTTCGGGCGATCGTAGATCAGGCCGCGCACGTCGCGGGCATAGGAGTGGTAGGCGAACAGGACCGGCTTGTCGGTGGTGAACAGGTCAGCGAACTCCTCATCGGTGAGCGCCTCGTTGTTCTCCTTGGCAGACTGGAGCTTGACCAGATCCACCACGTTGACGACCTTGAACTTGATGCCGAGCTTGTTGAGCTTGTCGGCAGCAGCCATGATCTCCTGGGTCGGAACGTCGCCGACGGAAGCGAGGACGATGTCGGCCTCGTCGTTGGACTTGACGTTGGAAGCCCACTTCCACTCGGCAGCACCCTTCTCGAGCTCGGCACGAGCCTCGTCGAGGGACAGCCAGGTGGCGGCCGGCTGCTTGCCGGCGATGATCGCGTTGATCATGTTGGTGGACTTGAAGCACTTCTCGGCGACGGCCAGCAGCATGTTGGAATCAACCGGGAAGTAGATGCCAATCACGTGGTCGTTGTTGAAGCACTTGTTCAGCAGCACGGAGGTCACACCCGGATCCTGATGGGAGAAGCCGTTGTGATCCTGACGCCACACGTGGGAGGAGACCAGCAGGTTCATGGAGGAGATCGGCTTGCGCCACGGGATCTCACGAACCGTTGCCTCGAGCCACTTTGCGTGCTGGTTCAGCATGGAGTCGATCACGTGCACGAAGGACTCGTAGGAGCTCCAGATGCCGTGACGGCCGGTGAGCAGGTAGCCTTCGAGGAAACCTTCCATCTGATGCTCGGAAAGCTGCTCGGTGACCTGGCCGGTGACGGCCATGTGCTCATCAACCTGAGCGGACAGGTAGCCGGCATCCCACTGCTTGTTGGTCACTTCATAAGCGGCAGCAAGACGGTTGGAAGCGGTCTCGTCCGGTCCGAAGATACGGAACGAATCCGGGTTGTTCTTGATGATGTCGCGGCAGTAGACACCGAGACGACGGGTGGCCTCGAGCTGACCCCAGCCGTGGCCGTACTCGGAGACTTCCTTGACCTCGTAGTCCTCGAGCTTCGGCAGGTTGAGCTCCTCGCGGATGCGGCCGCCGTTGGCGTTCGGGTTCTGGCCGATGCGCAGCTCGCCCTTCGGCATGAAGGCGGTGACTTCCGGACGCACAGCGCCCTTGTCGTCGAACAGCTCTTCCGGCTTGTAGGACTCGAGCCAGTTCTTGAGCACCTGGAAGTGCTCTTCGGTATCGCGAGCGGAAGCCAGCGGCACCTGGTGAGCGCGCCAAGAGCCCTCGGTCTTCTTGCCGTCGATGAACTTCGGGCAGGTCCAGCCCTTCGGGGTGCGGAAGATGATCATCGGGTAGAACGGACGGGTCATGTCGTCGGTCTGAGCCGCGGCCTTGATGTCGCAGATCTCGTCGAAGACGGACTCGAACAGGTCGGCGAAGCGACGGTGGATGGACATGTGGTCCTCATCGTCGAAGCCAGCGACGAACTCGTACGGCTCATAGCCCATGCCGTGGAAGAACTCATGCAGCTCTTCGTCGGAGATGCGGGAGAGGATGGTCGGGTTGGCGATCTTGTAGCCGTTGAGGTGCAGGATCGGCAGCACGATACCGTCGGTGCGCGGGTTGATGAGCTTGTTGGACTGCCAGCCGGTAGCCAGCGGGCCGGTCTCAGCTTCGCCGTCGCCGACGATGGCCGGCACGAACAGGCTCGGGTTGTTCATCACAGCGCCGTAGGCGTGGGACAGGGCGTAACCCAGCTCGCCACCTTCGTGGATGGAACCCGGAGTCTCCGGAGCGAAGTGGGACGGGATGCCGCCCGGGTAAGAGAACTGACGGAAGAACTTCTGCAGGCCAGCCTCATCCTTGGTGATGTTCGGGTAGTACTCGGTGTAGGTGCCGTCCAGGTAGGACTGAGCGGTGCCGGCCGGGCCGCCGTGGCCCGGGCCCATGATGATCACCGTGTTCTGCTGGTGATCGGCGATGAGACGGTTGATGTGGCCGATGAGGAAGTTCAGGCCCGGGGTGGTGCCCCAGTGACCGACGAGACGATGCTTCACGTCTTCGCGGGTGAACGGCTCCTTCATCAGAGGGTTGCTGCGAAGATAGATCTGGCCGATGGACAGGTAGTTGGCGGTGCGCCAGTACTTGTCAACACCTTCGAGGGCTTCCTCGGAAACCGGAGCGTCGAGCTTCTTCCAAGGGGTGCCAATAACAGGATTCGTCATGTGTACTCCTGTACTCCTGCACTGTTCGTGCGATTGGTTGTTTACGTTCGGGCTGGAACTCTTTGGGCTTTGCAGTCCGCAGACTTCCCTCCCTGTCGCGTTTCATGGTACGTGGGGCACACGACTTTTGCACGTTTTTTTGCATGTGTGTTCGGAACTGTTGCCATTATTTTATGTATTGTGAGATTGAGATGGTGAGTATGTGAAGGTGAATGAGAGGTGACATCATCTCGAAACCCGCGGAATATCAAGGAATATAGCAGGCGCCGAACATTCAGCACGTTCATTTCGCTAGAAAACATGGCGGCGTGTTGATGTTCGTCGTGTTCTTTTCGTGTTCGCTTGCGGCGAGAGTCGGTCTTTGGCGGTGGCCGTGCGTCGCTTGTGACTGGATGGTCACATGGCTGGCATGTACATGGCCGGATGGACGCGTGATGAGCGGTAACCGGCTGCCCTGCAACCGGATGGACACACGCCGGCCGGCTACCACGTTCGGCTGCCGTGCGATGGCGGATACACCGCATCCGTGCGACTGCATCATCGCACGACCGGCACTTTGTAATCATCGCGGCTTGAACCCCAACCATAACCGGCCGCTATGCGACTGGTCCGTCGCATAGCGGGCGCTATCGCCGACGCGATGCCGCGAATGATCATCGATACAGCCGCGCCGCCCGCGTCGTTGTCGCCTTGCCACGCAACAATATATATGTTGTTGTGATCAGTCGAAGATACAGATAGGGAGAGTCACCTATGGCGAAAGGTCCAGTACTCGTCGTCGATTTCGGCGCACAGTACGCCCAGCTCATCGCGCGTCGTGTGCGTGAAGCCAACGTGTATTCCGAGCTTGTGCCCCATTCCATGTCAGCCGATGAGATGCTTGCCAAGGATCCTAAGGCCATCATCCTTTCTGGCGGCCCGGCGTCCGTGTTCGAGCCCGGAGCCCCCGGCATCGACAAGAAGGTGTTCGAAGCCGGCGTTCCGGTGCTCGGCATCTGCTATGGCTTCCAGGTTATGGCATACGAGCTTGGCGGCACGGTTGATAAGGCGGCGCTCGGTGAGTACGGCAAGACCGAGACCAGCATTGATGACACTGAAGGCATTCTCGCCGGTTCCCCTGCCGAGCAGACCACGTGGATGAGCCATGGCGTGGCTGTGGAGAAGGCGCCTGAAGGGTTCAAGGTGCTCGCCCACACCGAGGGCGCTCCGGTCGCTGCGATGGAGGATGATTCCCGCAAACTGTACGGCGTGCAATGGCATCCTGAAGTCAAGCACACCCCGCGCGGCCAGGAGCTTATCGAGACCTTCCTGCACAAGTGCGCCGGTCTTGACCGCGATTGGGACGCATCGAACATCATTGAGGATCAGGTCAAGAAGATCCGTGAAGAGGTCGGCGACGCCCAGGTCATCTGCGGTCTGTCCGGCGGCGTGGATTCAGCCGTGGCGGCGGCGCTCGTGCATAAGGCGATCGGGGATCAGCTGACCTGCGTGTTCGTGGACCATGGCCTGCTGCGCAAGGGCGAAGCCGAGCAGGTCAAGCATGATTTCGTCAAGGCGACCGGCATCAAGCTCATCGCCGTTGACGCATCCGAGGACTTCCTCACCGCGCTCAAGGGCGTGTCCGAACCGGAACGCAAGCGCAAGATCATCGGTGAGAAGTTCATCCGCACGTTCGAAAAGGCCCAGCGTCAGGTCATCGAGGAAGCCGGCAAGAACGGCGCTGAGGTGAAGTATCTCGTGCAGGGCACCCTGTATCCGGATGTCGTCGAGTCCGGCGGCGGTGATGGTGCGGCCAACATCAAGAGCCACCACAATGTCGGCGGTCTGCCCAAGGACATCAAGTTCAAGCTGATTGAACCGCTGCGCACCTTATTCAAAGATGAGGTGCGTGCAATCGGCACCAAGCTTGGTCTGCCGGACGATATCGTTTGGCGTCAGCCGTTCCCCGGTCCGGGGCTTGGTATCCGCATCATCGGCGAAATCACCCGCGAACGGCTCGATTTGCTGCGTGAAGCTGACGCCATCGCCCGCGAGGAACTGTCGAAGGCCGGTCTTGACCGCGATATCTGGCAGTGCCCGGTTGTGCTTTTGGCTGACGTTCATTCCGTGGGCGTCCAGGGTGACGAACGCACCTATGGCTCGCCGATTGTGCTGCGTCCGGTCAGCTCCGAGGACGCTATGACCGCCGACTGGTCTCGCGTCCCGTATGACGTGCTCGCCACCATCTCCACGCGTATCACCAACGAATGCCGTGGCATCAACCGCGTGGTGCTTGACGTGACCAGCAAGCCGCCGGCAACCATCGAATGGGAGTGATGCCGGAGCACGCCGAATACGCGCATGCCCTGAAACCATAGGAATCTTCGGGGATCGCCGGGATAATTCGGCAATCCGGTGAGAGGCTCGCAAGTCGTCACGACGACGACTTGCGAGCCTCTTGTTGTATATCGGTCGTATCTTGTCGTATCCGATAGCAGCCGGACGCTCGTACCGCATACGTTCGCCGCGTATGTTCGACGTTTGTCGAGTACTTTCACCGTATACTCGCGTCACTGATTCCCGATGGCTTGACATCGTCACATGCCCTTGACCTAGCACGCCTACGATGGGGAACGACATTGACCGGCGCGACACTAGCCGGACGCGACACCAACCGGATTCAGCGTCGGCCGGTCACAACGCTGGTCGGACGTGTGCAGTGAGTTGGGCGTCAAACTGCATCATCGAGCTGCATGATCGACGGGAGGAACGACATGACATACCGGACATCACATGGGGTATCGCTTCAGCACGCAGGTGATGGCGCCGCCGTGCACATGGCAACCGGGGCGCGGGCCATTGATCCGACCGTCTGGCGCGTCGTCGGAACACCGCTCATTGCCGCTACCCGCCTCGGTCCGCTGTCTGGCATGGGTGTCGCAGTGAAGGATTTGTACGCGGTCGCCGGGCAACGCGTCGGGGCAGGCAATCCCACGTATTTGGCCGAAGCGCCCGTACAAGAGCATTCCGCTCCCGCGGTCCAACGTCTACTTGACGCGGGGGCGGATGTCATCGGCATCGCACAGACGGACGAATTCGCATACTCCCTTGCCGGTGCCAACGCGCATTACGGTACGCCGCCGAACCCGAGAGCGCCGGGACGCGTACCGGGAGGATCGTCTTCCGGCCCGGCAAGCGCGGTAGCCTCAACACAGGCGACCATCGGTTTGGGAACGGATACAGCGGGATCGATCCGCATTCCATCCGCATATCAAGGATTGTGGGGGTTGCGCACCACGCACGGCAGAATCAGCCGTGATGGCGTGCATCCGCTGTCCGGATCATTCGACACGGTCGGCTGGATGACCCGCGACGCACAGGCCATGGACGCCGTGACGCACGCGATGCTGCCTGACCGGGACACGGCGACATTGTCCGGCGAAGTGGCGGTCTGCGTGTTGCCCAGCCGGATGGTTGATGCGGATGTCGCCGAAGCGTTCGGGCGTTCCTGCGATATGATGCGCAACGCGATGACAGCCAACGGACTTGCCCGAACGCACACGTGGGATGAACTCACATTGGATGCCGACATGTTTGACGGGTTTCTTGACATCTTCTCCGTGGTACGCGGTTATGAGGCGTGGCAAGCCAACGGCGGCTGGGTACGTGGGCATTTCGACGCAATCGCCCCGGATATCGCCCAGCGTTTCCGCAACGATGCGCTGATCGGCGAGACCGCATATCGCCGAGGATTGGAACGGTTGGAGCAATCCCGCGCGATGGTCAGGTCACTGGTGGGCGACAGGGTGCTGCTCATGCCGACCGCCGCCACTGTCGCCCCGACCCTCACGGAACAAGATGACCACGACACTGCGGCCCGCACGCGCAAACAGACCATGCGTCTGACGTCCCTTGCCGGCATCGGAGGCCTTCCCGCCTTGAATATGCCCATCGCAACCGCGCAAGGACTGCCGTGCGGCGTGTGTCTGATCGGTCCCGCAGGGAGTGATAAGGCGTTGGTGGCGTTCGGCAAGGAGCTTCGCCGGCGGCTTTCGGCGTGAGCTCGCGCGATAGCGATAGTGATAGAGGCAGTGGGCGGCGACTGACATCGGGGGCGGAGAGTGTCGTCCGTCTGTACAGCGATTGCGATTGGCATCCGTCTGCACGGCCCGCGGGCAATCGCAGTTTGCCGCGGTGGCAGTCGATTCGGCGTATCGCCTTGCAATCATGCGGAAGTTGGAATCGTCACGCCGTTTCGCGTAGAGTAGGAGAAGGATTTCAGATGCCGCAAGAGACGCGGCAGCTGGTGGCGAAGGGCCGCGAGATATGCAGCATGAAGCAATGCAAAGCATCATGATGCAGCCAGGAGAAAGGGAAGACCATGGACGATTTCGATGACGATGAGAACATGTCCTTCGAAGAGTCACTGAGCCACGACGAGATGGGGCCGGTGACTGTGGAGACGTTGCAGAATATCGAGCAGCAGATCAACGAGCAGAACGGGGTGCCCGTGTGGGCGGTCGTGCAGAACCTGTTCGTGCCGACCGCACACCGCATTATGCAGGATGCCGGGAGCGTGGTCGGCGGACGGGCGGCGAGTTTCGTGCGTTCCACATTGGAAGAAGTGATTCGCACCACGCCGGATTCCGGCGATGACCTGCCTGATTTGTCGCTGAGCGTCACCGGCGCCATGACCTTGCTTGGTTCGTACTATTACGATGGTGTGCTCGGCGAGCAGGATTATGCCAAGGCGTTCGAATACTATAAGGCTGCTGCGGAACGTGGCGGTATACGTGCCACGCTGAATCTGGGGTACTGCTACCAGTACGCCCACGGGACCGGGCGTGATGACGGCAAAGCCTGCACCTGCTATAACGTGGCGTATCTCGCTGACCCCACCAACCCTGAAGCGCGCTACAAGATGGCCGACATGTTCTTCAACGGATATGGTGTGCCGCGCAACGAAACCGTGGCCGTACAAGCGTATCTTGAGATTCTCGACCAAGTCACCGATGATGACAATCAACAGTGGTTCGCGGAGAATGAGGAATCACTGTACCGCCGGCTCGCGCTCGCGTATCGCGATGGCAGGGGAGTCAAGCGCAGCCCGCTCAAGGCGCTTGAGTATTACGAGAAGCTGGAGATCATCCACTATCGTGACTTGGCGCATGGGCGGCGTGACACACCGTATTACAGTACTGCACAACATTTGGACAGTGTGCAGAAGGAGATCGCCAAACTGCGGGCGGAGTTGGATTCCGATCCGACGGCGGCGTCGATGTAACGTAGCAGGAAGGCAGGGGGTTTTGCCCGGGCTCAGCATACAACGCGACCGGGAAGACTGCGCATAACGCGGTGCAGACAACGCCGTTTGCGCCGCCAAGCGCACTGTGACAGGTCGAGCGGGAATCACCATTGGTCCTTTCACACGTTCTTGAGACGTTCCATGTCTGTGTGCCGGTGTTTCGTAAGGTGCGGTGGGCGAATATCTCCGGTGTGTCATCAATAGGCTTAGCCAGAAAGAAATATCAGGCAGTCACAGCCGGGAGACGTGGCCGCACTCCTCCTCACCCCACTCACCAGGCAGCAAGCCAGCTTAGCCGTCAACCTCACCCGGATGCGTACCGGCGGTTGATGGCCGCATGGATACCCAGCCAGTTGGTGAAACCGCGACGCATGGACGAGTAGACGATACGCTGCGAATTAGACCGGCTACCGTGCAGGGATATCCACGCGTGGCGTACCCTTGGCACGATTGTCGCCCGCCTCGTCGTGTAAATACGGGTTCGGCGGATCAAGTTTGAACCCCATGTCCAAGCCGATGGCAAGCAGCCATGCCGTCCACCGGGCGTCACCCGTCCGCCCGTCCAACAGCCAGTGAAGCGTGGCCGTCGCCGGAC
>NZ_JGYQ01000006.1 GCF_000741535.1 Bifidobacterium boum | reverse complement strand
GCATTACTCGGATGACGGGGAGACACCCCGCGCATCACACTCCGATCCTTCAGCACACACGCGTCCACCATCCGGTCCCCAACCCACCACAACCCCCCGGGAACACCCGACAAGGATCCCCGGGATGACAATTACAGATTTGCGGCGGCCATGGCCCAGGGGAGACGCCCGGACCCATTCCGAACCCGGAAGCGAAGACCTGGCACGGCGATGGTACTGCATTCGACAGGATGTGGGAGAGTAGCACGCCGCCGCACCAACACGTAACACGACGGCCCCGACAGGATCCAAACCCTGCCGGGGCCGTCCCCATACCACCGGAACCCCCACACACAACCACCCCCACCCCCCGGACACACACGGGACACCCGGAAACACAACAGGGACAGCCGCAACGACACGACACAACACACCAACCCACAACAACGGGAATACATTATCCGGGAACACGCAACATATAAACATATAAAGGGGTAGCCGAATACCAGCTACCCCAATCAGTCAGAAATCAACCTCATCAGGGTTTGCACATGAACCGCCGATTCCTTGCAATGCATCAATTGCAGCGATCTCGGTATCATTCAGTTCGAAGTCGAACACATTCATATTTGCTTTCATGCGATCCGCATGAACCGACTTCGGCAATGGCAGCACGTTATGTTGTAGCGCCCATCGTACACACACTTGGGCGCTGCTTTTCCCATGCTTCTTACCAATGGCGACCAATGTCGGATCATTCAGCACGTCTTTATGCCCGAACGGGCCCCATGCCTCAACTTGAATCCCATGCGCTTGGCAGTAAGCTACCGCTTCAGCCTGAGGCCAGCCAGGATGGACCTCAATCTGGTCAACCATGGGCTTCACTGTTGCCGTGCTTTCCAGAGCCTGAAGATGGTGGGGCAGGAAATTCGATACGCCAATCGCTTTTACGCGTCCGCTTGAATACAGTTCTTCAAATGCGCGCCATGTCTCCGCGTTCAGTTCCTCGGCACGATCCCCATACTGTTTGCGATTGGCCGGCCAGTGGATCAAATACAAGTCAAGATAATCCGTTCCCAGCTCGTTGAGCGTCTTGTCGAACGCTGCCATGGTCGCGTCATATCCGCGTTCGGTGTTCCACAATTTGCTGGTCAGGAATATCGATGCTCGGGGGATTGCGCTGTCTCGGATTCCTTCGCCGACGCCCTGCTGGTTGCCGTACACGGCCGCTGTGTCGATATGCCGGTATCCGACCTCCAACGCCTCACGGACGGCTTTGCGGGCCGTGTCCGCGGGTGTTTCGAACGTGCCGTAACCGATGCAGGGGATACCCACTGCGTTGCGCAGCGTGAACGTGTCAGTACATGATGTAAAAGCCATAATCACTCCTCAATGATTCGTATTGCATGGACCAAATCCTGATGCAATGGATTCACTTTCAGTCAAGCATTCCAAGATGGGGAAAAACATGTGAAGCGTCTTGGTTCCGCTTCAGGCGAATGTCGGTCCGTGAGTAGACGGTTCGTGCTTCATGCCGGCCATGCGGATATGTATACTGTACTCGAAACCGGGATTCTTCCGGAGTCGTCTATTGACGGCGTGGGGCGCGTATTGACGGACTTGCTCTTTACTATCAAGAATCCAAGCGCCTACCATAGCAAAACCCGCCTGGCATGATTGACATGCCGGACCAAGAAAGGATAGCTGGGGACAGCTTCACAGTGCATGATTGAACAACATCATGATGATAATGCCGTTATCCAACAAGCTGACAATGTGTCTTGTCGTCCACATCCTGAGCCGATTCCTCGGGCGCTGATGCTCTCAATCTTGGCAACCGGGATTATGGCGTTTATCGGCATTCTTACAGAAACGTTGATGAATGTGCTATTCCCGATTTTGATGGGGGAATTCCACGTCAGTACGTCCACGGTCCAGTGGCTGACCACCGGTTATCTGCTGGTCGTGTCGCTAGTGGTGCCGTTGTCGTCATATTTGAAACGCAAACTTCCCGTGAAACGGATTTTTGTGATTGCTGTCATGCTGTGTATTGCCGGGTGCGTTGTCGCCGCATGCGCCTTGAACTTCCCGATGCTGATGATTGCGCGTATTCTCCAAGGTGGTGGTACTGGCATCGCGTTGCCGTTGATGTTCAATATCATTCTTGATCAGGCGCCGAAATCTCGTATCGGGCAGCTGATGGGGGTAGGCAGTCTTGTAGTCGCAACTGCCCCTGCTCTCGGGCCGACTATTGGCGGTCTTGTCGGCACGTATATGCCATGGCGTTGGATTTTTATGATTCTGCTGCCGTTCCTGCTGCTTGCGCTGGTATTGGGCACGATGAATATCCGCCAAGGCTCACCCACGGTGGAAGCGTATGTGAATCCGCTGCACGTGCTGCTGATAGCGGTGGGATTTATCGCATTCGTCTTCGCTCTCGATGAGGGTGGCGCTGCAATTACCAAAAGCAGCCAAGGCGCATCGGACGCTGGTCGCACCGCTCTGAGTGCCGTGGTGCTGTTTGTGATCAGTATGGCGGCATTACTATCGTTCGCCCAATTATCTCACCGTTCGTTTTCTCCGCTGATTCGGCTTGGCGTGCTTCACAGCGTGTCATTCCGTTGGCATTTGCTTGCTTATGTGCTGCTGCAGGTGACGATGATTGGCTTCGGTTTTGTGATTCCGAATTCTGCGCAGCTTGGCTATGGTATCTCCGCGCTGGTCGCTGGCGTGCTGGTGCTTCCGGGTGCCCTGTTTGGAGCTATGCTTGCTCCGGTTTCCGGCATGCTGCTTGATCGGCTGGGGCCGGTGAAACCGATTTCAGGAGCTTTGGCGATTACGCTTGTCGGTGTGTTGCTGTTCGCTGTGGGGCTCGGCGCTTCTTCGACTGCGTGGGAGCTCGGCCTCTTCTACTTCGTGTTCATGGTCGGGTTTTCGATGGCGTTCGCGAATACGATGACCAGTGGCCTCAGTCAGGTTGATGCCCCATTAAAAGCCGATGGTAATGCGTTGTTCAGCACATTCCAGCAGCTTGCGGGTGCTGTGAGCACGACCATCATGTCAGCGTTCCTCGCATCCGCTCAGGCGGGACACGGTGCGCAGGGGGCCGTAGCATATCGTGCGGCGACGATTGCCGGCGCACATCATGCGTACGTGTTTTTGTCGGTTGTGGTGGGTTGCGCGTGCTTGTGCATGGCCCGCGCGTTCCATACGATGAACAGTATTCAGGAACTTGCCTGATACCGACCGGCGGGTTCTTGTATATCATCGGGCGGGCGACGTACACTCGGCAGTATTATGCATTACTTCACTCCGAAACGGTGTACTGAATCGAATAAGATCATGTACCATGACAAAGCGCAGGCGTTGCGTGCCGCCGATCAGAGCTGGCGCGAACGTGGCGCTGAACTGTGGGTGTACCGGTGTGAGTATTGCGGGAGTTGGCATCTGACCCATCATGATCCGTCGTTGCGGGATATGACACCGCATATGGCGATGCAGCAGAAACCTCATTCACGCAAGCGCGGATATAAGCCTCGTCGACGGTAGCGCTGTCTGCCGCTATCCAAACGCTGGCATGGGAATAACATACAGGCCGTAGACTCCGCAAGCCCGGTGTCTACGGCCTGTACTGTATCGTGACTGGTGTTGATGACGGCGGTTCAGCGGTTGAGGTTGAATCCTTGCGCTTCGGCGTCGCACAACCCTCGGTCGAGTGCGGTCTCATCCTCGGCGAGGCTTGCGATCTGGTCGCTGAACGCATCGACGGGACGTTCGGTGTTGCGCAGATCGTAATACTGGTGAACCTCGGCGTCGAATGCTTTGAGCTCACGGACCGCGGTATCATCCGACGGATATGTGTTGTCGAAGAACTGCATGCTGCGTGGCATGCGGGGTTTGAGTGCCGGCTCCTGGTCCGGCTTGCCGATAGCCAGTCCGAGGACAGGGAACGTGTATGTCGGCAGATGCAGCGTGGCGATCAGCTCGGGGATATCGTTGAGCAGGGATCCGAGGATCACGCAACCCAAGCCCATGGATTCGGCTGCGGTTTCCATGGCATGCAACGCGAGCACCGCATCATTCTGCGCTTGTGAGAAACGGTATCCGTAGCGCAACGCGAACCGCTGTTCGGACGTGTCAACGCCCTTCGCTTCGGCGATCATGGCGTTGCGGCGTTCATCAAGCACGAAAACGTACAGTAGTGGGGCTGTGGCGATATATTCCTGGCGTCCGATGGCAGCCAGCTTCGCTTTGAGGCTTGGCTCGGTAATGCGGATAGCTGACCAGTCGTTGAGGAACTGGCTGGATGCGGCATGCTGGGCAGCGGCTTCCAACGTGTCCACGGTCTGCGGGTCGATCGCGTCCGGCTTGAATTTGCGGATGGACCGACGGCTCAGCAGGGTGTCCACGGCGGGAGCGGAGATAATAGTTGTACTCATAGCCTTATTGTCGCAGTTGAAGGTTGCGAACGCATCTATGCTTCCGCTATCGGTGAAGAGAGTCAATGGTGGTGCTTATTGACGATCGCCTGCGCCGCCATGCTGGACAGCTGGTTGGTGACTGCGGCGACTGCCGCTGAAATCGCCGTACGCGACAGGCTGGCGATCAGGCTGGTTGTCGCTTTGGTTTTTCCCCCGGCAATGCAGCGACGCTCGACCCCGGACCACACGGACTGCATGATGCGACCGATGGCGACACCGGCGATTGTCGGCAATGCGAATAGGAGGATTTTGTCGCCGAGCGTTTCCGGATCGCGTTCGCGGCGGGCTTTCAAAGCGGTGACTGCGGTGTCCACTGCTTGAAGACGTGTGACGATGGTGTCCGCGGCGGTATGCATATCGGTAGGTGTACTCATATCCCCATCATAAGCTACTGGTCTTGAACACGTCAGTCGGTGGGGATAACACTCGTGATGTTTTCAACGCCTCATCGCCGGAAAGGCATGTTGGCGGTACAATGCCACTATGACAGCAATCAATTGTGCAGGCAACGAAGCCGCCGCCACGCCGGGTCAGCTGGTGCTGCTGCGGCACGGACAGACCGTATGGAGCGTGTCGGGACAGCATACCGGTCGCACTGATATCCCGTTGACGCCAGCCGGGCAGGATCAGGCGGAACAAGCCGGGAAGCGTCTGTGTGGCGCATTCCCTGATGGATTTGCCGCAGGGCATGTGTTTGTCAGTCCGCTGCGCAGGGCAAGGCAGACCGCTGCGCTTGCCGGGTATCCGCAGGCGACGGTGCTTGACGATCTTGCTGAATGGGATTATGGCAGGGCTGAGGGCCATACGCGTCAGCAAATTAGTGAGGCGAGTGGTTTCGCGTGGGATGTGTGGCGTGACGGGCCTCGCCAAGTGGGTATGGAGCTGGCTGGTGATTGGACCGCTATGCTGCCCGGAGGCGAGCAGGTGCCGGTCCATAACGGTGATGGGGAAACACTTGAGGAGGCTGCGGCGCGTACGCGTGCCGTCATCGCTCGGGTGTCCCCGCTGTTGGAACAGGGGCACAATGTGCTGCTGGTTGCACACGCGCATATCTTGCGGATCCTGACCACGCAATGGTTGGGTATCGATCCGCACCAAGGTAGGCTGTTGCGGCTGGATACGGCGCATTATTGCGTGCTTGGCTCGTATCATGACGATCATGTGATTGTACACTGGAACTGCTGACCTGCAAGATACGCTCTCTCTCGCGGTATGGATGTTCGATTGTCCCGATGTGAGCGAGAAATGCCGTGACAGCAAACGCTTTCATGTTGCATACTGGTGCAAAGTGTTTGAAAATGGCTGTTTTTCGGGCATTGTGGCGGAAGAATATACGACACGCCGACGCGTTGGCATGCCATCGTTTGCAAAAATGCTTCAGTGCGTGCATAATAGAGGCTGTCGAAAACATGACGGCACGATGTAAGTGCCGGCTTCCGACCAACAATCGGAAACGACAGCGGAAGAGAAAGGTTCGATGATGAATCGTACAGTCAAGTCAGCGATTGCCATCGCAGCGGTGGCAGCCATGTCCGTCGGCGCGTTCGCAGGCTGCGGCAGCTCCAGCAGCAGCGACAACGGCAAGGGCAAGGTCTATTACCTGAACTTCAAGCCGGAAGCGGCGGACCAGTGGAAGGCCCTCGCCAAGGAATACACCAAGGAAACCGGCGTCCAGGTCACCGTTGCTACCGCAGCATCCGGAACCTATGAGCAGCAGCTCAAGAGCGAAATGGCCAAGAGCAATGCTCCGACCCTGTTCCAGATCAACGGTCCGGTCGGCTATGCCAACTGGAAGGATTACACCGCCGACATGTCCAACACCGAGCCGTACAAGCAGCTCGTCAACAAGAAGGTCGCCCTCAAGGACGGCAACAAGGTCGTCGGCGTGCCGTACGCCATGGAAACTTACGGCCTTATCTACAACAAGGCCATCCTGGACAAGTACTTCGCGCTTGACGGTGCGAAGGCCAAGTCCGTCGAAGACATCAACTCCTTCGACACGCTGAAGGCCGTCGCCGACGATATGCAGGCACGCAAGAGCGAGCTGGGCATCAAGGGTGCATTCACCTCCGCCGGCTTCGATTCCAGCTCCGACTGGCGTTTCAAGACCCATCTGGCCAACCTTCCGCTCTACTATGAGTTCGAGAAGGACAAGGTGACCACCGAACCGGCCACCATCAAGGGCACTTATCTGCCGGAGTACAAGAACGTCTTCGACATGTACCTCAAGGACTCCACCACCGATCCGACGCAGCTGAGCTCCAAGACCGGTGATGACGCGAACTCCGAGTTCGCCCTCGGTGAGGCTGCTTTCTACCAGAACGGTACTTGGGCTTGGTCCGACCTGCAGAAGGCCGGCATGAAGGCCGATGACGTCAGCATGCTGCCGATCTACTTCGGTGTTGACGACAAGAATGAGGGCCTGGTCACTGGTTCCGAGAACTACTGGTGCATCAACTCCAAGGCTTCCGATGCTGACCAGAAGGCCACCGCAGCCTTCCTCAAGTGGGTCATTACCTCGAAGACCGGCATCTCCTCCATCAGCGACAAGATGGGCCTGACCACGCCGTTCAAGTCCTTCGACAGCGTGAAGATCACCAACCCGCTGACCCAGGCTGCTGTGGACGATCAGAAGTCCGGCAAGACCCAGGTCGCTTGGGACTTCGCCTTCATGCCTTCCGAGCAGTGGAAGAACGACTTCGGCAACGCGCTCCTTGAGTACGCTCAGGGCACTGGCAAGTGGGATGCTGTCAAGACCGCCTTCGTCGATGGCTGGGCTAAGGAATACTCCGCCGCCCATGAAGGCTGAGCCGCCCATGGAATCTCACTGACGTAAGGGCCGGTTGATGTCCGGCCGGCCCTTCGTGTTTTTCTCCTTTCTTCTTTGTTTGATGGTTGGAATGAGCCTCCACTGTGATTCACGGTGGGGGCTCATTCTGTTGGTGTCGTTGTTGCGTTCTCGGCGAAATGCCCCAACCGTCTACCGACGCTGAGGGTTCTGTCAGTGTCGGTAGAAGCGTTTGTTGATGTTGGGGTGGTGTTGGGCGTCGGTGGAAGCGTTTGCCGACGCTCAGCATTGTCTCAGCGTCGGCAAACGGTTGGGGGAGCGGGGGATGATGATGGCGAGGTTGTTCCGGTACCGGCACGCTCCCGTACGGATCAGCGATCTTCTACGCGTGCGGTCGAGGAGCGGACGACTAGGTGGGCGGGGAAAACCTCGTTGGGCTTGTCGGGGGAGTGCCCCTCAATGAGATTCAAGGTCTTGCGTGCCGCCGAGCGTGCCATGTCGATAGGTAGCTGGCGGATGGTCGTAAGCCCGACATCATGGGCGTACGTACTGTCGTCATACCCGATGACCGAAATATCTGAGGGTACGGAGAATCCGTTGCGTTCCAGCTGGAAGATCAGCGGGATGGCGATACCGTCCTCTTGGCAGGCGATTGCCGTGGGCATGTCGGGAAGGCTGAGAATCTGGGTGATGAGGTTGTCGATGCGGTACGTCCCCTCTTCTGCGGTGATGACCGTCGGTTCGATGCCTTGCTCGCGGCAGTATCCGAGGAATGATTCGACGCGTTCTTGCACGCTGAAATGCAATGATTGTGCGGGGTTCGTCCGTACATACAGGATGCGGCGGTGACCAAGCTGGATGAGATGGCGGGCGGCGAGGATGGACCCTTGATGGTCGTCGATGTTCACGGTTGCGGAGAAACTGTCTTGCAGGACGGAATTCACGCCGATAATCGGCACGTCGACACTGCTCAGACGTTTGATTTCCTCCTCATCGATATCGAACGAGGCGATGACCACGGCATCGGCGTTGCGGCGTACCGGCAGGGTGTCGAAGAATTCCTTGCGTTGCTGGCGGCTGTCAATCTGGATGATGGACAGGTCGTAGCCGGCGGCGGAGAATTCCGCGTTGAGGCCCTCAATCACCGAAGCGGCGAACCAGTTGCTGATGTGGTTGCTCACCAAGAGGGCGATGCGTAGGGATTGCCCGGTTTTCAACGCCGCTGCGGAACGGGAGATGGAGAAGTTCAGCTCGTCCGCGATGGCGAGCACCTTTTTCCGGGTTTTGGAAGACACAAGGTCGGGGCGCGTGAATGAGCGCGAGACCGTGGAGATGGAGACTTTCGCGCGGTTGGCGACGTCTTGGATTGTGGCGGTCGTGATAAGCTCCTTAGTGCATGCGGGGATTTTTCGAACGCTGTGATGGCGATGCCGGGCGCTGTGATTGCATTCGGTTGCAATTCCTTCCCCAAAAAATCGTACGTTTCAGTATACCAGCATTATCACCCGAAGTGTACGAATTTCCTAGAAATCATAACGTTAATCGGTTAAGTAAAAGTCGCCACGCCGTAATGAAAACGTTTGTATTTTTTGCCAATTCCGCGTACCATGTAAGCTGTTGGTTCAATCAGCGGGTCGATGTAGCCCGCCATTGAGTCGGATAGATTAGTTTTGCAACCGTTGTCACTACGAGGTGATGGCGAAAGAGACAGAGAGGAGAGAGCAAGATGATCACCATGGTTGGCAAATCCATACGTCGCTGGTGGGCGCTGTTTGCGTTGCCCACGTTCGCGGCGTTCATCATTGGCTTCCTGTTGCCGTTCATCTTGGGCGTCTACCTGAGCTTCTGCAAATTCACGACGGTCACTGACGCCCGTCCCGTGGGTCTGCGCAATTACCGTGTGGCGCTCCAGGACAAAGAGTTCTGGCATGCGATGGGGTATACCACGGCATTCACCATCGTAACCACAATCATCATCAATGTTGTAGCTTTCGCCATCGCGTACATGCTGACCAAGGCGTTCAAAGGCACCAACGTCTTCCGGTCCGTGTTCTTCATGCCGAACCTTATCGGCGGCATCATCCTGGGCTATGTCTGGCTGCTGCTGCTCAACGGCGTGCTCGCCCACTGGGCCAGGTCCATCACCTATTCATCGACCTACGGCTTCTGGGGCATGGTCATGCTCCTATGCTGGCAGCAGATCGGCTACATGATGATCATCTATGTTGCCGGCCTGCAATCCCTGCCGACCGACGTCATCGAAGCCGCCGAAGTTGATGGCGCCAACGGACGCCAGCGTCTGTTCAACGTCATCATCCCGCTGATGATGCCCAGCATCACCGTATGCACCTTCCTGACCGTCACCAACGGCTTCAAGATGTACGACCAGAACCTCGCGCTGACCAACGGCGCTCCGTCCAACACCTCAGAGCTTGTGGCACTGAACATCTACCGCACCTTCTACGGCCGCATCGGCTTTGAAGGCGTCGGCCAGGCCAAGGCCGTGGTGTTCTTCATTATCGTGGCGGTTGTGGCCCTGATCCAGAACCGTCTGACTTCCAGCAAGGAGGTGCAGGCATGAACGACGAGAAGGAAATCGACGCCTCGGAGCGCGTCCATCACCCATGGGCTTGGACGGTGTTCTTCACCATCCTGTCCCTGATTTGGATTTACCCGATTGTCTTGGTGTTCATCAACTCCTTCAAGAAGAAGGTGTACATCTCCAAGAACGCGTTCTCCCTGCCGAACAAGGACTCCTTCGCAGGGTGGGAGAACTACACCACCGGTATCGAACGCACGAACCTCATCGGCAGCTTCGGCTGGACCGTGTTCATCACAGTCGGTGCCGTCGCGCTGATCCTGCTGTGCTGCTCCATGTGCGCGTGGTGGATTGTCCGCGTGAACAACTGGGTGGCCAAACTGCTGTACACCCTGTTCCTGTTCAACATGATTGTCCCGTTCCAGATGGTGATGTTCACGCTCTCCAAGCTCGCCGATATGCTCGGCCTGAACACCCCGTGGGGCTTGTGGATCGTCTATCTGGGCTTCGGCGCAGGCCTGGCGGTGTTCATCTTCACCGGCGTAGTCAAAGGCATCCCGCAGGAGCTCGAGGAATCCGCCATGATCGATGGCGCATCCGTACCGCGTATCTTCTTTAACATCGTGGTACCGATTATGCGCCCGTCCATCATCTCCGTGGCCATCCTCGAAACCATGTGGATCTGGAACGACTACCTGCTGCCGTACCTGACCCTCGACCTGAACAAGTACAAGACCATGTCGATCGCCGTGCAGTACCTCAAGGGCGGCTACGGCTCCGTCGATATGGGCGCGATGATGGGCTGCCTGGTGCTCGCCATCCTGCCGATCATCATCTTCTACCTGATCTGCCAGAAGTACATCGTCAAGGGTGTGATTGCTGGCGCAGTCAAGGGCTGATATTCTTCCTCTGAACTCCTAAACGACGAGGGCGGACCGGTTTCACGACCGGCCCGCCCTCGTCGTTATTGCGCGCACCATAGCTTTCCGCGCCTCGCAACGCCGGCGGAAGATGCCAACGATTGCTAGGATGAATGGGAACCCCGCCAACCAAAGGAGCTGTCATGCATTTCCTGTCACCGGATTCCCCGTTCATGCGCGGGTTGAGCAACCTCATCGACGCCATTTGGATCAACATCCTCATGCTCGTGACCTCCATCCCCGTGATCACCGTCGGCGCGGCGCTCGCCGCAGGACACGACGCTTCCCGCCGCTCCATCTTGGGTGAAGGCCGGGTGACCTCCAACTATTTCCGGGCGTTCGCCAACAACTTCCCGAAAGCCACGCTGATGTGGCTGCTGTTCTGCCCGATCGGGGCGGGAGTCGTAGCATCATGGATATTCCTGCAAATCACGCCGCTGCTCATCCCCAAATTCGCGCTCACCATCCTGTGGATCATCGGTTTCGAATGGGTGTGGGCCCTCCAAGCGAGGTTCGAGAACAGTTTCGGCCGGACGCTGGGCAACGCGTTCATATTCGGCATCTCGCATATCGGGGTCACGCTGGCGTTGACCGCCATTGACGCGGTGTATATCGCCCTGATCGTCGCCTGCTGGCGCTACATGCCGCAAGGCTTGTTCCTGCTGCTGCTCATGGGGTATGGCACGTGCGTGATGCTGCACATCCCGTTGCTGGAGCGCGTATTCGCCCCCTATACCAAAACTGTGGAAGACGGCGGCCATGATGACGCGGATTGGCTCAACGGCGGCAGGAAAGCCGTACAGGACGCCTGACATCCGCGTTTGGCGCGGGCGCACCGCACACGGCGCTCCCGACATGACGATGGCCGCCCGCTCCCCACAGACAGAGGAACAGGCGGCCATATCGTTATCGGCGCCGCAGCGGCGTGTCAAGCCATCATTCGCCGCACATCACACGAGCCAAGGACAGCACGCGCGGGTTCTTGAACACCTCATCAGTGTGGACGAGATGATCATCGGTATCATGCAGCGGCACACGCCAGTTGCAATATTCTGTGCTCGTCCCCGGCTGATTCTGCGTATGATGCTCACCGGTACCGTCCACCAGCGCCGCCTGGAGCAGCAGCGACGGGGACTTGAGCAGCATGCGGTGCATCGCCTCGACGATCTCCTGCTCATGTGCCGGCACATCCTGTGCGGCGGAAGCATCAAGCCACCCGCCGTCAACCAACAGTTTGAGCATGGCGTCACGTTCGGCGCTCGCAGCCTTCTGGAATTCCTCGACAGGTTCGCTGAGCAGATGCAGCTGCTCACGCAGCTTGACATGCTCGAACTCCAGGTATCCTGCGGTCGGTGGCAAATCATGTGTGGTGACGGATGCCAACGCGTACTTGCGATAGGTTTCCGGCTCGGCGTACGGATCGCCGGCGTTCGGGGAGTTGTTGACGCGCGAGAACCATTCGACCACTGTGCCGAGCACGCCATGGTCGGCAAGCACCTGCGATACGTATGCGGGTACGGTGCCGAGGTCTTCGCCGATCACCATGCCGCCTGCCCGGCTCGCTTCGATCGACAGCACGGCAAGCATCGCACGATAGTTGTATGTAACATACGCGCCGCCCTTCGCGCCCTCACCCTTCGGAATCCACCACAGGCGGAACAGGCCGAGCACATGGTCGATACGTACGGCTCCGGCATGGGCGAACACGTTATGCACCATCTCACGGTAGACACGATACCCGGTGCGTTCCAGATAGCGCGGATTGAACGGCGGCTGCCCCCAATCCTGGCCCTGCTGGTTGTAGAAGTCCGGCGGGCATCCGACGGTCACACTGCCGACGGCGAACCGCTCCGGATTCCACCATGCGTCGACACCGTAAGCGTGGACGCCGACGGCCATATCCTGCATGAGGCCGAGCGCCATACCCGCTTCCTTTGCGGCATCCTGTGCCTGGGCGACCTGTTCGTCGGCAATCCACTGCAGCCAACGCTGGAAATCGAAGAGGTCGCGGTTATCGCGTACCAGTTCGGCGACTTCGGGGGAGTTGCGGTCCAGTGTGGTGAACCACGGGTTCCGATCCGTTTCCCACGGCGCACCCCACACCTCAAACGCTACGCACCATGCGGCGAAGGCATCCAAATCAGGGCCGGCCGCTTTGACAAACGCATCGAAAGCCGCTTGACGTTCCGCATTGCGCGGCTGATGGTAAATCGTCCACAGCGCCTTGCGTTTGGCTGTCCAAGAGGCGTTGAGGTCAAGCGGATTCGGATCGTCGTTGGCGGCGGCGACGCTGTCATGCAGCGCATCGACCTGTGCCCGGTCGTCCGCAGTCAGCTCGCCGTACTCTGTGATCTGCTGGGGGCGGATATACGTGACATTCAGGAAGCGGCGTGACTCCGGCAGATACGGGGAAGGTTCAATCGGCGGAATCGGCGTGCCCGCGTGAATCGGGTTGATCAGCATGAAATCAGCGCCATGCTCCCCGGCATCATGAAGCAGTTCTTTGAGATCACCGTAGTCGCCGACACCCCAGGACGCTGTTGAGCGCACAGAATACAGCTGGGTCATCCAACCCCAGCGGTGCCGCTCGGCGACAGGCTCGGGGACGGGAATCCTCGCAGGGGCGCACAACACAGTCGCCTCGGCGGTCTGCTCGCCGTCGGTCACGCGCAACGTGTGATAACCGACCGGAAGATCGTCGGGCATGGTCAGCGTGTACGCATACGGGATAGTCGGGTCGGCATCCGCGTCTTTGCATAGCGATCCGGCAAGATCGCCCGGATAGCTGCTGCCGTCTTCACATGTCAAGGACAGTTCCGGGCGCTCGGTGTGGGCATGGATGGCGACGCGCGAGGGGGTTCCGTTGAACACGACGATGGTCGGCGGGACCAGCTGGTCGCATGCGATGCGGCGCATGTGCTGGAGAGCGGTCTCGATGGCATCGTCACTGGAAGCGTCCACGCCGAGTGCCGCCAGCACGCTGACCAGGACTTCGTCACGGATTTCCACGTATGTGCCCAACTGGTCGATGTATGAGGTTGAAATACCGTTGAGTTTGGCGAGTTGAATCAGCGGTCTGGCGAGCCGCTCGGGGCTTTCCTCCTGCGGACGGGCGTCTTGGCTGGATGGCGACGATGCCTGCTGATCGGTCATAATGCGCTCCTTTGCTCTCTTGGGGTGTGCAATGCACGGGTTCCCGGCGACAGCGCCGCCATCATTGGGGTACTATCGTCCTTGGATACTGACAGTCTATCGCGTATTGAAATCGTTTGCAATTTCTTCGCAGCGTTGCGATTCGTAGGCAAATTCCTGAAAATCACGGATTTCTTCAGAGTTGGATTCCTACATTCTTACCATCGTTTGCAATATCGGATGATGCTGTCAGGGGCGTGCCGGCCGAAGGTGTGCCGGCACGCCCCTGACAGCATCAGTGTGCATTACTGTGCGCTCCGCTCACAGATTACAAAAGCACGTGCAGGCATATGCAGCGAACCCCCACTGATACTGGCACCAACACTGCCGGAAGGATCCGCGGCATCAGTGGAATCAGCCAACACCGACCACGTAGACTGCTGCACGGGGACATCAGCGGGAAGCGCAACCGTCACACTGCTCGACGTCGGATTCGCACACACCGCCAGATGCTCGCCAACCAACGCCGCGATAATCCCATCCGGAGCGTCAAGCGTCCTGCGCACCCCGTCATAGAACGCAGGACGTGTCTTCCTGATTGCAATCAGTGTACGATACCACTCAATAAGCGCCGTCAACCTCGAAGCCCGCCGCCAATCAAGCCAATTCAACTGCGCACTACGATCGAAGGAATTATCGCAGCCGTACTTCGTGCGAGTGAACTCCTCGCCGGAAAGCATAAACGGCAAGCCGGCCGATGTGAGTACCAGTCCGGCGGCAATGGCATTGGCCGCGAGGATATCCTGCACATCGCCGGTCGCGTCGTAATCCGCATGGGCGGGATCGTCGCGCATCGTCAAGCACAGTTTGTCCCACAACGTCAAATCATCATGAGCTGACACATACTGCACGATCTGCCCGACTTGCTTGCCTTGGGCTTCAGTGCCACGCCACCCATTGAGCGCATGTCGGACTTGCGCGGCAAACGCATCGGACGAACCATTCACATACCCAGGATCACGTTCAAGCATGACATTGCCCTTGATGGAATCACGGCTTTCGTCACAGAACCAGCCGATTCGCGCGTCCAACAGTTTACGGCCCTTCTTGTCCGCAAGCGTGAACGACGGTTCGGCGGCAGTCGTATCGGCCGACCATGGTTCGCCATACATGAGAATCGACTTGCCGTCCGGCAGGCGGTCAAGCTCGGCACGCGCCCGGTTCAGCGTCTGCGTGTCCAGCAAGCCCATCAGATCGAAGCGGAACCCATCCACGTGATACTCGCTAGCCCAGTACACCAGCGATTCAACAATGAACCGGCTGAACATCGGACGCTCACTGGCCATATCATTGCCGCATCCCGAACCGTTCGCAAAGTCACCCTTGTCGTCACGACGGCAGAAATACCCTGGCACCATGCGCTCGAATTCATTGTCGTTCTCGTACATGTGGTTATAGACGACATCCATAATCACCCGGATACCCGCCCGATGCAATGCGGCAATCATCGCCTTGCACTCGCGTATGCGCACCGCGCCATCATACGGGTCCGTACTGTACGAGCCTTCCGGTACGTCGTACGCGACCGGATCATACCCCCAGTTATACGGCGTGCCGGTCGCCTCATTGACCGACCCATAATCGTAGAACGGCATGATTTGCACGTGGGTGACACCCAGATGACGCAGATACGCGATACCGGTGGGGAACCCGCCGGGCTGACAGTCAAGCGTCGTATGCGCATCCGTAAACGCGAGGAACTTGCCGCGATGCTCCTGCGGGAAACCGCCATGCGGATCATTGCTGAAATCACCGACATGGGTTTCCCAAATCACCGTCTGCGACGCCGGCACCTGAGGCGCCTGGTCGCCATCCCAACCCTGCGGGTCCGTCGCAGCGAGATCAACAACCATGCTGCGTTCGCCGTTGACGCCGCTCGCTTTCGCCCACGGGTCGGCGGTGCGGATGGTCACCGTGCCGTCAGCCGTACTGATAACGGCGTCATTCGGTGGGGTGGCGACCTGGCTGATCGGGAAGGACAACAGATAGTCGTAATAGGTGCCGGTGAGCCGCTCAGTGCTGGCATACCGCCACGCACCGTCTTCGATGCGTGTCAAGTCGACGATGGTATAGGCGGATTCCCGTTCGATACTGCTGGTGAACAACCTCAGCTTGACTGATGTCGCTGAAGGCGCCCATACGGTGAATACGGTGCCGTGTTCAAGCAGCTGGACTCCCAATGGGCCGGAATACACCGGCCATGGGGTAGCGATGTGGGACATGATGCTCCTTTGGGCGGCCGCAAGCTGAAACCGCCTCGCGTTGCGGCCAAGGTCGTGTATGTGGAAGATCGATAGTGAACGTGGAAACGATGATGACACAAAAAGGCGGACCCGAAAGCATGGCGTGCCTCGGGTCCGCCCTTGTTGGAGAGGATCAGAACTCAGCCCTTGACTGCGCCCGACATGGACTCCTGATAGAAGCGCTGCATGACGATGAACAGAATCGCAATCGGGATGGAAACGCACACTGCGCCAGCGGCGAAGCGGGCATACCACTGATTGATGTATTCCTTCTGCAACATCTGCCACAGACCCAGAGCAACCGTGTAGTTGTCCTGAGTACGGGCGATGGCCTTCGCCATGACGAAGTCGAGCCACGGGGTCAGGAAGCCGATAATCGCCTGATACACGATCATAGGCTTGCAGATCGGGATGATGATCTTGGTGAACACCTGCCACTTGGTGCAGCCGTCCAGATAAGCAGCCTCATCAAGCGACATTGGGATGGTGTCCATGTAGCCCTTCATGACGTAGAAGCCGGCGCCTGAGCCTGCCGAGTAGACCAGGATCAGGGCGATGATCACGAACGCGCCCTCCGTCAGACCGAAGGCCTTGAGGATGAAGTAGATCGCGACGACAGCCATGATGGACGGGAACATGCCCAGGATCAGGGCGATGTTCATGAAGGTCCTACGCCCGCGGAAACGCAGGCGGGACATGCAGAAGGACACGGACAGCACGAAGAACAGCGAAATGATGCACACGAAGATAGCGATGACCAGCGTGTTCATGAACATGCGCGGGAAGTTCATCACGTCGGTTTCCGTGAACAGCTGCACATAGTTGTGGAACGTGTACTTCGTCGGGAAGAACGTGCTCTGGTAGGGCTGCGTGTTCGCGTTAAAGCTTTCGAGCACCACCCACACAATCGGCATGAGCCAGATGATGGCCATAACCGTCAGGAAGATGTAGGCTGCGACATCGCCGGCGATACGGCGGTTGTACGAATTGCCTTTGCTCTTGGTGACCTTGGTGTCAGTATTCGGATTACTCACCGGAAGCCCTCCTCATCCTTGTACGAACCGGAGTTGCGGTAGGTCAGCAGGGAGACCACGGCGAGGACGATGAACGTCATGATACCGATGACCGCACCCAGGTTGTAGTTGTTCTTATCGACCGTCAGCTTGTACAGCCAGGTGATAAGCAGATCGGTCTTGCCTGCCGAGGAGCCGACCGGGGTCGGTTCGCCGCCTGTGAGCAGGTAGATCACGTTGAAGTTGTTCACGTTGCCCGTGAAGGTGGTGATCAGGTACGGGGTCAGCACGAAGAAGATGTACGGCATGGTGACGTTGGTGAAACGCTGCCACCAGTTGGCGCCATCGATTTCGGCGGCTTCGTACAGTTCGGTCGGCACGTTCTGGAGGATACCGGTGATCTGCATGATGGTGTACGGGATACCGACCCACAGGTTGATCACGATAACCGTGACGCGTGCCCAGTTGGCGTCGGACAGCCACGGCAGCGGGGCGTTGATCCAGCCCCAGCTTTCCAGCAGGCGGTTGATGGCGCCGTCACGCTGGAGCATGGTGTGCATGACCAGCAGGGACACGAACTGCGGTACGGCGATGGACATCGAGAAGCATGCACGCCAGAAGGCCTTGCCCTTGACGGTCTTGCGTTCGATGATCATGGCCATGAACATGCCGAGGAAGAAGTTCAGGAAGGTGGCGAAGAACGCCCAGATGAGCGTCCATGCGAGCACGGAGAAGAACAGCTTCGCGTTCACATCGCCGCCGCCGTTGCCAAGCACGGTACCGAAGTTCTTCAGACCGACCCAGCCGAACAGCACGGTATGGTTCTGGTCATAGCTGGTGAAGGCCATGGAGATCATGAACACCAGCGGCAGGATGGTGAAGACGACGATGCCGAGAGTCGGCAGGAACATGAGACCGACGTGGGCGTTCTGGTCGAACAGGGAGTGCAGATCCTTCCCGATGGAGTTCGGGCGGCGTCCTTCTTGGACTGCGACCTGAGCCTTGTACGAGCTACGCAGTGACAGCGTGGCCAGCAAGATCAGCAGCAGGATGACGAAGACGCTCATGACGCCGTACAGCAGGATGACGACGGAGTTGTCGCCAGCCTGGTAGACCCAGAAGCCGTTGACCTTGACCTTGGTCTGCTTGGCGCTGCCCAGCGTGGGGAGCTTACCCAGATAGGTACCGCCCTTTTCGACCAAGTACAGGATGAGCAGTACTTCGCTGGCGAGGAACGCCAGGCCCTTGACGATCTGCTTACGCGCAAGGTCGCCGAGACCGAAGATGCACAAGGAGAGGCGTGTCAGGACATCTCCGTTCTTCCACGCGAGAGAGAAGCTATATGGTGACGGTTGAACGCCATCGGCGTTGCTGCGCTTACGTTTGCGCGCCCGATGTCCCGTCGCGGCTGTCGCAGTTGTCATGCGGACGACCTTTCGATTGGTTGATGATAGTTACGTGCAAGGCGCCCCGCCCCGCGAATCCGGGGGCGGGGCGCCTGAAGGCACTGTCTACTTGCTTACGCTATGCGCCAGCTCACTTGGAGCTGTCCTTGGCGATGTTCTTGTAGCTGTCGAGCCACGCCTGAGCCTTGGCCTGGGCGTTGCCGGAATTCACATCGCCGTTGACGATAGCGGTGCCGAAGTTCTTGCACGGATCCCAGAAGTTGCCCATCTGGGCGATCGTCGGCTGCAGGGTGGAGGTGTTCGCGATGGTGTCGTTCTGAGCGACAGCGGCCGGATCGTTCTTGTAGGTCGAAGCCAGGGACTTGTCGGTCGGGACGATCTGACGCATCGTGTAGTGGGCCTTCTGAGCCTCGGAGGAGCCGAGGTAGGTGGCGAACTCAGCGGCGGCCTGCGGAACCTTGGAGTTCGGGTTGTAGCCGACGGCCTTGGAGCCGTAGAAGGCCTTCATCTGGTAGGTGCTGCCACCGGAGGTGGTGAAGGACGGCAGCTGAGCAGCAGCGTAGTTGTCACCGAGAGCCTTCTTCACATCAGACGCGGACCAGGTGCCGGAGAAGATGGCGTCCACGGTGCCGTTCTGCAGAGCAGCGAGGCCAGCGCCCTCGTCGTTGTCCACGACGAAGTTAGGGTTCTTGACCAGGTCGACCAGGTACTTGGTGACGTCGGTCGCGGCAGCGGAATCCATCTTGATGCCATCCTTGGCGGTGGCGGCATCCTTGCCGAACAGGGTCATACCAGCGCCGGTGTAGAAGGCCGGCAGGTACCAGGAGTTACCGAGGTTGTAAGACACCTTGCCCTTCTGGAGCATGGTGTCGAGGGACTTGATGTCGTCGCTCGAGAACTTGGACTTGTTGTAGTACATGAAGTAGGTGTTGCCGGTGAACGGAACGCCGTAGATCTTGCCATCGGTGCCGGTGACGGACTTGATGATGGCGTCGTCATCCTGCTTCTTGATCTGTGCCTTGGCATCATCGGAAACCTCGCCGATGGCCTGGGCGTCGATCAGGGTGCCGAGCTGGTCGTTCGCGAACATGTAGACATCGGCCGCAGCGGACGGATCCTGCTTCACGGTCTTGCCTGCATCACCCTCGGAGACCACAGCGTTCTTCCACGTGATCTTGTACTCCGGGTGCGCCTTGGCGAACTGCTTCTCCATGGTCGGCAGCCAGGAATCAGACTTGGCCTGATCCTCAGACGGGCCCCACACGGTCAGCTTGATGGACTGGGTGCCCTTTGCTGCGGTGCCACCATTGTTATTGTTGGAACCGCAGGCGCTTACTCCGAGCAGCATCGCCGCAGCGGCGGTGACACTCAGGATCTTCTTCATGTTTGTCATCCTTGACCTCCTAAAATGCCGCTCCGCTGTTCGCGGAGCGAGTGTGTTTTCGGTGCAGCGGTCAGCACCTTTGCCGTTCGCCCTGTTGGGTTCCCGTCCAGGTGCACGCCCGCTCACCGAAGTGGGCGGATCTAGTGCGTACCTCCGAACCGCACAACAGTATACATGAACTTGCATACGTTCGCAAAAAATGATGCAAATTTTCTCTTCGCGCGTGTCTTTTTTGCCGTCTTTCGTTGAAAAATCGCGGCAAATCGCGCTGCTGCGCGGCGTGGTTGCAACGTTTGACGTGACGTTGGCGGTCCGTCCGGAAAACACGGGTGTCGGCTGGATAATCTGTGCTAGCGTTTGCTGCGATACCTCAATACGCGCGGGCGAGCAGGACAGGGCGCATCCCGCCTATACACCCTGTCCCGATTCCGTGCGTGCGCACAGCGTCGCGTCACGTGCGGCGGTCCGGCGGTATGCAGGTCATGGCGGGGACTGGCGGGAAATAAGAAAGGACAACAGCATGACATCTCAATTCACTCGGCCGGCTTGGCTTGATACCGCGGTGTTCTATGAGATCTACCCGCAGAGCTTCTGTGATTCGAATGGCGACGGTATCGGGGATATCCCCGGCATCACCGGCAAACTCGACTACATCGCATCCCTGGGCTGCAACGCCCTGTGGATCAACCCGTGCTACGATTCGCCATTCAAAGACGCCGGCTATGACGTGCGCGACTACCGCAAAGTCGCGTCACGGTACGGCACCAATGACGATCTGGTCGAACTGTTCCATCAGGCGCACGCGCGCGGCATCCACGTGCTGCTCGACTTGGTGCCGGGGCACACGAGTGAGGAGCATGCGTGGTTCAAGGAAAGCCAGCGTGCGCAACGCAACGAATACTCGGATCGCTACATCTGGACCAACAGCGCATTCGAAGGGTATACGATGCCTTTCATCGGCGGTGAAAGCGAACGGAACGCGACCTATATCCTGAACTTCTTCAAGTGCCAGCCCGCCCTCAACTACGGGTTCGCCAAACGTGACAGGCCGTGGCAGATGTCCCCGGACTCGCCGGCGGCGAAAGCCACCCGCGACGCGATGGTGGATATCATGCGTTTCTGGCTTGCGCTCGGCTGCGACGGCTTCCGCGTGGATATGGCGAACTCCCTGGTCAAGAACGACGGGGACGACAAGCCCGAAACCATCAAGGCATGGCAGGAGATGCTCGGCACCATCAAAGCCGAATTCCCACAGGCGGCATTCGTTTCCGAATGGGGTGTCCCCGCGCAGGCACTGGAAGCCGGCTTCGACATGGACTTTTATCTTGATTGGCGTTTTGACGGCAAACCCAACGGATACAACCTGCTGGCCCGAAATACGGACAATGCGCTCGATACCGCCGGCGACCGCAGTTATTTCAGCGCCAGCGGCGGCGGAAGCGTCCAGGAGTTCCTCAGCCAATACATTCCGCAGTATCAGGCGATCCGCGGCAAGGGGTATTTCTGCTTCATCACCTGCAACCATGACACGCCGCGTCTCGCCCCGCGTCTGACCACGCGCGAACAGCAAGTGGCATTCGGCATGTTCCTGACCATGCCGGGTGTGCCATTCATCTATTACGGTGACGAAATCGGCATGCGCTACCGCGATCTGCCCACCAAAGAAGGCGGGTACGCACGCACCGGCAGCCGCACACCCATGCAGTGGGACACCTCAAATAACATGGGGTTCTCGGCTGGCGACCCGCAGTCGCTGTATCTGCCGGTGGATCCCGACCCGCAGGCGCCGAATGTCGCCGAACAGGAGCAGCGGCCGGACTCGATGCTCGCTTGGGTACGCAGCCTGCTGTCGTTGCGTGCCGACCATCCGGCGTTGCGGGCCAAAGCCCCGATGACCGTGCTGGCCCAGCCTGCGCAAGGCCGTTCATTCGCATACTCCCGTATCGCCGAAGATGGCAGTGAGCGTCTGGTCATCGCCATGAATCCAGGTCTGGAAAGCGAAACCATCACCGTGCCGGTGCAGGGCAATACTGCCAAGAATCCGGATACGTTGCTGTGCCTGGGGCGGGTCAGCGCCCACGGCGATACGGTGGAATTGGGGCCGCAAAGCTTCGCCGTCGTGCGCGTATGAGCGTGCTGCGGTGCGTTGCCGCCGATTCCATGGCGACAGCGCACCGCAGCATCATATGTGTGCGTACAATGTGAAGAAGCTGGTTGGCGAACCATACATCGATCCCATCCGCAGCGAGGGGTGGGTGCGTGAACCAACCCGGTGAATCCGTGAATCACGACATGCAGGCAATGCAAGCGACAAGAGAGGATACAACGTGGCTATGCGATACGAGGTGGTGCTATTCGACCTGTATGGGACGCTGATTGACATCCACACCGATGAACAGGCAACGAAACCGTGGCAGGAATTGTGGGAATTCCTCGACGCGACCGGCGCGCATTATGATGATGCCGCACATCTGAAAGCGAGTTTCGACCAGCTGAACGCCGTCAACGTGCAGGAAGCGCGCAAAGGCGCCCAACATCCCGAATGGATCGAACCGGATGTGCTGCCGGTGTTCCAGCGGTTGTATGCTGCGGGCGGCGCCGTCGCTTCGGAGCGTCTTGCGGCGAACGCGGCGTGGGTGTTCCGCCAGGCATGCACCAGCACGTTCCGCTTGTATCCAGGCGCGGTGGACATGCTCAATGCGCTGAAACAATCCGGTCGCCGCGTCGTGCTCGTAAGCAACGCACAGGCATGCTATACCCGTCCCGAATTGGTCAAAAGCGGCCTGACCAAGGTGCTCGACCGTATCCTTATTTCCAGTGAGGAAGGTATCCGCAAGCCGTCACCGCTGTTCTTCCTCAGAGCGCTCGAACGTGAACTGACTACGCCCGACCATGCGCTGATGGTCGGCAACGAAGTGCAATGCGATATCCAAGGTGCCGCCTCCGCCGGGATCGACGGCGTGTACCTGCACACGGCGATTTCCCGGCAGGATGATCCTGCCGTCTGCCCGCAGGCGGCGCTTTCGCTCGAAGGTGCCGATTATGCCGCGCTGACGAAGTTTGTGCTCAGCGAGTGAAAACCCAGGTTGCGCAGCCTGTTTCCAGTCGGTCATGGAATAATGGCACGCAGTCGCCGGCATGGTGGGCAGCCACCGGTCGCCATCACGCCGGCATACGCTTCACAGTCAATGGAATAGGGGTGCATGCCAGGTATGGAGAACGCCATGTCAAGTGAATTCGCCGACGCTCAGGCGGTCAACAGCGGAAAAACACGCAGGAAAGGCATGACCGAGTTCCGCGTCAAAATCGTGGGCTGGCTGTTCGTGCTGCTGGCGACAATCGGGACCACGGTGCTTCCTCAAATGCTGGGTTATCATGCCGGCTCAGACAACATGGTGGCCATGACCATTCTGGTCGTGTGCGAAGTCGCGTCCTGGACCGCCATACCGCTGTACGCATGGCTGCTGGTGCAAGGCTACCGGCATACGCATAACGCGTTGCAATACGGGATCCGGCTGCTGGTGCTTGCGCTGATTTCCGAAGTGCCCTACGACATAGCGACATCCGGAAAAGTGTGGGATATGGGTTCGCAGAACCCGGTCTTCGCGCTGGTAGTGGCGTTGATCGTGCTTGCCACGATCGACTGGGCCCGTGAGCATCTGCAAGGCGTATCACGGTGGGTCGTGTCGGTTCTGGTGACCATTGCGGGACTGGCGTGGGTGCTGATTCTTCACATCGGGTTGCGGCAAGGCATGCTCAATATGGGATTGTTGCTGGTTGGCATGGCGCTGATTTTCCACCTGATGGATGCGCATGAGAACACCATGATGATGACTGCCGGCGTACTGGGCGCAGTGTTCTTCATCATGCCGGCTGTCGGTGTGGCGATGCTCCACACGCGCCAGGATGAACTGGGGTATACCCGTCCATGGGTCAAATGGGTGTTCTACGCCTTGTATCCGTTGACCTTGTTGGTGTGCGCGCTGCCGGTGATGTAGCCGATGGTCCGCCGGCGGCACGCCAAGTGGGCTCGCAGCCGGCCAATAGACTAGTTGGCCCGGTTGAATACGGCGTCTGAGCCACGCAGCACCAGTTGCGGCTGAATGGTTTCATGCGCGTTGGCGAGTGGTTCGCGCGCGATGATCGTCAATGCCTTCTGCGCGGCGTTGCGTCCCATGGCGCGCGGATTTTGGCGCATGGTCGTCAGATTGATGGTGTCGGCGTACGGGCTGTCATCGAAGCCGATGATCGAATAGTCACGTGGGGTGGTGTGGCCGTACCGCTCGAGTTTGAGCACCAGAGGGATGGCCATCATATCCATCTGGCAGCAGATGGCATCCGGGAACTGGTCGAGGGCGAGTAATGCAGTCAAAGCGGAATCGGCGAATTCGCGGCCACGCGGGACGGACAACACCTGCCATTGCAGGTCGTGGTTGTGTTCGGCGGCTTTGCATGCCCTGATGAACCCGCGCCCGCGGTTGTCGATGCTGGACTCGATGCCGTCCGCGGCTTGCGAGCAGGTGTACACGATGTGATGATGCCCGAGGTTGATCAGATGCTGGGTGGCCATGAACATGCCATCCTCGTCGTCGATGCTCACCGAAGCGTCGAAGTTCGAGATTGACGGTGTGTTGATGCCGATAATGGGGACGTGGACACGCTTGAGCTGTTCGACCTCGTAGGAGTCGATGCTGAAGGAATTGACGAATACCGCGTCGACATTGCGGCGCACGGGAAGCGTGGTGAAGAATTCCTTGCGGTTTTCGGCGGTGTCGATGTGCTGGAACAGGGAGATGTCGTAACCGGCGTCATGCAGGACATCGTTGAGTCCTGCGAATACTTCCGTATTGAACCAGCTGGTGATCTCTTCGTTCATAAGCAGGGCGACGCGGTACGCCTGGCCGGTTTTCAGCGCGGTGGCTGAACGGGAGATGTTGAAATCGAGTTTGTCGGCGGCGGCGAGCACTTTGGTTCGGGTTCGCTGCGATACCAGATCCGGACGCGTGAAGGCGCGCGATACCGTCGAGATGGATACGCCCGCCACTCTGGCGACATCCCGAATACTAGCCTTTGCCATTCCAGCCCCTTTGCCTCGTTGCGTTGTGCAACATTCGACGCTGACTTTGCGGTGAACATTGTACAACTGTTTCATCATTTTTGCAAACGTTGTCAGAACCATGATGATGTTTGCGCCACCATGGTGTTGTTTCCGAGAGACTCTGCCCATTCGCTGAGAATTCACCAAGAATTGGGGTGCGCTTCGACTGTGCGAACGATACCCGATGCTTTGGCGTCATAGCGTGCAAACGGAACGAAAACCGAATACGTAAGCAGTATGTTGCAGGAGGACTGGCGAGCGCCTGCCGAGGTTTTCGTCGAGGAAAGGAAATGAAGTGAAGCAACCATCCCGACACGGTATCATCGCGGACCTTTCCGCTGCTCTTGCCGGCGCGCTGTGCCTTACAGCGGTGCCAGGCGCCTTCGCCGCAGATTCCCCGGACGTTTCCGCATTGAGCGTGCACGGTGGCGCACAGCGCATCGCCAACACGCCGGCGACCGGCAAAGCGAAGAACGTCATCCTCTTCATCGGAGACGGCATGGGTGACTCGGAAATCACCATCGCCCGCGACTACCTGTACGGTCCCGGCGGGTCATTCGAAGGCCTTGACAAAATCGGCCAGCCCGGTGCCACCAGCGCCAAGGAAACCGGTACTGGCCAATACACAACCTACGCGACTGGCGACGGTTCCGGCCGCAGGAACCAAGTCACGGCGGTCACCGATTCCGCCGCGTCGGGTTCCGGCTGGGCCACCGGCACCAAAACCTACAACAATGCGGTCTCGGTCGACAACAACTTCAACCCGCAGATGAACCTCATCGAACTGGCCAAAGCCAAAGGGCTGGCCACCGGCAACGTGACCACCGCGGAAATCCAGGACGCAACCCCGGCAGTGCTTGAATCACACTCCACGCAACGCTCCTGCTATGGTCCTCAAGGCAAATCCGACGGCAGCTCTGACGATTCCGCCAAGCGCTGCGACGTCGCCCAGCTCAAGCAGAACGGCGGCATCGGGTCCATCTCCGAACAGCTGCTCGACACCCGTGCCGACGTAACCTTCGGCGGGGGCAGCAAATACTTCAACCAGACCGCGCAAGCCGGCGAATACCAAGGCATGACGCTCAAAGATCAAGCCAAGGCCCGCGGCTACCAGTACGTCGAAGACCCCGCACAGCTAGGCTCCCTGAGCGAAGCCGACCAAAGCTCCCCGGTGCTCGGCCTGTTCGCCGCCGGCAACCTGCCGACCCAGTACAACGAATCCAAAACCTACGACGGCGAAACCGCCCAGGAAATCGCGCTCAAAGACCAGCAAGACGGCAACGCCAGCTTGCAAACCTGCACAGCGAACCCGGACTGGCTCGGCAACAAAGGGGCTTCGCTCGCTGACATGACCAACAAGGCGATCGACCTGTTGTCCGCAAACAAGAACGGCAAGGACAACGGTTACTTCCTGCAAGTCGAAGGCGCATCCATCGACAAGCAAGACCACAACGCGAACGCTTGTGGACAGATCGGCGAGACCGACGACCTGGACAAGGCCATCTCCGCCGCGCTGAAGAAAGTGGACCTGTCCAACACGCTGATCATCGTGACCGCGGATCACGCCCACACCAGCCAGCTCGCCTCCTGGCCGTCCATGTACGCGCTGAACACCCCGCTGCGTGCGAAAGACGGCACCGCCATGTACGTCATGTACGGTACGGCCTCATCGCAGAACGGATCCCAGAGCCACACCGGCACCCAGCTGCGTATCGCGGCATCCGGTCCCGGCGCCTCCCGCGTTGATGGTCTGACCGACCAGACCGACAACTTCTTCACCATCGCCAAAACACTCGGATTGG
Organism: Bifidobacterium boum; assembly: GCF_000741535.1. Taxonomy (GTDB): domain Bacteria; phylum Actinomycetota; class Actinomycetes; order Actinomycetales; family Bifidobacteriaceae; genus Bifidobacterium; species Bifidobacterium boum. The sequence continues at coordinate 78,499 of NZ_JGYQ01000006.1, read as the reverse complement.
CCAGCTCGACAGAAGACATCAACGCGTTGTCCTCGGGAGCCAAAGTCTCCGTCAAGGACGGTGTGGCGCAAGTCACCGGATTCAACGGAGACGCCGTACTCGGCTACCAGCTGCAGGATACGGAAACCGGTGCCGTACTCGCCGCGTCGAACGATGACACCCCGGTCTCAGGTGTGCGCGTCGCCACCGGTGCCACCACAACCATCGACTTCAACGGTGTCAAAGGCTTCAACCCGAGCGGCTCGACCTACACGCTGACCGTCACCGGCAAGCAGTCCGGCACGAAAATCGCCACTGAATTCGGGCTGACCGGCAACGGCGCCAGCAACGTCGTAGTCGCTCCGAAAACCGCCGCCAAGGCTGGGCTGGGCGATGCCACGGAAAACGGCGGTATTGCCGGCGCCTTGGTCGGGGCGCTCGGCAAGACCGGTACCCGTATCCTCGGGACGGTGATGGTCGCCCTCGCGCTTGCTGTCGCGGGCGGTCTGCTCGCCGCATGGCGTCGCGGTCTGTTCGCTCGGAAGTAAGTTCTTCGGCGGTGTCAGCGGTGGCGCCGCCGGAAAACGATTCGGGGCGGTTGATCGGTCGTGCTGGCCCCGTGAGGGGTCGGGCCCGATGGATGCGGCAGGCTCGAATGCATGTCCGGAACAGTGAGCAATCCGGTGGAATCCCTGAAATCTCTTGTGTGTGATGTCCTCCGGGGCGTGCGGCGCCGGCTGATCCGCGGTTTTGCGGGCGGTCGGCGTTGTTGCGCCGGCGGGGATGGACCGATGTGGCTCCGCGCCACGGAGTTCTGGGGATGAAACGTACGGTATGGAAAGGATGCCGGCGGGATTCGGGCGGGCGGCGGAAGACGGGGGATATCAACGATTTGGTGTGTCCTTGATCGTCATGCGCGTTGGCCGGGCACAGTATCCTTTCCGTACCGTGTAAATCAAGCGGGTATCTTGCCGGCGCGGAATCGCAATCATGGGTGATGGTGCCCGTCGAATCCGTGCGCGTGCGACATATTCCGGCCTCGGATAGACATGGGAAAAAATTTCCGTACAACCGGGAATAAAAGTGGACAACTCAAAGTTGAGTGATGTAGGCTCAAGTTTGGAAGCATCCAACGGCACGGTCTTCGGACGGTGCCGATTGAGCGAAGACGTAGACAACAGAACAATCAATAAAGGAGAACATATGGGACGCGCAGTTGGTATCGATCTGGGTACGACAAACTCCTGCATCGCAACGCTGGAAGGCGGCGAGCCCACCGTTATCGAGAACGCGGAAGGCGCACGCACCACCCCGTCGGTGGTGGCCTTCAGCAAGTCCGGTGAAATCCTGGTCGGCGAAGTCGCCAAGCGCCAGGCTGTCACCAATGTTGACCGCACCATCAGCTCCGTCAAGCGCCACATGGGCACTGACTGGTCGGTCGAAATCGACGGCAAGAAGTGGACCCCGCAGGAGATTTCCGCACAGATCCTCATGAAGCTCAAGAGGGACGCCGAACAGAAGCTCGGCGAGCCCGTCACCGACGCCGTCATCACCTGCCCGGCATACTTCAACGATGCCCAGCGCCAGGCCACCAAGGACGCCGGCAAGATCGCAGGCCTCAACGTGCTGCGTATCATCAACGAGCCGACCGCAGCCGCACTGGCATACGGCCTTGAAAAGGGCAAGGAAGACGAGCGCATCCTGGTCTTCGACCTCGGCGGCGGCACCTTCGATGTCTCCCTGCTGGAGATCGGCAAGGATGACGACGGCTTCTCCACCATCCAGGTGCAGGCCACAAACGGTGATAACCACCTCGGCGGCGATGATTGGGATCAGAAGATCATCGATTGGCTCGTCGGCGAAGTCAAGAACAAGTACGGCGTCGACCTGAGCAAGGACAAGATCGCCCTGCAGCGGTTGAAGGAAGCCGCGGAACAGGCGAAGAAGGAACTGTCCAGCGCCACCAGCACGCAGATTTCCATGCAGTACCTGGCCATGACGCCTGACGGCACCCCGGTCCACCTCGACGAGACGCTCACCCGTGCGCACTTCGAGGAAATGACCTCCGACCTGCTCAACCGTTGCCGCACGCCGTTCAACAACGTGCTGTCCGACGCGGGCATCTCCGTGAGCGACATCAACCATGTCGTACTCGTCGGCGGTTCCACCCGTATGCCGGCGGTCAAGGAGCTCGTCAAGGAGCTCACCGGCGGCAAGGAAGCGAACCAGTCCGTCAACCCGGATGAGGTCGTCGCAGTCGGCGCAGCCGTCCAGTCCGGCGTCATCAAGGGCGACCGCAAGGATGTCCTGCTCATCGATGTGACCCCGTTGAGCCTCGGTATCGAGACCAAGGGCGGCATCATGACCAAGCTCATCGATCGCAACACCGCCATCCCGACCAAGCGCTCCGAGATCTTCTCCACGGCTGAGGACAACCAGCCGAGCGTGCTCATCCAGGTGTATCAGGGCGAGCGTGAATTCGCCCGCGACAACAAGCCGCTTGGCACCTTCGAGCTGACCGGTATCGCTCCGGCTCCGCGTGGTGTTCCGCAGATCGAGGTCACCTTCGATATCGACGCCAACGGCATCGTGCACGTGTCCGCCAAGGACAAGGGCACCGGCAAGGAGCAGTCCATGACCATCACCGGCGGCTCCGCCCTGCCGAAGGACGAAATCGACCGCATGGTCAAGGAAGCTCAAGCACACGAGGCCGAGGACAAGAAGCGCAAGGAAGAAGCCGAGACCCGCAATCAGGCCGAATCCTTCGCCTACTCCACCGAGAAGCTTGTCAACGACAACAAGGCCAAGCTGTCCGATGACGTGGTCAAGGAAGTCACCGAGAAAGTCAACGCCCTGAAGGAAGCCCTGAAGGGTGACGACATCGAGAAGGTCAAGACCGCGCAGAGCGAGCTGATGACCTCCGCGCAGAAGATCGGTCAGGCGCTGTATGCCCAGCAGGGTGCTGAAGGTGCCGCTGGTGCAGCCGGCGCTGGTGACGCCGGCCAGGCTTCCGGCGAGGCTTCGTCCTCCGACGACGACGTGGTTGACGCCGAAGTCGTGGACGATGACGACGACAAGAAGGACAACAAGTAATGTCCGACTTCAACAAGGACGATTACCTCAAGGACCTGCCGGATGTCGATTCGCTCGACGGCGAGAAGACATCCGACAAGGCCGGCGAGGCATCGCACAACGACACCCAGCAGACTCCTGCCACAGGCGCAGCCAGTCAGCCCGATGCCGCCGCATCGCCCAAGACGACGACCGACCAGCCTGCTGCCGGTGAACAGCAGGACAAGGCCGCACCCGAGGCGAACGACGCCGAGCATGACAAGGACGGTTCCCTGACCCCACTGGGCCAGGCGAAGAAAGAAGCCGCCGAATACTTGGAAGCGTTGCAGCGCGAACGTGCGGAGTTCATCAACTACCGCAATCGCATGAACAAGGAACGCGAACAAAGCCGCCAATACGGCATTGTTGACGTGCTCACCTCGCTGCTGCCCGCATTGGATGACATCGACCGCATTCGTGAACACGGACAGATGGACGATTCGTTCAAAGCGGTCGCCACCAAGATCGATAAGACCTTCGCCAAATTCGGCGTCGAGAAATTCGGCGAGAAAGGCGAGGATTTCGACCCGACCAAGCATGAAGCGGTCCTGCAAAAGCCGGACCCCGAAGCCAAGAAAGAGACAGTTGACACCGTCGTGGAAGCAGGATACCGCATCGGTGACCGTGTCGTAAGGGCCGCCCGCGTGGTCGTGTCCATGCCTCAGAACTGACTGACACCGGCGGGAACCATACTCCCGTCGCCACCGGTCGCAACAGCACTACGCAGACGGTGCCATACGCCGCCTCAACAGGTGCGGCGGCGACCGGATACTCTTCAGTCGGGCCGCGCGAATCCTGCTCAACGGATCCGCGCGGCCCGACATATACCACAACCCACCGCACGCGTGGGGCAAAACAGAAAGCGGAAACGCTGAACAACCGTACCGCAGAATCTATGAGGATTGGAGGCATAGATGGCTGAGAATGAATGGCTGAGCAAGGATTTCTACAAAGTCCTCGGTGTCTCCAAGGACGCCAACGAAGCCGATATCACGAAAGCGTACCGCAAGCTGGCACGCAAATACCATCCTGATCTGAACAAAACCAAAGAGGCCGAAGAGAAATTTAAGGACATCTCCGAAGCATACGACGTACTGAGCAACAAGGAGCAGCGCCAAAAGTACGACGCCATCCGACAGTTCGGCATGGGCGGCGCGAGATTCGCCGGCGGTTCCGGACAAGGCGGATTCGACGCGTCCGGCTTCTCCGACATCTTCGGCTCGATGTTCGGCGGCGGGGCCGGCAACGGCGGTACGCATATCCGGTTCTCGACATCCGGCGGCGGCCAGCCGAATATGGACGATATCTTCTCGATGTTCGGCGGCGGTGCAGGAGCCGGCTCAGGCACCCCGTTCGGTGGCGGCTACCGCAGCGAATACCGGGAAGCGCCTGAACCGCAGCAGGGCGCCGACCGCAAATCGAACATCTCCCTGACCTTCCGCCAGGCGGTCAAGGGCGCCACGGTGTCGTTGCGCGTGGATGGCAAACAGTTCAAAACCCACGTGCCGGCCGGTGTCGAGGACGGACAGAAAATCCGCATCCCCGGCAAAGGCAAGCCAGGATTGCATGGCGGCAAACCGGGCGACATGTATCTTACGGTCCATGTCAAAGCCGACCCGAAGTTCTCGTTGCACGGGCATGACATCGTCATGGACCTGCCGGTCAGCGTCGGCCAAGCGGTGTGCGGCGCCAAAGTCAAAGCGACGGATATCGACGGCAATGAGGTGACCTTCAAAGTGCCTGCCGGCTCATCCAGCGGTACGGAGATTCGCATCGGCGGGCATGGCGTGCCCGGACGTGACGGCGATCTGGTCGGACGCGTGCAGATTCAGGTGCCCGCCAAGCCGGGGCTTGGCATCAAACATGCGGCCAAAGAATTCGACTCGGCGACCGGCGATTTCGTCGATCAACTCGCCGAAGAACGCTGACGGGCATCAACCGCGCCGGCAGCATATCAGCGCCATTGATGGAAAGGAGTGATTATGACCCGGATAACACCGCAGATGCGCGCCCTATACGAGATGTGCGCCATCGCGCTGGTCGAAGGGCGTGCCGACCTCGATGGCGCTGATGATGTGGGTTTCGATATTGACATGCCGCTGTTCACCGTCGGACGCGCTGCACAGATAGCGGACATCCACCCGCAGACGCTCAGACAATACGACCGGCTGGGTCTGGTCACGCCGGATCGTACAGAAGGCGGCGCCCGGCGCTATTCGTTGCGCGATATCCATCGGCTGGTCCAAGCGCAGCGGCTCAGCCAAGATGAGGGCATCAATCTGGCGGGTGTCGCGCGGATCTTGGAACTTGAAGAAGAGAACCGTCAATTGCGCCGACAGATCAAACGGTTGCGCGAACCGGAAGATTCAAGTATCTTCGCAGCTGACGCGGATGGTGGCATCATGCAAGTGAAGCGTTCACGACGTGCCCGTATGTGGCGGCGCGATATTCACGAGGACACCCGTGCATTGCCGTCAAGCGGGACGGATGCGCAACGCTCCACATCGCGGTCCATGGTCATCTGGGGGTACCGGTAATCCATGCCCGTGGGGAGAAACCGCATGTCGCTGACGCGTCGAATGCCGGTGGTGGTCCCGGCAGTCTAATCGTGCATCTACCGCATACCCATTCGGGTGTGCGGTTTTTTGTTGTGTCTGGGCGGGGGCGCAGGGGCATCGGGCATGTAGGGCGTTTGCGGGCAGGAGAAGAAGTCCCAGATGGTTCCGGGAGATGGTCTTGAGATGGACTGGTGGGTGATGAAGTTTCGGTTTTGTGCGGGAGTTTGTGCGAGGATCGGGAAAATCCGCCAGTTCTCCCAGAAGGATTGCGTCTGCAAGGCTTTGTGGGGCTGCTGGCCATGCCGATGGCTCCTGCGCGCCCTGACAGCTTAACCGAACCAGCTTCTACGTGCCTTATGAGAAGATGACGACGGTGGGCCGCCCGGGCGCTGTCCCGCAGACGGCCGCGCATCCGCATGACTTTCCACAAGCGAGGCAGATATGTTGCAAGCAGTGTTCTGGGATATGGACGGCACGCTTATCGATTCAGAACCCTACTGGCATGAATCCGAGCTGCGTCTCGCCGCAGCGCACGGCGGCTATTGGGACGAGGACCTCGCCTGGCAAGGCTCCGGCACCCCGGTGCCCCAAGTCGCCCGGCAGATGATCGAACGCGGCACGGCGCTGACCGTCGAGGAAATCTCCCAAGGCATGGTCGATTATGTCGCGCAACAGGAACATCTGCGCATGCCGTGGATTCTAGGCGTGCTGGACGTGCTGCGCTCGCTGGCTGCCGCGCGAATCCCATCAGTGCTGGTGACGACATCGCCACGCAATCTTGCACAGAACCTGATCGACCAAGCGCCGGACGGTGTGTTCGTCGGCTATATCTGCGGGGACGATGATGTCGCGAAAAAGCCGGATCCCGAGCCATATCTTGCGGCAGGCAAGTTGCTCGGCATCGAGCCGGATATGATGCCGTATTGCGTTGCCGTCGAGGATTCGATGAGCGGTCTGCGTTCCGCGGCGGGTTCCGGGGCGACTACGATCGCCCAGACCGGTTACATGCGCGCCGACACGTCCCACGGGCCACAATTCGCGTCGATACGTGGTTACGAGGGAATCACCGCCGAGACGTTCGATCAGTTCGTAAGGCAACGTGCGGCAGGGGAGTCCGGGGACGGAGCGTCTGCCACGCGGCGGTAGGATGCTGTCCCTCTATCCTTGCGTTGCGGCTGACGGCATGCTCTCGGCGGCATCTCATCGCGTCGTATTGCGTCGTATTGCGTCGCATCGCCAGCATTGCATTGCGCATGAAATCCGGGACGGAATCCAACGGAAACCGTGAGCGTCTCTGTGCTGTTCGGTGGCCCGAACCGGTGAAATCGCGGTTCTGGAGTGCTGTGTCCCTCGGTGTATCCGCGCTAGGCTTGGAATCAGTTGTCTCGTCGAATCGTGTGGAGGCGCTCGTATGCGTGTGGTGCCGTTGTCGTGGATGGATATTGTTGCCGTGGTGGCGGCGTTGGTGCTGTGCGGGCTGATTGGCTTCGAGCGTGAGGCCCGCCGCAAGGATGCGGGAATCCGCACGCATATTCTGGTCGGTGTGGGCAGTTGCCTGTTCACCATGGTGTCGATTGAGGGTGTTCCGGCGATTGTCGGGGCTTCGGTCACGTGGGACGCCTCACGTATTGCGGCGCAAGTGGTTACGGGTATTGGATTCCTTGGCGCAGGCGTGATTTTCTTCAACCACGATACAATCCGCGGATTGACAACCGCATGCGCGATATGGATCGCAGCCGCTGTAGGCATGGCGTGCGGGGCGGGCATGTTCCCGTTGGCGCTGCTGATTACCGGACTGTATTTCGTCGTGGTGCTGGCGATCGCCCCCTTCGTGGTGTGGGTGCTGAAACGAGATCGCGACTATGTTATTCGCGTGACATATCAGGATGGCAAGGGCGCGTTGCGTCAGGCGTTGTTGCTTGCTGCCCGGCATGGGTTTGAAACGCAGGTTGTTTCCACACACGATGTCGATGGGGCTTCATGGCAGGGTGCGGCGGTCGAATTGCGGCTTGCGGGCAAGAAAAGCGATTTGCATGATTGCATCGGCGATATCGCGCAGATTGATGGCGTGCGTGATATCGATGTGCTCGCCCGTGATGACTGATACCACTACCACGATTGGTTGATCAATCAATCGGTCAATCGATTCATCAATCGATAATTCCCAAGAGCCAACGCCTTCCCCTCACAAAATGTTTACGCTAACTGGCCATTCCGTGTAGCTGGTTTGTGTGGTGGTGCAGACTGTTGACGCTGGCCGGGCGTTCAGCGTAACCAGTTTTATAGGAGAGGTCAGTTTGAAGGATGACGGTCTGCGGGAGGGGTAGCAGCGGGCACACGCATTGCCGAAACGTCGGGCATCCGCGTTGACCGATAATCCCTAGGCCCCTATTGGGCAGCCATCGTGTGCGCATCTCGGCGATACCCCTGATAACCCATAACTGCGACGGTTGCCCTCAGAACCCCGCTATCGACTCACAAGGTAAAGAAAAACCCTCCTGTGGTGGAATGCAGGAGGATTTTTCGTGGAGCTATCGCAAACCTACTTGAAAAATATCTAATAGTTGCAAAATGCATTAAAGAACATCATACTATCCATGTAAATAATGACATAAATTCATCCATCACAGATTTATCCTACGATCACAATTCTATCGCAAAATCTATTGCTCAGCATCAAAAACTCTCTCAGAGGCGGAAACTCGAACAATCATCGTGAAATATCAGCAGGGCAAATCTACCTACGAGTTAGCATGGGAATTTGGCTGCCATAGAGCGACTATTCGCAGAGTTTTAAAAGACAACGGAATTGAAGTCACGAACCAATACGCCAAGAAGAAAGTCCTCGCCGAGATGATTATGCAGATGTACTCAGAATGGTATAAACCGCAGGGAATAGGGGAAGCGCTTGGAGTGAGCGCCGACACTGTCGGACGTATCTTACATGACAATAATGTCTGTATCTGCAAGAGCTGGGAGTGTCCGAAAAGTAGAATGATATAAAATATATGAATTATTAGGAGAACGCTTCTCCGCGGTGTCATTGCTCATGTACGCCTGCATTGATACCAAGTATTAAATGGCGACAGAGTTACAAAGGAGTGATTAACATGGAAATTATCAGATTAAATGATCTGCTCCAATTAACGAGGGAAGAAATTGACAGAACAAAAATCCGTTTCATGGTGCCCAATAGTGGTATTAATTTCAACCCGAACGCCGACGCCGAAGATCCATCCAAACAAGATAAGATTAACCTTACCGATCTTGTATATAACAACGAAAAAAGGAATTTCACAGATGGAGTTATCGCAATAGGCTTCATTCGAATCCGCGACGATTATTGGCTAATGACCGGAATTGTCAAAGTCATAAAAGATAATGGCCTGGCTCAACCAGCGACAGCTGAGTATTTGACCAAGAAGTACAACTTCAGATTGGTTGTAAGATATCATAAGAACTCTCAGAATGGCATTCGTTTAGCGAAGGGTATCATCGATGATCTTGAAGTTATCGAAGTCTGGAACTCAGACAAGACCCTGAACGATAAAACCTTCCCTGGATACAAGAACGTATCCGTAAGTTACCGCGAATTAAAGAAAAAACTTGAATCCTCAGAATGGCGCACAGCCTTACGCTGTCGCAAAGGCATTTATCTAATTACAGATAAAAATACCGGAAAGCTCTATGTCGGCTCAGCATATGGAGCAAATGGTATTCTGGGCCGCTGGGAAACCTACATAAAGAGCGGCTACGATAAAAACGAAGTCGAAAACGGCGAATATCCGAACAAAAACCTACGGGAGCTAGTAAACGAAAAGGGGCTCTCGTATATTCAAGACAATTTCCAATACACCATCCTCGAAACCTTCACCGATGATGTTCCCGACGAGTATATAATTGCAAGGGAATCTTGGTGGAAAGAAGCCCTGCAAAGTAGGAAATTCGGATACAACGCCAACTGAAGCATGTATCGCTTGGCCGACTCATTCTTACTCGCCATATCCTTCGCAATACAATAATCCCTTAACCGCTGAGTGGGTTGTGTGCGTCGGTGGAGGGTTGTGGTTCTGTTTCTGCCGACGCTCACGGTGCTGTCAGCGTCGGCAGAGGGTTCTGACGATGCTGAGGGACGAGTCAGCGTCGGAGGATTTGGCGTGATCGTGCCGGATTGATAAAGAAAAACCCTCCTGCGGTGGAATGCAGGAGGGTTTTCGTGGAGCTGATGGTAATCGAAACCACGACCTCTTCGATGCGAACGAAGCGCTCTACCAACTGAGCTACAGCCCCGTGTCTGGTGATTGCTCATCGAGACAACTCACCAAAGTCTAGTACAAGATGTCACCAAGTGCAATCCAACACGCCGCCGGTCAATCAGCCGCGTGGCGTCGCCTCGCTCAGTTCGCCGGCATCCTTGATGGTCGCACGGGCGATGTCAGTCGGACTCAGCTGGTCGGCGCCGGACAGGTCATTGGGCAGCATCCCCGTCTCGATGGTCTTGGTCGTTCCGGCGGCATGCTGCGCCGGAGTTGAGCCGCGGCCACGCTGCTTGCCGGTCCGCGCCTTGATCAGGCCCACAAAGGTCGGAGTCAGCGATATCAGCAGGATCGCGACGATCACCAACTCGAAATTGTTCTGCACGAACGGAATGCCGCCGAAGAAATACCCGAGCAGCGTGAACAAGGTCGACCAAGTCAGGCCGCCCAAGATGGAGAACGGGGTGAACCGGCGCCACTTCATGCCCGAGATACCTGAAATAAACGGCATGAACGTGCGGATGAACGGGAAGAACCGGCCGAGGAACACGGCGAGCGGGCCCCACTTGTCAATCATGCCTTCGGTGCGGGCGAGACGTTCCGGCGTCATCGCCTTGACCTTGCCGGAATCGATGATGCGCCGGCCGAAGAAATGTCCGATGAAATAGTTGCACTGGTCGCCGATAATCGGCGCAGCCCATACGACCGGCAGCAGCAGATTCAACGGCAGGGCGGCTTTACCGGTCGTTGCGTCGACGGCGGCGAAGCATCCGGCGGCGAACAGCAGCGAATCGCCCGGCAGGAACGGGAAGAACACGACACCCGTTTCAATGAACACAATCAGGAAAATGAACCCCAGCGTGGGCGCGATACCCATAGCAATCCAGCCGGCGATGGCGCCACGCGGATCCTTGAGCAGGCGGATCAGAAAATCAATGAACCCCATAATATCCTTATCGAATGTCGGATGCCGTGGGCGCATGGCCGTAAGTACCCGGACGTCGGTTGTACGATTGCCGTTCAAGCCTATCGTGAGCACACGGCATGACAATCCGTATCGCGGCCAGCTTCACGAGATTCCCGTATGGAATCAGACGGCGAATCCGCCGCGAAATACGGTTACCGGTCAAATTCCGGTTTGGACAACGCTTCGACACCGGTTGCGTTCGCAGGCGTGTGACGCGCCGGCGTGCCCACAGGCATAGGTTCCGGCGTGCCCAATGCGAGCCCCATGGTTTCCAACCGCATGCGTATTTCGGAAGCGGTCATCGCGCTCGCATACATATTCCCTTGCGCGTTATGTGCGCCGATATCGTTGAGCAATGCGGTCTGCTCGGGCGTGTTGACGCCGTCGAACACCAGATGGATGCCATCATCCTCGGCGATTTGGATTGCCCGTTTCACCAGCTTGACGACACGCGGATTGCGGTAGTCGCTGATCATGGTGGGATCAAACTTGATGGTGTTCAACGGGATGTTCGCGATGGCGGAAATCTCCGAATACGTGGTTCCCGCCCGTGCAATCGCGATATCGACGTTAGACATCGAAGTGAGTTCTTCCAGCTCGTTGTCGAATTCGTCTTTCGCGGTGTTCAATGCCGTTTCGCCGAATTCAAGACAAATGGTGATGTCGGGATGTCGAGCGTTCAACATTTCAAGATGCTCGTAGAATCGGGAATCACCGAGTTCGCTGCCGTTGAGTGTCAAAGTGATGACGTGCAACTGCGGCGTGATTTTACGGAATTCGAGCAGATCGTGCACGCCGATAGCAAGCATATCCAAGGTCAGTTCACAGCCGAGATTCAAACGCCGGGCTTCCGAGACGATGAAATCGGGGTCAAGACGCCGACCGGTATCATCGGCAATCAGCGGGATCATCGTCAGTGCGGACATGGTCCGGTGCCTCAGAGAGAACAGCGGCTGATACAACAGCGAGACATGATTGCTTTTGATGGCGGATTTCAGTATGTCGGAAACCGTGAGCGGATTCTTCCCCGCCTGTTTGATCGTGTCCGTGCCATCCTGCGAGTCGATGCCTGCATAATCCTGCAGCCCGGCATCAGAGAGAAGCGGAGTGAGCCGTTCTCCCGCAGAAGCGAAAGACATCGATATGGTGGACGCGACCGATATAGCCCCACCGTCGGTCTGAATGGGCAAAGATGTGGCGGATCGCAGCCTATCCGCGAGATTTTCCACACTCTCCTGACTCTCATACCCGTTCACCACGACGGCAAATTCATTGCCGCTGATACGTGAGACGGAAGTGTTCTCGGGGATGATGCTGCGGATCCGGTCCGCGGTCGCACGCAGCACGGTGTTACCGATAAGCCTGCCGTACCGCTCGTTGATACGGCGAAGCTGATCAATATCCAAATAAATCACCGCAACCCGGTTGTCGGCGCTTTCAGTCTGCAAGCTACGCAAGTATGCGATGAACGATTGATAGGTGTACGCGCCGGTCAAAGGATCGGTTTCAGATTCGGAGCGCAGCGTGTTGACCTCATGATGCACTCTCAACTCCTCATTGAGAATCGAGGCGGCTGAAGCGAGCACTTCCGCATCCGCAGGCAGGAACGGGCGGTTCAGCATGCTGCGTTCGAACACAATGACATACTGCCTACCCTGATTGTCGATGTGTTGCGATTGGCGGTACGAGTGCCATGGGCGGGTTTCAACTTGGCCAGCCGGCATGATGAAGCATCGGATATTCGGGAGCGATCTCGTGATGACATCAGCGATTACGTCCTGCTGACGGTCGTTCGGCAATGGCAGGCAATCGCCGATAGCAGCCAAGCATCGCAGGGAGTTTTCCGAGCGCATAATACGCCGGATAGCGTAGAAACTCATGAGAATCAAGGCATAAACGTCCAACGACACGGCAAAAAGCAGAAGAATAGCATTATCCGACGTGCGCGTGTTCGAAAATTCCATCACCGCTGGAAGCCAGATAGTGACAACGATGGCGATGAAATCGGTGACAGCCAGCACGGCGATACGCGTAATGGAATATTCCCGCAGCGATGCGCGCACCGGCACGCCACAGAACAGGAACAGCGCCAAATCACAGATGAGCCGGACCAGCAGCACAGCCATCGTAACCGCCACCAGCGGGCCAAGCCACTCGGCCAGCAAGTACTGCAGTGTGTCCGCGCGGGGAATGGACAAATGGAAAATCCGGTGCAGGTGTTGCGGCTGGGAGCCGAGAATTTGCAAGATGAGCGGAATCGGAGCCAGTGCCGTGCAAGCGCGGATCGAGCCGATTGCCAGACTATTGGCTGAGATGGCGGAACATATCAGCGTGACGAGTATCAGCAAACTAAACACGTGATTGAACTCGCCGGGAATGATGAGCATGATGGTCAGCAAGGGGATTGCGGTATGTCGGCTGGCCACGGCAATGGAAGTCAGCTCGGTGCTGTACGCCATGCAGATTATGAAACTCGCCGCTTCCAATATCGCACTGAACGTGTCTTGGCGCGCATATCCAGACAAGCCGGGGAAGTAGTAGGCGAACAATGCGGCGAGTATGGCAAGACAGACCGCGGCGAGTATGGTCGTCCGGGTGGGTGCTAAGGGTGTGGTGTCCGGCGTCGCGCCTGACCCGGATGCCACGGTTGCGGTACGGCGCTGTCTGCTGCCGCCGCGCTGCGCCGCACTGTCAGATGACTCCGTGTCCTGCTGTTCGCGTTGCGTTGCTGCCATATATTCCCCTCGTTCATCTTTTGCTGAGTACTGTACGGATTCGATATGCCGCGTGGCTTACGCCGGGCCGATCAGACGCCATGGCGAGCCGTCATCGGCGTCCGTGTTGTCCGGGCGCTCGCCGGTGTTGTCTGTCATCGCCTCGTACAGGTTGCCTTTCCAAATCACCTTGTTGCCTTTGGCATATCGGGTGGCGGTATCCCATTGCGGGTAATCACGGCTGTTTGTGGACCATGTCGCCGTTCCCATATCGACAAGCGTGCCGGGGGAGCCTTTGAAGCTGGAACTGAGCAGAGTAGCGAATTCGCCCGCGGTTTGTTTGACCCCGCTGCATGAGGTTTGCATGGACAGTGCGCTGGAATTCTCCCCGCACTGCCGATCGCGGTTGAGCGACCACATGCTCAGCCTGCCGAGCGTGGTCTGTAAAGCGAAGGTGTTGATTTTCTGTGCGTCGTCAAGCGTGAGGTATTCGTTGTCCGTGTCGTTCTTTCCGATGAGGACGGTCGCGCCAAGCATCTGCCAGATCTGCGAGTTGCTGAACAGCTTGCGTTTGGCGTACAGCAATCGTTTGTATTGGGTGTGGGCGGCATTGAGCGCCTGTTTGATAAGGTCGGATTGTGTGCTCGTATCAGACGAGACGTTGAAATCCATGGTCATCAGGTTGAGTGACGAAATGGTGACGCCGGCGTCGAGGCAGACGGAAACCGTATCAAGTCCGGCGTCGGTCAGACCTTTGGCATCCGCCGGCAAAGTCAGGCCGACGGTGAGCGGTGTGCCGTGCGCTACGGCGTCACGTTGCAACGCCGCGACCGCTTGGGCTCGCCGGATCGCCTCGCTGCTGTAACCGTTAAGATCGGCATTTTCGATATCCATGTCAATGGACGTGACATGGTATCGCGAGATGACCGTTTGATACGCTTTGCGCAGAGCGCCGGCCGTGGCGCATTGACTGGCGAGCTCGGTGCCGTCACGTCCGCCGAAACTGATGGTCACAGTACGATTCGTGCGGAACGTTTGCGCGATACGACTGTCAAGATTCAACTCGCGTGAAGCCTCATCAAGCGTGTAATAGCCGCCCCAGCTGGGATTGCAGCCGTGCGAAGCCGTGATAAAACCGAGGATGACATTGTCGTACGCGTCTCCGACGTCGGATTCAAACGTGTAGCTGGGGACGGCAGTCACATCGACATAGCCTCCGAACCATGGTGCGGGAAGTCGTCGTGAAGCGGTTTTCGTGTAGGCGAGCCACGTCCACACCCCGGTGATGATCAGCGTTGCCGCGACGATGGCGATACCTAGTCGCAAGAAGGAGAAGCGCCGCCCTGGGAACAGCGGCTGATGTCTACGCATAACGATCCCCTCCTGTTGGCGTGCAGCCTCCTGCTGGTTGCGCTGTCAGTTTAGCGCGATATGCAACAATTTGCAGTATGCGTTGATTGTTGCAATGGAACTGTTTCATAACGATGCCGGATAGTCTTGCAATATTTGGCATGCGCTATGATATGGGTGTTGCAAAATGTGGGCGGCCGGATGGATCCACGGCATGCCGATACAAGCTACGTCGGGGGCGAATATGCGCAGAACGGCAGTGCATAAAACGACAGGCATCAGACGGCAATGGGGCGCCGAACGTTCAACGAAACCGTTATCCATCATGCATACGAAACCGTCAGGTCGGCAGATCGTCATGGGGTATATCGCGATGGTCTGCACCGTGGTCTCCTACATCGTGTACATGGTCACGATGATTCTCTTGCTGTTCGTCAACAATCCGGATATCAGCTTGCGATTCGTCATCGAGGATGTGCTCTACCTGGTCATTGTCACCACCCTGATATTCAGCGCCATGGTGTATCTTGTAACCCGGCAAGGTGCCATGTACCGTTTCCGTACGCACGAACGGGTGCCGAGGGCGGTGCTTGACGAGCATTTCGCGCACGGCTACAACAAAGGCATCACCGTGCTGATCCCCTCGTACGTGGAACAGCCGAAAGTCGTGGCGAAAACCATCTGGTCAGCCGCGCTCCAGGAATTTCCCGATTTGGCGATTGTGCTGCTCATCGACGATCCGCCGCATCCGAAGAACAATGAGGCACGCCGCATACTCGAAGCGAGCCGCGCGCTGATGCCGGGGATACTCGATGAGCTGGCGCAGCCCGCCGGACGGTTCCGCCGACATCGCGACGAAGCCGCGGCCATGCTGAACAATCAGGCGACCGCACGGCGTAGGGTTATCGCACGATGCGCAGATGATTATCGTGCAGCCGCCCGCTGGCTGGATGCAAAAGCCGACTACTGGACCGTCGATGACCATACCGACGAGTTCTTCTGTGACCAAGTGTTGCGTGGACTCGCCCGAGACCTGCGGCAAACCGAAGCCGCACTGAACGATGCAGTGAACACGCGCGGGTCGGTTGCCTCGGAGCGCATCATGCAGCTGCACAACCGACTCGTGTGGATTTTCACCGTCAGAGGCTGGTCATTCGAGCGGAAACAGTATATTTCCCTGTCGCAGGAAGGCAACAAGGCGATGAACCTCAACTCGTTCATCGGGCTGATGGGGCATCGCGTCAAACGTGAGGAAACCGCTGACGGTGTCATACTGCGTGACGCCAAACCCGGGGAAATCCCCGACTTTGTGATGCGCGACTCCGAATACGTGCTCACCTTGGATGCCGATTCCATGCTGCTGCGCGACTACTGCCTGCGACTCGTCTACCAGCTTGAACAGCCCGGTAATGAGCATGTCGCCGTCATCCAAACCCCATACTCCTCATATCGTGGGGCGCCGACCCGAATCGAACGTATCGCCGCTGCGACCACGGACATCCAGCACGTGCTGCATCAAGGGATGACGTATTATGACGCGACCTTCTGGGTGGGGGCGAACGCGGTGATTCGCAAGCGGGCGCTTGACGACATTTGCGTGGTGTCCACTGAAGGCAGACGGACCGTTCGCACGTATATTCAGGACCGTACCGTCATCGAGGATACGGAATCAAGTATCGACCTCGGCTATTACGGCTGGCATCTGGTCAACTATCCGGAGCGGTTGAGCTATAGTTCAACGCCGCCGGATTTCGGCTCCCTGGTGGTTCAGCGGCGGCGTTGGGCGAACGGCGGCCTGCTGATCATCGGCAAATTCTTCCGTATCGTACGTGCCCGACGGGGGCAAGGCAATCCGGTGCGGTTGGGCGAATGGTGCTTGCGCGTCAACTACATGGCGTCGATCGCATGGTCGAGTTTCGGCCTCATGTTCCTGCTGGCGTATCCGTTCGACCAGCGGCTGCTCAGTCCGTGGGTGGTCGCCGCCTCGCTGCCGTATTTCACCGCGTACGCGAACGATTTGAAATACAACGGGTATCGGCGCAGCGATATCTTCCGCATCTACGGGTTCAACATTGTGCTACTGACTGTGAATCTGGCGGGTACGCTCAAATCAATCCAACAGGGGATGACCAATACGAAAATCCCCTTCGTGCGCACGCCGAAAGTCAGTAACCGTACCGCTTCACCGCCGCTGTATGTCACCATGCCGTGGGTGATCGTGGTGTTCTCCTGCTTTGTGTTGTATGCGGACTTTTTGTCGGCGAATTGGGGTAACGCGATTTTCGCGGGGTTCAACGCGGTGGTGACCACGTGGGCGATTGTGTCGTATATCGGCGTGTGGCATTCCGTCCAGGATATGGTCGTCGGTTTGGTGCGCTGGTTCTTTGTGCCGGTTAAGCAGCCGAAAGCAGTGCGGGCGGATATGCCGACGTGGGAGGATGCGTTGTATTTCGGTGACCGCACGATGATTTACGAGTCCCGGCCGGTGTGAATCGTGCCGCATCCGCTTGCGGGGGCCGCAGGAGTTGTGTGCGGGTGGTGGATGGGCGGTGTCCGGGCGTCGGTGGGCTACTTGGCTGTGGTGTGGCCGGTGGGTTGCATGGCGGCTGGATACCGTGGGTGTCGGCTTGGTCTGGCATGGGTATCTCCCCGCCGTGCGACCCACCGGCCACACCACGGCCGGATACGCCACGCCAGTCGCGCTCGGAACCTCAGATCCATGACTTGAACCACATATGACTGAGCCAGAACTCGTACGGAACCGGCATCGCCGTCCAAATCGGGTAGAAGAACGCCGACACAAGACAGACCAGCAACAGCGTGGTCCCCAGCGTAATCCGCCAGGTTCCCGCATTGACCCGGCGCCGTACCGCATCGCCGACATAGCAGATCGCGAGAATAATCCACGGCAGAATCACAATCGAATAAAACGTGAACGTGGTGCGATTCAGATACTGCGCCCACGGCAGCCAGCCGCCAAGGAACCCGGCAAGCACCGCCCAAATCCGCCAGTCGCCATGCCGGGCGATTGCGATACCGATACCGATGATTGTGCACAACGATCCAAGCCACCAAATCAGCGGATTACCCAGTGACGTAACCGCCGACACGCACTGCGAGTGCGGTGCCAGAGAACACAATCCCGGATGCCCGCTGATTTTCTCCCAATAGAAACTGGTCGGCCGCACCTGCAACGGCCACGTCAGCGGATTTGCCTTGTAATCGTGCGGCGCGTCAAGCGTGGTATGGAACTGCCACATCTCTTTGTGATATTCCACAAAAGAACGCAACCCCTCCGGCAGCCACATGACCCCCTGCCCGGGGTGAGTATGCGCCCAATCGTGCATATACGAATCCGGGTGAATGAACCAGCCCGTCCATCCGGCCAGATACGTGCCCGCCCACAGCGGCAGCATATACACGGCGGTCAGCGGCGCGTCACACAACAAGCCGGTGGACAGCCAGCTGCGGTACCCGGCACGGTAGCGTTCCCACGCATCCCAGATCACACTGATCACGCAGAATACCGCCATGAAATAGATGCCCGACCATTTGACGCCTGTCGCCAAACCAATGAGAATCGCGGCGGCGACACGATACCAGGAGAACGCGATGACCGGGCCGCGTGAATCCAACAGCATCGCCTGACTGCGCTCGCTGCCGGGATGGTCGCCGGTTTGCATGCGCCGGGCGCGGCGTGCGTGACGGGATGTATCAGGAACCCATCGGGCATCCCGGCGTCTGGACTCAATCGCGTACCGTGCTCGCAGTTTCGCGCGAGCCCAATCACGGTGCATGAGCAACAGGTCGAACGCGCCGAGCACGAACGCCATGATGAAGATATCCAGCAGGCCGGTGCGGCTCAACGTGATACCCACGCCATCCACGGACATGAGCAGGCCGGCGACCAGTGCGATCGACAGGTTATCGAACAGTCGCAAGGCCACGCGAATCATGATGACGATGGCGATTGTCCCCGCAATCGCCGTGCTCGCCCGCCACGCGAACGTGTTGCCAGCCCCGCCGAATAGCGTCATGCCGAGTGCGATACACCATTTGCCCACCGGCGGGTGTACCACGTATTCCGCGCTGCTGAGCCAGGTGTTGGTGTCCCCGTTAGCGAACAGCGTATCAATAGGATAGTCCAGCGTGTTGCGGGTGAGGAATTCCGGCCAGTTGCGTGGCTCACCGGTTTGCAGCATCGTCCACGCGTCTTTGACATAGTAGGTTTCGTCGAATACTACGGCGTGAGGCTCGCCAAGCCTGATGAACCGCAGCATTCCACCGAATGCGGCTACCAGAACGGTCAGTAGCCAGGAGGCGAGCTTGGGGGTGGTGGCAAGCCGTACTCGCAAGCCAAGCATGGTGGTGGCGGCGCGTGATACGCGGCGTGTTCGCTCAGAATTCACGGAACTCAATACCATCACTCCCATAGGTAGAGGATACTGGATATATGACCAGTGACATCGAAGGACGCCAGACGGCGCCGCAGTCCTTACATGATAGACCCGAAACCGTGGAGCAGGATACGAGCGGTGAGAGCCGAGCGGGCGTACGCGTTGACGTGCCTGCCGGAACGGTGGTGCTTGCGGCCACGCCGATCGGCAATGTGGGGGATGCATCCGCCAGACTGGTGGCGTTGCTGGAGCGCGCCGATATTGTCGCGGCGGAAGATACCCGCAGATTATACGATTTGGCGAACCGTCTCGGTGTGCATGTCGGCGGCAAGGTGGTCGCCTACCATGACCATAACGAACGCAACAAGGCGGACGGGCTGCTGGACAATGTCGAAGAGGGGGCTACCGTGCTGGTGGTGTCTGACGCCGGCATGCCTACGATTAATGATCCGGGGCTTGCGATTGTGCGGCGGGCGATTGAACGTGGGCTGCCGGTGACGTGCGCTCCCGGCCCTAGCGCGGTGTTGGATGCGCTCGCACTGTCTGGCTTGCCTACCGACCGGTTCTGCTACGAGGGGTTCGTGCCGCGTAAGCATGCTGAACGTTTGCAGCGGCTGCGCGCCTTGCGTGCCGAGCGGCGCACCATCGTGTTCTATGAGACCCCGCATCGCATCGTGGAATCCATAACCGATTTGTTGAGTGAATTCGGTCCGGACCGGCGTATGGCGTTATGCCGCGAGTTGACTAAGGATTATGAGCAGATTCGTCGCGGCACAATCGCAGACATCAAACAGTCGGTGGATGACGATCCGCCACGCGGCGAAATCGTGCTGGTTATCGAGGGGGCGAGCGAGGCTGAAGCCCGTGACAGCGCGCCGTCGGCGCTGAGCATTGATGATCTTGCCGTATTGTCTATTGACCGTGCGCGTGAGGATGGGTTGCGCATCAAGGATGCTATCGCCGAGGTCGTGCAGGAGCATCCGTTGCCGGACGGTTCGCTCGCCAACCGTAAGCAGGTGTATTCCGCGGTACTGGCCATGCGCTCATAACGCCGGTCCGGGCGCGGAATCGTCGGGGCTGTCGTCGAACAGCACGTCAAACGCTTCCTTGACGCCCGGGCCGCCCGCCTGCGCAACATATTCCAGGATTTCAGCATCTGCCCGCGGATTGGCGATCAGCCACCGGCGCAGATGCGGATGATTGCGGGCGATCTGCCACAGCGTGCCCATATCGGTCGCGGGATCGCATGCGAGCACCGGCGTATAGCGTATGGGTGGTGCCGGAGGCGGCCCCGCGGGCCCGGTTGATGGACATGATGCCGATGCTGCGAGGAACCGTGATACGTCACGCTGGCGGTGATCGGGCTCCGTCTGATGGCGGATGGGGAGGCGGCGTAATGCCGCGAATGCTTCGCTCAGCCGTGCCATGGCTCGTCCTGTATGGTTGCCGTGGTGTCGGTGATGCGGGTCAGGAGGGTGCGTGCGTCACGGATTTTCGGACAATGTTTGCTGTCGGCGTTCAGCATGTCGAGACATTCGCTCATACCGAAGCCGTACTGGTCCATCAGCAGCCGTATGGTCCGCTGGGCGGTGGCGTGGTCGGTGCTTTTGCGGGTGTCGGCTTGGATGAGAACAATATCGCAGGCGGTGCGTATCGGTGTGGTCACTGGCATGCCGCCGACGGTGGTGATATACCGCCTGTCGATTTTGCGGCTGAACGGTCTGACTCTGCGGCCGAATATGGGTGAGCGGAAATGTGCGTCGGATACCACGTCGATGGTGGAGGGGAATTCGCCGCCGACCCACACCCATGCGGCCAGTGAGGCACAGGCGATGACCTTGGCGGGTGATGACTGGCGGCAGATGACGCCCCGCCCGTGTACGGTGTCCGCGGGTTTCCCGAGGTAGGCGCTGGTCGCGTCGAATGCGTGCAGCACGCCTGAGTTGGACATGTTCGTGAGGCTGAGCGGCCCTGGCAGGTAGTGCATGAATACGATGGGTGTGGTGCTTCGTCGTCGAGGCTGTCTTGAACCCGTTTCGACGCAGGATATTGTGCGTGATTGCAGGCGGGCTTGCGGGCGGGGCGCTGCGTGATGGTTGTGGTTGTGGTCGTGGTCGCCGGGCCGATGGTGGCGCGAATGTCCCGGTGGTGCGCTGTGCGGATGCGTTGTAGTCATATCATCACGGTATGGGGCGTCTTCGGACTCGGCAAGTCGATGAATCTGTTCTGTGGATAAGTGGATAATCGGTGCACTCTCGAGGTTCTGCTGTCCGCGCTGAGCCTGATAATCGGGCGTATGAGTCATATTTTGGTCAATGTTGCGTGGCCGTATGCGAACGGTCCGCGCCATATCGGGCATGTCGCCGGCTTCGGCGTCCCTTCGGACGTGTACGCGCGTTATCAGCGCATGAAGGGCAATGATGTGCTGATGGTGTCCGGAACCGACGAGCACGGCACGCCTATCCTCGTCGAGGCTGATAAAGAAGGGGTCAGCGCGCAGGAGCTTGCGAACCGCTACAACCGCGTGATCGCCAAGGATCTGTGCGATCTCGGTTTGAGCTACGACCTGTTCACCCGCACCACCACGACGAATCATGAGCATGTCGTGCAGGAGCTGTTCAAACAGTGCCTGAAGAACGGGTACATCTACAAGGGCACGCAGAAAGTCGCCATCTCCCCGTCCAGTGGGCGCACCCTGCCGGATCGCTATATTGAAGGCACGTGTCCGATTTGCGGCGCCGACGGCGCGCGTGGCGATCAGTGCGACAACTGCGGCAATGAACTCGACCCGGACGAGCTGATCAACCCGGTCTCCAAAATCAACGGCGAAACCCCGCGCTTCGAGGAAACCGAGCATTTCTTCCTCGATTTGCCGGCGCTTGCCGAAGCGAATCTCGCCTGGCTCAAGACGCGTGAAGGGTGGCGCACGAACGTCATCAACTTCTCGCTCGGCCTGTTCAAGGAAGTCAAGCCCCGCGCTATCACCCGTGATATTGACTGGGGTATTCCCGTGCCGGTCAAGGGGTGGATTGACAACCCGAACAAGAAGCTGTACGTGTGGTTCGACGCGGTGATCGGCTACTTGTCGGCGTCCATCGAATGGGCCCGCCGCAAGGGCGATCCCGAAGCGTGGCGCGCCTGGTGGAACGACCCTCAGACGCCGGGCTACTACTTCATGGGCAAGGACAACATCACCTTCCACTCCCAGATCTGGCCGTCCGAAATGATCGCCTACAACGGCGCCGGATCCAAGGGCGGTGAGACCGGCAAGCTCGGTCCGCTCAACCTGCCGGAGCAGGTGGTGGCCAGCGAGTTCATGACCATGGAAGGCAAGAAGTTCAGCTCCTCGCGCGGCATCGTGATCTACGTGAAGGACATCCTTGCGCGCTACCCGGTGGACGCTGTGCGCTACTACATTTCCGTGGCCGGCCCGGAAACATCGGACTCCGATTTCACGTGGGCGGAATTCGTGCGGCACAACAATGAGGAGCTCGCCTCCAGCTGGGGCAACCTGGTCAACCGTGTCGCCAACCTCATCTACAAGAATTTCGGTGCCATTCCTGAACTTGATGAGGATTCCATGACATCCGAAGACCGCGCGTTGCTCGAAGAGACCGCTGCAGCCTTCGATGTGGTCGGCGGTCTGATCGAACGTCACCATCAGAAGAACGCGTTGAATGAAGCGATGCGCGTGGTCGGCGATATCAACAAGTACATCTCCGCCACCGAACCGTGGAAGATCAAGGATGACGAGAAGCATCTCGCCACCGTGCTGCATGTGGCCGCGCAAGCCGTGGCGGATGCGAACCATCTGCTGGCCCCGTTCCTGCCGCATTCCGCGCAAAAGGTGTGGGAGGCGCTCGGCGGCACGGGTACGTTCTCGCCGCTGCCGCATATCGAGGAAGTCACGGATCTGGACAATCCAGACTTCCACTATCCGGTGATCACCGGCGACTACAAGCTCGGTGTGAACGTGCACCCGTGGAAGAGCGAAACCATCGACACCGGCGCTCCGGTCGCCAAGCCGAAGCCGATTTTCGCGAAGATTCCGCAGGAAGCCGTGCAGGAGGAGCTGGATCGCTTCGAAGATCAGCTCGCGCAGCGCAAGGCCGCGGAAGCTGAGCGTCTGGCCAAGGCCAAGGCGCAGCTGGCTGAGGAAGAGACCGCTGACAAGCCGGCCAAGACGGCTGAATAATCGCCGGCTGAACAATCGCGGATTGCGTGAATCACGCGAATCAAACGAATATGCCAGGCGGCGGGATCTGCCCTGTGGGGTGGGCCCGCCGCCTGGTTGTTTCTATTGTGGTGCTCTGCCTGTCGCTCTGCGAATCGGTTTACCTTACCCTCTCGAAGCGATATCGCGCAGCGTGGCGTCGATGTCGGCGTCGATGAGGATGGACCGATCGGCGATCTGCGGTGCGGTGACCGCCTCGCCGAGATTGATGCTCGTGTAGATTGCATTGCGGTTGACCGAAGTCCACTGCATGAACGGGAATTTGAAGATGATCGGCGTGTTCCCGCCGCTGCCCAAGTCAAGGAACAGCGTCCGACTGCCGTCAGCCTCGCATGCCCGGCGGGTGTCGAGGAAAGTCTGGTATCGTTCCGCGCACTCATGCCATGTCTCGTCCTCAGCGAAGGTGTCATCGCAGCGCAGGTTCGGCGCCATGGGGGAGCCATCTTCCGGGCAATACGGGATGAGGCCGTCCGGAATTGTCATGCCGATGCCGGTCCATCCGCCGGCCTCGTCTGGCGCAATCAGCTCACCCCAGTCGTCGGCGGTGTCGGCGGTCATGTGCGCGAAGGTGAAGCCTTGCGCGAGTAGCATGCGCTTGATATCCCGCTCGTTACCGTAGGTGCGGGAGGTGCCGGTGCGTGAGCTTTGGAACAGCCCGTAATCGCCCTGCGTACAGAACAGGCGGTCGTCGGGGAAGCCGGCCCGCTGGAAGCAGTGGTCAACATTCGTGGTGATGACCGTGTAATCATGGCCGTCGAGCAGACTGCGCAACAGCCCGTACGTATTCTTGGGCGGGGCCATATAGCGGTTGATGTAGATGTGACGGCTCCACCACGCCCAGTAGGTGTTGAGGTCCGGGTATTCGGCGAACCCGCCGGAATACATGTCGCCGATGCCGTATGCGCGTGCGAAATCGCTGAAATACCGTTCAAAGCGTTCGCCCGAATACGTGTATCCGGCGGATGTGGACATACCCGAACCTGCGCCGACCACCATGGTGTCCGCATCGTGGATAGTGTTCGTGAGACGGGTGATGGCGTCCTCGGATGTGTCGCGATCATCCGTCGCCGGTGGATTGATGGCCGATGGCGTGAACAGTGACGTGAACGGCATGGTGGCTTCTTTCTGCGGGTTCCGCGGGGTTGTGATGGATGCTGGCGCGCTGTGGGGTCGGCGCTGTGGGTCCGGCGGTGTGGGTCGGCGGTGTGCTTGCCGCCTATGCCGCCTGGTTCCCGGGAATGCCGAGCAGCTGGCGGTAGATATGCTCGTCCGCCTCGCCGAAGACGTCGAAGATGACGGTCGGCGTTGTCGGAGTGCTGTCGTGGTCTGAATCGGCCGGTTCGCCTGATCGGTCGGCCCTGGCGCTTGTGTCCGCATGCCGGTCAAGCCACGCACGCACAGTGCGCACGGCGATTTCAGCTGCCTCCTGCTGTGGGAAGCCGAAGACCCCAGTGCTGATGCAGCAGAACACGATGCTGTGCAGGCCGTGTGCGACGGCGAGATCGAGGCAGCTGCGATAGCTTGAGGCGAGCAGTTCGCGGTCGCGGTCGCTGGGGTGTCCGGCGGCGATTGGGCCGACGGTATGGATGACATGCGTAGCCGGCAGATTGTACCCCGGTGTGATTTTCGCGCGTCCGGTCGCCTCGGGCGTGCCTTGTTCGCGCATAATCCGCGCGCATTCCAGGCGCAGTTCGACGCCTGCGAAGGTGTGAATGGCGTTGTCTATGCACAGATGCCCCGGCGCCCAGCACCCCAGCATCTCGCTGTTGGCCGCGTTGACGATGGCATCCGCCCGAATCGCGGTGATATCGCCGCGCCACAACCGCAGCCGCGGGTCGGTCGCGGAAGGGATGACGCAGGCGTCGTCGATGGCGGTGATACCCCGGTCTGCGATGATATCGTGCAACAGGGCGTCCTGGTCCTTGAGCCACCCCTTGTCCGGCTCGATCGGTTCGCGCGTGTTCACGAATGCACGGAACAGCGCCCACAGGTCCTGCGCGGTCATGGCGGACAGGGCCGCTTCATCGGTGCGGATACCCGGCGTCCAGCCGCCGGTGTGGGCGCGTTCGTCGGCAAGGTAGCTCACCAGCGGTGTCAAGCGTTGCGCAAGCTGGTTCATGTCATGCCTTTCTGGGGGTGGGGGGCCGTTTTGGGTTTGTCTCGTGCCCCGGGGCGCGCTCGTAACATCGCGTGACAGACAAGCCCACCTCTCATGACGGTATCGTACCGGTTGTGGGAGGTGGGCATTGGCTTGACGTCGATTATCGCGAAGAGCGGCAAGGGCGCGGCTCGGGCTCAGGCGCGCATCACGGAGATGCGCTGGCCGATATGGTTGCCCTCGGCGATCTCATCAACGATGGCGATGGCATAATCGGCATAGCTGATGATGGATTCGCCGCGATCGTTGAGCTTCAGCTCTTCGCCGGCGAGAATATACTTGCCGGTGCGCTCGCCGTCAGCCTGGAAATCGGCAGCCGGGGAAACGAAGGTCCAGCGCACGTCCTTGCGCTCGCGCAGCTCGGCGAGGGCCTTGCCCTGTGCCTTGGCGAGCGGCTTGAACGCGTCCGGGAAGTCCGGGGTGTCAACGAGCTGTGTCTTGTGCTCGGGGTCCACGTACAGCGAGCCTGCGCCGCCGACCACGATGAGACGCGTGTCGGTGCCCGAGAGAATGTCCGCCAGGTGCTTGAGCGAGGTGGAGTGTTGTGACAGGGTGTCGGGGGTCCAGGCGCCGAAGGCGTCCACGACCGCGTCGAAGCCCTTGAGGTCGTCGGCGGTCAGGTCGAACAGGTCCTTGATGATGGCGTGCTGGGCGTTGGTCTTGTTCTCGCCGCGCACGACGGCGGTGACGTCGAAGCCGCGATCGACGGCTTCCTTGACGATGAGCTTGCCGGCCTTGCCGTTTGCTGCAACAACTGCGATGGGGGTCATTGGTGTTCCTCTCTGTTTGTTGGTTCAAGTTCGATCCGTGGCGCGCTGCCGGTCGGATGACCGCGCTGCGAAGCATATCAGTATCTTTTTGAACCTCCGTTTCTTTTTGACACTATTGACTATAGCGCGTATAGTTACAAAAAGAAACCAAGCAAGGGAAAGTGCCTTGGGTACTAATCGGTAACAATTTGATAGTTTCAAGGAAAACGAGGAGCAAAAATCATGACCGAAAAGACGGCTCTCGGCGTGTCGTCCCAGGATTTGCCGGCCTGCCCGGTCGAAACCACGCTCAAGCTGATTGGCAACAAGTGGGAAGTGCTTGTGTTGCGCGATCTGATGCCCGGCACCAAGCGTTTCGGGGAGCTCAAGCAGTCCATCGGCGGCGTCTCGCAGAAAGTATTGACCGCCAAGCTGCGTGAAATGGAGGCGTCCGGGCTGGTCGAACGTCATGTGTATGCGGAGGTTCCGCCACGAGTGGAATACTCGCTGACCCCGCTCGGCCGAAGCCTGAAGCCGGTGCTTGACTCGCTGGAACAGTGGGGGACGGCGTACAAGAAGAAAGTCGCCGCAACCGTACGGTAACTGTGCGCGGCATGACGTGAGACACCTTTCGGCACAATTTCGTTACAGAATTGCCAGACTATTCTCAGAAACGCGCATTGTTACTCTAAGAATCAGGCGGTTATATAAATCATGTCAACGGTTCGACCGATGGCGAGGCCCGCGAGGACCCCATAATTGAACCCCTTCTTCTCTCTTCTCTCTCGCCCGGTGGCTCCAACCGCCGGGTTTCTTCTTTTCTCCACCCTCTGCCGACGCTGACGTGCCCCTGAGCGTCGGTAGACGGTGGAGATGTAGCTTCTACCGACACTGACAGGACTCTCAGCGTCGGCAGAAGCGGGTGGTGGTGAGGGTCTCAGTCGCAGCGGCGGGTCAGCGGCTGCCACGGCTCGATATCCACCGGCTCGGTTTCGAGGATCGCCTTCGTTGCCTCGTCCAGATATTCTTTGCGGATGATCAGCTCGGTGACAAAACGGTCGAACCAATCCGCGGACGCGACATAATAGCCGTCCTCGCCGGCATCCTTGCCCCAGCTGTTCTCAACCTTCCAACGATTCGGCCTGCCGTCGGCATCCAGGTTCACGCCGGTCAGCGTCATCGCGTGATTGCTCGCACAATCCCAGTATTCCAAGCCCTGACCCTTATCAAAGGTGAACTCGGTGCCGAACAATTGGTCCACGCGCACGGTGCCGCGGTCGAAAATCCCGGCGTCACGCAGCGAGAACTGCATGCAATCACACGCGAACCAGATCGGGTGGCCGGCGCTGAGCTGGTCGACCGCCGCCTTGCGGAACACGTCAAGCGGCACGTTGACGAACTCCATATCCCCGGCTTCCGCCACATTCGCCGTCCACTTGATCCGGTACCGCTTGCCGAACGGGGTGCGGGCCATCGGCGCGTTGCACAGGGTGACCGAGTCGTTCACATCCACCGGCACGTATTTGTGCATGAATTCGAGCGGCGTGATGCCGTATTCGCGGATCTGAGGACGGTCGTCGCGGCCGTCCTCACCGGTATCCTTGGTATCCTTGGCGTCCGTTGTCTTGTCGGCGCCCTTCTTGCCGTCGGCATCATCATCGTCCTTGGCGCGGGCCAGGAAATCAAAGCGTTCCGGCGGTTCGCCGAGCGCGATGCAGCAGATGCGGTACACCGTCGCCATATCCTCGGTTTTTCTCTCACGCAACGCATCTACGCTGTCGCCCGCCGCGTGACGGTCACGCAAGTCGGCGGCGAATTCGCGCAGCTTGGTGTTCAGATACTGCTTGAACGCGTCGGAATTGCGGGAATTCGCGGATTCCGGATACGCTGATTTCGGGACCAGACCATATTTGTTGACCAAGGCGACGAACATCTGCCACCAGCCGCCGTCATCGGCCACCGTGTCATTGATGATTTCGAACACGCGGCTGTCGGTCGGCTCGTCCAATGTCGTGAGCACGTTCTCCAGATACGTATTCGATTTTTCGACCGCATCCCAGAAGAACAAGTAGGACTCAGAAAACTCGAAATCCTCAAGCTTCCAACGATGCATCAGCTCGTAACGCAGGGTGTTGAGCGAGGCGAACATCCAGCAGCGGCCGGAACGCTCCTGATTCGTAATCGACCCTTGCTTGAGTTCGATCGAGAAATTACGCGGCAACGCGCGCACGCCATGATAATCGGTGGCTGCCTTCAACACGCCCGCACTTGTGGCAGCGTTCGCCGCAACCGCGTTCGCCCGGTCGGCGTTGAACCGGCGGGAAAACTCGCGCAGCTGCCCAGGGCGCAGCGCTTTCTGATCGGTCGGATTGGTGGTGTCGTCATTCGCCATAATGCTCCTTGCTCGTGTACGCATGTGTACGCATGTGTGTGCATGTGCCTTTGTCAGAACCAACATCGTACTCCGCGCCGGTTCCGGGCAGCCACGGGGCAGAACCATCACGCGACCGCCCCCGATTAGACTGGAAGCCATGTCCAAGCATCATCATCGCGACCGCAGTTGGGCGCCCGCCCCCGAACCGCTCCCCGCCGACGCGCAAGTCATCGACAATCACACGCATGTGGCCAGCGTCGTCCCCTTCGCCCGCGAAATGAACCGGCAGGCCATCGAACGCGATCAGCCGCCGGTACCCGTGTACTCGGTCGAAGAACTGCTCGCCCAAGCGCAAGCCGTCGGTGTTGAAGGCGTCATTGATGTCGGATGCGAATATCCGAACCTTAATACCGCTGTGCAGATGGCTCTCGACCATCCGGGTACCGTGCACGCGGCGCTCGCCATTCATCCCAATGAGGCCGTGCTGCACGGGCATCGCGGTGTTCCCGGACCGGATGGCCTGCCATTGAGCTACAAGCCGTACCACGACGTCAGTTTCGAAGACGCGCTCGCACGCGTACACCGACTGGCGCTCGACCATCCGCATGAAGTGGTGGCCATCGGCGAAACCGGCATGGACCTGTTCCGCACGGGTGAGGGCGCCAAAGAACTGCAACGGCAAGCCTTCCGCGACCATATCGCGCTCGCCAAGGAGCTGGGTCTGCCCATGCAGATCCACGACCGCGACTCGCATAGGGAAGTCATCGATACACTACTCGCGGACGGCAGTCCCGAACGCACGGTGTTCCACAGCTATTCCGGTGACGCCGACATGGGACGCGTCGCCGCGGAACACGGCTGGTATCTGAGCTTTTCGGGAACGGTCAGCTATAAGGGTAATGACGGGATCCGTGAGTCGGCTCGGCTGGTGGGTCTCGACCACATCATGGTGGAGACGGATGCGCCGTATTTGACTCCGATGCCCTACCGAGGCCGCACCAACGCGCCGTACATGATCCCGTATACGCTCGCCGCGCTCGCCGATGTCTTTGATCTGCCGATCGCCGAGGTCGCGCGCGCCACCCGACGTACCACGCGCGAGGTGTATGGCGTTTGAGCGGGTGCGCGGCAAGTCGCGGATGGCGGTGCATCTTTGGGTTGCTGCGTGGCGAGTTGTCCGGGGATGGCGATTTGTGCCGGTATCTCTGGCAGGTAGCGCCGGTTACGCTGATGCCTGCGCGTTCCTGCATTGGTCGTGTGTCGGGTGGTTGGAGATGATGGCGCATCTCGAGGTTCCTGTGTCGTGGGTGATCCGGGGGTGGTTGGTTGTGCTGGTATCTCCGGCAGGTTGTGATGGTTACGTTGGTGCCTCGGGGTTCCTGCGCGGGATGTTGTTCGGGGTGTCATGGATGGCGGCGTATCTTCGGGTTTCTGACTCTGGGAGAAATCGGTGGTTGCGGGATGCCGGTGTCGTCGGCGTCGGGCGGTTGCGCGGCCGTAAAAAATTAGGCAGAACCTCCGTATGTCCCCCATATTGCGCCCGGATTTTTGCAATATCTCGCGTCCGTCGTATAAACTTGCGGCTGTCTGTAAAGGAATCGTGATGGCATCGCGGTTCGTTTGCCGGACATGAGAGTTCACGAGCGGGGATGGTCCCCGCCGATGGAGGATATGTTATGGCGGAATCACGGCAGCGTGAATCTTCGCATACCGCCAATCAGTCGAAGCAATCGCAAGAGCAGCAGGCTGACGAACGTATGCGCGAGACGTTGCTGAAGGCCGATACCTTCACCAACGCGCCCAAGGTCTCTCGCAAGACGTCGACCAAAGAAGAGCGCGAGGTAATCGCCAAGCAGCAAGAAGAAGAACATAAAGAAGCGGAAAAACTCGCGAAAACCGCGACCAAGGGGGCTATCGGCCGCTGGTGGACACGCGTGCAATCCGGTCCGAACAAAGTCACATTCACCATGGCGGTTGTCGCCTTGGGCGTGGTCTACGGCGATATCGGTACGTCGCCGTTGTACACGATGCAAACCTTCCTCAACGGGCAAGGCGGCATCCAGAACGCCGATAGGGAAGCGATCCTCGGCGTGCTGTCCCTCGTATTCTGGTCGATCAC
This sequence comes from Bifidobacterium boum, assembly GCF_000741535.1. Lineage (GTDB taxonomy): Bacteria > Actinomycetota > Actinomycetes > Actinomycetales > Bifidobacteriaceae > Bifidobacterium > Bifidobacterium boum. Next base: position 47,533 of record NZ_JGYQ01000006.1, on the reverse strand, counting down.
GCTAATCACCACCGTGAAATACGTGCTGATCGCCATGCGCATCGATAACAAAGGCGAGGGCGGCATCTTCGCCCTGTACTCGCTGATTCGCAAGTATGGCGGCTGGCTGGCCATCCCCGCGATGCTTGGCGGTGCCGCATTCCTCGCGGATTCGGTACTCACCCCGGCCGTGTCGATTTCCTCGGCAGTCGAAGGTTTGAAAACCATTCCCGTGTTTGAACCCATGTTCCGGGAAAACGCGAATCTGACGATGATCATCACCGCGATCATCATCCTGCTGCTGTTCTCAGTCCAGTCTCGCGGCACGGAAAGCATAGGCCGCGTGTTCGGCAGTATCGTGATGGTGTGGTTTGGCTTCCTCGCCGTCGTCGGCGTGTTCAACCTGAGCAACGATTGGAGTGTGTTCGCCGCCCTCAACCCGGTGTACGGCATCCGCTTCCTGTTCAGCCCGCATAACGCGGCCGGCATCGCCCTCATGGGCACGGTCTTCCTGTCGACCACGGGCGCCGAGGCGCTGTATTCGGATATGGGCCACGTGGGCCGAGGCAATATCTACTTCACCTGGCCGTTCATCAAGATCGCGCTCGTGTTCAACTATTTCGGGCAGGGCGCGTGGATGCTGCGCAACCAGCACAATTCGGCGCTTGAGGACGTGGAGAGCTTGAACCCGTTCTTCCAGATGATGAGCCCTGGCGTGCGCTATCTTGCGGTCGCGTTGTCGGTCACCGCAGGCATCATCGCTTCGCAGGCGCTGATCACTGGTGCGTTCACGATGGTCGCCGAAGCGACCGGCCTCAACTGGATGCCGCATCTGCAAGTGCGCTACCCGGCTCGCACGCGCGGCCAGCTGTACATTCCGGTGGTCAATGGCGTGCTGTGTGTCTCCACGCTCGCCGTGCTGTTCCTGTTCCGCGATTCGGAACATATTTCCGCCGCATACGGTCTCGCATTGACTATCACCATGATCACGACAACCGTGCTGCTCGCGGTGTACATGTGGTACAACCGGCACAAGGTCGGGGCCATCGTGTTCTCGATCGTGTTCCTGTCCATCCAGTTCATGTTCTTCATCGCCTCGATGGCGAAGTTCCTGCATGGTGGTTGGTTCACGATGCTGCTCACGCTGATGATCCTGACAATCATGGTCACGTGGAATGACGGTACGAAGATCGAGCGATCACAGCGCCGCCATATGAAGCGCAAGGATTTCCTGCCTGCGCTCGAGAAGCTGCACGGTGACTTCCGTATCCCGTATTTCGCGGACAATATCGTGTATCTGACGTCTGATAGTGAAATGAAGCGTCTTGACACTGATATCTTCTTCTCGATTTTCGCGGACCATCCCAAGCGTGCACGCGCCTGGTGGGCGGTTTCGGTGCAGACGACCGACGAGCCGTGCACGCGCGAGTATTCGGTTGAGAATTTCGGTACGGATTACCTGTTCCGTGTGAAGATCAAGCTTGGATTCAAGGTGTCCCAGTCGATTCCTGCATACATCCACCAGATCATGCACGATTTGGAGCATACGGGCGAGCTGCCGCAGCAGAAGTCGCAGTATCCGAAGCTCGACGCCGATCCAGGGGTGGGCACCATCAAGTATGTGCTGATCCATAAGGCGTTGATGCCGGAATCCACGATTTCTGAGCGTGGTGCGCTATCCCTGCAGATGAAGTATGCGATCCGCCATGCGGCGGGGTCTCCAGTCAAATGGTTCGGTCTGGCGCCGTACAATCCGCTGATTGAGGTGCAACCGCTGTTCCTGTCGACTCGTCGACCGCCGAGGCTTAAGCGTGAAGCGAATAATCTGCGGCAGGTCGAGTCGAATGAGGATGTGCTCGCTTTGACGAAATCCTCGGCAAAATCCGCTAAGGCCACGAAACAGTCCGCGGCGCAAGCGTCGGAGACCAAGCCGGCTCGTAATCAGAAGTCGGCCGCGTCCGGCTCGCAACAGCGACAGGCCAATCAGCGTAAGAACCAGTAGCCGCTGATGCCGTACGCCCAAGGCCGCCCGTTCCTCCTGCAGGAGCGGGCGGCCTTGATATAACCAGCCTCTATAGCCACACGCATCAACGGTGTCCCACCGCCCGCTAGAGTGGATGATTATGTGCAGGTTACTGGGTTATGCGACTGCGGGAATCAACCGCAGCTTACAAGATGTGCTGGGTGGCGAGCAGACTGTCAAGGATTTTCGTGCGATGAGCATGGTCCACAATGACGGTTGGGGCACCGCTTCGCTGTGCACCCCCCAGGAGCCTCCGTACCGTCGCGATGGCGGTGCGCCGTCGCCGGAAACCGGCACGCGCCTGTACAAGTCCACTACGCCGGCGTTGCATGACCCGGTGTTTGACGAGCTTGCCGTGCAGCCGGCCCGTGGTGCGTTATGGCATTTCCGTCTCGCCAGCTCGCATTTGCCGCTGATTTTGGAGAACCAACAGCCATTCTTCGCGAACGGGTTGAGTTTCGCTCACAATGGCGATATTTCCGATGATTATGGCCGCAATATCATCGAGAATCATGATTTCCCCGTCGATCGCAGCGTGTTCCTGTCCACGGGCGGGCGCAGCGATTCCGCGGTGTTTTTCGCTGTGATTTTGGAATACATCGGTTTCGGCTTCCCGCTGGATGAGGCGGTTGCCCAGGCGGTGCGCGAGCTGCGGCAAAGCTATCCGAAGTCTAGCTACAACTGCATGATCCAGAGCGATGACCAACTGGTCGTATTGCGGGCGTCGGGGCGTACCGAAGTCCCGCCGCGCATCATGGAAGTGTACGCGGGGTATGGCTGGCAGCAGCATGCCATCGACTATCGTGTGATCAGGTATCGGCGGATTCTGGGCGCCGATGGCACGGCGGAGGGTGTGGTCGTCGCCAGTTCCGGATTCCCGCAGGACGAGTCTGATGGTTGGACGGAGCTGGGCAACGACCAGATGGTCGTCGCTTCGAATCGTACCGGCGAGTTCCGTATCGAATCCATCTGATTCGCTTCTTATGCGGGGATCATGCGGGCAGTTTCCTCGCGACTGGTTATGGGTGACAGCTCCCTACAATGGACGGTATGAGTGGATATATTCCGACACTGGCCCAAGTCGATGAGCTGCACAGGAACATCGCGCCGTCGCAGGCCGCATACGATCTGATTCACACGCATTGCGTCATCGTGGCGACTATCGCTCGCGAAATCGTGAGGCACCAGAACGCGCTGTTCGTGCGGCGCTGCACGCTACCGACGGACGCGTCCGGTCGCCCCGACCCGTCGCAGGCCGCCCCCTCTGACGGCATCACCGGCGGCGAAATCCCGCCGAGGCTCCTGGACGAGAATCTGGTAGTGATTGGCGGATTGCTGCACGACATCGGCACGTACCGTGTGCTTAAGCACGACGGATCCGATGGTGAACCCTTGAAATTCGACGGACCGCGCTACATCGAGCACGGTCTGCTCGGCTATCGGTATCTGCTGGATGAGGGTGTGGACGAGTCCATCGCCCAGTTCGCGCGCAACCATACCGGTGTGGGATTGACGAAGGACGAGGTGATCCGTCAGGGGCTGCCCTTGCCGCCGGCGGATTACGTGCCGGTCAACCTCGAACAGGAGGTGGTTATGGTAGCTGACAAGTACAACAGCAAGTCCGTGCCCCCGAAGTTCCTCACCGCACAATCGTATGCGAACAAGGCGGCCCGCTTCGGCGAGGAGAACCGCCGTGCCTGGCTTGACCTGGTCGGCAAATACGGCGAGCCTGACATTCCGGCGCTTGCCGAACGGTTCCATCAGCGTGTGGTGTGAGCGATCGCAAACCGGCGCGAAATACGAGTGGAGGCCTGCGCCCTCGAATTACCGGGGTGCAGGCCTCCACTCGCTATCGGCGGGAAACCGATTAGTCATACAAGGCGAACACGTCATCGCACCTGTCGGCGACATCCTCGCTGTCAGTGACGATGATTACGCAACGCCCGGTATCTGCGGTCTTGCGGTTCGGCCGGGCGAGCTGGGTCAGCAGCGTGAGGATAGATGAAGCATCACCCGCTTCAAGCCCTCCGGTCGGCTCGTCAAGCAGCAGGATTTGTGCTTCGCAGCAGATCGCCCGTGCAATCGCCAATCGTCTCCGGTCAATTTCCCGCAGCTTGCCGGCGGGCGTGTGCACGAGCGCCTCATAGTTTTCCACAGCCTGCTCGCTACCGTCGCCGAACCCGGTCTGGTCAAGCAGATCGCGGGCGATATCGACTTTGGAGCGCAGGAAGTTGCGTCCGGAGGCGTCCATCGTGTACACGAGATTGCCGATAGCGTCTAAATCGTCGCGGATCGCATACTGTTGCGGTACGACGCCGAGCCGGTGGGCGCGCGCCTCAGACGGGTCGAAGGACGCCAGATCATTGCTTTTCAGCATGACCCTGCCGCTGGTGGGGTACAGCATGCCTGACGCGACGGCCATGAAACCGACCCGCTGTTCAGGGTCCTCCGGGTCGACCATGATCGCGACCGTGCGGCCGTTATAGCAGTCGAAACTGATGTTGTCGAGCACGTTGCGTCCGGTTTTGCGGTTTTTCAGGATGATGTTGTTGAACGCGAACGCAGGATATGCTTTCAGGGCGACATGACGGCGGCCGCGCAACTCCCGGTCGATACGTGACGACGTGCTGGTTGCGGCATCGGCGTGGGCGACCTCGTGGTCGGGTGTATCTGCGGGCGTGGCCGCAGTATCGTCGGCCTTTGCGGCGGCGGTGTCAGCGTCAATGTCATCAATGACGACACTGAACTCCACGCTGTCCACGGATTCGTCGGCTTGAGTGGTCTCGTTCTTTTCGCTCACTTGGATTCCTCCTTGGCTTCAGTGGTGGCTCGCGGCTCAAACACCGAGATTTTGCGTACGGCGACGACACGGAACATGGCAATGAACGCCAACACCAGGCAGGCGAGCAGGCCGTAGCCGATGGTCTGCCACACCAGGCTGGCGGACATTGCGACGTCATAGCCGCCGGCCGCCCAATGCGCGAGCGGCTTGGTGCCGAACCCGCCGGCCAACGCGCCGATCGCGAAACCGCAGACCGTGGGTATCAGCACTTCGAGCATGAACTGCCAAGCGATACGTGTCTTGGACACGCCGACCAGCATGGCTGTGGCGATTTCGCCGCGGCGGCCGACCAAACTTAGCGCCACCAGCACGATGAGCAGCAGGCCGCCGACCGCCAGCAGTACGATCCGTACGACGCGCAAGCGTTCCGCCAGCCTGCCCAAAGGCTTGATGCGTGCGGCGTAAGCGTCAAGCGAAGTCGAAACGATCTCATAGCCGGACGGCAGCTTCGCCTTGTTGATGAGCTTCACGAACTTCTTATAGGCGCTCATACTGTCCATGGTGAACGTGACTTGAAGATCGGGGATGGCCCAGCCTTTGCCGGTGGTGCTGTCGAACCCGTTGATGGCGAACGCGTAGTAGCCGACGAAAATCGCGTTGTCACGATTGTCTTTCGCGAGTTTCGTGGATGCGGCCGCCTTGCCGTCCTTATACCGGTAGATGCCGGCGACTTTGAGTTTGACGGTGGTTTTCGCATCGGTCGGATTGGCGATGGTGAACGTGTCGCCGACCTTGAGATTGTTCTTCTTGGCAACGGTTTCGGAGATCAGCGCCGAAGTCGAATCCGTGCTGGACGTGGAATACGAGATGTTCTTGCCCTTGACGATGGTGAACGCGCCTTGAGCGTTGGCGGCAGCCGCTTCCTTGCTGTAGAAGGTGCGCAGCGTGAACTCGCCGCCGGTTTTGCCGGCATCCTGGTCGGCGGTGCCGGCTACGGCCTTGAATTTGGCGGTCTGCCGGACCGGCACGGCCTCCGTGAAGGTGTAGGTGAAGGTGAGGTTTGCGCTCTGCGCGGCGCTCGCGTACGTGGAGTACTTCGTCCACGTCAGATAATGCTTGCTCCAGCTGGAATCGGCGCCATCGTATGTGGATTGCACGGATTGCTTGAGCTTGAGGTCGAGCGTCGGTTGCTGGGCGTCATAACCGGAACCGTACGCGGTATCGCTTGCGTGGATGACCGCGGTGGAAAACATCGTGCCGAAAGTGACGAGCAAGGCGATGATGATGGTGAGCAGGGAGCGCCACTTGTGGCGTTTGAGAGCTGCCCATGCGTTCTTGAGAACGAACATTGCTTCTCCAGTCTCTGGCGGCATCGCCGCCGACGCGTACATATATGGTCAGTCTACGTTCATGGTGCTGACTAAATGCTGGGAACTTCGTTGGTGTTTCAGTTGCGCGTGGCGGATGGTGCTTGATTTCGCGGCCTATTTCGTCTCCGTGCGACGGATCCATACCACGCGTCAGGATAAGATGGGCGAGTGAAATATGCTCGGTGGATGTTGCCGTTGTGCTCGATAATCGGGGTGGGTATTGCGTTCGGCGTAGTGATGGGGTGGTTCCCGCACACGTCGATGATCTGGCATTATCCGTTGCAGCAGATTGACGCCCCAGCGCATTACTATTTCGTCCGCCGGATTTTGGGGGAGGGACTTGGCGCGACGACGCACTTGTGGCCGAATGACGCGTATTACCCACCGCTGTTCCATATGCTTGCGGCCGGATTGGTGCAGGTGGCGTCGGTATTCGGGGCGCAGATGTCCGTGTTCACGGCGGTGAACATCGTGTGGCTGGCGACTTCGGGTATCGTATGGCCGGCCGGCGTCCTCATGCTGTCCACATATTGGACGCGATTGGTGGACAAGTCCGATTGGCGGCCGTTCTCGTGCTCGATGGCGATTATCGTGCCGGTGCTGTCCGTATCGTCCGCAAGCCACCCGTTCCTGATGCTCGCCCGTGGACCGCTATACGCCTACGGACTGGCGACCACGCTGCTCCCGTACTGGCTGTACGTCACGTTGCGGTTGTGCGACGCCTTGACCGGCAGCTGGCAGCGGCGCAAGTCAGGGGATACGACAGATGACGAGGATGACAAGACGATACGGCCTGCAGCGCCACAGGCGCGTGTATGGCCGTGGATCCTCGGTTTCATCGCCGTAGGAGGGCTGTGTGTATTCGCCCACCCGCGCATCGTGTTCTCCTGGCTGCTGCTCATGGTGCCGTTCATCGTGCTGCGCATGCCGTGGAAAGTCATCGCGGCGCTCGCCGGCGTGGTCGTGTGCGGGGCGGTGGCCTTGTTCGCGTACATGCGCGGCTCCTACCAGTCCAAGCGGTACGGCAATCCGGCATCATGGTTCCACACGTTCGTCCCGTCACGCAGCGTGCCGGAAGCGCTCCGTATCTTCATGACGGACAACATCTCCGGGCCGGCAGGATGGCTGATGGTGGGCGTAACCGTGCTTGCGCTGATAATCGTGGTGTGTGTCATCGTTCGCCCGCCCGCAGCATACCGCAACGCCCGCCGGGATGCGATTGCGCTGATTGCCGCATGGCTGTTGCTCATGCTGCTATTCGTGTGCTCGACCTCACTGACCGGCTGGTTCCCCAATATCGTCGCCGCGGTTTGGTATCGCGCTGAAACCCGACCGTTGAGCATGATCCCGTTCGGCGTGATTCCGCTGCTCGTGTTCGCCGCATGCGCGGTCGCGGGCGATGACGGGCTGATGCCGCGTCTGACGCGCGTGGCACGGCAAAGCATCGTAGTGATTGTGTTGGCTGCGCTTGTCGTCGCATGCCAGTTCGGGAATACGGAACGGGCTGCGCTGGCGCAATCGGTCTACCACAACGTGCAGTTGACCGATGAACAGCCGGACGAGCAGCTGACATCCAGCAAATACCAAGCGCTCGCTGAAGTAGTGAAGGTGACCGGTACGCGCGCGGTCATTGTTTCCGACCCGTTGAACGGCTCGATGTACGCGGTGAGCCTGTACGGAGCCAACATGCTGTACCCGATTTACAATCCGATGAAAGAGAAGCATGGTGCGAAATTCGAGCAGACCGAGTTGTCATTCGCTTCGGGGGATGACCGTCGATTGTTGGACACCGTGTGCCCGTTGGGTGGCAACGGCACGCCCACGTATTTCCTGACGATGGGCCCTCAAGCGCCGAGCCTACAGATGTTCACATTCCGCCAGCAGTTCGACCCGTTCCACGATGAAGGACTGATCGCGCACTACGAGAAGCGCGGTACGCTCGTCAAAGTGCGGGATTTGAGCCGGTATGGGAACGGTTGGGCGCTGTATCGTTTCGGATGCGCTGCCGGGCGCGGTTGATGCCGGGTAAGGCAGTTGGGTGTCGATTTCCGCCATCATGTGTCATGACGCATGATGGCGGAAAGGTCCTTACTGCAAGAGCATAATCCGCACTGAGACCCGGAATCCCGGGAGCCAGCGGTCTGCCGGCGGGGCAGGACCATATCCAGTGCCCATTTCGCATTTTATGGAAAACCCCGGATGCCTTGCAATGCTTGGCATCCGGGGTGTCTGGCGGAGGATACGAGATTCGAACTCGTGAGGCTGTTACACCAACACGCTTTCCAAGCGTGCGCCATAGACCACTAGGCGAATCCTCCATTGCTTGTGGAAACGCATTTGTGTGCGTAACCGGGCAACTCGAATAGGATATCACGAACCATGAGACATGCAAATTGATATGGGTGTGTCGCATCGGAAGGCGGCTAGAGATATCGCACGAGTTCCGTGTTCCTGTACGGGGATGGTTGCAGGGGTGTCAGATATCGTGCCGGTTGTGCCGGGTTGTGGAGGATGCCGGGGTATTTGCGGGTCGCTGGTGTGCCGGTTGGCGGGAATCGCGGGTTACGGGTGTATCTGTGGGTTGCCGTGGGTCGGGGCCATAGGAATCGTCAGATGCAGTGCCTGTTGTGTCAGGTTGTGCGGGTTGCGGCGCCGGTTGGTGGGGGTTGACGGTGCTGTCGTGCGGGGAGAGGGAATTGGGTGGGTATCTGTGGGTTGCCGGGGGTTGGGGTGTGCGGGGAGTGCCGGATGCAGTGCCTGTTGCATCGGGTTGTGGCGGATGCCGGGGTATCTGTGGATCGCTGGGCAGGAATCGTGGGTTGCGGGGGGTATCGGCTGATTCCCGGCGGCGACGATGGTCGTTGGCCCGCCGCCGGCATACGATTCGTCGCCCTTCATACGAATGTCCTACACTGGGAGGTATGTCCATCGCATCGCAGGAAGCATTGAAGCAGCTCGACCGCATTGTCGCGCTTGGCTACCCTGATGTGGCTGATATGAGCGCCGAGGCATTCCGCGCCCTCGCACGTCCGCTCATCAGCGCGCTCGAAGACAGTGATCTCGGCTCGAATATTCTGCTCGTACCTACGCGTGAATTGGTTTCCCCGGAATCCCTGATCGCGCGAACCAGTATCAACCGCATGGCCGGTTTCACGACCATGCCGCCGCGAGATATCGCCAGTTTCCTGCCGCAAGACGGTTTCGAGCCGCCGGAAGGCCCGTTCTACCTGGTCATCGACCCGCATACGGGCACCGCATACATCAATCGTGAGCCGGATGTCGCGCGCAAACTCATCGACTCCGACGAGCGTCTGCCGCTCACGCTTGAAGAGGGGCTCGCCATCGCCACCCAGCATCCCGATTGGCTGGTGGAGAAGAACGGCTTTAACCTGCTCGGCTCTCGCAGCGCCGACGGCCGCGCCCCCAGCATCTGGATGAGCCAGAATGCCCCGAGACTGGGAGCGGTGTGGCCGAACTCGCGGCACACATGGCTGGGGAACGCCTACTGCCGTTCACGCTGCGGGGTTTCGCTTTTCCACTGGGCGTGATACCCAGCACCCTGATTCCGACGTCCAAGGCGTTCTGGCGCCCCCACCACGCGTTACCGCTGCATCCACTCCTGATCATCAAGCTTGTCGAGCGCCCGCAGCAGGGAATCGACATGCCCTTTCGCCCGCACATTGTATTTTGCGACACGGATGATGCCGTCGCCGTCAATCACGAACGTCGAACGAATCACTCCCAAACGCACTTTGCCATACAGATTCTTCTCGCCGTACGCGCCGTATAGGCGATGCACTGCCAGATCGGGATCCGACAGCAGCGGGAACGTCAGATGGTCGCGTTCGCGGAATCGCGCAAGCTTGTCGAGCGGATCCTTCGACACACCGAGCACGGTGAATCCTCGAGCTGACAAACGTGCAAGATTGTCACGAAAATCGCAGGCTTCCGTCGTACATCCGGGTGTCATCGCCGCCGGATAGAAATATAGGACGATGTTCTTGCCCCGCAGTGCGGACAAGGTGACGGTATCGCCCGTGTCGCTGGGAAGTGTGAAATCCGGGGCAGTCTGCCCGGCCTCAAGCCGTATGGACTCCTGGTGCGCGTTGTCTGTCATCGTGTCTCCTGGTGTTGATGGTTGATAATCGGCCAGCCTAATGAGTGTAGCGCGTTGACGGCATCGGCAAGCGGGATGCGCTCCTGTTCGACACGAAGATGGTCGGGGCGGCTGGAAGGGTCGGCGCCGCAGACCATCTGGTACAGTTCGCGTTCACTGGGGTCGAGCATGGGTGTCGCTTTGGGTTCGCGCGTAGCGATAGGAGTGCCTTCTGGCTTGAGATTCGTCCCGAACCACGAGTAGCGCCGGTAAGCTTCCGCATCCATGAACAGCGACCGGCAGCGTACCCCGGCTTGTCGCACGGCATCGAGGATTTCCAGGCCGTCGGCATCCATGTCGCCCCAATACACGACGTGCGTTTCGCGGCCGCGTTCGCCGGACGTGCCCAGCCATGGCAGCAGTGATATCGATGCTTCGATCGCCCTGCCGGCGCCCCACACGCACAGTCCGTCTCTGATGGCCGGCATACCCAGATATGTATCCTTATTTTCCACGATGATGACGTAGCAGATATCACGCTCGCCGCCCGGCTGCCACGGCGTGGTGACTATCATCTCCGGCTTGTCCGCGTCCGCCGGGTCGAGCCACCGCATGCGTAATTCCACCGATCGTTCGGATAGTCCCAGTGAATCTTTGCCGCATAACGTGCATATTGCGCCACGCCGCTTGGCGTGCGTCTGATCGAGCCATTTGGCGCTGAATCCGGCGAGTGGAACCTGCCGCGGGGTCATGCCTGAGACGTCATGTGTGGCGAAAAACCGTGCGGCTTGGATGGCCAAGGTGAAATCCGTATCGGATTCACGGTCCAGCATATTCGCTACAACCGATGCCGTTTCACGTGAAACATCGAGTTCGCCGACCAGCCGGTCGATGCGCTCACGCGCCTTGCGATACCGTCGTGCCGCTTGCTCGCCGACCACGCGCAGTGCTGTAGCCTCATCGGTTACGCCGACCGTGTCAATCAACGCCACAGGCGTGACCATAAGCCGGTTCTTTTCCGTGGTCGCGCACCCACATCGTCGTGCCCACTCACGCAACGCGTTATTGGCCCGATGCCAGTCGGGCGCTTGAGTGGTCAGCGTGCGCTGATCCGGCCATCGTACGGCGAACATCAATGGCCACGACGGCACGGCATCGTACCGGTGTCGCGCCAGATATGTCGTGACGATGCTGCGGATCGCCTCAGGCGCCTTCGCCGCATCCACACCGCGTGCGCGTGAGCCTGCCATCAGTGTGCCTCGGCCGGCAGCCCCACAGGCCGGGCAGAGCCTGCCGAAGGTCCGTCGAACGCTCCGCCATCCGCATGTGCACCGACCAAGTCAAGCTCTTGCAAATGCGAATGCTGGGTCTCGTCTTTCATCACCACGTAGCCGCGTGTCGCCATCTCGAGGATTTCACCGGTTTTGCTTTCCGGGGCGGACACGATGACCTGGAATCCCAGCTGGGGCAGCACGTTGAGTGCGCGTTGCGTATACCGGCCATCCGCCTTGATCAACGCTTCGTCAAGGAACAGCGTGGTGTAGGTGGGGTGGCCGCTGATATCGCCGCCGAGCAGATAGATGAGTGCGGCGCCGTACACGAACGACGTGAGCTCCTGCAACGCACCGCCGGATTTGCCGCCGGTCGAGGAGATGCGTTCATCCGGACCGTCATCATGGTGGACGACCGCGTAGAAGGAACTACGGGCACGGGAATCGAGATCCCGGGCGCCATACTGGCGGATTCCCGCGGTGTCGCGGACTTTACTCAGTTCGCTGCGCAGCAGGTCGATCATCGGTTTGCAACTGTTGAATGCGCGCCGTGCTTCGCTGCCGTTCGCGCTGCCTGCGGTGGGCTGCTCCGCCTGCCATGCGTTGAGCTGCTCGATGATGCGGCGCAGCGTACCGCTGAATGTCGTGCTTTGCGGCTTGATGGTGACGTCAAGTGTGAGGCTGCCATGACGGGGACCGAACTGTTGGCCGCGCAACATCTCGTTGATGCGGTCAAGCTGGTTGCGTACTTCGCGCTGGTCATCGTCGAGATTCATGCTCAGTTCGTCGAAGTCAAGCGCGATTTTGCGCACGCTGTTGGCGATTTCCTCCGGCGTGGCCGCGTGCGCCACAATCTGTGAGAGGTCGGCCAACTCGTCTTCGTAATACCGGTAGTCGTCCACGGTGGGGGTGACGGTCGTGTCGTCGGCGTCCCAGCGGGACAGGTAGTCGGCCATCCGCCGTTCTACTGCGGTACGCGTTTTGGCGGCTTGTGCGGATGTCTCGCCGATGCGTTTGGCCAGAGCGCTGCTGACGGCTCCCAGCACGCGTTCATCAAACCGCCGAGTGCCCGACCGGGATGGCATGACGGTGATATGGGCGAGATTGTCTCCTGCCGTGCCGGTTGCCGCATCGTAGGTTGAATTGAGTGTGTCAGTGACGGTGTCGGGCAGTGGCGGCAAGGCGGCGGGTTCGACGATATGCTCGGCGTGCTCGCGCAGCCACGTTTTGGTGGCGTCGATGATCTGCTGCGTGCGATCCGCCTCGAATTTGGCGTTCACTTGGGATGTCATCGCATTGTCGAGCGCATGCTGTGTCTGTTCGCGCCGTTCGACGAGTTTGGCGAGTTCCGGGTTGTTGCGCATCGCGTCGATATCGCGCTCAAGACGCTCTACTTTCGCGGTGACGCCGGCTTCGTCGATTTGCGCCCACGGCAGGTCGACGATTTGGGTGGATAGTGCCCGCAGCTCGTCCATATGGTCTTGCTGCCGTTTGATGTCCTGACCATCCAGTTCGCATTGCCTGAGCTGTTCGGTCAGGCGGTCGATCTGGCGTTTGAGCCCTTGCAGATACGTTTCATCGGCGAAACCGATGATATTGCGGATGTTCTTGTTGCCGTATGAGCCGCGTTGGCCGGCTTTGATCTGTCCGTCCGGTTGGATTTGCCGTGCGGTGTTCCCGTCATCGATGGTTTGGACGCAGAGTGCGTCAAGCCGGCGTGACGTGGTTTGCTCGCGCAACCACCCGAGGGACGGGGAATCCTCGCGGAACCGCAGTTTCCCGGACAATCTGCTTTCGTCGGTTGTGGCGGTCTGGTCGTTGTCGCGGGTGGTGTCGATATCGATGAACTGCCATGTGCGCCGGGACATGGTTGACGGGTCGATGGTGCTGACTTTGTGTGCGAACCCCTGTTCGTGCCGGCAGTCGACCAGAATGGTTTGCGCGATGGGCGCGTATGCCACATTCATGGCGGTACGCCACTGTTCGTCGTTTTTGCGCACGTCCATGAGTTCGGCGACGTATGGCAGATCGCGTTCGGTCAGCCCGGTCGCTTGTGCGATGGCGGCGCGATCGTCTTCCATATCTTGCGTGATACGGGTGCGTTTGCGGCTCTGCCGTTCGAAATCCTGCTTGATGGGGTCAAGCTGACTGGTGATGGTGTTGCGGCGGGTTACGTACGCTTCCCGCTGTCGCCACAGGTCATCGCGTTGCCGGTCGGCGTTGTCGATGAAATCCTGCGCTTCCTGCTGGCGTTGCTCCCATGACGTTTCGGACTGGGGCATGGGCTCGTCCACCTTGCTGAAGGCTTGACGAAGACGGATTGCCGTATGGCGTACCTGATCGAGTTCCTTCTGCGCTTGCGCATAGTCGTTTTCCATGCGGGCGAGCGTGTCACCGCCCTTGTCGTGCATCGCATCCTTGATGTGGTCGAGCTCACGCTGCAACGCGTCGACTGTCGTTTCGGCTTTGCGATACTGCTCTTGCTGGTGCTCGAGCGTGGTGCGGTCCTGCGGCAACTGTTCACGCACGCTGACGGCCAGTTTAGACAGTACCCACGTGTTGAGCGTGTTCCGCCCGGCGTCATCCTGCGGATCGGCGACGCTGAGGTCTCTCGCCTGCTCTTGCATGGCGTGGTATTCGGCGTATTCGTCACGGATTTCACGCAAAGCGTCCATTTGGCGGGCGTTTTCTTCCATGCTGCGGAAGTTCTCGTCGTACCGGTCGTAATCCTCCACCGCTTCGCGTGCTTTGGTCAACGCGTGAGGAACGTCAAGCACACCCTGTTTGAAAATGTCGTCAAGCCGCGAGGGGGCGTCCGCCGACTGGATTTTGTACAGCAGCCGGCAGGCGGCGGCCGTCAACCCCATACGCGTCCACACGGATTCGTGGAAATTCTCGGCGTTCGAATACACCGCGCAACCGGGATAGACGGTGCGCAACTGGTCGGCGGTGAACGGCGAAGAGCGGTAGCCGTCCATCTTACGCGGGTCGATCTCATGGTTCCATGACACGTATTGACGGCGCACATTACCGCGCTCGTCGCCGGGGGACAGGTACAGGAATTTCGCGCAGGACAACGTCTCTCCACCCATACGATTCACGTACGTGTCCACGATGGCGCCCCACACCGCGGTCGGCGATCCGTCCTGAGCCGAACCGCGCAAATATACGGCTGTCCCGCCGTCCGTGTCGTCGGCCACAGCGGTCATACCACGCAGATACGTGTAATCGCTGCGTTCGGAACGCCCGGAATTCGAAGCCTTGTTGAATGCCGTGCCGGCAGGGTAGAGCAGGGAGTTCTGGGCGTCCACCAGCGTGGATTTGCCGGACTCGCTCGCCCCGGCAAGGAGCGTGATCGGCATGCCCGGATCCATGGAGGGGCGGAACACGTGGTAGCCCTCGTACGACCCCCAGTTGATCAGCTGGCGGCTGGCAAGCATCCAATGGTCAGCCATGAGTGCGTCGTCGGTCATGAGAGCCTCGTTTCCTCATCGTCGCGTACGGTATCATCCGATTGATGCTGATCGTTCCCGCTTCGCGTATCATCCAGCCACTGTCCGGCGAGTTCGGTGGTGAGCACGGCCGGCACCAGCGGCGTAATACGGTACATGTCGTCAGTGCCTTCGACAGCGGCAAGATACCCGTTGCTGGTGCACCGCGTAATCGCACTGTTGATACGTTTCATCACGCCTTCCTCATCGTTGCGTGCGGCAAGCCACCCGGCGCCCGTGGTCAGGGCGGCACGGATTTCATCAATGCTGATAATCCAGTTTTCAGACGGTTCGCGTGCGCTCTCATACCCGAGCACACGGATGCGCAGCAGCGCCAGCATCGCCGCTTCCTCGCGCGTCAACGATGCGCGGGTTTTCAAAGCGCGCGCCCCCAGGTCTTCCGCCAACACCGGACGGGCATACATCACCCGATATCGCGGAATATCCACCAGTTCCAGCAGATCATTGTTCAATGACTGCCGTATCTCGTCCACATGGTCGAGCGCCATCTCGTAAGTGTCACCAGTGATGAACCGATTGCGTTTGAGCTTGATGGCAACCGTACGCGCGTCGATATCCATCGTGCTCGTATCCCCGGGAAACAGCGCATGCGGATTATCCGCAGGGTCGGCGGTCGCATCCGCCGAGGGCGCGGGCATATCTTCCGTAACCGCGCCAGACATGTTCGATGCACCCAAATCAGCCATCATATCGGCAATATCATCGGCCATATGCCCGCTCTTTCCTTGATTGTTCCAACGTCATGCGTCCTCCTCGATAATCCCGCGCAGCGTATCGGTGTCGGCAAGAACCGGACGGGTTCGCCACACGCGTGTCGTGCCGTTCGCCGAAACGCAACGCCACCGCGCGAACTGTCCGGCATCATCCACACGCAACGCACCCAGAAAGCCGATGAGTTCACTTTCCCGTCGCTCCGAAGCATCCAGCTGGTTGAAACTCGCCGCAACATCCACACGCCCGTCGCGCATAATCGGGTCGCGCACAATCAGTGACAGCATATGGCGCAATCGTGGGCCACCCGCTTCAACCATCGTCCGCAAATCCGTCTCGGCGAACTTGGTGGCATCATCGTTTTCCGGTGACAGGCTGTCCAGACTTGGCGGTGCCGTAAACACCATCGGACGGGCCGGACGCGTCGGCAACGGGGACAGCGTGGCCGCATTCACGTCAAGCGAATACGGGCTCGGGGACGTCTCACCATCCTTGATATCGCGGCTGATTGCGGCAAACAAGCGGTTAAACGTGTCCAAAGCCGTACGATACCGCGTGTCGCTACGCTGCCGGACCAGACGGCTCACCGCCTCATCGGACACGCGAATCTGATGGCGGACATCCTCGATACCCTCGTAAATACGCTTCAGTTCCGCTCGCACCTGATTGAGCAGCAGATTCGACCCGCCGCGCAAATACGGGCTTCGCGCGATATCCTGCATTGCGTCATCAATCTGCCGACGACCCTCATCGGTGACAATCACTTGGAATGCGTCCTCAAAACGACGCCCACTATCCGATTCGCGCATTGAGCGACGGTAGCGCTCATGATACGCGGTGAGAATCTCATCCACGCTCATCGAATGCTCTTGCATCCGTCGGCGCAGCACGTCGCCGTTGTCGCGCTCCTCAAGCGCAAGCTCATGCAAATCAACCGGTACGCCACGCAAGGTGTTGTGCACAACAGCGATGATATCCTCGACATCCTGGTCGGTTAACGACTCCACCGCCTCGCCGCCGCGAAGCTTGTCAATCTCCTGCTCACGCTCACGGATTTCCGCTTCGAGCAGGCTGATGCGCTCGCTGGGATCAACCGTCAGACGTTTGCGGGCGTTCTCGACCTCCATGATGATGGAATTCGCCTGGGCGCCGGACAAGGCGCGTGTGGTGTCCTCAAGCTGGGACAGCGCATCGATTGCGCGATGGGCGCGGGCGGTCAGCCGGTACAGATAGTGGTGTGAGGCCGGGTCGAACGAATTCGCGAGCCACGCGTAATCACCTTCGCCTTCACGGGTGAGTTCAACAAGCGTCTGATGGGCGCTGTCCTGCGCGGTTTCGTCATCCTTGAGCTGCCAGTCGCCGCTGCGGGAAAGCTCCTCGATCGCGCCGGCAAGCCGCGCTTCGAGGGTTTCTTTGGGCAGTTCGGCGGTCAACGGTTTGAAACAGGTGCGCAGCAGTGCGACATACGCCATCGCATGATTGCGCAACAGGAGCCGGAGCACGCCTGTTTCGTAGACCGGCCGCAGCTGTTCAAGTTGCGCCCTCACGTCGCTCACGAGACCGCCTCCTCTGCTGATCGCACCGTCACTGCCGGTATGTTGCTCGGAATGTCGCGGGCGGCATACCAAACACCATCTTATCGGACATGCATGAAGACCTTGGGTGCCGCTAGTGTCTGCGGGCTATGCTGGAACAAGGATCCGGCATCGGACTGGCGTGATGCCGGACAAGGAGGACGATGATGACCACACAAGAGCGTCAACATGACGGGCAACGGACACCTGCCGCAGACATTGCGCACGACGTGCCACGCAACCGGCCGCAGTCCAACGGCAACGCCGCCATGAACCATGATCTCGCCCCGGACGGCACCGAAAAACACAATGCGAACATCGGCATCGCCGTCATCGCCGCGCTGCTGGCGAATGTGATGGTTGCGGTCGTGAAATTCGTGGTGTTCATGATCACGCATTCAGCCTCGATGCTGTCTGAAAGCGTGCACAGTCTCGCCGATTCCGGCAACGAACTCACGCTGATTATCGGCAACAAGCTGTCGCATCGGCCGCCGAGCCGCAAGCATCCGCTGGGCTGGTCCCGGGCGCGGTATCTCGCCTCCTTCATTGTGGCGGTCTCCCTGTTCGCCATCGGCGGCGTGTATTCGGCGAGCGAATCCATCGCGAAAATCCGCGAAGTCGTATCCGGCGGGCCGCAAGCGCATGCCGTGGATACGCACAGTATGGCCATCGTGCTGGTCGTGACTGTGATTTGCGCGGCGATTGAGGCGTGGAGCCTGCACAACGGTATCAAGGAGGCGAAGGAACGCTTCGAGGAGACGCATGATCCGGGTCCGTTCAGCCTCATCAAGTTCTGGAAAGGTACCAAGTCCAGTGATTTGGCGGTCGTACTTGCCGAGGACACGCTTGCCGTGGTGGGTCTTGCCTTCGCGTTTCTCGGCTCGCTGCTCGCGATTCTTACCGGCGACGAGATCTGGGATGCCATCGGCGGCACGAGCATTGGCGTCCTGTTGATTGTGGGCGCGTTGCTGTTGGGCGCGCAGGTTGCGTCGCTGCTGATCGGTGAGGGCGCGAGCGACCACACGTATCGTGTGATCACGCAGGTGTTGGCGGATAATCCTGATGTTGAACGGGTGCTCGCAGATCCTGCCGCCATGCATTTGTCCGAAAAGCGTATTCTTGTGCTGCTTAAAGTGCAGTTCCGCAACGAGACGGAGCTGGATGACGCCGCCGCGATCAACCGGCTCGAGGAGCAGCTGCGTGCAGCCATTCCGTATTACACGCTGGATATTGTCGTGGAACCGGACACGTATGATCCGGTCAAGGCTGCGAAGGTCGAGGACTGGGTGGACTGAGCCGTGTGGGAGTTTATGTCCTCGGCGGCCGTGATTGACAACAATCCCGGTGTCGCGTGGGAGTTTATCGCGTTGTTGCGGTTTCGCCGGTAAACTCCCATCGGGTTGATTTCATGGGCTGCGCCGTATCAACGATGTCGTTGGGAGATTATCCCGAAATCGCAATCAGCGGATTAACCTCCCGGGCGTTTATCGTGCTTCGGGTGGATTGAGCGCAATCTCCCGCAACCAGCTGAAGGTGGCGTCATATCAAGCCTCCGAATCCTCCGGCCCCCGCATGTTTTTCCCACGGTGAAAACCCGGAATGAACCAAGCCGCGGGAAGTTGGGTGAAGTGAAAGGTCAAGGTCAGGAGCCCGGGAGGGTTCCGGACGCGGGTCTACGAAACCGGCCGGCGGCATCTGGGTGCCGACGCGGCCGGCTGCCAAGCCGCGTTGGCTCCAAACGTGAAGGAGTACCGATTATGGCTATGTTTCCGGCTTTGATGAATGACACCATGTTCTCTGATCTGTTCGACGACCCGTTCTTCGCGGGTTGGCGTGACGCGGCTGACGAAGGCCGTCAGCTTGCCGCCGCTCAGTCGGGCAGCCTGATGAACACGGATGTGCGCGAGACCGATCACGGTTATGAGGTCGCGATGGATATGCCGGGCTTCAACAAGGACGACATCAACGTCGAGCTCAAGGACGGGTATCTGACCGTCTCCGCGCATCGCAATGATTCCAAGGAAGACAAGGACAAGGAAGGCAAGTGGCTGCGTCGCGAGCGCTACGCCGGTACGTGCAGCCGCACCTTCTACGTCGGCGACGACATGAAGGAGTCCGATATCCACGCCTCGTACAAGGACGGCACGCTGCATCTGCAGATGCCGAAGCAGGAGGCCAAGGCTCAGGTCGAGCAGGCTCATCGCATCGCGATTGAGGGCTGACGGCAAGTGCGCGCCGGTTGACGCTATGTGCCTGACATCCTTGCCGGTCGTGTGAATCAATGATGATGTCGCGCGATGGCGAGTGTTCGCGTCGCCCGCTGCTACGTTGCCTACGCTGACTGATAGGCGGGCGGCGACACATAGCCAAGACCTGATGATGGGGACGGAGGTGAAAGCCTCCGCCCCCATCATTGCGTTTGGGGGAGAACGGTTTTCTTCTCTGTCCGGCCACGTGTGACCGGCTGGTTATCACCGGATATCAGCCGTTGTTGTATCGGGGGTCTTGCATTTGCCGCTGGCGGATGGCTACGATGGTGTAGCCGCGGCGATGCGTGGTTTGGCGGGCGTTTGAAGCCGGCCAACAAACCGGCGATCAGGAAAGGAGCCTTGACATGTCTCGTATGATGATGCGTTCCATCGAAGGAATCTGCCATATGCGTCATATGACGGGCTTCCGGATTGTCGCGATGGTCGAGGGGCAAGCCACCCGGTAAGAATCGCGGTGAGCGGAATCGCGCAATGATACCGGTCGGGTCGTTGTTGACTCTCCGGTGTTGCGATGGACGCAACATTCGATGTGTCCGGATTCGCGTGAAGTAAGAGGACGACTGACGCGTATACCCACAGGAGGTGACGAGTATGGAATATCAGGTAAGTGGCGAAGAAACGGAAACGCCGGTGACATGGGAGCGCCGGATTTGGGAGCGCCGGCTGCAAGCGAATGCGGAATGGCAGCGGCGCCAGCGTACCCGGCGTCCGCAAGCCGGTCGGCGTGCCGGTGTCGGCGGGTATCTGCCCACGGTGTGACGAATCAGTCGCACCACGGCCGGGTTGGGTGATATGGCGGCTGAAAATCCTGATATCTCGCCGCGATGCAACTGTCGGATTGCATAACGCCGAGGTACCTCACGGCCTGGCCGATTCGACGCGGCGCGGATGGACGCTTGTCATTAACCCGCTGCCAAAGCGTTGCCGTTGTGCCGGTCCTGTGGTCATATCCCGAAACCCCGAGACGGAATATGAATGCCTGCCGGTAGGATGGAACCATCCGTGTTACGCGCAGGTAAACGCGTGAAACGGCACCCATTGGTGCGGAGCCAGACCGCGCCGGAAACGTTGCCGTGGTCTTCGCGGCACAACCAAGATAAGGAGGAGTGATGGGTCAGGATCAATCATCGGTATTTGATCTCGCGGCAGTCGCCGCAGCGTCCAACGGAGGGAACAACGACCCGCTGCTGCCTCCGGCACGATTCATCGGCGGCCCGCAGAAGCCGAGCAGCATGCCGTACAACAAGTATGTCGCTTACGACAAGCAGGTACCGTTCGAATTCCCTGAGCGTACGTGGCCGAACAAGAAGCTGCGTCGCGCCCCGCGCTGGTGCTCCGTCGATCTGCGCGACGGCAATCAGGCGCTGGTCAACCCGATGGATTCCGAACGCAAGCTGCGCTTCTGGAACCTGCTGGTGTCCATGGGCTTCAAGGAGATTGAGGTCGGTTTCCCGAGCGCTTCGGAAACTGATTACGATTTCATCCGCATGCTGATCGAGCGTGAGCTCATTCCTGACGACGTGACCATCATCGTGCTCACCCAGGCGCGCGAGCATCTGATCCGCAAGACCTACGAGTGCCTGCGCGGCGCCAAGCGTGCGGTCGTGCACTTCTACAATTCCGTCTCCGTGCTGCAGCGTGAGGTCGTCTTCCGCAAAGACAAGGAGGGCATCAAGAAGCTCGCCACGGATGCCGCCGCGCTGTGCAAGCAGCTTGAGGGCGAAGCCAAGGGCACGGATCTGTACTACGAGTATTCGCCGGAATCCTTCACCGGCACCGAACCGGAGTACGCGGTTGAGGTGTGCAACGCGGTGATTGACGTGATTAAGCCGACGCCGGATCATCGCATGATCATCAACCTGCCGGCGACGGTCGAAATGACCACGCCGAACGTGTTCGCGGACGAGGTCGAGTACGTTTCGAACAACCTCAAGGATCGTGATTCCATCGTCCTGTCCTTGCATCCACACAACGATGAAGGTATGGGCGTGGCGGCCACCGAACTGGCTGTGCTGGCCGGCGCCGACCGTGTGGAAGGCTGCCTGCTGGGCAACGGTGAGCGTACCGGCAATGTGGATTTGGTCACGCTCGGGCTCAACATGCTCACCCAGGGTATCGACCCGCAGATTGACTACTCTAACGTGCCGGAAATCCGCAAGACCGTCGAGTACTGCAATCAGCTGAAGATTTCCGAGCGTCACCCGTACGCCGGTAACTTCGTGTTCACCGCATTCTCCGGATCCCATCAGGATGCCATCAAGAAGGGCCTGGAAGCCCGTCAGGTGGCGGCCGAACGTGCCGGTGCCGACCTTGACAAGTTCGTCTGGCTGGTGCCGTATTTGCCGATCGATCCGAAGGATATCGGCCGCAGCTATGAGGCGATAATTCGCGTCAACTCCCAGTCTGGCAAGGGCGGCATGGCCTACCTGCTCAAGACCAATCACAATCTTGACCTGCCGAAGCGTCTGCAGATCGAGTTTGAGAAAGTCGTGCAGGCCTACGCGGACGAAACCAAGCGCGAAGTCAAGGATGAGGACATTTGGCGCCTGTTCAAGGACGAGTACCTGCCGGTCGAGGATTCCGGTGCGACCGCCGCAGGCGCGATTGTCGGCGACCATGGCGATGAGACCCTGAAGCAGTGGGGCCGTCTCAAGCTGCTCAATGTCTCTGTCTCCTCCGGTGAGGATGGTTCTGACACCGTAATCAAGGTGAAGATGCTCGACCGCGGCGCTGACCTTGCCGACAGTGGTGATGATCATATCCGCGAGCTGTCCGGCATGGGCAACGGTCCGATTGCCGCGTTCATCAACGCGGTGAGCAGCCTTGGCATCAACGTGTCCGTCATGGATTATGTCGAGCATACGATGACCGCGAGCACGGACGCCATGGCCGCCTCCTACGTGGAATGCCAGATCGGCGACGAGGGTGACAGCCAGATCATCTGGGGTGTCGGCATCGATTCCTCGATCATCACGAGCTCGCTGAAGGCGATTATCTCCGCCATCAACCGTTCCGAACGCTGAATAGCGCCTAGACTACGGGTATAATACGTGGGCCCGGCCGCCGTCGCAATACGGTGGCCGGGCCCACGTCGTTCTTGAGGGGAACTGACGGCGATTCGTGCAGTGACGCCCCGACAGCATGCCGGGATTCCGGGCATACCATATCCAACCGTCTGTCGACACTCACGGGGGTCTGAGCGTCGGCAGACACAGATTGGGGTCAGTGGATTATTGACCGCCGGTCCCGCCTGTGGTGTTGCCGGTACTGGTCCCGCCGGTGGTGGTGCCGTTGCCGCCGGCATTGCCCTCGGTACTTGTACCGTTGCCGCCATTACTGCCGGCTCCACCGGTACCTGAGCCTGAGCCGCCGGACGTATCAGCGCCGGTATTGCCCGTATCCGTGTTTCCGGTCGAAGGTGCGGTGCCGGTTGCCGGGGTTGTTGCCGTCGCGGATGGGCTGCTGGGTCTCGACGAGGACCCTGAGTAGCGCTTCGCGCCGCTACTACTGCCGCGTCCTGTGCCCCATGTGCCGTCCGGTCCGCCGACTTTGCCGTCATCGGTTGCTGTCGGGAACGAGATGTTTTCGGTTCCGTTGAGCGCCTGCTTCATGAATTCGGTGAACAGGTGTACCGGGTATTCGGAGTGGGTGTACCCGTTGAAATCGACGATTTCCTGCGGATTGCCATTCGCATCCGGATACCACATGGCCCACGTGTTGATCAGCTGCGGCGTATAGCCGACGAAGGATGCCGCGTACGCATCGTTCGCGGTGCCGGTTTTGCCGGCGATGGTCCGGCCGATTGACCGTGCTTCCTTGCCGGTGCCGTATTGCACGGTGCCTTCCATGGCTTTGATGACCAGCGCACAATCGTTTTCTTCGAACACGCGCTCATCGCCGGTTTTTGCGGTATACAGCTCTTTGCTGTCAGAACTGAGTACTTTGGATACGCAGTGCAGCGTGTGTTTGACCCCGCCGGTGGCGATGGTGGCGTGCGCTTGGGTGAGTTCTTTGACCGTCACCGAGTTGATGCCAAGCACATCGTATGGCGAGGTCCCGTCGATATCGCTGGTGATGCCTGCAGCATGCGCGATGTCCGCGGTTTTCTGCGGGGTGAGCTTCTCGTTGAGCCGCATGAACGCGGTGTTGACGGAGTAGGCGGTCGCTTTGTACAGGTCTACGTAACCGTAACTCACGTTGCCTGAATTGGCGACCGAACTGACCAAGCCTTTGAAGGTTTGCGGTGAATTGCCGTTAAACATCGTGTTGAAGCTGACGCCGGCCTGTGCGGCACCGAGTAGTGCGAACGGTTTCATGGTCGATCCTGGCTCGTACGTTGCCTGCGTGGCGTTGTTGAGCTGGTGGGTCAAGTAATCGTTGCCGCCGTAGATTGATTTGATGCTGCCGTCTCGCGGATCCGCCGCCAATGCACCGATCTGCATGCCTTCCGGCATACCGGACGCACGGTTGTCGCCCACGGATTGCATTTGATTCTGCGTGTTCTGGTCGAAGGTTGTCACAATCTTGTATCCGCCGGTTTCCAGCTCGTCCTTGGTGAACGCCTTGGAATTGACCAGCTCCTGTTCGACCATGGTCAGCAGATACCCTTTGTATCCCTGATAGGTGTTTTCTGTGGTCTGGGTGACGACGGTTTGCGGCATGGCGGCCTCCTGCGCTTGCGCCGCGGTGATGTAACCGTCTTCTTTCATGATGCGGATGACGCGGTTGAATCGTGACGTCGCCTGCTTGGGACTGATTGCCGGATCCCACGTGCTTGGCGCGGGGATGATGCCGGCGAGCATCGCCGCTTCGGAAACGGTGAGATCTTTGGCGTCTTTGTTGTAGTAGGCTTTTGCGGCCGCTTGGATGCCGTACGCGCCTCGTCCGAGGTAAATCGTGTTCATATAGTTGCATAGCACGGTGTCTTTGGACTGGGTTTGCGCGATTTTGATGGCGAGGATCGCTTCGCGCATTTTGCCTTTGTATGTGGTCGTCTCACCCAGATAATACCGTTCCGCATACTGTTGGGTGATGGTCGATCCGCCTTGTCTTGACCCGGTACGCAGGTTGGTGACCAGAGCGCGGGCGATGCCGCGTAGGTCGATGCCTCTGTCTTGGTAGAACGTGCGGTTTTCGGAGGCGACGATGGACTGGCCGACATATTTCGGCAGGGTTGAGCAATCGATGATTTCGCGGTTTTGTGCGGCGTAGCTGCCGATTGGCGTCGTGCCGTCGGCATAGTAGACGGTGGTTTTCGCGGCCATCGCGATTTTTTCCGGCTGCGGGATTTCCGTGGTGACATACAGGTAGGCGAATCCTGCGGCGGCGATGGCGATGAAGCTGAGAATCAGGCCGAGCGACCATTTGAGAATACGATGACGGCCTTTGACTCGCGTTTTGGGGCCACGGCCTTCGGCGCGATGCGTACCCGGCCCGCTATGTCGTGTGGCACTGGCACGGCGCGATGTGGAGCCGGCGTTGCGCCGGCTGTGTGAGCCGTGTGCGCGGTGTGATCCGCGCGTGCCGCTGGTGTTGCGGGACGCGGTGCCGAAGGTTTCGTTAGACCTGCGGGAATCGTATGCGTTGCCCCCCGTGCCGCGCGTGGATGATGCGCTGCGTGCGCTGCGCGGGCGTGATGAAGCACTACGTTTCTGTGAAGCCATGCTTGCCACCGTAGCCGGAGCACCTGAAAAATCGGCTGTTCTCATCGGAATCCACACAAATCGAGGCGGTTGGAGGGCGAAGCATCCTGTAGTGGCCTGTAGTGGTTCTTGTCCGCGCGTCGGTTCATGTGGTGTCGGCAGGATTGTGAGTATTGACGATGGGCGACGAATCCCATAAACCGGTCAATCGGTCTTCAACTGTCTGAACAATGATGATATGTCGCTGCATGTTCCGTCGATTTGTGATGTTTCTTGCCGGTTTCGACTGTGCTTCTCCAAACGAAACGGTATGCTTGAAGTTTGGAATAACGCAACGCTTAGTTAAGAGGAGTCCAAATGAGCATTCGCGTGGCAATCGCTGGCGTGGGTAACTGCGCCTCGTCTCTCGTTCAGGGCGTCGAATATTACAAGGATGCCAAGGACGATGAGAAGATCCCCGGCATCATGCACAACGTGTTCGGCGGGTACCGGATCAAGGACATTGAGTTTGTCGCGGCGTTCGATGTTGATGCCGCCAAGGTCGGCAAGGACCTGAACGAAGCCATCTTCGCCAGCATGAACAACACGTACCAGTTCTGCAAGGATATGCCGGTTTCCGGTGTCACCGTGCAGCGCGGCCCGACCGGTGACGGTCTTGGCGAGTACTACCGTCAGGTCATCACTGAATCCGACGCCGAGCCGGTGGATGTCGCCCAGGTGCTGCGCGACACCAAGGCCGACATCCTTATCAGCTACCTGCCGGTCGGTTCCGAGCAGGCTGACAAGGCGTATGCCCAGGCCGCCATCGATGCTGGCTGCGCGTTCGTGAACTGCCTGCCGGTGTTCATTGCTTCTGATCCGGAGTGGGCTGACAAGTTCCGCAAGGCGGGTCTGCCGATTGTCGGCGACGACATCAAGAGCCAGGTCGGCGCGACCATCACGCACCGTGTGCTCGCCCGCCTGTTCGAGGACCGTGGCGTGCGTCTCGACCGTACGTACCAGCTCAACGTCGGCGGCGACATGGACTTCATGAATATGCTTGAGCGTAAGCGTCTGGAATCCAAGAAGATTTCCAAGACCCGCGCTGTCACTTCCATCGTTCCTCACGAGATGGATCCGCATAACGTGCATATCGGCCCGTCCGATTATGTCGCGTGGCTTGAGGACCGCAAGTTCGCGTTCGTGCGTCTTGAGGGCACGACCTTCGGCGATGTTCCGCTGAATCTTGAGTACAAGCTCGAGGTGTGGGATTCCCCGAACTCCGCTGGCGTGGTCATCGATGCGCTGCGTGCCGCGAAGATCGCGCTCGACCGTCATCTGGCCGGCCCGGTGCTGTCCGCTTCCGCGTACTTCATGAAGTCCCCGGCTGTCCAGCATGAGGATAGCGAGGCGAAGGCGCTCGTCGAGAAGTTCATCACCGGCGAGTCTGAAGCCAATGAGGCGCAGCTTGATGCTGATGTCGCGGCGGCGAAGGCCGCAGGCAAGGACGTGTGGCACGCCTGATTGGGTGCGTTGCGTGTCTGGCGACAGATGATTGTTGAGTTGGCCGCCAGATACCGTGATTACCCGTTATTGATTACCGTCTGCTGACGCTGAGAAATTTCTCGGCGTCAGCAGACGGTTTTTCATTGCGGTGGTGGTGTGGCAGGGGGGCGGTATCTGTCTGTGGCGTGATTGCTGTGTTGCACGGCGACGTGATTGGGGCGGTGTTCCGGCACATGCGGGCCATAGTTGCCAGTGATGCGACTGGCCAGTCGCACCGGGATGAGATACGTCCTATGCCCAGTATCCACCGTGGCGCAATACGCAAACGCCGACATGGAATCAAACAATCCCATGTCGGCGTTCAGATGTTGCAGTCGAGCAGCTCGGAACAGCCAGTCCTCCGCCGGCCCCAAATAGGCACTCGGTCAGACTTCGGTCAGCCCAAAGTCAGTCTTCAGCCGGCTCTCAGAGTAGCCACCCGTCCCGTCTCATCCGAGCAGCGGGGCGACTTGCTCCTCGTACGCGGTGAGCGCGGTGTCGATCACGTTGTGCATGTCGTAGTACTTGTACGTGCCCAGGCGTCCGCCGAACACGACCTTCGGCTCCTGCGCGGCCTTCGCGGCGTACTGCTCGTACAGCGCCTTGTCTTCCGCTGTGTTGACCGGGTAGTACGGCTCGTCCTCGCGAGTGGCGAAGCGGCTGTACTCCTCCCAGACCACCGTCTTGTCGGGGTTCTGGGAGTCCTTGCGCTCGGGGTTGAAGTTCTTGAATTCGATGGCGCGAGTGTACGGCACGTCGGAATCCGCGAAGTTCATGACCGGGCAGCCGAAATGGTCGCCCTCGTCGTAGCGGACTTCCTTGAAATCGACGGTACGCCACTTGAGATCGCCGAGCTCGTAATCGAAGTACCGGTCGACTGGACCGGTGTAAACGACCGGCACCTTGCCGACAAGCGCCTTCTTGTTCAGCGGCTGGGATTCGTCGAAGAAATCGGTGTTCAGGGTTACGTGGATACGCGGGTCGTCGATCATGCGCTCCATCCACGCGGTGTAGCCGTCCTTGGGCAGACCCTCCCACGTGTCGCGGAAGTAGCGGTTGTCATAGTTGAAACGCACGGGCAGGCGCTTGATGATGCCTGCCGGCAGTTCACTCGGATCGGTCTGCCACTGCTTGGCCGTGTAGTTCTTGATGAACGCCTCATACAGCGGACGGCCGATGAGCGAAATGCCCTTGTCGTTGAGGTTGGCCGGGTCGGTGCCGGCGAGTTCGCCCGCCTGTTCGGCGATAAGCGCCTTGGCTTCAGCCGGGGTGTAGTGCGCGTGGAAGAACTGGTTGATGGTGCCCAGGTTGATCGGCAGCGGGAACACTTCGCCGTTGTGCGTGGTGTAGACGCGGTGGACATAGTCGGTGAATTCGGTGAAACGGTTAACATATTCCCAGACGCGCGGGTTGGATGTGTGGAACAGGTGGGCGCCGTACTTGTGGATTTCCGCGCCCGTTTCTTTGTCCATGTACGAGTATGCGTTGCCGCCGATATGATCGCGCACGTCGATGATTTCCACCTTCGCGCCATGCTTTTCGACCGCCTGTTGCGCCACGGTCAGGCCGAACAGGCCTGCGCCGACGATTACCAGATCCGCGTCCATACGTACCTTTCTGCTGTAAACCGCTTACTGCTGGGGCGATGCTGTATCGTCCGCCCCGTCCCCCATGCGGGAACCATTGGATTCCAGTCTAGTCCATCGTGCGCCTATTGCCGGAATCGCACGGATGCAACTGGCATAACGGGGTCCAGCGCCGCAATACAAAAGCCCGGTGATAATGCTGGATGAACCGCTGCATCATCACCGGGCTGCGTGTCTTATTGCCGATTAGGCGAACAACACCTTGAACAGGAATGCGCCGAGGATCGCGCCCAGGATCGGGGCGACCACAGGGATCCATGCTTCGCCCCAGCGGGAACCGCCCTTGTGCGGAATCGGCAGCAGCTGGTGCAACAGACGCGGCATCAAATCGCGAGCGGGGTTAAGGCCGGGACCGGTCGGGCCGCCCATTGAGGTGACCAGACCCCACACGATGAAACCGACCACGATGGACGCGGCCGCCGGATCTTTCTGACCCCACGGCATGGACAGGCAGCACAGCGCGCCGATTACGAGCATGAAGGTGCCGAAGAACTCGTTGAGGAAGTAGTTCACGCGGTCGTTTTCGGCATCAGTGGTGCAGAAGGTACCGAGGATTGCTTCGGCGTCTTCGGTGTCACGGTAATGCGGGTAGTAGGTGACGTAGACGATCAGCTGGCCGACGATTGCGCCAAGCAGCTGGGCGATGATGTACGGCAGCACCTCGTTCCATGGGAACATGCCGTTGACCGCCTGGGCGATGGTCATAGCCGGGTTGATGTGGGCGCCGGAGACCGCGCCGAACATCAGTACCGGGAACATGACGCCGAAGCCGTAGCCCATGGCGATGTTCAGCCAGCCGGCGTGATGGCCTTTGGTGTTCTTGAGTTCGACATTGGCGACGGAGCCGTTGCCGAACACCATGAGGATGGCCGTACCGACGAATTCGGCGGCTAGTTTGACGAAAAGTGAGTAAGTCACTGCTCTGCTTCTCTCTTGTCTTTTGTCTTTCTTGTGTTGCCCGCGCTTGCGCGAAGCAACGAATGGATTCGCGTGCCTGGGCGCCTGTGCCTCCATCGGCCGCATGACTCCCAAGCGTGATAGGCGGGGGTCGGCGCCTGCCGGCTTTGGACATGATTAGCCCGCGGCAGGGTTCGTGGATGGATGCGCCGGACGTCGGCGCAAGTGTCAGTGTAGCGGAAACCGTAGTCTTGGTCGCCTGATGGTAGGTTGGCGGTTGCCGGATTGTGTGGCATCCATCGCGATTTTCAAGATTCGCCGGCGGCCGGGCTGTTGTTCGACCGCGGATTCGTCGCGGTTCGGTTGTGCGTCGGTTGTGCCTCGGTTGCGGCTCAGGCACACTTCCCGGGAATGCGACACGCCGAGAAGGGGGATAAGTTGCGTTCGAATCAGAGACGAGTATAGTAATCACTCGGTTCGAGAAATCGACTAACCAACTTGCCCCTTTAGCTCAGTTGGTTAGAGCAGCTGACTCTTAATCAGCGTGTCCGGGGTTCGAATCCCCGAGGGGGCACTTTCAACCGCAGCCATGGCTGCGGTTTTTTGTTTTCCGGCACGTTGTTCCACAATTCCGGTGCGCGGATACCTAAGGTCGGAATCTTGACATCTTTCGTTGCTGCTTCGATGTTGTGAGTTATTGAGAGGGAAGCCTGATATCTCGCGGCTGGTGCTTGGTGCATTGTCCTGAACATCGCCAGGCTCTTGGGTGCACAGCGGACAGGATGTGCGTGGAGACAGCAGTGATGGGCACATCGACGATGAATCTATCGGGGGGGGGGATGCGGCTTCCCGCCCCGCGCTGTATCAGCGGTTGGCTTGTTAGAGAAGAGAAAGCGACCAGTGGTTGGCCTGTCGGGGGCAATCCAGCGGTTAGCCCGCCAGATAGACTGCAAGCGTGGAACATTCAGCGGTTATCGGGCGTCTGGCGCCATCGCCGACCGGACGCATGCATATCGGCAATGCGTATGCGGCGCTCGCCGCTTGGCTGGGCGTGCGGTCCCGCGGCGGAAAACTGATTTTGCGGATTGAGGATATCGACACTCCGCGCGTGG
Organism: Bifidobacterium boum; assembly: GCF_000741535.1. Lineage (GTDB taxonomy): Bacteria > Actinomycetota > Actinomycetes > Actinomycetales > Bifidobacteriaceae > Bifidobacterium > Bifidobacterium boum. The sequence goes on along the minus strand of NZ_JGYQ01000006.1, from coordinate 17,124 downwards.
TACGGGACGCCGACCGGTGGATTATGGATGATGTGCGCTGGCTGGGGTTGGATTGGGATGGTGAACCGGTCTACCAGTCGTCGCGGCTTCACCGGTACGAGCAGGCTGTTGAAGCCTTGCGTGGCATGACGTTGAACGATATCATACACGCCGCAAACCCGGCGTCTGAATCCGCCGTGGACTGTCAAGGCACGCAAACGCCGCTGCTTTACCCGTGTTTCTGCTCGCGTGCCGATATTCGTGCCGCCTCCGCGCCGAACGAAGGCGACGGGTTCATCGTGTATCCGGGCACCTGTCGCCGATTGCCTGACGCTGAGCGGCATGCCCGTCTTTCTCGTGGCGACCGACATTCCTGGCGTATTGCCGTTCCGCCGTCCGGCAGCCCTGCGGGCGCGGTCGGCTTCGATGACATGGTCTTCGGTCCGCAGTGTTTTGATTTGGGACGACAACTTGGCGATGTCGTCGTACGACGTTCCGATGGGTTGTTCGCCTATCAGCTTGCCGTCAGTATCGATGATCTGGATATGGGTGTGACGCAGATTGTTCGCGGACGTGATTTGCTGCGATCCACAGCGATCCAGGTATGGATCAGGCGTGCGCTGACGCAAACAGTGCCGGCGTCGTCTCCGCAATCCCAATCGCACGCCATGATGGTTCCGCAGTTCGCGCATTTGCCGCTGGTCGACGATATGGCAGGTAAGCGCTTGGCGAAACGTGACCGTGCCCTTGACCTGGGGGTGCTGCGCGAAGCGGGAGTGGGCCCTGAACGTGTTGTCGGGTATTGCGCATGGATGCTGGGATTGCAGGCGCAGCCCACGCCGTGTCGTCCGTGCGACCTGCTCGATGGTTTCACGTGGAACACTGTCGCCGAGCATCGGGACGACCATCGTTGCGATACACGAGACCTACTACGATGAAGACGGGAACACAAGACAACCCGCGGGCCGGCGGCGCCCAAGAGCGGATGTGAGGCATGGCATGACAGCGTATATGGATCACAAGGATCTGGCGAATGAAACGATTGACGCGAATCGCGCCCAGCAGATCACGGATGGGGTGCATCGTGTGCTTGACGGTATCGCCCAAGCTGAAGCCGAGGCCGGCAGGGAACCGGGATCGGTTAGACTGCTTGCCGCTACCAAAACGCGTGATATCGGCGAAATCATGGCCGCCATCGACGCCGGTGTGCACATGATCGGAGAGAATCGCCCGCAGGAAGTCATCGCCAAAGCCGAAGGACTGGCACGACAGTGTGCCCGGCGTGGCTTCTCGCTAGGGGTGGCCGCCAGTGAGGGAAGCGACCCGGAGCAGCATATTCCCTTCCATCTCATCGGACAGTTGCAAAGCAATAAAATCAGCAAAGTACTGCCGGTGGTCGATACCATCGAATCGGTTGATTCCCTTGATCTCGCGCAGAAAATCGCCCGTCGTGCGCTCGCCCGCGGCATCACCGCCGGCGTGCTGCTGGAAGTCAACGAATCCGGTGAAATATCAAAATCCGGGTGCGAACCGGCGCAGGCGGTCGAGCTCGCCTGCCAGATCGGTACGATTGAAGGTCTTGATTTGCAAGGCCTGATGACTATTGGCGCGCATGTCGACGATGAGACGACCATCCGTCGCGGCTTCACCCACTTGCGGGAAACGCGGGACCGGATTCTCGCGTCCGGTGAACCGGGAACCGCACATTGCCATGAGTTGTCGATGGGCATGACACACGATATGGCGCTTGCCATCGCCGAAGGTTCGACCATCGTGCGTGTGGGGACTGCGATTTTCGGTCCGCGCGCATTCATCTGATCTGGGATCGGCCGAAATGACACCGCAGACGGGCGTATCATCGCCACAACGCGTGCACATGCTGGTAACCGGCATAGTGCAGGGCGTGGGATTCCGCTATTTCACCGTGATGGCGGCACGCCGGTATGGGCTGACCGGTTGGGTGCGCAATCGTCGTGACGGTTCGGTTGAGCTTGAGGCACAAGGTGAGGGGATTGACCTGGAACGCTTCGAACGTGCGGTGGAAGCGGGCCCACGTTGGAGCCGTGTCGAGCATGTCACCATCGATTCATTGACGCCAACAGCGGGGGAATCCGGTTTCTCAGTTCACGCCGACGGTTGAGCGCCAATCTCCTTGCCGCCGGGCCGCGGCATTCGTATGCGTTGCCGTGACGCATCAACACGTCTGCCGTATGGGGGAGTGACAGCGTATGGGGGAGCGACGGGGAATAATATGCGTGCGGGAAGGGTGGTAGGGGAGTGCCGCAATGGTGCGTGATTCATGATGGCACGCGAATAACGGGGGAACGTCGCGTCATATCAAGCATTTCGGGGTGATGATGGGGGTTTCGCCCCCAGGCTGGTTGATTTTACGATGCCGCTATCGACTACTGCAACGGGCGGTCTTGCGCGCAAGCTCCGCCTTGACGAAAGCGAGGGGCCGGGATGTCACGGCGGTATAGCGGTGGACACCATAGTGGGTGTCGCAAGAATCGATGCATCATCATGCGTGTGGTGACGGTATGCGCCATCGCTATCGCGATGGTCGGCACGGCGTCGGTACGCGTGACGGCATCGCATGCGGATATGCAGCCGAGCGCATCGCCGCCTGATATTCCCACAACGACGGCGATATCCGTTCAACAATCCGCCCGAGATCCGGTACAGCTGCCGGAACCGGAGCATACGAAAACCGTTGAACGGCTCGATGACGAGCGGTATCGTCTCACGCTGAGCGTGACCGGTGCCGAGCAGTCCGGCGGCACGGTTGAACAGTCCAGCGCGGATGTGGTGTTGCTGTTGGATTCCTCCGGCAGTATGAGCGAGCGCGAGGATCCGACGTGCCACTGGCCGAACACGTGCCTGACCAGGTGGCAGGTGGTGACGCAGGCTGCGAGCGATTTGGCGCAGACACTGCTCGCATCATCGTCATCAATGTCGGGGCAGACGACTTCAGTGCGGCTTGCGCTGGTTGATTTCGATACCGCTGCGAGCGTTGTCCCGATTGGCGGCAACCAGTGGACGACGGATGCTTCCGCATTGTCCACGGCGTTGAAGGGACTGGATGCTTCAACATCGACCGGCGGCGGCACTAACTGGGAGGCTGGTTTATATGCGGCGAATACGCTGTTGGCCGGCAGTTCGGCTGAACGGCGGTATATCGTCATGCTGTCGGACGGTTTGCCGACATTCCGCCAATCATCGATGGGCCATGATGAGGATTGGCTTGACCAATATCAGGCGTATGGTAACGGCACAACCGACCCGGATGACCGGTGCTTCAACGCTGCTGTCGACGAGGCGAACCGGCGTCCGAACGGTACGGAGCTGTTCGCGGTCAGTGCCGGTCAAGCCGCTGAGGCGAAAATGACCGCATTTGCGACTGCTGTCGGCGGCGTCCACTTTTCCGGCACGGATTCGGCCAGTCTGTCTGACGCGTTCGACGATATCGCCATCATCATCACTTCCACCGTCCGGTATCGGGATGTGCATATCACCGATACCTTGTCGTCATGGGTGGTGGCGCTCGCGGATGACGGTACGCCGGCCACAAGCGCCGATGCTGTGGTTACGCCGGTGGTCACGGCAACCCGGTCGGATGGTTCCCAAGCATCAGTGGATGGGCTTACCGCAGCTTTTGACTCCGCGTCGGGCTCCTTGAGCCTGCGATTCCCGGAAGGCAAGACCCTTGACCCGGGTACCACGTACTTGGTGTCCATTGATATCACCCCGATTGCTGCCGCGTACCGCAGTTATATCGCGTCCGGCGGGTATCCGGATACCGGTGATGATCATACGGATGCTCCCGGTAATGACACGAGTTCCGGTAAACCGGGGTTTTTCTCGAATGCGGAAGGCTCGGCGTTGCTGCACTATCGGACCGTCACGGTCACGGTCAGTGGCGACCACAGTGAGGAGAGCGTTTCCGACGAGTTGACCGCAGCGTACGCCCGTCCGGTCGTGCAAGTCGCCGTTCCCACGCTCACCTTGGCGAAAACCGTGGATAACACGCATGCCACCGCATACGTGGGAGCCGAACCGTCCGCTTGGATGCTGTCGGCGACCCAACGTTCCGCTTCGGCGCCGGAATCTGGCGGCTCATCGGCGGACGCGGCAACCGGCATCAAACCGTCGGCGCCAACTGAATCCACGGGCCAGTCTGATACGGCATCACTGCCAAGCACGGCTGTTGAACCGGGCACGTACCGGCTGGGTGAAACACGCAATGGTGATTACCGTCTCGACGGCGAACCATACCACCATTACGACAGGTATCAGGCCGGAACCTGGCAATGCGCCGACGCCGACGGTACCGCAATCGACGTGTCCGCGGACGGGGATGTGACTGTTGCACCCGGCTCGCGAGTCACTTGCACCATCACCAATGCCGCAACTCCGGCGCTTGCCGACCAGATCCCGCTGACCGGTGTTTCAGGACCGCAAGCGGCCGCACCGTGGCTGGCTTTCGCCGCAGGATTGCCGGTCGCCGGGGCAGGCATATGGATTCTCCGCAAGACGAGGCGCTCGGCTGGCCGGAGGTGATACGGATGGGCAACACCGATACCGATATGCGTCAACCATGCCGCTCCCCGCCGCCATATCACGCCGACAGGGCAAGCGTCGCAACGCCCTTGTCGCACCGCCATACACGCCGTCCAAACCCACGCATCCACAAGCATCACTCGTAAGGAGCTCATCATGACATCGTTGGCAAGTATCCTCCGGCAAGCCTGGGGCAAGGCCGCATCAAGGACATCACACCCGGCGTCTCAACAGGGTGGGGCCTCGCCGGTCCGTTCCCTTGCCGCCGCCGGTACCGCACTGCTTGGCATCATCGGCCTCGGTGCCGCCGCCCTCGCACCAAACCCGGCCATTGCGGCGGAAACCGGCAAATCCATTATCATCCAGGCCGGTGATCGCGGCGACATCATCGGGCATACGTTCGCCGTCGCACCCATCGCCATGTTCAACGGCGATGATTCCGCCGAACTGACCACCGTACCAGCTGCCGACACTGAAGTACGTACAGCCATCAAGAAGGCACTCGGCCAGGAAGCGCCGGCGAACACCGATCCGCTCATGTGGGCGCAAGCCGTCAGCGGCAACCCCATCGATCAAAGCACCGCCTTCCCATGGTCGGCGACCGCCAGTTCACGCCTGTTCGCCGACGCACTCGCCGGATACGTCAAAGATCACGGCATACAGCATACGGCCACGCAGAACCCGCTGACCATCACCGGCTTGCAAGGCGGCCTGTACGCAATCGTCGACGTGACCGCCGGCGATGCCATCCCCGAATCCGTGCGCTCGCTGACCATGCTGGTCGGTACGGAACACAGCATCTTCCATACGAACGGCAGCGTCATCGTGAAAAACGACGCGTATGACGATCCACCGGGCAAAACCGTGACCGGCGACCAAAACGGCACGGTCCGTGTGGGCGACGAACTGACCTACCACATCACCGGCATGGTCCCGTCCACCACCGGCAAGCCCGCCGATTTCTCCTACGTGTTCGAAGATTACGCGAGCGCAGGTTTGAGCATCAACACCGCGAAAACCAACATCACCGTGACCTACGGTGATGGCGGCAGCAAAGTCCTACCGGCCGCCAGCTACACGGTAAGCCCCGCTGACACCACGGTCACCGGACAGGGGGTGGAAGACGGTTCGCCGGCCACGTTCACCGTCACCATCAACCGTGACGTGCTGGCAAGCATGCAAGACGATGCCGGCACATCGTTCAATGTCGTCTATAAGGCGACGGTGAACGAGCAGGCTGCGGCCAGCCAGATTGCCAGCAACTGTGCGCAAGTCACCGTCGGGGGCGTGGCATCCGGCAAATCCACTCCGGTGGACGTGCACACCAACACCTTCGAATTCAATAAGTACTTCGCGGACGAATCCACGGTGACCGGAGCACAGTTCACGCTGTACGATGCGAATAACGAGCAGCCCATCCAGTATGCCGACAAGGATTACACCGTCGGTGTCGACACGAACGGCATGGTCACGTTCGCCGGTCTTGAAAACGGCACGTACACCGTGCGCGAGACCCGCGTCGCCGATGGTGCGGCGCAGGTGACCGGCGCGTTCAACGTGACGCTCACCTACGACAAGGAGCATAACAAGACCCAAGTCACGTTCAGCGACACCGGCCTCGACCCATATGATCTGGTCACCGCTGATGCCAACGGGACTATCCGCGTGCGCAACGTGAAATCCTTGACGGAACTGCCATTGACCGGTGCCGCCGGAAGCTTCGCAATCGCCGGTGCGGCGATTGGCCTGATGGCGTTGGCCGGCATCGTGCTCGCCATCGTCCGCAGGATGGAACGACGCGCCTGAATCAGGTGATGCGGATATGCGATGCTGGGCATGCAATCGAACAGCAGCTGTTGTGCGATTGTATGCCCAGAGCGCATTTCAAGGAATTATCCGATAGTATGCTGCCCCGAAACCATGCCAACGCATGCACGTGAAGGGTAGCGGGCTGGTGTGCGTCACCGTTCGCCGAACGCAGCGGTTGGCGCATCACAGCCCCGGAATAAGGAGACGACGATGACGCGAACAGCGCCACATCGCCGACTGGTTTTACGGCAGCTTAGCCATGCCCGCCAACGGCTTGATCTTCCGGACAGGAAATTCACCGCACAGGAACTGCGGTATTTGCGATCACTGCCGGCGGTCGCCGCAGTGAGTTCGGGACGGATCCGATATGTGGAAGCGTTCAAACGCGAGTGCGTGCGAAAATACCGTGCAGGGGAGTCGCCCGCAAGGATTTTCCGCGCCGCAGGACTGGATTCCGCATTGATCGGGTATAAGCGCATCGAGCGGTGCATCGCCCGGTGGCGCAACATGGACATTCGCCCCACACCGGAGCATGAGGCGGAAGACAACGCGTATAAGAAAGCCGTCGCCCGGTGGCGGCAAATCTTTGTAACACAATTGGCGCACAGCGTCGTAGCGGACATGACCACGGGCACCGCCCAAGCCGCTTCGGCGGCGGAAAGCAGCCGTGCCGCAGTCGCACGATCCTCGCCGATGGTATCGTCGCCCGTCAGCAAATCAGCGTCCAGTGCCGCAGGACATACGGTCAGGCCGCAAGCGCAACGCGTGCGGTTAAGCCAGCCGGGCGAAGATTTACGCGATCTGCTTATCGCCCAACAAATCAGACGGATCAGGGAGCTTGAACGTACGCTCGAACGTCTGCGGGCGAACTGCACGTGCGGGGCATACCGGTGATGTGGCTGTTCCGGCAACGCACCCGTCTCAGGCCACGCGCATGCCACGCGCGTGACTGCGGTAGTGCGGCATCCCGACGCGTCACGGTGTTACGCGCTGTCGCAGGCATTCTTATCGCGTCCGCCATCGCGATCGCCATATCCCCGACCCTGCTGAAATACTGGTCTGCCGGGTATTTCGTGTCAGTGTCACAGGACACGCGGCGAACGGTCGATGCCTGGCCCAAACGCACCCGTGAACGGGCGCTCGCCAATGCGGACGCGTACAACCGCTGGCTCGCTATCGGCGGACAGCCGACGCTTGGCGTGGCTGATAATGCCGCCATGTCTGACGAATACGAATCGCTGTTGGATGTCGGCGGCGGAGTGATGGGAACGATCAGCATCCCCAAGATTAATGTCCAGCTGCCTATCAGACACGGTACTTCGTCCAACGTGCTGTCCGCCGGTGCCGGGCATTTGTTCGGTACGAGTCTGCCGGTTGGCGGAGCGAAAACCCACGCGGTGATCACCGCCCATCGTGGATTGATGAGAGCGTCGATGTTCACCAGATTGGACGAACTGAACGCCGGCGACCAGTTCACCCTTGCGGTGATGGGACGATCGTTGACATACCGGATTGACCGGGTGAAGGTCATCAAACCGGAAGACACGGCAGGCCTGCGGATTTCCGGCGACGAAGACCGTGTCACCCTGATGACCTGCACGCCTTACGGGGTGAACACGCACCGGTTGCTGGTCTCCGGCGTGCGTGTCTCCGGTACGAGCACGGTTGACGAGAGCGCCGCCGATACCGACGAAACCAGTCGCCGGGCGTTGGCGTGGGCGCTCACCGTGTGTTGTGCGGTTTGCATCATCGGCTGGACCCTGCTGTGGTGCATGCGTCCACGGACTTGACCTTGCCCGACGGTACAGTCGGGATTATTGCGGTGTCGCATGCAATACGGGAGGAAGGGCCGACATGGATACCATCGTGCAGTCTGCGGCGTCTGGGGCGCCGGTCACATTCGCGCTGATCGCCATCAATGTCATCGTGTTCATCGTGGAAACCTTTTCCGGCGGCAGTATGAATATCGATGTCGCCCGCCGTTTCGGCGCCATGACGGTCGGTGATCTTGAGCGCGGCCAATGGTGGCGCCTGTTCTCGTCGATGTTTGTGCATTTCGGCATTGTGCATTTGGGGTGCAACATGCTCTCCTTGCTGAATCTGGGTGTTGTCATCGAACGATACTTGGGTTCGAGCCTGATGAGCGGCTCAGTATTCACCGCGGTGGTGTACCTGGTTTCCGGACTGGCTGGCAATCTGCTGACATGGCGCGTGCAACGGTCCCGTGGGCAGTATTACGTGGTGTCCGCAGGCGCGTCCGGTGCGATTTGCGGTTTGCTGGGCGTCTATGTGGCGATGCTGCTGGTTCCCGGATTGAGTTCGATGCTTGATTTTAAGGCGGTTCTGTTCAACGTGGCTTTGTGCATCGCACCGGGACTGTCCAATAAGGAAGTGAACTTGTGGGCGCATCTGGGTGGACTAGTCGGCGGCTTCCTTGTTGCGGTCGTGTATTTCTTCCTGTTGCGCGCTTGAACGCCGTCAGCGCGCTGCCGGCGTTCAAGCATTAACAGACGGCCGCGCTATCAACGGCTGCGTTTGCCGGCGCCGTCACGCGTAAACCGACACTGCGGATATCCGGTGCACGCCGTGAACGTGCGATCCGGATCCCCGTTCGCCATGCGCGTGACAAGCGCCTCCCCACAAGCGGGGCATTGCTCCGGCAAAGGCACTCCGCGGAAAATATTGGGCCGTGACTTGTGCAGTTCGTAGATGAAGCGTGACGGCCGGTCGGTGTCAACCATGAAAAACACTTTTTTCCTGCACCGGGTCATCGCCACATAGAACAAGCGACGCTCCTCAGCGTCCGGCATCCGCTCAGCCTCCGGCAGCAGCAGGCCGATCAACGGCTCGGGCGGAATCGTACTGGGGAACCCTTTCATCCCTCCCGTGCAGCACAGCAGGAAAACATAGTCGCGTTGCAACCCCTTGGACTTATGCACGGTCATGAACTCAATCGTCATCCCTGGTTTTTCGCGGAACACGATCGTGCCGTCATCATTGAACCGGAACAATCCGTGAGCGCTATCCGCCCGTTTGATCGGCATGATATCGCTGTTGTACCGTCCCAACAGCAGGACGCTCGGGGCTTTCCCCCGTAACGCCCGCAATTGCTTGACCAGCGCATCGTAGACCGCTTGCGTTCCATGACCGCCGAGCACTTTGAGACTGTGGTCGGTGGCTGTCGCTGTACTTCGCAACTGCTTGTGATAGAGACTCGTGTCACGCATGATGAACTCGCCGCTCGCATCAATCAGGCTAGGACCGAAACGCCTGGTGACGGTCAGCTCGCGCAACGTGGTCGGACCCCAATCACCCCAAACGTTGGCAAAATCAAGAATCAGGCGGATGTCACTGCCGGCGAAACGATAAATCGACTGCCAATCATCGCCCACACAGAACAGGGAAAAATCCCGTTGTTCGCGCAACGCCCGAACCAGCCGGTAGCGTGGCAAAGACATATCCTGATACTCGTCAATCAGCACATACTTGTAGCCATGCCGGTAATCGCCCGAACGGATGGCGTCGGTCGCACCGGTGATCATGCCGGCAAAGTCGATACACCGGTGATCGCGCAGGTAGCTCATATACGCGCGATAGACAGGATCAAGCAGGTCAAGGAGCATCCGATTACGGCCGGTATGTTTGCCGCCGCGTTGCTCGTTGAGCCGGCGCAACGCTTCAATATCAAGGTTTTGCGCGCGCATATGCGTGATAACGGTTTTCGCGGTGGCGGACAGCTTGTCGATGAACGGTTTGGTGTCGGCGGTCTCTTGGGCGCGAGTGTACTGGCTGTGTCGGGCCTGTTGAGCCTGCTGCCGGGATTGTTGCGCGGCTTCACGGATGCGTGAGCGCAAGTAGTCGGGGAGCAGTGCGAGGAGTGCTGGGTAGCGTTCCGGTTCGCGTAGCATCCGACCGAAAATGGGTTGGAAGATGTTGCGTTCCGCTTCGGCGTCGGTCAATACCACGGGTTTGCCGAGGCGTGATGCTGTGCAGATTTCGAGGCCGAGACTGTGGAACGTGCTGGCGTGTACCGTGCTGCCGGTGGCTTGGCGGATGCGTGCGGACATGTCGTCCGCGGATTTGCGGGTGAATGAGAGCACGAGGATGTCGTCGGGCCGGGCTTTCCCGGTAGCTAGCAGCCAAGCGACATAGCCGGCGATGACCGTGGTTTTACCGGTTCCGGCTCCCGCGAGGACGAGCGTGTTGTGCTCTGCTCCGGCAATGGCGCTGATTTGCTCATCGCTCAGATCGTGCTTCTCGATGGGCCCGATGATGGTGCGTGCCGCATCGATGTCATGCTGCGGCAGGAGCGGGGCGGGCGTGGGTTTGCTGCGAAGCGCGGATGCTTTGGACGGTGCTGCGGCTCTGCTTGGTGCCGCATGATTGCGGGCTGTATGCGCTCGCGTTCCGTATGCCGCAGGTTGCCGTCGCGCGGGTTTGACGGTTGATGTTAGAGCCGCTGCCGTGGCGCGTGTCGGCATGCCCGCTCTGGGTGCTGGCGGCGTATCCAGTCCGAGCAATGACCGAATCACGCTCCACAACCCCATGGTGTTCATCCTTCCTGTTCGGCGACCGCAGCGACACCCGATTATATCGTCACACCTGCGGCCGCAATCGCGCCGCCTATATCTTGTTGACTGTCTTGTACGGCAGACATGGTGCAACCAGCTGGTTGCGGAACACGGTGGAGGAATTCGTAGAAACTCGAAAAAGTGTCAACATCGACATTTATTTCCGGAAAAAAGTGTCGATTACAACACTTTTTCCAAAAAGCAGACACGGGGCATGTTACGTTGGGGAACGCGAGAAGGGAAAATCGCCGTAAAGCGAGTGTCGTGCAGACCCGGAAACAGCCAATGGCGTATCTGCACTGCACGGGCGCGTCGAGTGCCCCGGCAGCGGTCGACGCGCCCGTCATCGGCGGTTACCGGTGCTGGTTGATGAGCTTGGCGAGTTCCTCCGCGCACTGATGACGGCGCTTGGCACGGCCCGAGAGGAAGGGAAACGGTGTCACGGGGAAAGGGCGCTCGGTACCGTCGTCGAGGGTGAGAATCAGGTTGCGGCTGCGCACATCCTCGCGTATAGAGCTGATCGATCGATAGGGGATGATCTCTGTCCTCTCGGGGTCGATCTCCAACCCCCACACGCCGTCGACTGTCGTATCCGCGCCCTGCTGCACCGACACGTCGCTTTTCCACAGGTGCAGCCTGGGGCAGCCGAAAATCGCGTCCTCGAGCATGAAGACATACCCCGACAGCGTGCGCTTTCCGTTAATCGACACGATGTCGTCGTCGCCCCACTCCACGATTCCGTAGTCCACAAGCCCGCTTTCGCCGCTGTGACAGGGGCCGGCGGCGCCCGCAGCGATGGCGGCATCGCATTCGCTGACTGGGCGGTACCCGTGCGTGCGTGCCGTTTCGTCAGCGCAGGGCGGCCAGTAGCCGGTGATGTTTCCTGCCTTCATGGGTGTTCCTTCGTTCATTGGGTGCCGTGCGTAGTCATTGTCATACATGATAGGTCCCGCTAGGCAAGGGGCGTGGGCGCATAGCCGCATCACCGGGTGTTCGATACGGCCCCTGGGGTGTATTTCGCGGTTCGTGGGGTCCTTTTCCGGGGGTGGGGCGAGTATACGGGCCAAAAGCGTTGCAATTGCGTCGGCGTCTCGCGCCGCGGGGCCCACAAATCGGCAGATAGGTTTTCGCACGTGTATCGAACACATGGCGGATGCCAGAAAACCGCGGAATCATGCGGTTTTGCTCTTTTGTCAACGGACTCGCGCGGGTGTCTGCATAGGCGGTGGTAGAGACTTCCGACGCGAAAGGGCGCCCGAACGCTTCCTATGGCCTGTCTTCTGCCGTCGCATCATTCCACCCGCCCGTCTCGCCCCGCCACCTCCAAAAAACATCCCGAAGGAATTCCCCGAACTTGACGGCGGTCAATGTTTTCCCGGCGCGTCGCCCGTATCTTGGGCACCATCAGACATCGCGACAGACACCACGAAAGGAGTCCCCGCCCATGCAGAGCTTCATCCTGCGTCACAAGCCGCAGCTCACCATCATCAGCGGCGCGCTTATCGCCGCCGGCCTGGTCGCGCGCTTCGCCCTACACTCGCAGCCGGCCTATGCCGCGGCGTTCATCGCCGCATCGATTATCGGCGTGCTGCCCATTCTCGTCCAGGCGGTGCAGGCACTGCGCGTCCGGGTCATGTCCATTGACGTGCTCGTGAGCATCGCCGTGTTCGGCGCATTCCTCATCGGTAGTTGGGACGAATCAGCTATTGTCACATTCCTGTTCCTCGTCGGCGGGCAGATCGAGCGATACACGTTGAACCAGACGCGCTCGGCAATCAACGCTCTGACCGATATGGCGCCGCAATCGGCAGCGGTCCGACGGGCCGATGGCACTTTCGAAACCGTTCCCGTCGATGATGTGCGTGTCGGCGATATTGTCAAGGTCACGACCGGTGACCGCATCCCAGTCGATGGAACCGTGATATCGGGCACTGGGCTCGTCAACGAATCCGCTATTACCGGCGAGCCTATCCCTGTCGGCAAAGCCGCGGGGTCGAGCGCCTCCGCCGGCACCTTGCTCGATGATGGCATGCTGACCATCCGTGCCGACATGGTGGGTGAGGATACCACGTTCGGCAGGATCATCGAGCTCGTCGAAAACGCGCAGGACTCCAAATCCAAGGAGGAACGCTTTATCGACCGCTTCGCTGCGTATTACACGCCGGCGGTGCTCATTATCGCCGTTATTGTTGGCCTGGTAACGCACCGCGTCGACCTTGCGATCACCATGCTCGTGCTCGGCTGCCCCGGCGCGCTCGTCATCGGCGTACCCGTGTCGAATATGGCGGGTATCGGCAACGGTGCTCGCCACGGCGTGCTCATCAAAGGCAGCGAGGTGACGCACCGGTTGAGCTCCGCCGACACGTTTGTGTTCGACAAGACCGGCACGATTACGGTCGGCGTGCCGCAGGTGACGGATGTGAGACGCTACGACGATGACGGTACGCCAGTCGCAAACGATACGGGAAATGGGGCTGGCGGAGCGCATATTGGCAGTTTCGAGGAAACGAAAGACGTGGCAGTGCGCGATTCTTCCGTTCCCGATGCTGGTTCGGGTCCAGCCCATGATGATGTCGTGCGGTACCTTGTCGGGGTTGAATCACAGTCTCAACATCCGCTTGCCAAAGCCATCGTGCGGTATTTCGGCGATATTCCTGTCCCGCAGGTGGACCAAGTGTCGGTTGTGACAGGCGGCGGGATCAGCGCCGTACATGACAATCATCGGATTCTCGTCGGCAGTCCGCGCTTTCTGGAAGCCGATGGCATAGCACTCACTTCCAGTATGCGTGAGGATGCCAGTGAGCTTGAAATGCAGGGGGATTCGCTTGTGGCTGTGGCCGTCGATGGCAGTATCCGTCTACTGCTTGGGATCCGCGATCGTCTGCGCCCAGGCGTGGCGGAAGACATCGCACGGCTGCGTCGTCTCGGCGCGAAAACCATCGTGTTGCTTTCAGGAGACAACCAACGTGCTGTCGATCTCATGACGGCGAAACTCGGTTTCGACCGCGCAATCGGTGGCTTGCTGCCCGATGAGAAGGCTGCGGTCATTTCCGGTTTGCGCGACGATGGGCACCGTGTGGTGTTTGTCGGCGACGGCATCAATGACAGCCCGTCTCTCGCGCTCGCGGACGTGGGCATCGCTATGGGAAATGGCGCCGACGTGGCTATTGACACCTCGGATGTGGTCCTCGCTGATTCCGACTTCTCGCGTCTGCCGCATGCGTACGGCCTGGCGAAGCATACGGTACGCAACATGCGCGAGAACATTGCGATTGCAGTGGGTACGGTAGCGCTATTGCTGTCCGGGCTGGTGCTCACCACGTGGCTCACCATGGCCGTGGGCATGTTCGTCCACGAGGCGAGTGTACTGGCGGTCATTCTCAACGGCATGCGACTGCTGCGTTACCGGACTGGCAGAAATCATGGAACCCGTCACTGGAATATCAGAAAACTTGATGCCTATCAAGGACAGCCACAGTCCGTTATCGATACCGTGGTGGCATAGCCAATGGTCCCGGCTGCCAGCCGGGGATACCGGCCGGTGAACACCACCGGCATGAAAGGAGATACCAAGATGAACACCGCAACACTGAAACTGGATACGCTCACCTGCCCGTCGTGCATGCTCAAGATCGAAGCTGCCGCACGCAATGTGCCGGGAGTTGACCAGGATACTGTGCGCGTCTCGTTTGCGAACAGCAAAGTGACGTTCCGGTTTGACGAAGATCTCACCGATGCGCAAACCGTTGCAAACGCTATCGAAAAGATCGGATACCCTGTGCTTTCCACTCGAACCGCAGTGCAACGGTGATAACTGACAAACGTATGGTGCTCGATGTTGCCGCGCCCCTACGCAAGCACATCATCGTCATCGGATGAATCACACGGAACTGATGAATTCAACCACTTGAAAGGACAGTCATGACAGCATTCACTGACTATCTCACAGATCATGCAGAGCAACTTGACTTGGGTACGCTCGCCATCACGCGCGCACATGGAACGCATCATCCCGAAGTGTTCGAAATACGCAAGCGTTACGAAACCATTCGGGACCGGGTCGCGTTGGCGGATGGTGCGCAGCCCCAGATCGGCGAGGAGCTCGCACGAATCAGGAGTCTCACCAATGGCTACACGATTCCAGATGATGCTTGCTCCACGCTTGCGGCAACGTATCGTATGCTCGAGGAAGCGCATCGCATGTACGAATCCACGGACGAAAGACGTGTACAGTAATCGGTCCTGAGCGAGCGGACTCACGAGAATGATCCGGTGTCGGGGTTTCTCCGCCGATTCGCGACGACGATTGCGTGATGGTGCCCCACACGATGACGGAAGGAGACGATATCATGCCGCATGACTTGTGTGTGCAACTGGTCCCGCTGTTTCAGGACCTCAGTGGTGAAGACCAGTTGAACATTCAACGGAGTACCAGATTCCGCACTTTTCATAAGGGCGATATCGTGTTCTCTCCGCATTCCGATCCGCAATTGAGTATCGTAGCCAGGGGCAGTATGAAGGTCTATCGGATCGCCTCCAATGGTCGTGAACAACTGTTAAGAGTGATTGAACCAGGCGGCTACGAAGGTGAGAGCCAGCTGTTCGGTGCGAACAATCAGAGCCTGTACGGGCAAGCGCTCACCGATACCATGGTGTGTGTCCTGCTGCGCCGGGATTTTATGCGTCTGCTGGACGCGCATCCGCAGCTGAGTGTCCGACTGCTTTCCACCATCGCCGGCAAAATGGCGAAGGTGGAAGAGCAGACGCAGTTTCTCACGATGGGACGAGTCGAGGAACGTCTCGCGTCGTATCTGCTGGACCTGTCGAAAAGCGCCGGTGGTTCGCAGCGTGTCCGGATACCGATGACGATGAAGGAACTTGCATCATTTCTGGGCACCACACCGGAAACACTGTCGCGTAAGTTTCGATACTTGGAAGATCGGCGAATCATCGCGAGGCAACGTCGGGATGTGGTCATCCTGTCTTCGCGGCAACTTGAAGAGATGTAACGAAGATAGGAAGTGCGTATTCGAGATACGCGAGATGTCCGGGATATCGGCGATATTCCGGACATCTCGCAGCTGGTGCGGCGACCTGATCCGCACCGTTCATTCGTTTTCTCGAAAATCGATGCAACGGTCGATTACATCCTTGCCGCGCAGCAGGCGCAACCACTCGTCTGGTATCGCGTCCATCCCGTAGACGATGCCGGCAAGGCCACCTGCGACCGCGGCAGTAGTGTCGGTGTCTTCTCCCAGATTGACCGCTTCGAGTACGCAATCCGAATATCCGGTCGTGTCGGTCAAACACCAGATTGCCGCGACCAGGGTGTCGATAACGAATCCGCTGGATGCCACATCTATGCGATCCAACTGGGGAATAATCGTCAAATCATCAACCGGTATTCCCGCGGTAGTGCTTGACGCGACCCCTCTCAGACCATGTGCGATCCGCTCGTCGTGCAACGCCTCAAGCGGCGAAGCCCCATCCCGCAACAGCCGTGCATACCGCACGTATGTGACGCACGCTTCGCAACTCATCCGATGAGCATGGGTAATCGCACTGACCGCGCGGATTTCATCATCGCTGGCGTCCGTGAATGCCAGGGGAATGATGCGCATGAGCGAGCCGTTGCCATTGTCGCGCTCGCCGCTGAGTCCTTGCCCTTGTTCCAGTGCTTCCGCTGTTGTTCTGCCGATATCGAATCGCGTGTCCGCGTTGTAATCGATGCTGTCTCGCCAGCGAATGAATGCGCGATGCATGTCGTCAGTGTCTACTCGACCGAGCTTGCGTAGGGAATCGCATGTCGCCAGAGCCATGCCGGTGTCGTCGCTCCATGTGCCCACCGGCTGGTGCCAGGTTCCGACTCCGTCGTCGGCACCGTTGTGTCCGTTCGATGGCCTCCATGCCATACCGGTGCAAGTGAAGGTGTCACGGGCGTTGAATTCGTAGGGGACGCCAAGCGCATCCCCGATGGCTTCACCGTACATGGCGTCGCGAAGAGTGCGGGGTTGGCCGCCTACGTGAGGAGTGTGATGCCAGAAACGGTATTGGGTCATGTTAGTTCCCCTTTCCATCCGCGTCGTAGCGGTTCCGCGTTTGCGGTGCTTGATGGAACCATCATAGGACCGCAAGATTCGATTGTTGCGTTCTTTGCCGTTGTTGTTGGGGTTGGTTGTGTTTGTTGGGTGTGGTGTGGGTGTTT
>NZ_JGYQ01000005.1 GCF_000741535.1 Bifidobacterium boum | reverse complement strand
GGGTGGTGTGTGTGTTGCCGTTCGACTGTTAGTACCGGTCAGCTCCACCCCTTGCGGGGCTTCCACGTCCGGCCTATCGACCATGTGTTCTGCATGGAGTCTCCAGACCCCCGAAGGGGTCACGGAATCCTGATCTCGGAGCAGGCTTCCCGCTTAGATGCTTTCAGCGGTTATCCCTCCCGAACGTAGCCAACCGGCCGCGCCACTGGCGTGACGACCGGCATACCAGAGGTTCGTCCACCCAGGTCCTCTCGTACTATGGGCAGGCCTCCTCAGGATTCCAACGAGCGCAGAGGATAGAGACCAAACTGTCTCACGACGTTCTGAACCCAGCTCGCGTGCCGCTTTGATCGGCGAACAGCCGAACCCTTGGGACCTGCTCCAGCCCCAGGATGCGACGAGCCGACATCGAGGTGCCAAACCATCCCGTCGATATGGACTCTTGGGAATGATCAGCCTGTTATCCCCGGGGTACCTTTTATCCGTTGAGCGATGCCGCGCCCGTGCGCCGGCACCGGATCACTATCTCCGACTTTCGTCCCTGCTCGACCCGCCGGTCTCGCAGTCAAGCCCCCTTGTGCGATTGCACTCGACACCCGGTTGCCGACCGGGCTGAGGGGACCTTTGAGCGCCTCCGTTACTCTTTGGGAGGCAACCGCCCCAGTTGAACTACCCGCCAGGCACTGTCCCTGACACGGATGACGTGCCGAGGTTAGACGCCAGGTGTGGACAGAGCGGTATTTCACCTTCCGGCTCCCCGCGGGCTGGCGCCCGCGGCTCACAGCCTCCCGCCTATGCTACACAATCCAGACCTGACGACAATACCAAGGTATAGTAAAGGTCCCGGGGTCTTTTCGTCCTTCTGCGCTTAACGAGCATCTTTACTCGTACTGCAATTTCGCCGAGCTCCTGGTCGAGACAGCGGGGAAGTCGTTACGCCATTCGTGCAGGTCGGAACTTGCCCGACAAGGAATTTCGCTACCTTAGGATGGTTATAGTTACCACCGCCGTTTACCGGGGCTTGAATTCACCGCTTCACCCGAGGGTTGACGGATCCTCTTAACCTTCCGGCACCGGGCAGGCGTCAGTGCATATACAGCGGCTTGCGCCTTCGCATGCACCTGTGTTTTTGGTAAACAGTCGCTACCCCCTGGCCTGTGCCACCCCCCAAGGCTCCGCCCGCAAAAGGACATCACCCGAGGGGGTCTCCCTTATACCGAAGGCACGGGAGTGGTTTGCCGAGTTCCTTGACCAGGATTCGCTCGATCGCTTTGGTATACTCTACCAGACCACCAGTGTCGGTTTGGGGTACGGGCGGCATAGGGCCCTGGCGCCGAAGCTTTTCTCGGCAGAAGGGATCACCGGATTCGCCCCCTGAGGGGCCCATCATCACGCCTCGGCCTCACGCCCCGCGGATTTGCCTGCGGGACGGCCTGCACGCTTGACCACGGAAAACCACCTCCGCGGCCGGCTACCTGACTGCGTCACTCCTGCGTCGGCCTACCACACGCGGGATCCCAACA
Source organism: Bifidobacterium boum (assembly GCF_000741535.1). Classification (GTDB taxonomy): domain Bacteria; phylum Actinomycetota; class Actinomycetes; order Actinomycetales; family Bifidobacteriaceae; genus Bifidobacterium; species Bifidobacterium boum. Next base: position 1,764 of record NZ_JGYQ01000005.1, on the reverse strand, counting down.
CCACCCGCGTCCACGCCCCGAAAGGCGCTTCAACAAGCGGCGGAGGTTAGCGCACGCGCTTCGGCTTTGACGGTCCCCAGCCGGTACGGGAATATCGACCCGTTCATCCATTCGACTACGCCTGTCGGCCTCGCCTTAGGACCCGACTGACCCGGGGACGACGAACGTGGCCCCGGAACCCTTGGTCATCCAGCGGACGGGATCCTCACCCGTCTCTCGCTACTCATGTCTGCATTCTCACTCCCCCACGGTCCACGACACGTTCACACGGCCGCTTCGCCCCATGGGGGACGCTCTCCTACCCAGCAGGAAAACCTGCTGGCGCGTCTTCGGTGGTGTGCTTGAGCCCCGCTACATTGTCGGCGCGGAACCACTAGACCAGTGAGCTGTTACGCACTCTTTCAAGGATGGCTGCTTCTGAGCCAACCTCCTGGCTGTCTATGCGACTCCACATCCTTTCCCACTTAGCACACGCTTCGGGACCTTGGACGACGCTCTGGGCTGTCTCCCTCTCGACGACGGAGCTTATCCCCCGCCGACTCACTGCCGCGCCACACCTCACGGGTATTCGGAGTTCGGCTGCTGTCGGTACCCGCAACGGGCCCTCAAGCATCCGGTAGCTCTACCCCCCGGAGGCGACACGCGACGCTGCACCTAAATGCATTTCGGAGAGAACCAGCTATCACGGAATTTGATTGGCCTTTCACCCCTAGCCCCAGGTCATCCCCCCGGTTTTCAACCCAGGTGGGTGCGGTCCTCCACGCGGTCTTACCCACGCTTCAACCTGCCCAGGGCTAGATCATCCCGCTTCGGGTCCAGGACACGCGACACACGCCCTATTCGGACTCGCCTTCGCTACGCATACGCCACACGGCTTATGCACGCCACATGCCACTGACTCGCAGACTCATTTTTCGATAGGCACGCCGTCACCCCACAAGGAGGCTCCGACGGATCGTAGGCGCACGGTTTCAGGAACTCTTTCACTCCCCTCCCGGGGTGCTTTTCACCTTTCCCTCACGGTACTGGTACACTATCGGTCAGACGGGAATACTTAGGCTCACCCCACGGTCGGGGCGGATTCACACGGGATTCCACGAGGCCCGTGCTACTTGGGCAATATGATACCGAGACGACGCGCATACGGCTACGGGGCCATCACCCTCTACGGCCAGGCATTCAATCCTGCTCGCCTCACACGCCGTTTTGTCACTCGGCCCGGCCCCGTCGGAGACCGGACACACACGCCCGCAACACCCCACGCGCAACCCCCGACGGGTATCACACGCGCAAGGTTTGGCCTGGTCCGCTTTCGCTCGCCACTACTCACGGAATATCCTTTCCTGCAGGTACTGAGATGTTTCACTTCCCTGCGTACCCCCCGCACCAAGGTGCGGTGACAGCCCATGACGGCTGCCGGGTCTCCCCATTCAGAAACCCTCGGATCAAAGCCCGCTCGGCGGCTCCCCGAGGCATATCGCTGCCCGCGACGTCTTTCATCGGTCCCGTCTGCCAAGGCATCCACCATACGCCCTTGCAAGCAACCCCACACACGGGGGAAACCCGCAAGACCAACGAACACCGGACGACAGATCATCAACACTCTGCGATCACAAAACGATCAAACAACAACCAGACCCCCCAACAAGAGGGGACCCGGTCGAAATACATCAGTACAAGCAGACCACAACCGTACAACAACGGCATGGTCCGCTCGCGTCCACTATCCAGTTCTCAAACCACCACGCCACACCACAACCAACC
>NZ_JGYQ01000004.1 GCF_000741535.1 Bifidobacterium boum | reverse complement strand
GGGCGCAACGACCGTTCCACGCCAGCACGCCCGGCACACGCAGGGACGACCCCCGCGACACCATGCCAGGCACCAAAATGATATTCTCCGTAGAAAGGAGGTGATCCAGCCGCACCTTCCGGTACGGCTACCTTGTTACGACTTAGTCCCAATCACGAGCCTCACCTTAGACGGCTCCCCCCCGCGAACGGGTCAGGCCACCGGCTTCGGGTGCTGCCCACTTTCATGACTTGACGGGCGGTGTGTACAAGGCCCGGGAACGCATTCACCGCGGCGTTGCTGATCCGCGATTACTAGCGACTCCGCCTTCACGGAGCCGGGTTGCAGGCTCCGATCCGAACTGAGACCGGTTTTCAGGGATCCGCTCCATGTCACCATGTCGCATCCCGCTGTACCGGCCATTGTAGCATGCGTGAAGCCCTGGACGTAAGGGGCATGATGATCTGACGTCATCCCCACCTTCCTCCGGGTTAACCCCGGCGGTCCCCCGTGAGTTCCCGCCATGACGCGCTGGCAACACGGGGCGAGGGTTGCGCTCGTTGCGGGACTTGACCCAACATCTCACGACACGAGCTGACGACGACCATGCACCACCTGTGAACCCGCCCCGAAGGGAAGCGACGTCTCCGCCGCCGTCGGGAACATGTCAAGCCCAGGTAAGGTTCTTCGCGTTGCATCGAATTAATCCGCATGCTCCGCCGCTTGTGCGGGCCCCCGTCAATTTCTTTGAGTTTTAGCCTTGCGGCCGTACTCCCCAGGCGGGATGCTTAACGCGTTGGCTCCGACACGGGACCCGTGGAAGGGCCCCACATCCAGCATCCACCGTTTACGGCGTGGACTACCAGGGTATCTAATCCTGTTCGCTCCCCACGCTTTCGCTCCTCAGCGTCAGTAACGGCCCAGAGACCTGCCTTCGCCATTGGTGTTCTTCCCGATATCTACACATTCCACCGTTACACCGGGAATTCCAGTCTCCCCTACCGCACTCCAGCCCGCCCGTACCCGACGCGGATCCACCGTTAAGCGATGGACTTTCACACCGGACGCGACGAACCGCCTACGAGCCCTTTACGCCCAATAATTCCGGATAACGCTCGCACCCTACGTATTACCGCGGCTGCTGGCACGTAGTTAGCCGGTGCTTATTCGAAAGGTACACTCACCCCGAAGGGCTTGCTCCCAAACAAAAGCGGTTTACAACCCGAAGGCCTCCATCCCGCACGCGGCGTCGCTGCATCAGGCTTGCGCCCATTGTGCAATATTCCCCACTGCTGCCTCCCGTAGGAGTCTGGGCCGTATCTCAGTCCCAATGTGGCCGGTCGCCCTCTCAGGCCGGCTACCCGTCAACGCCTTGGTGGGCCCTCACCCCGCCAACAAGCTGATAGGACGCGACCCCATCCCATGCCACGAAAGCTTTCCCCACACCCCATGCGGGGCGCGGGAGCATCCGGCATTACCACCCGTTTCCAGGAGCTATTCCGGAGCATGGGGCAGGTTGGTCACGCATTACTCACCCGTTCGCCACTCTCACCCGCAAGCAAAGCCCGCAGGATCCCGTTCGACTTGCATGTGTTAAGCACGCCGCCAGCGTTCATCCTGAGCCAGAATCGAACCCTCCACAAAAAAACAATGCGGAAAGCCAAAAACAGACTCTCACAAAATAATTGACGGTCGCCTAATAAGGAAAGGCGACTCGCACGAAAACCCCGACCCCCATCAACCGCCCTCGCGGACTCCCCCGCAGGACAATCAAAACACCCCACACGGAAGCGGGGACCGGACTGGCAATCATTGACTATAAAAGAAGTAGTACAGACACGCTCTTGAGTTCTCAAACCACCACCACACACCCGACAAAACCAAACCCCCCGAAGGAAGCCGGCCGGCGAGCGGCAGCAAGAGAACAACATACACCACCACCCACACCCACGCAACCCCACCACCACCAAACACCCCACAAACCCCCGGAAAACCAACCAAACACCGGCGTGTCGA
>NZ_JGYQ01000003.1 GCF_000741535.1 Bifidobacterium boum | reverse complement strand
ACAAATCAACTTGACAAAATACAGGCCATGTCGGGACGCCGGCTCACGTCCCAGGCCACGATCTCCTTGCTGGCCATGTCGTACACGGGAGCGAGGTACGCCTTGGAGCCGGCGACCTTGAACTCGGTGACGTCGGTGCCGAGCTTGGAGAACGGCCTGTCGGCCGTGAAATCGCGTTTGAGCAGGTTATGCACGTGGCCGCCCGTCTCGCCCCTGTACGAGCTGTAGCGTCTCCACGGGTTCCTGGAACGGATGGCGCATCTCAATCCCATGCGCCGCATGACCCTGAGCACGCTCTTGGCGGACACGCTCTGGCCGAACTCGTGGACCAGGCACATGCGCACCTGCCGGTGGCCGCACCCGTTGGCCGTCCGCCCCCAGATCTCGCGCACCAACGGTTCGAGGTCCGGGCGCGTCGTCCGCGCGGGATGGGCCAGATGATAGAAGTACGTGGATCGCGGCAGCCCGGCTATCTCGAGGAGTGGTCGAGCCGGTGTCCCCGCCCTGCGAGCAGTCGGACGACGGCGCTTCGCTCGCGCCGCGTGACTTGGACGCCCGCAGGGCCCGGAGTTTTTCCAGGTACGCGACCTTCGCCTTCAGGTACGCGACCTGTTCGGCGAGCTCCTGCTCGCGCGTCGGCTTGGGTTTCGGTCTGGATCTCGCGCCCTTCGGCCGTCCCTTGGGTTTCGGCCTGAGCGCCTCCGGACCGCCCGCCCGGTATTCGCGGCACCAGCGCTCCAACGGCGCGATGCTCACGATCCCGTATCTGGCCATGGCCTCCGTCTTGGTCAGACCGTTCTCGACGTGGTCGCGCGCCGCGGCGACCTTCGTCTCCCAGTCGTAGCGTCTGCTGCCGCCGCCTCCCATGACCGCCTCCTCGCCGTTGGACCTGTACAGCCTGATCCAGTTTCTCGCGGTATACACCGGTATGGCAAGCCTTCTGGCGAGCGTGTCCTTGCCGGCTCCGGACTTGATGAGCTCCAGCGCCTCGCGCCGGAACCCGTCGTCATAACGTCTCCTTCGATCCTCATGCATACGAAAGAACCGCACCTCCAATCATCGAATCTGAATTTCTTCAGTCCAACAATCGGGGTGCGGTTCAACGATGAACAATCAGAAGGAGTTGGCTGGGTTCGTTTACGGACATGCAAATAAGCAAATCGCAGACGTAGCGCAATCGGATCCAGAGAAGGTGACTGAGGAATTCATCCGAATTACTTTCTCGCGATGGTATGACGCCGCGAAGGTTCTTCACATGACCGATGGAGTGCCGATTCCGGATGAAAACAAGTTTATTGAAGACCTTGTTGATGAATACGAAACCAAAGAGCAATTCGCGCACCCTCGTGGATTTGCGTATCAGGAAGAAGCATGGAAGCCTTGGCTTAATGACCGAAGGAATGATATCCGTTGGTTCTATTGGCCAAGGTATAAGGATTACCTGCAAACCACGAAACAATGGAGTCCCGAGACTATCCATTCCTTGGATCACGATACGGATGAAATTCTCGATAGGATGGCTAACCCCCTGCGCGAGGATGATTTCGATAAGAGGGGGCTTGTCGTCGCCTCGGTGCAGTCAGGCAAGACAGCGAACTATATCGGTCTTATGGCAAAAGCCGCCGATGCGGGTTACGATATCATCATCGTGCTCGCCGGAATCTACAACGTGCTGCGCAATCAGACGCAGGAACGTATCGAGGACGGCTTCATCGGGTTTGACAAGACCACAGGAAAACAAGTAGGTGTCGGTCTTGGTTCAAAACGATTCCCTGTGGCAGGCACGTCCCGGGTGCAGGATTTCAACAAGACTGCCGAGAAAACACTCAGCGGCTTGAAATCAGGCCATGTTAAAGAACCAATAGTCTTCGTTCTGAAGAAGAATGTCAATTCGCTGCGGGCAATCACCTTGTGGTTGAAACAGAACTGCGGGCAGAACGATTCGCTGTTGCTCATCGATGATGAGGCGGACAATGCTTCAATCAATGTCAGCTATAGCAAGGACGAAATCTCCCGGATCAACGGGCAGATCAGAGACATCCTCGGTATTTTCCACAAGAGCTGTTACGTAGGGTATACCGCGACCCCGTTCGCGAACGTCCTAATCGACTCAACCTCGCACGATGACGAGAAAGGCGAGGATATCTTCCCGCGGAGTTTCATCTACACTCTCGAACAGTCCGGGGAGTATTTCGGCGCGGAGAAGGTATTCGCCGATGCCACGGATCCCAAACCGAAGTATCTCCGCTTCATCAATGACCCACCGATGAAAGTCAACACCAAGGGGAATCTGGTCAACTACCGGAGCGGGGACACCCTTGATGAGTTGCCGGACAGCCTCAGGGACGCAATCAGGACATTCATCGTGGCTTGTGCTTCGCGTGTCCTCGACGGTGACGGGGACGAGCACATGAGCATGATGGTGAACCTTTCCCCATACAACTCGATTCAGCGCTCCACACGATTCCTGGTGAAAGATTATCTCGGAGAACTGGTCCATGCGGTCAAATCTTTCGCGGGCCTTCCCGAAGCCATGGCGTTGAACGTATCCCCGTTGCTGCGCGACCTGCATGATACTTGGGAGGAAGAATACGCGGACGGGAAATACGATTGGCAGGCAATACAATCCGCGTTGTATAAAACAGTCGCCCCGATGCATGTCGTCGAGATCAATTCGAATTCTTCGGATGCCCTTGACTATACCCATGCGACTCAACGCGTGATAGCGATCGGCGGATACCGTCTTTCCAGAGGATTGACCCTTGAAGGCCTGATGGTGTCGTATTATGCCCGTAACGCGAAAGCATACGATACGCTGATGCAGATGGCACGCTGGTTCGGATACCGTATCGGTTACGAGCAGTATTGCCGTATCTGGATGACCGAGCAGTCCGAAGAATGGTATTCGTTCGTGGCTCGGGCGACCCAGGATCTTATCGATGAAGTCAGACGTATGTGTACGGCGCATTCCACTCCGGATCAGTACGGGCTGGCCATCCGAACGTATCCCGATACCTTGATGGTCACTGCTCGAAACAAACAGGGTGCGGGCAGGGAAGGTGAGAAATCCGCAGACCTGGATGGGAAGGCAATCCAAGTCACGGCTTTCGACCGAAGCCCAGAGGAACTCGAATACAACGAGAGTCGGGCTCATGCTCTCCTCAAGCGTTTGGACGTCGGGGGGTATACGTGGGAACGGAGGAACGGTATCCTCTACCGTGACGTACCGAGCAGCCTGATAATTAACTACCTCAGCAAGTACCATAACTCCTCCCAATCTCAGACTTCCGTACCGGCTCCAGCGATACGTCATATCGAGAAGCTCGACGATCTTGGTTGTGACCGGTGGTACGTGTATGTGGCTTCCGGCGAAGCGTCACAGGCAAGAAGGTTTGAATTTGACGTACATTCATTGATTCGGGAACTGAGAAAACCGGGAGAGGGAACGACCAAGGATTGTTTCATCGTCTCGCGTCGGATGCTTGCGAGTCGTGGTGTCGAGAAAGTGATGCTATCGCCCGAGGAATCGGCGCGCGCTGAACGGATCGCCAGTGAGAAGAAGCCTGGCAAGAATTTCTCGAGTGCGGACTATCTGTATGTGGCGACGAACCCGATTCTCGTGTTGCATCCGCTTGCGCTGGCTTTCAAACCCGGTGCATATGACAGGTGGAATCCGATTGCCGGCGAGAAGCAGGAGATATGGCCTTCGGCTAATCATACCGAATATACCGTCGGATGGAGCATCGGGTTCCCGAGGAAAGGCCTCAAGCCCGAACCCGGGTATATGATCAACGATGTCCTGTACCGCCAGCAGCAAAGCTACGAAGACGAATCGGAAGAGGCGAGGCCCGATGACTGATTGTGATCCATGGGCCGGCATGACCGGCGGCTCCAGCGCCCACCTGTTCGCCAGGAGGATTCCGACCGCGCACGAGGATGCGGGCGTCTCCGAGTTCTGGACGTTGAAAAACGGGGAAGTCGGGCTGATGCTGGAATATTCCCCCGATGAATCCACGGCGATTATGACTCCTTCTTTCCGGGGTATCCGCATCGGTGAGAACAGGGCGGAGCATTCGATCATCATCGAGCTTGCGGATCCAAGCATGCGTGATGCCTTCCTTGCAGTATGTGAGGACATCGTCGAGCAGCTTGACAAGGTGCAGCCCGTCCACGCAAGACGTGCTTTCATCCTGCGCCTCCAGCGCTGGGGTATTCTCTTCAGAGGCGAGCACCAAACGCTAAGCTCCGAAGCCCAGAAAGGCCTCATCGGAGAGCTTCGATGCCTGGACAGGATTGTCATCCCATATTGCGGGCCGTCCAACGCGCTTGCCGCATGGACCGGTCCCGAACACGGGGTGCATGACTTCACGCTCGGAGCCAGCGCCATCGAGGTGAAGACCAACCGTGGGGCAGGTACTCCGAAGGTGACGATTTCCTCGGAGAACCAACTCGCGGTTGGCGCCGGAGAGCATCTCTACCTGTATGCCATGGGTGTGGTGCCGTCGCCTGATGCCGGTATGACGTTGCCGGAGTATGTCGAGGACACCAGAAGGAGATTCGAATCACCAATCGATGGAATGAAATTCGATCTCAAACTGGCGCAGATCGGTTACGCCGGGCCTGACGGATACGACACGAGGTGGGTCGTGGGAACGCCCAGCGTCTATCGCATCGTGGAGGGATTTCCTCGCATCACGTCGGACACGCTCGACCCCGCCGTATCCGACGTTACCTACCGGGTGGATCTTTCACATTGCGGGGAATACAGGATAGACGAGCATACCTTGGTTGAGGAACTGGAGGACATCAATGGCCGATGACACCGAACTGGGGCAGTACGCGCAGGAACTGTTCCAGAACGTTTGCGCGGAAGCGGAAGCGGGCGAGTACAAGGAGAGCGTCTTCTTCCATATGGTGACGGATGACCTCATCGACGCAGGCGAGTTCGATGACGCCGTGTATGTCAACTATCAGCCGGCGAACAATGTCCGGGTCCGCGTGGACGGCTATTGCGGCGATCCGATGGACAGCGCGGTCGAAGAGGACGAGCCGTTGACATTGGGGCTGATTATCTCGGAGTTCGTCCAGGAGCCGGACGTGGTCACCCTGACCCAGCGTGAGATGGGGTCGGCGTTCAACAAGCTGTTGACATTCGTCAATAACGCGCTGAAACCTGACTGGCGTTCGGCACTCGAGCACACGAGCAGCGAATACGAGCTCGCCGATCTCATCGCTACCCGGTGGAGCAGGATCACCAAGATACGCCTGTACCTGATCACCAACAAGAAACTCAGCAGCAGGGTCGACGGGAAACACGCCATTGCTTTCCAAAATCGTCAGGTCGCTTACAGCGTGTGGGATCTCAGGCGCCTGCTCGCCCTGTCTCATTCTACGAAGGAACGCGAGGTACTCAGAGTCGACTTCACGCAAGACGGGCTGCACCCCTTGCGTGCGCTTCTCGCGAGTTCGCCCGATTCCCCGAATCCCGTCTATCTTGCGGTGATGCCGGGTGAGGATCTGGCCCGGATCTATGACCGGTGGGGTGCGCGTCTGCTCGAGCAGAACGTCCGTGTGTTCCTCCAGGCCCGGTCGAAAGTCAACAAGGGCATCAAGGGGACACTCGAGCATGAGCCTGAGCTGTTCTTCTCGTTCAACAACGGGCTGACCACGACTGCGGAGGCTGTGCGGATTAGCGAGGACGGCAACTACATCCTGTCCATGGACAACCTGCAGATCGTCAACGGTGGACAGACCACGGCATCGATCTACGCTGCATACCGTGCAGGCTGCGACTTAAGCAAGGTGTTCGTCCAGATGAAGCTGAACGTGATCCAGCCGTCCGACGTGGAGGAACTCGTCCCCCAGATATCGCGGTTCGCCAACACCCAGAACAAGGTGTCCGAAGCCGACCTGTTCTCGAATCATCCATTCCACACCCGTATCCAGGCATTGTCGCAAAGGTTGCTCGCGCCGGCCAAGGAAGGGACGTTCATCCAGACCAAATGGTTCTATGAGCGTGCGCGAGGCCAGTACGGCGATGCGCAAGCATACCTCACGCCCGGAGAGAAGAAGAAATTCCTCCTGCAATACCCGAAAAACCAGAAATTCACAAAGACGGATCTGGCGAAATACCTTCGGGTATGGGAAGATGACGCCTACTGGGTCAATCTCGGGGCGCAGAAGAACTTCGTCGAATACGCGAAAGTCCTGACCGACCGGTGGGCTGAAGACAACACGCAATTCAACGAATATTTCTTCCATAGCCTCATCGCCAAGAAAATCGTCTTCAACACGGCGGAGTCCCTGATACCGCAGCGGCCATGGTATGAGGCGGGTGGCTACCGGGCACCCCTCGTCGTCCTGTCGATAGGCCTCATCGGCAACTCCGTCCGGAACATGGGCAAACGGGTCGATTTCGAACGGATATGGAACGAGCAGCAACTTGACGAACCTTGGCGCGAGGCAATCTGCCAGGCGGCAGACGCGGTCAACCCTGTCCTGATGAATCCCGCGCAAGGGTATCGGAACATCAGCGAATGGGCGAAGAAACAACGTTGCTGGGACAAAGTCCGTTCCCTCCATGTCGACTGGAACGATGCATGGCTCTCGGAACTGATTTCGCCGGATGCTGAACGGTCGCGCGAACGCGAAAGCGGACGCGTGCAACGAGATGACAACGAGATTGAAAACCAACGCGTCGTGGTCAACCAGAAACCAGAGTTCTGGGAGAAAGTCGAGAAATGGCTTGTCACCGAGGGTGAAGGCACCGAAAAAGAACGTGGTTGCGTTCACGTTGCCGCGTCGATGCCGTCCAAGATCCCGACGGAAAAGCAATGCGCCGTCATCGTAGGACTCATGCATCGCATTGAGAACGAAGGGTGCCCGTTCCACATGGTGACGACGTCGTGAGGCGTCGGGTCTCTTCACAATGTGGGTGTTCAGTGAGTCCAAGATGAAAATGTGATGTTGTACCGGCATTATTTGCATTTGTTGCCGCTCTATATACCTCGGCTATCGTTTCCGCGAATCCCGCTGGGTTCTCGAGTTGTACACAATGGCTTGCATCTGGTATGACGATTGAAGAAACACCAAAATGTTCGAAGAAGCATGCGGAGACATCATATCGGAGTTTTGGCGACAAAGCACCTATGGTCAAAGTGGTGTTGGAGCGCACCGGTTTTCTTGGCTCGAATTGGGAAAACATGAGATAGTCGCGTAGCACCGCTTCCGAATTGCGTGGAAGCTCCTCGGGTGTCCAGCTATTCCCATATAACCGGTGTCCGAATACTTCCGCCGCACTCCTGCACCATTGCTGCCATTCGCTACTTGTCGCCGTTTCGTTGTGTTTATTGCGCCATCCTGTCCACGCTGATCCCGGATATGACAGAAGTCCTGGCACCAGTGAACCGGCGGCGGGCTCATGGATTACAGCTCCCGCAAGTGGACATCCGCGGGCACAGAGTTCCCATGCCAGCGTCGCGCCTCCGCTTACTCCTACCGCAATTTGGCCGGAGCATTTGCTCCATAGGTTTTCGATTTCAGTATCAAGGTCACCCGATGAGTTGCGTTCCGGTATCGTAATATTCACTCCTGGTAGACGCTTTGCCAGTTGAGTCGATACTAGCCGCCAGATGCGAGGTGTTGTTGCTGCGCCGTGGATGAGTACGATTCCTAGGGAAGTCATTATATCTGTCGAATTCATGCGGGTTTCCTTTCATCATGCGTATTCGGGTTCGTGAGGGAATGGCTTTCGCTCTACTGTGCTGTTGAGAAGTTGCGAATATGTTGCCTCGGAAACACCGTTGTCGCTGCGTTGTGACGCGATAGTAACAATCGACCTCATAACATTCAGCTTATGAATACAAAACGGTATACCGTTCTGAATACGGCAACGGACATCACAGAACACATTGAACGGACGATTGCTCTTCTTGCGAATCCGACACCGCATGTGTGGATCTCTATCCTGGATGCGGACTCGATACGCAGACAGGCTTTTGATGTTATCGACAAGCTTGAAAGCGGTGAGAATCTTCCCCTCGCAGGTGTGACTGTCGCTGTAAAGGACAATATCGATGTCGAGGGATTGCCTACGACCTGTGCGGCACCATGGACTGCTCATGTTCCACAACACGATGCAACGTGTGTGTCAAGACTTCGTGAAGCTGGTGCGATTATTCTCGGAAAAACAAACATGGATCAGTTCGCCACTGGTCTTGTTGGCACGCGAAGCCCGTATGGCGCAGTTGGATGTGTAGACGATCCATCTTTGGTTTCTGGAGGGTCGAGCTCGGGGTCATCAGTGGCTGTGGCATCGGGGGTGGCTGATATCGCCCTCGGAACTGACACCGCCGGTTCGGGAAGGGTCCCCGCGGCATTCAACCGAATCTATGGCATAAAACCGACGGTGGGTATGATTCCGGTCACGGGAGTGACTCCGGCGTGCCCGTCATACGACGTGGTGTCGGTGTTCTGTCGGGATTTGAGTTTGGGACAGCGTGCGCTTTCCGTAATGGCAGGTCCTGATGGGAAAGATTCGCATGCGCGCGCGTTCTCTTCGTCAGCTCCCCTCGCTGCATCTGCCGGCCCTGTTCTTCTCGCGCCTCTCGCAAAGAATATCGAAGGCATTGACCCACGCTGGCGTTCAGCTTTCGATAATGAAATCCGGCGCTTTGAGTCATTGGGATACCAGGTACGTCATGTCGATGTCAATGTGCTCCTTGAGGCAGCGAAGTTGCTCTATGGCGGGGCTTTGGTTGCTGAACGTTTCGCATCTATCGGGGATAGATATGCCGAGGAGTTCAATCCGACTGCCGGTGAAGACGAGACAGTAAGAAGAATTGTGCTTGATGCGGGTGAGCTTACGGCTGCGGACTTCGTGAATGATCAGGAACGACTTAAGAGAGCGAAGCTTGCTGCACGGCGAGTCATGAGTGGCGGGGATATCCTGGTTCTTCCTACAACCACCCGTCATCCCAGCATCGCACAAGTCGAAGCAAATCCGGTTTCTGTGAACAGCGATCTGGGAAGATTTACAAACTTCGTCAATCTTCTCGATTTCTCAGCTGTTGCGGTGCCGGCTGGCGTAGATTCCTTTGTGGGTATCACACTGCTGGGTGAGGCTTTCCACGACTACGCACTCATCGATTTCGCCGAAAGAGTCGATGTCGTTGTCGACTATTCTGCGACTGATCCTGAACCTGTACCGGACAATATCGGCACGGACCTGTTTGTCGTGGGAGAGCATATGCGAGGCCTTTCGCTGAACCGACAATTGACCGATTTAGGTGCACGTTTCGAAGGTGAAGTCGTAACCGCCCCGTCGTATTCGCTCGTTCGACTTGATACGAATCCTGCGAAGCCAACCATTGTCCGCAAGGCTGCCGGCAGAGTAGGTCGGTCGATTCAAGGAGAACTGTGGCGGATGCCGGTACAGTCCATGACTCATCTGCTTGAATCGCTCCCGCATCCGATGACCCTTGGTCCGGTTGACCTGTTAAATGGCAATACAGTTGTTGGCTTTAGTGCAGACGCAATGGTGTTTGAGGAATCTGAGGATATCAGTAGCTATTCCGGATGGCGTGAGTATAAGTCTTCTGTTTCACGAGCCCCTTTGGCAACTGCGTAACACAGACTGAATCGAGGAACATCATGGATGACAACATCAGACAGCAGAATACATTGGCGGACAAAGCGTATATCGTCATGAGACAGAAGATAATGTCCGGCGACTATTCCCCATATACGCGGCTTGCTGAGGCGAGTATCGGCAAACAGATCGGGATGTCCCGGACACCAATCAGGGAAGCGTTGGCAAGACTCGCAAACGACGGCCTTATACGAAAAGTCAACAGTGGATATTACGTTTCACAACCTGATTTTTCTGATATTGCCGAGTTATATGAACTGCGCATCCTGTTGGAAAAGCATGGTATCTTCCGCGGTATCACAAAATCCGCGTACGATGTGGACGCGTTGCAGGACATAAAAGCGAAATGGGAAACGATGCGCAGCGAGCACATCGTCCCAGATCCCGGGTTTGTTGTCAGAGACGAGGACTTTCATGAGTCATTGCTTCGGGCTGCAGGCAACCAAGTTATGGGAGATGTGCTTCAAAACGTGAATCTGAGGATTCGCAGTGTCCGCATGTACGACTTCATCACCGAAGACAGAATTGATTGGACCATCAACACCCACCTGTCCATCCTTGAAAGCGTGATTGCTGGAAACCTTGACGAGGCCCAAGATAAGATCGAGCGGCACATCATTAAGTCGATGCAGGTCGTCGAGATGCGAGCGAGCTCCGCATTGCGTCAGATGATGAATGTGCTATCTGATGATGTCCATGCCGATACGGAGGAGGACTAGACATGGGCAATTCAGATGTACCCGCGCTTGACGTCAAGGGGCTGTCAATTTCCTTCGGGACGATTCGCGCGAATGATGATGTCAATTTCCACGTCAAACATGGTGAGATTCATGCCCTGCTCGGTGAAAACGGGGCAGGAAAGAGCACTTTGGTGAAGATGCTCTATGGCGTATACCATCCTGATTCAGGCAGGATATCAGTGGATGGTAACACAGTGGACATCTCGTCTCCGTCTGTTGCAAGACAACTCGGTATTGGCTTGGTGTTCCAAGATATGCGCCTGATTCCGGCATTGAAGGTTTGGGAGAACATCGCTTTGTTCTTGCCAGATACGCCCGCCTTGCTCGAGAAGGAACAGATCGTTACGCGCATCAGTGAGATTTCTGCACGGTGGAAGTTGGAAGTCGATCCCATGGCGACAGTGGACGACTTGTCCATCGGCGAATGGCAACGTGTCGAATTGCTCAAAGTCCTCCTTCAAGGAGCAAAGATTCTGATTTTGGACGAACCGACCAGTGTGCTTACTCCCGACGAAGTCGAATCGTTGTTTGCAGTCATCCGTAGGCTTCAGCAAGCAGGAACTGCAATTATCATCATCACGCATAAGATGCGGGAAGTCCGGGAAATCGCAGATAACGTAACTGTCCTGAGAAAAGGCAAGGTTGTCATGGACGATGTCCCGGTTTCATCAATCAGCGACGAGGAACTCATTGAAGCGATGGTGGGGCATTCCGTTTCATCCGAGCACAGGGATAGCCGCGCCAATTACCAAGCCAGGCCCATTTTGGAGCTTGCAAAAATCAACGTTCAACGGCCTGACGGAACAATCGGCCTGGCCGATGTCTCGCTTCGCGTGTATCCAGGAGAGGTCCTTGGTATCGCTGGAATCTCAGGAAACGGGCAAGAGGAACTTGCCGATGTTCTGTCCGGATATGCAAGGCCGGAGAGCGGGGATATTGTACTTGCCGACAAAGGCGAGTCAGGTGCTGATGCCGGCGGTTTCGCATCGAAAGGGATAACATGCATTCCCTCAGACCCTATCCGGCAGATGGTGGTTCCCGGACTGGATATCGCGTCGCACGTCGCTCTTTGGGAGCATGCCACCAATCCGCACGCCCGAGGTTATGACGTTTCAGGTGCGGGGAAGCGCATCCAGAAGCATGCGGCTGAAGTAGGGCTACGTATCCCGCCATCGAATCGCATTCTTTCGCAATTGTCCGGGGGCAATATCCAACGTGTCATATTGTCATTTGCCATCGCATTGGCTGAAAAATGCATCATCGCGTCATATCCGACCCGCGGACTCGACGTAGGAACTACTGCCGATACCAGACGGGCGTTGCTTGCAGTACGTGAGAGAGGATGCGCCGTGGTCCTGATCAGTGAGGATATCGACGAGATTCTGGAGATGTCGGACAGGGTGATAGTGCTCGGCAATGGACGTATTCGTGGCTGTCTATCGGGCAGCGAAATGACGCGTTCGAGCATCGGAAGACTTATGGCAGAAGAAGAAACTGAGCAACATGAAGCAAGGGCAGGTGAGCACGTTGAATGATAAAAAACGTCATACTCGTATTGTCGCATCCGTTGTAATCCCGCTCATATCCATCTGTATCGCACTCGGATGCTTCGTAGCCTTCGCATTGGCCCAGGGGACAAGCCTGGAAGGGCTTTACGCCGCACTCTACTACGGTGTATTGGCCAATCCGAACTTCTTGACGCAAACAATGACCAGATCCGTGCCGTTGATATGCGCTGCTCTTGCGGTAATAGTCCCGGCGCGATCCGGTCTTGTCAATGTAGGCGGCGAAGGACAATTGATAATCGGTGCTGTTGCAGGCACGGGAGTTGCGGTATCGATGGGCGATGCGGGCGTTGGAATCATCGGGATTATCATCGTCCTCCTGTCGGGCGCTCTTGCAGGAGGGGCATGGGGTTACCTCTGCGCCGTACTGAAGACAGCGTTCCATGCTCCAGAAACAGTGAGCACATTGCTTGCAAACTTCATCGCTGCAGACATCATGCTGTATCTTCTGTACTCTCCATGGAAGGATCCGGACGGTTCCGGCCAACCGCAGTCCAAGCCAATTGCAGCGGACTTGCGAATTACAACGGTAGCTGGCCTGCCAATCGCCTTCATTATCGTCATAGTGATAGCGATGGCGGTATGGGCGCTACTCAATAAATCCCGATGGGGCTTTGCGGCACGCGTAGTGGGAAGCAACCCCGTGGCGGCATTCAGAGGTGGGTTGTCCGTATCGAGATATGCGCATAGTGCAATGCTTCTCGGTGGGGCGCTCGCAGGTCTTGGTGGCGCATTGAATGTTCTCGGGGCGGAAGGCCAACTTCGGCCTGGGCTGACGACGACATTCGGTTTCATCGCATTCCTTGCCGCTTTCATTGCAGGAACCAGTATATGGAAAGGCGTCATGTATTCGATTGTCGCAGCCGCTGTGCTTGTCGGCAGTAATCCGTTGCAGTTGCGTGCCGGGCTGGACGGGAATGCATCCTACGTATTGCTCGGTGTTACTTGTCTGGCAATCGTCGTCATTTCGCGGAAAACGGGGAGGGCATCATGATTGAGATAATTCTTGCGGGCGGTATCGCCGTCGGCACGGTTCTTCTGCTTCCGTCATTTGGAGAACTTGTCACGGAACGTGCCGGAATCACGAATCTCAGCGTCGAAGGGTCGATGCTTGCGGGAGCTTTAACCGCATTCATCGTTGCGAAAACGACGGGGAACTACGCGTTCGGGTTCCTTGCGGGCGCCTTTGCCGGCATGCTCGTTGCTGCGGTGTTCGCTTCGGCTGTGGTGTTCGCGCGCGCCAATCAGCTCGCCACTGGTCTGATTTGCTGGTTCCTGTCGCTGGGTATCACATCTGTAATCGGTAACTCTTATAACGGGCAAGCGATACATCAGCTCAGACAGATAGACATCCCGGGGTTGTCTTCAATCCCGTTCTTTGGCAATATCTTTTTCCAGCATGATGTCGTTGTATATTTCGGTTACGTGGCAATAGCAGCCACAGCTTGGTTATTGTACAAGACCAAGACAGGCCTCATCATACGCGGTACAGGCGAAAGGCGCGCAGTTGTCGATGTGTCAGGTCACCGGTCGTCGCTCGTGCAATTCGCTGCAGTCCTTGCCGGTGGGTTGCTGTCAGGAGTGGGCGGGGCGTACTTGTCCATCGGACAAGTAGGAAACTGGGCATCCGACATGACCAATGGCTATGGTTTCATAGTCGTCGCTATTGTGGCGTTCTCCGGATGGCGTGTGTCACTGACCGCATTGGGATCCTACCTGTTCGGAATGTCGATATCCGCAGCCTCAGTCCTTCAAGCGCAAGGGATTGCCGTAAACCAATATCTGCTTGATTCCTTGCCATACATCATCACACTTGTCGCATTGATTCTGGCATCGCGTACCAACTCGAGACAGCCGGAAGGCCTGGCAGACTCGTTGTCGATGTGACACCACAAACCAAAACATGTCCAATAAATCAGAGAGGAACAATCATGAAAAACGAATGAAATTGGTGCTTGCATCGATACTTGCAGCCGGATGTCTGTTCGCATCCGGGTGCAACGCTCCTGCACCAAGTGGTTCAACAAGCGGTTCATCGACTACAGTCGGTGTCATTATGACCGGGTCTTCACACGATTCCGGCTACAATGAGGCGGTTGCAGATGCGGCTGCCAACCTCAAGAAGATGAGTGGCGTATCGGTCATCACCGCCGAGCAAATCCCGGAAACGAACGCAGTCACCGATACCATGCAACAGATGGCCGATCAAGGAGCGACAATCATCTTCGCCACAAGTTACGGGTACTTCAAGTACGCGCTGGCTTTCGCGAAGAAACATCCTGATATTACCGTCCTCCATCAAGGTGGATATCAGGATGGAACGTTCCCTGCCAATTTTGGAACATACTGGGGTGCCGCATATGAGCCGGTTGCTCTCGGAGGTATGGCGGCAGGAAAAGCCACGAAGACCAACAAGCTTGGTTTCGTATATGCATTCCCGATTGCCCAGAGCATTGCGAACATCGATGCATTCCAGCTTGGCGCAGCTATGACCAATCCTGACGCGAAGACCTATCTTGTCAACACGTCTAGCTGGTGTGATCCGGTAAAGCAGAAGGAAGCGGTAAACGCTTTGTCTGCTCAAGGGGTTGATGTGTTCAGTCAGCATCAGGATTGTCAGACAACGGTCATTCAAACCGCTAAAGCCAAGAATGCGAAAGTGGTTGGCTACCACTATGACGCTTCCGAACTTGCCGGCTCGTCATGGCTAACAGGATCCGCCTGGAATTGGACGCCTGTGATGAAAAGCATCGTTACGACAATCAAACAGGGTAAGTTCAAGGGATCGAAGTACAACGCCAACTGGATTGGCACATTCGCAAACGGTGACAATCCTTTGGAACTCGCATCATTCGGATCATCTGTGGACAGTGGAACTCGTTCCGCCATCAAAACAGAGCAGAAAAAACTTTCCGAGAAAGGCGCGAGCGTCTTCACCGGTCCGATTTACTGCCAGGACGGGACTGAACTGGTGAAGGCTGGAGAAGTCGCTACTTATGAGGATGTCAACAATTTCAGCTGTCTTGTCAAAGGCGTTGTGGGCACATTGCCTTCAACAAGCGACTGATGCTGATTGGAGGGAAATCAATGCCCACAATGCAATCAACGCCATATAGATGGCCGTGGAACGGGCTGTTTGACATGCGAGACTTTGCACTGGTTGTCACCAGCGCGATGGTTGCGAACCAAGATTCTGGACGAATCACGCAAAATGGCAGAAACCAGGTGCGAGACTTCGCAAATACCGTGCGACAGGCAGGCGCCCTTGTTGTCGAAGTGGCTTGTTCCGATCCGCGAATAACAGGCGTCCCATGGCGGACAAATGACAAGTTTGCGCTTTCTGCAGGTGAGCGGTTTACGGATGCAGACATCCATATTCAATCCTGTGGGATTGACGCGTTTTACTCAAGTCCACTTGAGGACGTGCTAAATAGGAGTCACCGTCGGCTCATCGGCCTATGTGGTACATGGTTCGAGACATCAGTGCATTCGACCATGAGGGAAGCAAATGACCGTGGCATGGAATGCGTAGCCTTCCATGACATTTCCTTCTGCCTTAACCCGCAGAGCAAGAAAAACACAATCAGTCAAATCGAGATGTCCGGAGGAATATTCGGAGCGGTCTCGACAAGCACAGATTTCTCCAAGACATTCTGTAATTGCTAGAAAGGAAAACCATGTTGCAACAAGTACAAGCAAACCCATACAATTGGCCGTTCGACGGCGAAATAGACCCGTCTAAGACCGCGCTCATGCTCATCGACTGGCAAGCCGATTTCTGCGGACCGAATGGTTACGTGGATGCCATGGGATACGATATCTCACTTACCCGTGCAGGCATTGAGCCAACGAAGCGAGTTCTCGCGGCGGCGCGAAAACTCGGGATGAAGATTATCTTCACGAGAGAAGGGCACCGACCTGATCTCTCCGATCTGCCCGCGAACAAGAGATGGAGGTCAAAGCAAATCGGCGCCGAAATCGGCAGCGAAGGCCCGCTTGGACGAATCTTGGTACGGGGCGAGAAAGGCTGGGATATCATACCTGAACTTGCGCCAATGCCAGGTGAAGTCATCATCGACAAACCCGGCAAAGGTTCGTTTTATGCGACGGATCTTGATATCATTCTCCGGGTCGCCGGAATTACGCACCTGATTTTCACGGGTATTACGACAGACGTATGTGTCCATACCACGATGCGTGAAGCAAACGACCGAGGATATGAATGCCTGATTCTCAGCGACTGCACCGGAGCGACCGACAAAGGGAACCATGAGGCCGCTTTGAAAATGGTGACCATGCAAGGGGGAGTCTTCGGTGCGGTCTCCGATTCCGAAAGCCTCCTCAAGGTGTTGGAGAACTAGCAGGTCGCGGGTGCATCTGCTTTGGTCTAATGAAGCTCAAGACAGATGCACCCGCAATGATGCTCTGTGCACGTCGTACGGAACGTACGTATGCTGATTTCAATTGCAATATGTATTGCTGTCGCGATAGTGCAACCTATGCTCGGAGCCACTCATGTTGTATCATGTCGACACGCATGGAACTAAGACGGGGGGGGAAGTGGAACCACCATGAATCGTCCAGTCATCTACGCCGATTTCGATGGTGTACTGAACGCGTTCCCTGATGACAAGATTCAACGTCGTGGCGGTGTCGGTCATACCGGCTGGTTGAAACCCGACGACCCGTGAGCAATCCTGTACAGCGAGGAGCGTGCGTTCCAGCTGACGGGCAACCGCGTAGTGAACGTACCTGTAGGCCATTTTCGCATCCACTGGTCGCGCGAATTGGCAAACGCAATCCATGCGCTCGCCGTCGATGGCGTGGCGGAAGTGAATTGGTTGACCACTTGGCAACCGTATTGCGATCGGATTCTTGACCCCGTGTTGGGCTGGGATTACACGCTCGAGCACACACCATCCAGTAGTATGACCCAGCGACGGGAGAAGGGCGACTGACCGGCAAATTTGAACAAATATGCTCTCGTCTGCGGTTCGAGCGGCGGCAGAATGACCCATCACCGTTGATATGGCTGGATGACGAGGAATGCCATGCTGTAGCACGTGCACGATTGGAAGAGCTGCGTCCCGCGGCGCTGGTCCTGATGGTTCGTCCTGATGAACGAATCGGTGTCTCACGCCGTCAATGGTCGCTGATTCAGGATTTTATCTCGCATCCACGTACTTACGCGCTGGTCACGCTCGATGAGGAGCCGACCATTCGGAGGCACACCGGTCACTGTGGACTTTGATACCGCCGCACTCTGGTGGAAACAACCACTCCCTCCACTCCTGTCACCTAATAATACGACCCATACGAATCCATATGAAGCCGTATCTTGTCCCCGTCGATGGTGTATGTTCCGTCGACGGAGAAGGTTTCATAATCTGTCCAGATGCGTCTGATGTCTTTGTTGAAGTCGTCTGGCGCTTCGAAGACGCGTTTGACTCTGCCGTCGTAACGGGTGCTGTAGGTGCCGTTGAGCTGAAGGTCGTCGATGGTCGGGTAGCTTTCCATGGCCCAGCTGATATTGGTGATGGCGGGTTCTTCTCCTGAGAGGAATATGGGTGTGTAACCGAATGGGCATCCATCTTTGCGTAGTGTTTTCATGGTTGCGCATTCGTTCAGCTCGTTGTGCAGGGTTTGTGCGATGGCGGTTTTCAGTTCCCCGTTCGGTTTGATTTCGATATATCGGTCGAATGGGGCGCCGTCGGCGTTGAGGTGGATGGTGAGTTCGTTCGTGTTGAAGTATTTGCCGGTGTCGGCTTTGACTGTGTAGGTGCCGGGGTAGGCGGTGAACGCCATCGTTCGGCTATCGTCGACGTAGCTGGTGATTTCCGCGTGGTGTGTTGATACGTGAACGTCGTTGACTACAAAGTTGTCGTGTGCGGTCGGCGCGTTGAACGTCAGCTGTTTGAGTAGAGGGCGGATGATGGTCCATTTGTTGAACAGCAGGTATTGTGACCCGGATCGTGCTATGGCGATGCTATCGTCGTAGGTTTTCCGGTTCAGTTCATACGAGATTCCTATGGTGTATGTTCCGTCCGATTCGCGGGTCATGGATGTGACGCGTGGTTCTGATATGCGCGCTGACTGTGATTTCGCGGCACGGTTGGAAAGCAGGATTTGTTGTGATGTTGTGAGGTTCGGTTTGCCAAGTTCAGTGGCTGTCGCGTAATCACCTTTCGCGATTGCCGTCAGATACTCGTCTGCGATGACGCGTGGCGCGAATACGGTGTGTGCGAGCAGTGCATAGCAGCTGTAGGCTGCCAGCAGCAGGCATGCGCAGATGACCGTGATGATGATCCCCTTGTTTTGCGAGCATTGTTTCACCATTGAACGCAGTGATGTTATGCGAGATGGTGCCGCTGGTGTTGATGCCGGTGGGCTGCCGGCATGTTCTGAATCGTTCGGCATGCCCGTCATGCTTGGTGTCATCATGCGCATCCCGCAACGATTGCACGCGTGCGCCTGGTTGTTGTCTTCTTGGTGCAGACCGCATTGTGAGCAGTACATAAAAATCCCCCTGGCCATTCATCGTGTATGGAGCGTCCCCATATGGTCGCAGGCTGTTCGCCTGACGATAAGGACAAGGATACCGTATGTGTGTATCGATGATGCCGGCTGGGGGTCGTATGGCGTTTGAAGCGTGCTGGTTCAAGTGACGGCACTTGTGATGGCGGCGTGTCGCAATCACGGATCGGTGTCTTGGATACGCGCTGGGTGTTGGTACGCCGGTATACACTTGTGGCATTCAAGTTCGTTTTGCTGCGGCATGTGCAAGACGAGGAGACTGAGAACAAGGGATTGATGATGAAGCACTGCATGATCTGCGGCCGGTGGAATGAAGACGACGATAAGTTCTGCACCGGTTGCGGGAGCAGTCTTACACAAAGCGAGGTATCGATTCCTCAACCGTCCGGGGAAACGAACGTTCGCGTATGTTCTTCGTGCGGTGCTGTCAATGAACTGTCATCACGGTTTTGCACCGCGTGCGGCAAACCGCTTGACGCCGATCCGGGTACTGTAACACGGTCGTCTGATCAGGATGCGGCTCAGACGTCGGTGATGTCGGCTTTCCCTATGTCTGCGGTGCCGTTACCGTCTGCGCCGGCGCCGATTGCCGGCGGTGCGACTACGTCTTCTGTGCCGGCACCTGCGTCGCCGACTCAGCCTATCCAGATTCCAGTGCTTACGCCCCCAAGCCCAGCCGCACCGACACCGGTCTCTGCGGATCCCGACGATCCGGCCGCTATGTCAAGTACCAACACGGAAGCCAAGAATCGTCGTTTCGTGCTGATTATCGTCGCTGTTGTCGTTGCCATCGCGCTGGTGATTTCCGGTGTGCTGGTCTGGCGATCCAATAATTCCAAGGATTCACAGCCCCAGACGGCGACTGTAACGTCGAGTGCAACCGCGAACAGCGACAAGAAGAAGAACGCCGGGAAGAAACCCGAGAAATCCCCAGCTGCAAAGGCTAGCGGATCCGCTTCATCTGACACCGCGTCCCGCGTTCTGGACAAGCAGGTGATGGACGCCATCGTCGACACGTATAACAGTGGGTCTGGTAGTGCGGCTGTATCGGTGATGACGAGCGACAATTTGAAAAGCTATTCGTCGGACAACGCCTCGTATTCGATGAGCGCAGCAGGGCTGTACTTGCCGCCGTGGCTCGCGTATTACGATGTGGTCGGGGGAAGCCCGGCCGGCGGGTACCAGTCGGTGTTGTCCTCCATGGACAACGGCAAGGCGAACGAGCTCATCGACCGCGATGGCGGTATGGATATGCTCAACAGCTGGCTCAATGCCCATGATTACGACGAAACTCGCTTCGGGCACCTCTATGGTGACGTGAATGCTTCCGAAAACGGTTATGACAACACGACATCCTCGGATGATGCCGCGAAAATGTTGACGCAGCTCATCACCAAGGGTGAGGATGGCCTACTGAACTATAACGTGGCATCGGATGGTGTTGTTGTACCTGACGGCGCAACGGTGCATGCACATCGCGGCATGGGCGTCGGTGACGCCTACGATTACTACATGGTGGTTTCCAATGGTTCGAAGAAAGTCGTCGTGGTGGTGCTCACTGAAGGCCAGGCCAAGGAGCAGGCGGCATCTCTGACATCGAATGTGCTCAAACAGGTGTGGCAGAAGATGTTTGTTTCCGGAAAGTGAGTTTCTGTGGCTCGGCATTCGACGACTGTCCGTTCTAGGTCTCGCCGGCGTATCTTAAGTATTGTCGCTGTTATCGTGGGTGTCGCCTTGATTGGCATGGCGGCAGCGGTGTCCGCGACGGTCATGCATGCCAACGCGATGCATCGGATCGATCAAACGCAGTCCGTATCCTCCCGTCACAATGCCCGCAGGTCTTCCTCACCTGCAACGTCTGCACGTGCTCGACAGCCGCAATCCAAGTCAACTCCTTTGAATACCGCCAACCCGCAGGAACTGGCCAAACGTGACAGACAGCAGACGCTTGACTCGCTATCCGACCAATTGCAGCAGAAAATCTCAGGGTATGACGGCCATTGGCAGGTGTACGTTGAGGATCTGCCAACTGGCGCGGCGATCAGTATCAACAACCATCAGCAATATTCGGCAAGTGTGATCAAGCTTATGGTCATGCTCGCCGTATTCCAGCGCATACATGACGGGACATTTCCTGACACCGCCGAAGTCGATCATCTGCTCACGCAGATGATTACCGTGAGTTCCAATGAGGCGACGAACACCTTGGTCGATGAGCTTGGAGGAGGGGATACCCAAGCCGGGTATGATACCGTCAATACCATCGCCAAACAGTATGGGTTCGCTCAATCGCATTTGAACCAGCGGATGGGCGACCTGACCGGCAATACCGGCAAGCAGACTTCCGTGGACGACCAAGGACGTTTCCTCGCCGCCGCCTGCCGCGGACAGCTGGTTTCCGCGCAATACAGCCAGCGGATGATTGACTTGATGCTCGGCCAGCAACGCCGTAGCAAAATCCCGGCGGGCTTGCCTTCGCAAATCAGCGTCGCGAACAAGACGGGCGAAAGTCCTGGAGTTGAGAACGATTCCGCCATGGTATTCGCGTCGGACGACGGCCAACATATCACCGGCTCCCAACCCGGTCGAGGCGACTATGTCATCGCAGTCATGAGTGAAGACATCAACTCCTCAAGTACCGCACAAGCTAACATCCGTGATATCTCCGCAAGTACATGGGCGATATTGCAGTAGCGAATCATAACAATAATATTGATGTGATGGATTTTCTGCTGTCGTAAGTATCCTGACGTGTGAAGACACGCAGGCTTTTCATCGTGACGATTCGACGAAAAGCAGGGAGAAGAAAGGATACCCATGTACTGCCCTCAATGCGGCAATGTCGTCGCTGAAGGTGCCAAATTCTGCAATCAATGCGGCAAACCGTTGGCACACCACCAAGAGCATGCCGTCCAGCCAACTATGACACAATCGGTGTCAGGTGCGGATACACCGCACCAGCCGGTTCCCGCGCCGGCAGTCCCGCAAGCACCTGCGCCTACGCCCACGTCGTCAGTCGCCATGTCTGACGTAATGCCGAACCAGGCAACGCCAGCAACCGCACCGGCGATACCACAACCGATTATGGGCATGCCGCCCCTGCCGCAGCCGCACCATCCGACGCCGGTTGCGACGCAGCCGTTGCATAGTCCCGCGCCCGCAATGCCGGCATCATCCCAGCCTACGGTAGAACTGCCAACGCCCGGGATTGCGAACCCGATGCAACAGTTCAATGCATCCGGTTCCTCAACGCCGACAATGCCTCAGCCGCCATCCGCTCAACCAGTCGTTCCACAAGCGCCACCGCAATACATACAGCAACCAGTGCAACCCATCGACATGGAAAACCTCGCGCGCAGCGGCGGAGCCGGACTCGGTATCGGTGTCGGCGCCGCATTCGTGACCTCAGTCATCACTGCAATCCTCGCGCTCGCAGTATCTTCGTCAGTGCTTGATCAGATTACTGATACTTTCAATGCTTTCGGGTCGCTCTCACCCGACAATCTGTTCGGCAACACCCGTGACATGAACATCCTGCAATCCATCATTTTCTTCATGGTCCAAGGCGTCGCAGGCGGTTTCTCCATCACCTACCAAGGTGACGGATTCTTCTCATCTTCATCGACCGGATCAGCATGGTTGGGCGCAGGATTATCCGGATTCGCCCTCCTCCTGGGCACGGCCTTCGGCGTATACTTGCTTGGCCGGAAAAACACCATCCACCTGCGATGGATGGGAGTCGCGTCATCCGCAGTCGTCGGCGTTGCCGCAGGCATCGTTTACGAAATCCTTGGCCTGATTGGTCGCATACAGATTTCCACGATTACAGTCAGCGGAACAAGCGTCCGCACTTTCTTCATGGCTTTCCTGTTCGCCGGAGGCGGTGCACTTATCGGTTATGCTCTCGCGCAAATCACGCCTGACGCGTCGAACGTATTCACCGCCTTGCACTTGTGGTTCCATCGCGCCCGCGGTTTCGTGCGTACTGTTATCGAAACACTGCTCGTGTTCGGTATCCTCGCGTTCGTTATTGCGCTCGTGCTGTATGCTTACGTGGCGATCCGTTCCGGTGAAGCCGTATCGATACTTCTCTTCCCGGCGATACTGCCCATGATTGCCGGATTCTTGTTCAGTTTCGGTTCGCTTGGCGCGATCGCCGTATACGGTGAGGCTGCCGGAGCAAGCGTTGGGCTTCTCGGAAGTTCCGGTGAGTTTGCTTCGGTGAGTGGCGGACTTGGATGGTTCTGGTTGTATGTGCTTGTGGTCGTCGTTGCCACGCTGTATCTCGGCCTTCGTGAAGCTGCTCGGAATATGTATGATCCAGCCTACGCCGGATGGCAGCATGCGTGGAAAGCGCCGCTGACTGCGGGACTGTTTTGGCTGGTATATGCGTTCGCCGCGTTGTCCGTTGGAGGTACCGCACAAGGACATTCCGTGTTCGCCATGCCCGCAATGTGGTCCTGCCTGATCGTGGCGCTCTGGTCTTTCCTCGTCGAGGTTGTCGCTCTCACCTTCGGCCAGTCCGTTATCGTCTCGGTTCCCAAGCTGTGGAAATTCGTTGTTGGCGGCACGGTGCAGCCAACGCCGAAAGAGGTGCTGGAATACAACCGTGCGATGAACCAGCGTTCGTCCAACCCATCTATGCCGGCAGCCGCTGTTTCTGGCGGCGCTTCACCGTCTGTGCCTTCGTCTGTGGCTTCCATTGCGCCGAACGGTAACGGGCAGAACGGTAACGCCGCCAACGGGTCGCAGGTTTTCCAAGCGGCTGTTCCCATGGCTGCTCCCGCGAATCCAACTGCACCGGGTGTTCCTGGCGCTGCCGCCGCACAACCAATGTCTCCGAACGCGAAAAAGGCGATGGTGATTGCCGGTATTGCTGTTGGCGCTCTTGTTGTGGTGGCTGTGGCGATCGGCGTGCTTTCCTCGACGGTGTTCAACCCGAAGAACGCTGCCAACGCGTATTTGAGCCAACTGTCTTCCGGCGATTATGATGCCGCGTCGAAAACCGTTGACCCGGGTATCGACACGAACAGGCGCGCCTTGTTGACTTCTGCCGTGTCGGCCAACGGCAAGAATGCGTTGTCGTCTCCGAAAATCGATTCGGTGTCTGCCAATGGTTCCGAAGCGGTAGCTCAAATCGAGTATTCCGTCCATGGAACGACAACCAAAGATACGCTCACGCTGCGCAAGGATGGCAATACCATGCTGTTCTTCCCCAAGTGGGTGGTGTCCAAGCCGCTGCTGTCCACGATTGTCGTCGAGGATTCCGGCGCTGCTGATACCGTCCTGGTGAACAACGTCAAGGTTTCCAAGCGCAACGCCGACCCGAATTCAAGTTCGGGTGCGCTCATGTTCACGGTGTATCCGGGTACATACACGGTTTCGCTGCCGAAGAGTGAGTATCTCACTGCTTCTGCAGTGACGAAATACGTGACGGGTGGTTCATCGAAATCCGCGGTCGAAGCGCAACTCGATGTCAAAGCGACAGACAAGCTGGTATCCGCGATCAATGATGCAATCAAGACGAAGATGGGAAAATGCGGCAAAGTCAATGATGCCTCTTCCAAAGCATGCGTGCTGAATGAGCATATTTACAATACCGATAGCAAACGTAATATGTCTTGGACTGTTACCAAGTTCCCGACCGTCAGCAAGCAAGACATCGGCATCACTGCAAGCGGAATCAGTTTCCGTACCGATTACGGAGACGGCAAAGCGACCTTGACGTATGAGGAACAGGATTGGTTTGATGAAAACACCTGGACTCCGCAGACTCAAGATTATTCATTCTCCCTGTCAGGTACGGTAACCGTGGATGATGGTAAGCCTGAAGTCTCATTTGGAGACTGATCGGCACCGTACCGGGGGCTGTGAATCCCGCTGATGATCGCCAGCCCAAGATCCCGGTCAGAGCGTAATGCTCTGACCGGGATCTTGCAATTGTGCTGGACGGTTGTGTTGTGTTGGCGTGTGTTGGGTGTTGTTGGGTGTGGTGTGGGTGTTT
>NZ_JGYQ01000002.1 GCF_000741535.1 Bifidobacterium boum | reverse complement strand
GGACGAACCGTACGCTGCCGCCTGCCCGGACAATGCTGGTGATACTGCCGCTTGGCGGGTGCGCACCAGGCGGCAGCCTGGGCGACATGCCGTCAGGCGACGAGCCGGGTCGCACCGAACACCGCCTGGTCCACCATCCGCACATGAATCGTCAACAACCGGGGGTCGCGTGCCGTTTGTCGTATCAACCATGGGAGGCAATCCGTGTCACCCCGGTCGGCTTTCCGACGCAGTTCGGCAAGGCATGCGGCTCTCATCTGGGCTGCTTGGGCGACGGGCGTCACCGTCCGCCCCGCTTCCGTTGTGGTGTGAAGTCGGTTTTCCGGCCGCCCGCCCACATGCACGCGTGGGTGAGCCACTTGGGTTCCTGCCCCATGGGATACCCGGGTTTGCCTTGGCCGAGCATCATCGTACTGGTTTTATCCCACTGGCAGATACCACCCCATTGGGCGACCCGACTGGTGACTTGCCGCCATCCGGTTTCGGGGCGGGGTTTGGCGAGTTGTCCGGTTTGGGTGATGGCGAGTACGCGCTGGGGTTGGCGTATCGCATCCAACGCGTCCAACCCGTCATCAAGTTGACTGCCTGACGAGCCGATGATGAATATCATGCGCGCCAACCCGAGGTCTATCATGGGGCGCATGACCCCGCCTGCGAACGTGCTGGGTGTGTTCCATGGTCGCGTCCACCTGGTCGGCGTCCACGATGATGATGTCACTGGAGGTTTGCAGGGCGGTGATGGCCGACCCGTACAAGCCGACAAGGTCGTTGCGCATGGGGTCCACGCGGCCGGGGAGGAGAGCGAACGCGGCGTGAGTCCGGTTGGGCATGATGAGTGCGCCGGCGATACTGTCCAACGCGGCGTCCTCCAGGCCGCCGGTTTTGACGTGGAGGAAGGCGCGTTGGGATTGTTGCCCGGGGTTGCTGTCGATGAGGACGGTGCGCATGCGGCGTTGTCCGAGGGCGTGGACGATGGCTCGGGTGGTGGTGCTTTTGCCGAGGTCGCCGGAACCGCCGGTGACGAAGATGACGGGCGCGAGATGATTCATATCAGGTGCCTATGCGCTGTTGTTTATGGTTGGCTGGTTGGGTGCATTTCGCGTATTTCTGGCCTTTGCGGTTTCCGGCACCTTGATTGTTTGGTGATGTTTTTGGCTTGTTGTTGGTTTGGCTGTTGTGTTGATGTGCCTGATGACTGGTGTGTTTGTTTGATTGGTTGATGTTGATGTGTTTGGTTTGGTTGGCTGATGTGTTGTGTGTGGTGAGTGTGTGTTGTTGGCGAGTGTGAGTGTTGTTGTGTTGTGTTGGTGAGTGTGTTGTTTTGAGTGACGTTTAAATGAATGGCGAGGTCAGGTGATGATAAGGATGTTGGCTGGTATTGAGGAGTGTGATGTGAAGCAAGAGGGGAAAAGAGAAATGGCAAGAGGGGAGGGGCGTGGAAAAGGGAGTGGCGGATTCTAATGGTCGTCGCAACATCTTTGCTGACAGTTGGTGTTGATGGTGTCGGTTGGTGTTGACGTTGCGGTGTCGTCGATCGGTTCGGGGATCTTCTCGTTGGGTTTCATGTGGTCCGGGGGCTTGCGGGGCCTGTCGTTGGGTTCCATGGCGGCTGCGTCGGGGTGTTCCTCGGTGTATCCGGACGGGTCGGTTCCCTTGGGGGGAGTACTGGCGCGGCAAGTCGTTGGTGTTCTCGTTGGTGCTGGGCGCCCCGTCGGGGGTCCGGGCGATGGCGCGGACGCCGGCGGAGCGGTGCATGTCGGCGATGGCGATGCGCTCGTCCATGCGCAGGTGTCCGGCGTCGATCCGCTTGGGTTTGTCCATGCCGCCACGGTACCGGTCCGAGAGCGGCCGCTCGTTGCGGCCGGTGGAACGTGTCCTGCCGTTGCGCCAGGCCTTCCCGGCGCGTTTGGACACACCGACCGCGTGGGCGGCCTGGGTGAAGTCCGTGCCGCCGCGCACCAGGCCCGGTGCTTCGCGCGTCTCGCCGCCTGCATGTCCCGCAGCTTCCCGTGCTTGGTCCCGTCGAACTCGAACACCATGTTTCGATTCCTTCCGAATCCAGGGTGTTGCGACGTTCACTAGAACCCGCCGGACTGATTTTCTTGTACGGGGGATTGAGAATGACACGATCGAACACTGGGCCGAGCAGGGTTTCGAACACCGATGCGTTGATGACCTTCGTGTTATGACACACTTGGGACAGGGGGCGTTCAGAATCGGCGGCAAGATTCGCATCCTGTTCGACGGCGACCACACTGCTGCCGTCTGCCGACCGCTCCGCGACTGCCGCGGCCAGAATGCCCGTCCCGGAGCTCAAATCAAGGATGCGGACTGCGTGTTGGAGTGAACAAGCTGGCAGCCTGATCGGCGATCGGAGCGGGCGTCAGAAACTGCTCGAGGCGCTGCTGCGTCTCGGGTGACAGTGTTGCTGCTGCATGGTCACGGATTTCGGCTGCTGATGTTCTCGTACCGTCAACATTACCGCCAGGTAGGGGCGGGGTGAGGTAGATTTCTTTCCGCAGTGGGCAGTACCGTAGCTCTAGGATTTCGTGCGGAACTGAAACTGATATTGAATCTTGTATTATCCTAGATGCCAAAATAGATGAATGATTGGATGAACATCGCAGCGGTGTAAGAGTGAAAGGTTGAATTGGATTGAGAGATTCGTGAAGCATTATCGTACTGCCTCGGAGTGAGATTGACTCATTGACTGATTGACGCGGCAAGCAAATGCGGCTGTATAGTTGGATAACATCAATGGGAACGAAGCGGTCTTGATCTCGCGCGAGGTAGGCTATTCTTGCGAGTTGGCATCAGCATCGGAGCAAGAGAGAAGGAGAGCGGTTCGGTATGTGGAAGCGTGGCAAGATGACGAACGCGTCTGAGAACGGGGATTCTGATAACAAATTGGGAGTTACGGAATTAGAGCCGCTATACCCGCGGTATATCGAGGGGGAGCACCGTGTTTATGTCGATGCGATTGAGAGCGCAATTGATAATGACCATGAAGGTAAGCTGCATAACATCGCATTATCAGGGGTGTATGGCTCGGGTAAGAGCAGTATTCTTGAAAAAGTAGTTGAGGATTTTGAGGACGGAAAGCGGTTTAGGGTCGCTGCGAAGGGCAGTGGCCGAAATTCCCGCAGTCGTACGAAGAGCATTTCTCTTGCTCCATTGGCCTCCCGTATCGATAACGACATACATGACGACGGACAATTCGGCGGAAGTTCCGCTGAAAGCACTCCAGAAAGCAACAGCAATTCGGTAGATCCCCGGACCAATAAAATACAGCGCGAGATTGTAAAACAACTGTTGTATGGGGCAAGACCTGAGGATGTTCCGCTTTCAAGGTTTCATCGTATTCATGAAATGAGCGTTCCAAGGTTGCTGCTCTGCGCATTGTGCATCAGCTTGTTTCTAGTTGTATTTCTGGGAGTATTTTTCGGAGGGCAGCTTAGAGCTTTCGGAAATATATTGTTGGAATTCCC
The DNA here is from genome assembly GCF_000741535.1 of Bifidobacterium boum. Lineage (GTDB taxonomy): Bacteria > Actinomycetota > Actinomycetes > Actinomycetales > Bifidobacteriaceae > Bifidobacterium > Bifidobacterium boum. Next base: position 212,452 of record NZ_JGYQ01000002.1, on the reverse strand, counting down.
TCTACTGAATGCGAAGTTGAAGAATAATCCAAATGCGCCGATGGTTGGTTATTTGGCTTTGGCGGTATTGTTATTTTTCTTGTCTTGCATGGCATGTTCCTATCTGACGAATAGCAATTTGAAAATATGGCAAGTTGATGCTGGTGGGGCTTCTATCAAACTGGACAAAGGCGTAGATTCATTCTTTGACCAGTACCTTGATGAGATTGTGTATTTATTTGAAAAATCGAAAGTAGAACTTGTAGTTTTTGAAGATCTCGACAGGTTTGAAAGTCCTGAGATTTTCGATTCGTTACGAGAGCTAAACCAGATCCTCAATGATGACCCGAAGATTGCTAGAAAGAGAGTGATACGTTTCATATACGCGATAAGTGATGCGGTGTTTGATGATCAGTGCGTCGCTTCCTCTGCATATCAGAGTGGCAATAATAATGATTGCGATGACCATCACAGACGCACAGAGGCGTTTGCGCGTGCGAAGTTCTTCGATTTGATTGTTCCAGTTGTCCCGTTTGCGAATCCGGCCAATTCCTATCAGATGGCCCGCCGTACGCTGGGTGACAAGATTACCCAGATGGAGGGTGTCGGTGACCTCTTAGAGGATGTTGCGCGATATATTCCAGATCAACGAACTTGGATTACCATCCGGAATGATTTCATAGTGTATTGCGCAAAGCTGCATATCGGATTGGAAGATGGGAAAGATGCCGAGAATGCTCTTGGGCTATCACCAAAATATCTCCTCGGATTCCTCATTTATCGCAACTGCTATCTTACCGATGCGGCAAGTATGAAAAACGGCAAAAGTAAAGTTGATAAGATATATTCCATAGCTCGGGACATTGTTGCGGACAGCATTCCAAAGCAGACAAAGTTGAAACAAGAACACCAACGTAAGATGGAGATGGTCTCAGAGGGCCACGAAGCAAATGCCAATGCAGCTGACTTGGCACGCGATGTAAAAACATTTGCCGTGTCGCTTTCTGGATTAGATGCAGGTGAATGGTTGCTTCGTGTCGACAATAATGATGAAGAGCAATTGAAGAAAGCGAGCACATGGAGAGAAATATCAAGCAAAAAGGAGAATGAAAAAATCCATATCGGATTGTATGGCGATTATCGGCATATGTTTGAAATGTCTCCAAGAAAGTCCACCCTTGAACAACGACTAGGCAGATCCATAGATGTCGACCGTTTTACATGGGACGCGCTTGCAAAAGAGGAGAATGAGATTGAAAGGCGTCTGAAGAATCTGAAAACTGGGAATTGGACCTTCCTTCTTCATGACGTAGAATGCAAAACAAATCCAGATAATGATGACAATGATAAGGAATCAGCAGGTCGAACTCTGGCTGAATATCTTGAGGATGACTTAGACGAGAGCGATACGTTGTTGTATCACCTGATTGATGGCGGATGGCTACGGCAGGATTATAAGTTGTATTCCACTGTTTATTCAGATGAAGGAATAACTAGAAACGCTCTTGATTTTACGATTCATCACATTGATGAGAATGTCCCTGATTTCTATTTCCATCTTGATAACGCCGATGTCAAGAGTGTACTGAAGCGTGTGCAATCCCGCGGTACCTCCCTGTTGGGGCAGGCGTGGATGTTGAATATCGACATCCTCAATTATTTGTTGGAATCTGAGGATGATCAAGACGAGGAGACTCTGAAACCGGTCATTTCATACCTGTCTGATTTGAAAGATAATGCTTCGAGAGATTTTCTCAAAGCATTTCTCGGAGAGGAAGGTAACAGAACAACTGAGATTCTTCAATTGTTTGCGAGCAGGTGTCCGCAGGTGCTCACGTTCTTGACGGATGATACCTCAGATGTGCTCGAGCCAGCTATCTTGTGCGGGTATCTTGATGCTGTGTTTAGACATTTAGCTCCTGATGTCGAATATCAAGTATCTGAAGGGTTTGCCAACTTCCTTCGGCTGAATGACAGCTCTATAGCGGCGTTGAAGGATGATTCGCTGACAAAGCAAGAGGCGGAAGTTCTCGACAAGGTACTACGGAGTACTGGGTATATGGCTCCGGAGTTGAGCGCTGTGGGCACGAAGCTCCGCATGCTCCTTATTGACCGTGATGGTTACTCGTTCACGAAAGAGAACCTTCTTTCGGCGCTTGGAACTCTCGATAGTTCATTGAAGGAAGGTCTTCTTCCTTCCCTCAATAGGATCAAGGCAATTTCACCGGACGTTTATCGATATGTCATCGGGCACATGAAAGTCTATCTAGACATGTTGGAGAATCAGGAGTATTCATTTGCTTTCGATGACGCAACGTCGACCGATGATGTTGACAACACAATTATTGATGTGATGTGTGATGTAATCTTGGCGCTGAGTGATGCGCAGAGCAATGGCGAGGTGGAGCCTGGAAATAATCCGCCTGAGACTACTCTCAGTGATCGAGACAAGAAGGTAATCAAAGATGTGATTGCGAAGCGAGCGGATGGCGTCAGAGTCAGTTGTTTTCAACCCGGGGAATTGAAGGCCGGCTTATCTCAGAAGATGGCTCCGGAGGTATGCGAACAGTACGACCATTACTTCTTCTTTGAACTACTCGTTAACAATGCAATACAGTTTACTGCGAGGAACCTACTGTCAGCATTGACTGCTTTTACTAGAAGCGAGTCGCGAAAAGCCGTATACAAATGGATGAATTCTAAGGAATCCTTTGACTCTGTGGACGATATCTCGGAGTCTGACAAGATGAATCTTGCTGTCGAACTCTTGAATGTACCCTCAGTCGACTGCAATATAGATAAGAAAGTAGAATTTGTTCGTTCGCTTGATCTTGAATCTCCGTTGCCTGATGAGTTGACCCAACAGATTGATGTTGGTAACAAGTCTGTCTTCAATCTCGAAGAACATCCTAATGCCTATGCAAAATTATTGGACGAGAAGCCGATAATCGCAGATACTTTGACAGCATTCAAGATGATTCCAGCTGATAAATGGAAAGCGCGACTGGAGTGGATGAAGAAGTCTGAAGAGTTTCCGACTTATGTATCAAGTCAGCTCCTCAATCCAAATGAAGCGTGTGATGTGATATCTGATTCAGATAATCATCTTCGTGAAATCCGGCAGACGATACTGGAAAAGCCGGAAACATATCTTCAGGGTGCGAATTACGAAAATCTGCTGAAGGCTGTGAAAAATAATCTTGATCAAGAAGGAGGTGATTGTAGTGAGACACTGTTAGCGGTATTTGCGCAAAAGATAACAAAGCTTGAGAAAATAAAGGAGCTGATGCGTGACGACCTTAAGAGCTTGAACCCTGAAGGTATTCTAGTGATACTAAATTCTGTATTGTTTGAGAACGGCTTGTCCAAATCTAATATATATTTAGCTCGTGAAATTATTCTAAACTGCGGAAACCCCTATGCCCAGATGTTTGACAATAAAAAACGTGTTCTACATGTAAGAAACCAGCAATTCGTAAAACTCATTGCAAAATTCAATTATTATTCAATAAATGATTTCACTGCAGGTGAAGGAATATGGAATTACGAGCAAGAGGAGAGCGGTGTCGAAAAGTATAGATCTGTTCCTGGAATTTTGCCGAAGCTGAATCGTCATATTGATCAACTGAAACCGCGGCCGTTGATTTCTTCGGCGAGTTGAAGTTGCATCGATGCTTCTCGCAGGATTATCGCAGAGCGTTCTTATACACCGCATTTTGCCCAATACCCCTCCCGGAGTAATCTAGTATGTTGATGTGAAGCCGGTGCCTGCGAGGAGGGGATGAACGTGTCTTGCGACATTCAGTCTGATTTGATGCGCGCCGACAAACGACGTGTGCTTGGACTGTTGTTGCAGGACAAGACATCGAAGAGGAACATCCTGTGGGGCACCGACATGTACGCGGAACGCGGCACGGCATATGCGCATGACAGCGAAATCACTCCGGAACTGATTACCGGGGTGCATGCCGGTCTTATTCGCAGTAGGGCACAGAAGCATCAGGATCAGCAATCCGAGCGAACCAGAACGCATGCCGAGGTGTTCACACCGATGTGGGTGTGCGCCATGATGATTGATGCGTTGGATGATGACTGGTTCGGCGCGCAGCATGTTTTCACTGATGAATCCGGTCATCGTACTCAGCGGGTCGCCTTCCCGGAGGGTAAGATGTGGCAGGACTATGTGTGTTCGACCCGTATGGAAATTACGTGCGGTGAGGCGCCTTTCTTGGTCAACCGGTACGATGCGGCGACGGGGGAGCCTGTCCCGGTGGAGAACCGTATTGGTATTCTTGATCGCAAGTTGCGTGTTGTTGACGAGAATGCAGCGGATGAAGACGAGTGGATGCACTGGGCGATTCTTGCGTTCCGCAATACGTATGGCTACGAATTTCAAGGTGATAACCTGCTCATCGCGCGTCTGAATCTTCTTGCAACATTCGAGGAATACCTTGATTACCGGTGGCATAGAGAGGCGACCGACAAGGAGCTGCGGAAGATTGCGAATATCATCGTATGGAATGTATGGCAGATGGATGGGCTCGATAATTGCGTGCCGTACAGCATTTCGGATGAGCAAATAAGCCTTTTTGAATCACAGGGTCTTGATGATCCTATGAGATTGGTTCCGAAGAACCAGCATCCATATCGGTGCCGGGTTTATAGATGGCGTTCTAATAACAGTCAGGTTCTGGTTTCTCCTGAAGGGGGTATCGCAATGAAGTTCGATTATATTATTGGCAATCCGCCGTTCCAAGAAGAAAGTGAAGGCGATAATAAGACCTATGCCAAGCCTGTCTACAACTTCTTTCTAGACGCCGCGTATCAGCTTGGCGATGTAGTTGAGATGATTCACCCTGCACGCTTTCTCTTTGATGCGGGTAGCACGCCGAAGGCATGGAACCAGCAGATGCTCAATGACGAGCACTTCAAAGTACTGTGGTATGAAGCTGACAGCAAAAAGGTGTTCTCAAATACTGAGATTAAGGGGGGAATAGCTGTAACTCTCCATAATGCCAGAGCCAAGTTTGGAAGAATCAAACAATTTATTCCATATCCTGAATTGAAAACCGCTGTAGACAAGATTCAGGCTTCTCCAAGTTTTGTGGGATTGAACACCATTGCGGTATCTCGAACTGCTTACCGATTGACCGAAAAGCTGCATAGCGACTTTCCGAATGTCGCCATGCGACTTAGTGCTGGACATCGCTATGACATGTCCACGAACATCCTCGAACTTTTACCGGAAGTATTCCATGACTCCATTCCGGATGATGGACAAGAATATATTCAGATTGTTGGACGTGCCGCGAACACGCGCGTGACCAAATATATCCGTCGCGAGTATGTCAACCATGTGGAAAACCTTGATGCATGGAAGCTTCTGTTGCCTAAAGCTAGCGGTACTGGAGATTTCGGGGAAACTCTGGCGGATATTATCGTTGCTCAGCCCGGTACTGGCTCTACTGAGACTTTCATGAGCATGGGGAACTTTGCGGATGAAGCAGAAGCCATGAACTGCCTGTCATATGTCAAGACGAGATTTGTCCGCGCTTTGCTCGGTGTTCTGAAAACAACTCAGGATATCACCCCTGCAAAATGGAAGTACGTCCCTCTCCAAGACTTCACCTCCGCTTCTGACATCGACTGGACCCAATCCATCTCCGACATCGACAAGCAGCTGTGCAAGAAGTACAACCTGACTGATGAAGAAATCGATTTCATCGAGAAGAACGTGAAGGAGATGAAGTAATCATGGCCAATACGCCGAATATCAAGTCCTTTACGCGCATCCGCCCGATGATCTACGCCTACCAGACGCCTACGGTTCCCGAGCACAATGGCTGGACGAAGATCGGATACACAGCCACGCAATCAGTGCAGGATCGCATTAACCAGCAGAGTCATACAATCAATGTGCTGACTAAACTCCGCTGGACCGAACCTGCCATGTACATGGATGGTTCTTTTGAGACGTTCACCGATCATGACTTCCATCGTTACCTGATGAACCAGAAGCATGTGGAGCGTACACCAGGAACAGAGTGGTTCCATATCGAACCCGATCCGGCGCATACCGAGTTCACCAAGTTCGCTCACCGCGACTATGACATCGTCTCAGGCACTACCTACACGCTGCGGGACGAGCAGGCTGCGGCGGTGGAGATGACTCAGAGTTATTTCGGTAACGGTGGCAAAGAGTTCCTGTGGAACGCTAAGCCGCGCTTCGGCAAGACGCTGACCGCCTACGATCTGGTACATCGTATGGAGTTCAAGAACGTGCTCATCGTCACTAATCGTCCCAGCATTTCCGACTCGTGGCTGAACGACTTCCAACAATTCATCGGCTGGCAATACCCGTACCTGTTCGTCACAGACAATAAAGGAGTCCTGGACCAGCACGCCAAGCTTGGCAAGCACGCCAATGAGGGCATCATGACGCGTGCACAATACCAGGAATTCCTGAAAGCCCACAACATCACATCCTTCGCCGATCCAGACTACAAAGGCATGATCGCATTCGAGTCTTTGCAAGGGTTGAAAACCTCGAAGTATTTCGGCGCGTATGACGGCGTAGACAAACTTCGTTGGATCAGCGAACTGGACTTCGACCTGCTGATAGTCGACGAATCGCAGGAAGGCGTTGATACCTCCCTGACCGAAAAGGCATTCGACAGAATCAACCGCAAACACACGCTGTACCTGTCCGGCACCCCATTCAAGGCACTCGCCCAAGGCCGGTTCGCGGACGACCAAATCTTCAACTGGACGTATGTGGACGAGCAGGAAGCGAAGCAAGCTTGCGCCGACGGTGAGAACTCAAATCCATACGAGGTGCTGCCTCGCATGGAGATGTACACCTATCGCATGTCCGACATGATCACGAGCAAGATTCGTGAAGGCGCCGACGTGGACGATGACGGTGAGAACGAAGAATATGCGTTCGACCTCAACGAGTTCTTCGCCACCAAACGCGACGGTACCTTCGTGCACGAGGATGCCGTCAAGGATTTCCTCCACAACCTGACGACGCTGGAGAAATACCCGTTCTCCACGCCGGAACTCCGTGCCCAACTCTCGCATACGCTGTGGATCCTCAACCGCGTGGCAAGCTGCAAAGCGCTCGCCAAGCTCATCGAACAGGAGCCCGCTTTCGAAGGGTACAAGGTTGTGGTTGCCGCCGGTGACGGCAAGCAGCCGCTCACGGAGAACGGTGAGTCGCTCGTCAACCCCGACGACGCCGACAAGGTGGAAGCGACCGCACTCGAGCGGGTGAAAAACGCCATTGCGAACAATCCCCGCACCATCACGTTGAGCGTTGGGCAGCTGACCGTGGGCGTGACCGTTCCCGAGTGGAGTGGCGTGCTCATGCTGTGCAACCTGAACAGCGCTTCATCATACATGCAAGCGGCGTTCAGGGCACAGAACCCGTGCACCATCACTGCTGAGGTGGACGGAAAACCACAGCCAATGCGCAAGGAGACCGCCTACGTCTTCGACTTCGACCCCGTGCGTACCTTGACCATCTTCGAAGAGTTCGCGGAGAACCTTTCCCACTCGACCACAGGCGCCCATGCCGCGTCATCCGGTTCCAGGGCCGAGCAAGTGAAACGGCTGCTGAACTTCTTCCCGGTGATTGGTGAAGACGACGAAGGCCGTATGGTCCAGCTCGACGCGGAAAAGGTCATGTCCATCCCGCGCAAAATCAAGAGCCAAGAAGTCGTCAAACGTCGCTTCCTGTGCAACTTCCTGTTCCAGAACATCGCCGGCATTTTCGGAGCCCCCAAAGAAATCACGGATATTCTCAACAAGCTCGAACCAGCCAAGGAAGAGAAGCATTCCAAGAAGGACATGGAGGTTCGGCCGGCGGACTTCACCTTGGACAAGGACGGGAACCCGGTCATCGACGATGCCGATGTCAACAAAGACGTCAAAGACCTATTCAGCGATGAGAAAATCATGGTCATCGACCCTGTGGATATCCCGCCCATCCCTACGATTGAGCAGAGCCAGGATCCCGACACCGGTTATCTGTCACACGTGGATATGACCACGGATACCAACCTCTTGGCGAAACAAGCCAAAGAGCAGTTCCGTGAGAAGGTTATCGCCCCGATTGTGCAGAAGCATAACCTCAACGTACGCGACAGCAAGAAACTCGCCGAAAATGTCAACCATGCCTTCGATGCAGTGGTTGAGCAACAACGCGATGCTTTCAACCAGAAGCAGGCGGAGCTCAGGCAGGCGTACACGGAGAATCTCGAGCAATCCGAAGACCCGGACGAGCGCATGCAGATGTTGAAGGATAATGCGGTCAAACTCGCCAAAGATGCTGAAACTATGATGAAAGACATAGTCAGCCAGATCAACGAGATTACAGACGAAGAAATCAAGAACGTCAGTAGGCAAGCACAGACGATAAAGGCTGAACATGAGAAGAAAAATGATGAAGACATCATGCGCGCTCATCTGCGCGGCTTCACTCGGACCATCCCGAGCTTTGTCATGGCGTACGGCGATCGCAATCTCAAGCTGCGTAACTTCGACGACTATACCGAAGACGACGTATTCCATGAAGTGACCGGCATAACTGAAGAGCAATTCCGCTTGCTGCGTGACGGCGGTGATTACCGGGATGAAGTAACCGGCGAGAAGAAGCACTACGACGGGCACGTTTTCGATGAAACCGTGTTCAACGATGCCATCCAGGAGTTCCTCAACAAGAAGGAACAGCTCGCCAACTACTTCGATGATTCCCAGACCGAAGACATCTTCGACTACATTCCGCCACAGAAGACTAACCAGATCTTCACTCCGCGCTGGGTCGTGGAGAAAATGGTGGACGAACTGGAACAGGAGAATCCGGGATGCTTCGACGATCCTGACGCCACATTCGCCGACCTGTATATGAAATCGGGCATGTACATCGCCGAGATCGTAAAGCGTTTGTACCGCAGCGAGCGCATGAAGCAGCTGTTCCCGGACGGCGGCGAACGCATCAGACATATCTTCGAACATCAGGTGTATGGCATGGCGCCGACGCGCATCATCTACCTGATTGCAACCAATTACATCCTCGGGTTCAATGACCAGCTCAAGGCATCCACCACGCATTTTGTGCAGGCGGATGCCGCGGAAGCCGCGAAGAACGGCACGCTTCAGGAACTCGTGAACGAGAAGTTCGGGAAGTGATGAGCAGAGATGCTGGTGTGAGTGGCCAGCACGGGGGTGCACAGCGGTAACCGATTGTGCTGTGGCAAGCGGCATACTCGCCACAGCACAATCGGCAATCAACACTGGTCGATCAGCCTCATCACCTCAGGAATGTCTTCAGTGTTGTGCACATCCACCCGCGTCAAACACCCTGCCGTGAATCCGTATGGTCGCTTATCTTGCGCGTAGCCGTTCGGATCATCAAGGTCATCAATGGAGGCATTGAGACCGATGCTGAGACTTGTGGAGCTAGGACGCGCCTTGATGGTAATGTGCAGCGCCTTACCACCATTGGTGTAATAACCCACGTAATTCTTTTTCACGCCGAGACTCCAATCGGGTTGAGCCTCCGCAATGGCTTGCTGCAACTGCTCAAACAAGTCATGGCATCTGCCGCCGACGGCAAGCCCAGGTTGTGCAGTTTCAATCGACCAGTCGGCGGAGCGGGTTGTGGCTCTCGGTGTTGGCCGGTATTCGTCGATGATTTCGTCCGATAGCGTGGGGCGTTGCCATATTGAGCAAGCTCTATCAGCGAGCGCGGCGGCTCGCTCATGGATGGTTTCTGCGTTCCACACAGTGCAATCAGCGATATAGCGGTTCAAACTGAGCGGACTGTATTTGTACCCTCCGGGGTTGAGGTGTTGCTTATCCGGGAACGGCCTGTTCGAATATTCCTGGTTGTAACCGGTGAGTGTGAGATTGCCCAGCGTGTGGCACAACGTGTCGTGAGTGGTCTGCCAGTCCGGACCGAGCATGGTCTGCCATGCGGCGGAATCATCGATGGTCTGCGGCATGACATGCTCGATCTGGTACATGCCAGTATTGACAGGCTCTTTCGGATGGTACGAGTCCTCCAGACGTTCCAACAGATACAGTCGGCCTTTCTTGAAGCCGCGGTAAATGTCGCGTGTCGCAAGCGCGTCGGCGAATTCGCTGTCATCGGGGAAGTAACCGGTGGAATCCTTCTCGGGTGCGAGCAGCAGCGCGGTCAGGCACTCTTGCGGATTGTCGGCGTCATCGAGTTTGCGGTACATTCCGGCGAACATTTTGTTCAGACCTTGCGTGGACTTGCCTACCGTCATGCGGCGGAACAGGAAGGATTCGACCATGTCGCACATCCTGCCGAACTCGTCTTTGGTGAGTTTGTGCTCGTCCATCAGCGTGTACAGGCACATCAGCAGCGGACGTGCGGGTCTGACATCCAGAGTGTTGATCTTGTCGAACTTGCGCTTGAGATCGGGGTCGGGCTCCTGTCTGAGGAACATGCGGGCGTATCGTGTCGCATACGCGAGCAGTTCGGAGAGGATGGTTTGTGGTTCCCGGTCGAGGTTCCGGCTTTGCACGTAATACTTGAAATCGTGATAGGCGTTCTCTTGCTTGGGTGCGCGCTCGGGAATCTTCAGAGACAGCCAATACCAGAGGAAGGTGTTGAATTCGTTCTCGGCACCCTGCCCGAACAGGTGTTCGATAGGGCGCCAATACTGGTCGTAAAGCTCGTTCTGCCGGTCATTCGACAGTGACAGGAGCATGAAGTTGCGCACGAGGTCGATCGGGGTGAGGGGTTTGCCCTTGGAATTCATCGACTCGAAGATGAGCTGTGCATTGTCTTCATTGGGGTTGAGCTCCGTGTCGATGATCACCAGTTTGTTCAGGCCGTTCCACAGCGTTTCGGGGGAAGTTTGCCCTTCGCGGATTCTTTTAGAGAAGAATGCTTTGGCGCCCACAAGAAGACGGACCGGGTGCTCCGGCAGGGGGCTGCCGTCGACCAAGGAATGCATGGTTGTCTTATCGTCCATCGACAGGACAAGCTTGTACCGTGATTCTCCCCGGTAATCATCGTTGAACAGGTAGCTCTTGCGCAAGGATCTGGGGGAGAGGTCGGTGAGAAATTGCGCGCGTGAATCATCCTCGTCCAGATAATCGAGCAGCGCGGCGAGGAGCAAAGAAAGCGTGGTCATGCGCTGCTGACCATCGATGAGGAGCTTGCGATGGATGCTCGTCGCAGTGCTGTCCTCTTCAGGGATGTACAGGAACGAGCCGATGAAATGGGTCATGCCATCCTCACCCGCCAGCGTCACGTCGTTCCATAAGTCCTCCAGTTGCGGGCGCTGCCAGGAATATTCACGCTGATACACAGGGATGATGAACTGGGTTCTGTCCGCCCCGAGCAGATCAAGGAATCTTGCTTGTGTCGCCCGCATGGTTGGTCTCCTTCTTCGGTGATGCCTTGATTCTATGGTATTGCGGAGTGGGGTGATTGGTGTGGGGTGGTGACTGGTGGGGTGTGGTTTATGGGTTGCCGGGAGTTTGTGGATTGCCTGGGGAGGAAACTCGCTGGAGTGCGACGATGCTGTCGCACAGCGGCGAGATAGCCCGATAAATGAGAGTCGCGGTGCGACTATCACGCTACACGGCAACGTAGAGGACCGCTCGAATCGTGACGTAAGTCGGAGTATGGCGAACTCGTTCATTGCTTTTTTCGCGCTGAGTTTACACTCATCTGCATGGATTCAGATAAGTTCTGCTTCTCGGACAACAGTCTCGTCAGGGTCAGTGCCGAGGAGGAAGCCGCGCTGAACAAACGCGACGGTATTGTCCCGCGGGATGATGTAAAAGCAGCATGGGCGAACGCGAGGTTCAAATACGCACTCGAGTATGGGACTCATTTCAATCAGTCCGCGGCTTCTGAAGAATATGATCGCCTTCATGCCCAAGGCAAGATTTAGGTATTTTCTGGCTATGGTCGCTTGAGTGACAGTGGGCTCTGTCGCTGCTGGATTGCCGTGTTCCATGTGGTGCAGGCTGCAACGCTGAGGAAACCGCACTCAACCGACGCGACCCACAACTGCAAAATCGTCAGCGTCATGAGAAAAGAAAAACGGGAGCCTGTCTAGAATGGCTCCCGCTGTTGGGAGACCGCTTCACATCCGCAAAGACCGGTCGAGTCATCCCGTGTTCATGTCATGTCGAGGCTATCGATAGTAACCCAGAATCGCAACTGAGCGGCGTGTTCTGTTTCAGTGTCGCATCGATCCATGCGGCCACTTCACATACCGCTTGAACAGCTTGATCGCATCATCGGGAATATACGCGGTGTCGGCAAGGTGCATGGCATGAATAATGCCGACAAGTCGTGAAGCACTCACGACTGGAATGCCTTGGTATTCGGCGGACGTGCCGGATGGGGAATCAGGGTCGTAACGCACGTGCCTGTCGGCTGCCCACTGCAGGTTACTGACATCCGGTGTGCCTTCGGGACCGGGGACAAAGCAGATAACCCATTGTGCGTCGATGTTGTGCTTTCTGAGCAGCGGCTCCCACATGGATTGCTGGTGCAACATATTCGACGATGTCGCAAGTGTGACTCGCCCGTCCGGACCGGTCACGAACGCATGCTGAGATTTGCTGATTCGCGCAATCGTGCTGTTGCCCATGCAAATGTATTTGGTGTCCTTGCCGCCCTTGTAATACTTGGCGTCAACAAACCAGGCATGTAATCGTCCTTCATAATCCATGCCGAGCAGCACGCAGTCAATGTCGGCGTTCGTTCTACGGCCGTTGCGGTCCAAACCATAAAGGCTGTAAAACCCGATGACATTGAGGTTGCCGTTCTTGTTGAACGCAGCGATGATTCCAGCCAAGATCTTCTCGCCAATCATGCCTGAGGAGATGCCTCGTTGGCCGTAACCGCTGTGTTCAAGTCCGCTGCCCGGGAATCCGTACAGTTGCCCCCGGTAGTGCGCCTCACCCAGATTCATGCCCATTGCAGCGTGATATGCTTCGCCCAGCGAAGCCCCATATAGTTTCTTGGACGCATCTTGCGTCACTATGTGATACCCGTGATACGTCATTTCGTCCGGCGGCGCCGGCTCGATGCCATATTCGGTGACGGCGTCATGCAGCGGGCCGGGATCGTGTTCATCCAGCCAGGCGGCGTCGGCGTGGCGTCTGCATGCCGTCACCGTATGCCCTGGGATGAGCAACAGCAGCAGCGTGATTATTGATGCGCATGCGATTACTGTGTCCGGTTTGGAGGTGTAGAGCGTATTTTCGCCGGAACCATTACCGGTAGATACTCCGTTGGCGATCGACACAAAATATAGAAAGTCGAACAGCACGGCATACCACGAGGGGATGCCGGAGACAACGGCTATCAGCACACATGCAATCCGGAACTTGGTCGTCGACGTAGCGGGGGTTTCGGAATACTGACGACCTGACGCCTGAAATCCGATGAATGCATCGATGGTTACCAAGACGGCAATGACCAGAATGCATGTAATCGGCAAATCCCTCACCCCTCGATACGTCTCCCGGCAATCTCTCCTTCGGCAGTATCTTACGCCGGATTTGGCTTATTGTTCGGGGCGGCGAGTAACGATTATCGCAACTCTACCTTGCCGCTGTGTAATGGTCTGCTCGCACTGTGGTGAGGTATCTCCTGTTGAGGTTGAGGGGCGCAGGCAATCAGGTTGTGGCGTGAGTGTGGTGTAGCACGGCGGGCTGAAAGCGACCATTGGTACGGCCATTCTGATTGCTATCTCGTCGTGGTGTGAGTGTGGTGTCGCACGGCGACAAGATAGTGCCCAATAGTACGGTCATACTGCATATTCTCTCGTAGCGTTGCGACTGTGGAGTCGCATGGCGGGCTGCTAACGCCCCTAGGTACAGTTTCCGGTCGCAATCTCGCTGTGTTGCGACTGCTGCATCGCACGCCAGGCCGATGCCCCGTCCACCGTCTCTGTCAGTATCGACCACAGCATGTCTATCACCGCATTGAATCTGTCACATATCACCTACACATACCCCGGGGCGCCGGAACCGATTTTCGAAGACGTTACTGTCACGTTCGCACCCGGCTGGACCGCCGTGCTCGGCGACAACGGCATCGGCAAATCCACGCTCATGCACATCGCACAAGGCAAGCTCACTCCGGAACGCGGGCAAGTCAGCCCATCGGACGCGGTCATCGCGTTCTGCCCGCAGGATGTCGCCGCCGTGCCTGACAACTTGGATGATTTCTCCGCCGACTGGAGCCCGGAAACCATAGCGATACGCGGCACGCTCGGCATCGCGGACGACTGGCCGTACCGGTACGACACGCTCTCAGGCGGGGAACGCAAACGGTTGCAAATCGCGTGCGCGCTTGCAGCGCACCCCGACGTCCTGATTCTCGACGAACCGACCAACCACGTTGACGCTCCGACCCGGAACGCCATCGCCCAAGCCATGCTCGACTTCACCGGACAACGCCATGCCCTGGCAACCACCGCCATGCCCACCGCGAACGGGCAGCATCACGATGAGAGCAACGGTAAAGAAACCGCCACATTGCCCGCACCCCGCCGGGGACGCGTCGGCATCGTCGTCAGCCATGACATCGAACTCATCGACCAAGTCGCCATGCGATGTGCCTGCTTCGAACGCCGTCACGTCGGGCACAGCAACATCACCGTAGTCACCATGCGTCCCGGCAACTACACGGCTGCGCTCGCCGACGCGACCGCCCAACAGGCAGGGGAGCGTCACGCCCTCGATCAGGCAAGCAAAGAAGCCGCGCGATTGCAACGCGAAAGCGCATCACGCCGGCATGATGCGGCACTCGCCGCGACATCATGGCGGGCGAACCGAACCATCGACCGCAAAGACCATGACGCGCGCAACGCCGCCAAACTCGCCAAAATGACCAGTGTCGACGGCTCCGCCGGCTCAGCGCAGGCGCGCCTCGACGCCCGTGTCGAGGCCGTACGGCGGGCGGCGGACTCCATTACGGTCGCTGCGAAACGCTACAACGGGGACCTGACCGCATTCGCCGGCATCGAACCCAGCCATGCGACGGAACTCGTCCGGCTAGACGCGGGTGTTATTCCGTTCGGGGAATCGGCAGTGCAGGTTTTGGCGCAATCTAGCGACCGTGTTGCTGGTGCGGGCGGCGAGAGCAGTAATACGGCGGAAGTTGGGAAATCAGGGAAACCGATTGATATAGCGCAATCGGCGGGTACAACAGGAGCGGCATCGGATATCCCCGTGACCGCACACGCCTGGCACACCCCGGACGGTGTGCGCATACCGGTGCTCAGCGTCGGGCCGAACGACCATATCGGCATCATCGGACCGAACGGCGCCGGCAAAACAACCATCCTTAACGCGTTGCTCGCACGACTCGACACGCAACCATTCGACGTGCCGCGGCTCGTCATCGCGCAGAACACCACAAGCGACGACGCACACGCCGCGCTCGGCCAGCTGGCGCAACTCACTCCCACCGACCGTGGCGACGTGCTCTCAGCCATGGCCCAGCTCAACGCCGACCCCGACCGCATCCTCGCCGCCACCAGCGAACCCTCGCCGGGCGAACTGCGAAAACTGCTCCTGTGTCTCGGCGTCACGCGTCACCCGCATCTGATTATCATGGACGAGCCGACCAACCACCTCGACCTGCACTCCAGGCAGGCGCTCGCCCGGGCACTCGCCGCGTATCGTGGGGCGGTCATCGTCGTCAGTCACGACATGCCGTTCCTGCGCGAGGCGGTCACCCAGCTGTGGCAGGTACACGCGTAGGTGAGTGACGGGGACGCGGTGGTTGGTAGCACGGAACTTCGCTTATCTGCGGTACTTCCGGCGAGCATCTCGCCTTTCTGTAGTACCTCCCGGAGCGTATCTGCTCTATCTGTGTTCATGAAAGTCGATATCGCAAGTATCGGCCGTGGAATATCAACGATGCTACTCGTGGTATCGGGTGATGACGCACACAAATAGATGAGATAGTTCTGAGCAGGTACTACAGATACCGCAGATGGCGGTGCGTGCGTGCGGTATTCCGTTGTATCAGTCCGGTGCATGCAGGCAGGAGCCGACGGGGGCGGTTTTGCCCGTGTATCCGCCGGCTTACGCTTCCCGCTGCACGCGGAAGGAGATAGCGACACAAGCACCGATCGCCAGCGCCAACACCAGCAGGATGATGAAATCGATACGGCTGCCACTCACAGTTGCAGAACTTACAGGCATGTGCAGGGTCTGCGCGGCGATCACCGCACTCATGACCGCGGTGCCGAGTGAACCGGCGAATTGCTGCATCATCGAGAACAAGGAGTTCTGGTCGGACTTCTGCCGCGGCGCGACATATTTACTTGCGTCGGACATCGTGATGCCGAATCCGATATTGAAACCGATTCTGAGCAGCGCATAGAAGATGCCGGTCAACACAACGGTCAGCGATTCGGCGAACCCCGTGAGCAATCCCAACGCCAGTACCATGAGCGTGATGCTGACGGTGATCGGCCGGCGCAAACCGGAACGGTCGTAGGCCTGTCCGGCGAAGGGTGCGGCAAACGAACCGATCAGCGAACCCGGCAGCAGCATAAGACCCACTGTCATCGCGGAATCGCCGAGTACGTCCTGCACGTAAAGCGGGAACACAATCGAAATGCCGATATTGATGAACTGCATGCCGAAATATGAGAACAGACGCAGTCTCACCATCCGGTTGTCCAGAATCGAATAATCGAACAGCCTGCGCGCGCCATGACGGGCATGCCACACCATGACGGCTATCAATGCCAGCACGATGAGCAGGCCGATCCAGAACCGCGGGGACAGCCAGCCGCCCCGTCCGGCCTCGTTGACTGCGACAAGCAATCCCAAGAACACGCAGGACAAGACCGTGAGCCCGATGATGTCAAAGCGTTGGCCGTCAACACCCGGCGCCGTACCGTGGATGGTGAACGAGCCGGCGATGCCGATGCATACGAACAGGGGGAGGACGCCTACGAAAATCGCGCGCCAAGACCATACGCTGGTCATAATGCCGCCATACGAGGGTCCGAGCGCCGGTGCCAAGGAGATGATCACGGCGGCGAAGCCGGTGTACACGCCGAGCTTGCGTACGGGTACTTGGGTGAAAATCGTCTGGAACATCAGGGGTGTGGCGATGCCTGTGGCGATTGCCTGGAGCATGCGCCCGAACAGCAGCAGGGCGAATCCGGGGGCAACCAGGCAGATGAGCGAGCCGATGATACTCGTGGCGAGCGCGAAGAAGAACAGTGCGCGGGGATTGAACCGTTTGAGCAAGTATGCGGTGCTGCCCATGACGATAGTCACCAGCAGCAGATACCCGGTGGCGAGCCATTGCACGGTGGTCAGCGGTACATGCATGCTGCGGATGAGCACCGGGAAGTCCACGGTCATCGAGGTTTCGATGAGAATCCCGACGAAGGAGAGCATGCCGATGGACGCGATGGCCGCGCGCGTGCGCCAAGGGACGGGGGAGTCGGCTGTGTCGCGGTTTGCGGGGCGCAGGTCGGGGTTATGCTCCGTGCTGTCTGCGGGTTTCGGTTGTTGCTGTGTGCTTTCGGGCATCGTGCTCCTTGTCGTGGCGTTGTCGTCATTTGTCGTCATCTGTCATCGTTTATCGTCGTTTGCCGTCGTGCATCGTCGGTTGCCGTCACAGGTCGTGAGCCGTGTCCGGACCGATACGTTGCTATGCGCTGTCATGTGTCGTCTGTTGTGCGGCGGCTTGCCTGCTCGCGCGTGCCGGCCGGTATCGGGTTTGCAGGAGGCGCGGTTTGCGCGGGTGCAGACGTTGTCGGCGGTGCTACTGGCGCTTTGGGCGCTGCGTTAGCATTGGGCGCTGCGAGTGGGGCATGTTTTCGTCGCCGATCCCATGGGGCGTGGTGCGTCACCTCATTCAGCGCGGAAGACGGTCATACTCTACGCACCGGGGGTGGACGGTGCCGGGGGCGGATGGGCGCCGGCAGTAGGTGGCATCGGTGGTTTTCGCAGAAAAGGGGCGAACGTAAAAATACGCTATTTTCCTAAAAAGTCTTGTGCAATCGGTGTCATGCCGGTTATTGTCGGTACGTGATGAAACGAGAACCAGGCACACACAGCCCACACCCACATGACCCGGCAGCAGCTTCACATGCGGGAAAACCGGCACATCGTACCGGTTTCGATTCCGATGGTGAACCCGGCGGTGGAAACGGCTCCCAGCCCGGTAACGGCACAGGCTCTGGCATTGGCTTCGATGCCGCACGCGAGTGGACGTTGGAAGAATGCCCGGTGGGGCAGGATATGCGGGTCACCGGCGTGCGCATGGATGAACGGCATGTGTTGCGCATGCTGGAACTCGGCATCAGGGCGGGCGGCTTGGTGCGTGTCACCCAGCGGTCGAATTTCGGAGGACGTGTCATCGCCATCGGCACGGGCAGAATCGCTGTCGATGCGGCCACCGCCCAATCCATCACCGTCCGGCCAGCGGAACCCAACACGCATGGAGAACAATCATGAGCGCGGATATCAAGTCTGAAGAATCGACGAATACCGCCGGATGCGCCGCGTGTTGCGGGCATGGCGACGGCGAATCCAAACCTGCTCATACCTGGGATACTGGGCCCGACGGGCATAACGGGCATTGCGGGCATTGTGGACATTCCCAGCACGGCGGGCAGCCTGACGGGCAGCACGGCGGACACGACGACATCATGTCGATGCCGTCTCCGACCGTCCGAGGAAGGCTGGAACGGCTGTTTAACGCCATTCGATTCGGCCGCGCGCCTAATGCCGACGCGGATGCGGACTGCCACCACGGTTCCAGCGGCGGGCATAAGTTGACTGGCGAAACCGCACGACGCGTGGTCTTTGTCGGCAACCCCAACGTCGGCAAATCCACACTGTTCAACGCGCTGCTGGGCGCTGGCGCGCGCGTAATGAACGCGCCGGGCACCACGGTGCTTGTTGAGCGCGGGCGTCTGGACATGACCGGCAAACCGGGCATTCCCGAATCTTCCGCGGGCATCTGGGACATCATCGATACGCCCGGCACGTACTCGCTGCTCCCGCAGTCGCCGGATGAGCGGGTTGCCGCGCAGGCCGCCGCCGGGATTGACGGCATGCCGACACCCGATGCGCTGGTGGCCGTGCTGGACGCCACCAATCTTGTCCGGTCCCTGTACTTTCTCGCAGGCGTGCTTGAACTGGGCCGGCCCGTCGTTGTCGCGTTGTCGATGAACGATCTGGCCCGCCGCCAAGGCGACGAAATCGACCCGCAAACGTTGTCACAGGCGCTTGACGGCGTGCCGGTGATCGCGATCGATCCGCGTACCGGCGAGGGAACCGATTCGCTTATGCGCACGGTCGCCGGAAATTTCGACGGCACACCGCTTCCGCACGGCTTGCAGCCGATGCACGCCGGCAGCGACGAGGAACTCGCCGCCATGGTTCGTGAGGGCGCCGATCGCCGCTTCGACTGGGCTGCCGGCATCATCCACCGGCTCGGTCTGGACCATGCCGGGCGGGAGACGGTGTCCGACCGTATCGACCGCGTATTGCTTAACCCGTGGCTGGGTGTGCCGGTGTTCCTTGCAGTCATGTATTTGGTGTTCCAGGCGACCACCACGCTCGCCGGCCCGATGCAAGACTGGTTTGACGTGACTGTGCGCGGGTGGCTGACCGACGGGATCGACGCGGTTATGTCGTTGTTTGGTCCGGACGCCACGAGCGGTTGGGTGCACGGGCTGATCGTGGACGGTCTGCTTGATGGCGTCATCACCGTAGCTACGTTCATCCCGCCGATGGGCATCATGTTCATCATGCTGTCTCTGCTGGAGGATTGCGGGTATTTGGCGCGCGCCGCGTTCGTCATGGACCGTCTGATGCGTGCCCTGGGACTTGACGGGCGTGCGTTCCTGCCGATTGTCGTCGGTTTCGGCTGCAATCTGCCGGGACTTGCGGCCACCCGTACGCTCACTGATTCGCGGCAGCGCGTTATGGTCGGCATGCTGATACCGTTCGCCTCATGTTCCGCGCGACTATCCGTGTATCTCGTGCTCGCGTACGCGTTCTTCCGTTCCACGGCGGGCTTGGTCGTCTTTCTCATGTATGTCATCTCGATTGTGTTGATTCTGGCGATTGGCGTGCTGTTGCGTCACACTGTGTTCCGCGATTTGAAGCCTGAACCGTTTGCCATGGTGCTGCCGCCCTACCAGTGGCCGAAAGCCGTGGCACTGGTCCGGTCCGTGCTCATCCGGCTGTGGGGCTTCCTGCGTGGGGCGAGCTCGATCATCATCAGCGTGATCATTGTGCTATGGCTGCTCGCCTCCGTTCCGGCTACGGCGGGTGCGGGGAGCTTCGGAAACGTCGAGGATGTGCATGATTCGGCCTACGGTGTGGTCGCCGACGCGGTGGCGCCCGTGTTCGCGCCCGCCGGATTCGACGACTGGCATGCTTCGGCCGCCCTGCTCACCGGGTTCGTCGCCAAGGAGGTAGTGGTTGGCTCGATGTCCCAGTCCTACAGCATCTCCGGCACGGACGACCAATCCGAACAACAGCAGGGACAGGGGGCGCTCGGGAGCAAACTGCGCGAATCCTTCGATGAATCCTCCGGTGGGCATGGGCGCGCCGCGGCGATCGCGTTCCTCTTGTTCGTGCTTGCCTACACGCCATGTCTGGCGACGGTGGCCGAATTGAAACGCCAGTTCGGCGGGCGTGTCGCTGCAGGCAGTGTCGCGCTGGGGCTGGCGGTAGCGTATGTGCTTGCGGTGGTTGCATTCCAACTGCTCAGGCTGGTGATGTGAATGGGTGCTGGTATGGATACTGCCGCGGAAACCGCCAAACACACCGTTCGCCGCATGCCTACCGGTGTCCGCGGCAGGGTTGCGGTGATGATTCGGCAGGGGCTTGATATCGCCGCATGCGCTCGCGTGCTCGGTATGCCGGCGGATTTCGTGCGGCAGGTCGCCGAAAGTCTGGAAGCTGAGGGTGCAATTGATCTGGTTACGTGGCGCGGATCGCACGGCTGCGCCACCGGCGGCTGCGACCCGGACCCGGATTCCCCGCTATGCGCAGGCTGTCCGCTCAAACCGGTCCAACTGCGTAGAAAAAGACGCGCCAAGGCATAGCGAAACCGCAGAAAGCCCACAAAACCGATCCGGCACCCACCCCTCCCCACAAACTGTCTACGGTAACGTGGTGCTAAGCGTAACCAGTTTGTGAGCGGGTACAAACTGGTTACGCTGATGGGGCTCTCCGCGTAACTGGTTTGTGATGTTGTACAAACTGGTTACGCTGACGAGGCAGTTGGCGTAGCTAGTTTGTGAGGGGAGTGCGCCGGTGGTGGGGTGATGCTTGGGGTGTCGTTGACCGGCAGCGTCGGGGGTTATGCTTACTTCCTTGTGTTCGCTTCCTGTTGTGAGACCTGCGTGTCGAGCAGATACTTGCGCAGGACGACCGCGTTGTTGCGCTCGTTGTCTTTGGCGCCGTACAGGAGCGTGACGCGGGGATGACCGGCGATGAGCTCGCGCAGGCGGCTGACCGCTTCCGGGTTGGCGTCCAACTCTTCGCGGTAGCGGGAGGCGAACTCGTCGAACCGTTCGGGGATATGCCCGAACCATGTGCGCAGCTCCTTGGATGGGGCGATATCCTTGATCCACACGTCCACGTGTGCGCTTTGCTTGGACCTGCCGCGCGGCCACAGCCGGTCGACCAGCACGCGCAGCCCGTCGTCAGCGGACGGTTCCTCGTATACACGGCGGATTCTCACATCGCAGCTGGTGCTGCCGCCGTTGTCGCCGTTGTCGTCTGCAACCGTTTGCTTTGTTTGCATTGCTTGTGTCCCTTTCGCTTGTGTCCCATGCATCGGCCCGGCAGCGTCCAGCGGCACGGCTTTCGCGTTCAACGGGCTTTTCGACACATACGGATTGCCCATGATAATCAGGCGTCTTGGCCGGTCCGCCGCCTTGCTGATACCGATGCGGGGCGTGCAGCCAATCCGCTCGCCTTCCTTGAGCGACGCCCGTACCAGCCGCAGCGGTGGCATGCGCAAATCATGGCCGTACAAGGATTTGTCAATGGCGAGCGCCTGACAGAGTTTTGCCGGCCCGTTGGTCAGTTGGGCGCCCGTGCGTCCGCCACGTAGTTGCGTCATATGTTCGACGCCTTCGACCGGTTCGCCCGCCCGGATCAGCACCCCGCATCCGAAGCCGTCCGCGCCCGCGGTCACATTCACGCAATAGTGCATGCCGTACGTGAAATACACGTACGCATGGCCCGCCGGACCGAACATCGCCCGATTGCGTTCACTGCGGCCATGATACGTGTGGCTCGCCGGGTCGTTCTGGTCATAGGCTTCTGTCTCCACGATGCGTACCGCGCTATGCGTGCCGTCCGGCCAGTCGCGAACCAGCAGGCAGCCGAGCAGCCCCGCCGCCGCCTCATCGGCGCCGCGGATGAGCAATTCCATGGGGAATGCGTTCCTGTTGCAGTTCTCGTCGTCGATTTCGTCGCAGATCCGTGCCATGCTGCTTCCTTTCGTCCGGCGCGTACGCGCCGGCTGCCACCATCGTCTTCCTTGATATGGACGGCAACTGACAGGCTCGCGAACCCTCGCCTAATTTCCCCGTGTTCGGCGTGTCGGCATGACACAATGGAATCATGAACGATACGAACGACACCGCCTTGAACGTCAGACACTTGGTCAAACGCTACGGGGACATGCTCGCGCTTGACGGTTTCGACCTTCAGGTGCGCCGAGGCGAGATTTTCGGTCTGCTCGGACCGAACGGCTCTGGCAAGACCACGGCGATC
The DNA here is from genome assembly GCF_000741535.1 of Bifidobacterium boum. Classification (GTDB taxonomy): domain Bacteria; phylum Actinomycetota; class Actinomycetes; order Actinomycetales; family Bifidobacteriaceae; genus Bifidobacterium; species Bifidobacterium boum. The sequence goes on along the minus strand of NZ_JGYQ01000002.1, from coordinate 189,679 downwards.
AGCTGCATTCTGGGATTGCTGGATTTCGAGGCGGGCGACATCCGTGTGCTGGGCGAGCAGATGACCCCGTCCGCCTATGAGCTACGTCGACGGATTGGCATTGTGCCCCAGGAGATCGCCGTATTCGATGAGCTTAGCGTCGAGGAAAACATCGATTACTTCTGCTCCCTGTATGTCAAGGACCGCAAGCGTCGCAAGCAGCTGGTCGACGAGGCGATAGGGTTCGTCGGGCTCACGGAATTCAGGCGCTACCGGCCGAAGAAACTCTCTGGAGGTCTGCTTCGCCGGCTTAACATCGCCTGTGGGATTGCCCACCGGCCGGAACTCATCTTCTTCGACGAGCCGACCGTGGCCGTAGACCCGCAAAGCCGCAACGCGATTCTCGAAGGCATCAAACGCCTCAACCGCGAGGGCGCGACCGTCGTCTACACCAGCCACTACATGGAGGAGGTCGAACTGATCTGCGACCGCATCCTGATCATGGACCACGGCCGACATCTGGCGCTCGGTACTGCGGACGAGCTCAAAGCCCAGATCGCCACCGGGGAACGCATAACCATCGAGGCCGCCGGTCTGGGTGGGAGCGTGCCAGCAGGGATCCGTAACCTTCCATTCGTCCTCGAAGTGAAAGCGAGTGGCGATACGCTGGACATCCGTTGCAAGCATGGCGAACACAATCTGGTCGACGTGCTTGACGTGCTGCGGCGTGGGAACATCCGTCCCGGGCGCGTCACCTCACAGCCGCCGACACTCAACGATGTGTTCCTTGAGCTGACTGGCACAGCGTTGCGCGACTAAGGGAGATCGTCATGTGGCATACCTTCGTCATGGAGCTGAAAAGCTCACTGCGCACACCCGCCGTCCTGTTCTGGATGATTGCGTTCCCTGTCATCCTTGCCACGCTCATCCAAGGCGTATTCGGCACTATCGCATCCGGGAACGTCACCCTCGAGCCGGCATCCGTGGCCGTGGTCTCAGACACGGCTTGGAACACCAGCCGTGGCGCGAACACGTTCGTCAACGCGTTCTCGGCGTCAGCAAGTGAATCGTCAACATCTTCGGACTCGTCGACCGTCACCGGCAAGAACAGCGCTATCGCACTGTTCAAGCGGATCGACGCCGCAAACGTGACCGAAGCCACAACGCTCCTGCGTCAAGGCAAGGTGCTCGCCTACCTGTCAATGCAGGATTCCGGTGATTTGAGACTCACGCTCTCGCAAAGAGCCGCCACGGATATCGCCCAGACAAAGTCCGGTGGCTCCGACGGGCAGGCATGGTCACTGATCACCCTCGGCACGCTGGTCGAACAGTACAACGAACGTTCGCGCATTGTCACACAGGCAATCGAGCAGGCGGCCGCCAATGACCCGTCGAAACTGACGGACAGCGCGTGGATCGCCGCTCTGGCGGGAGCAAACCTTGAAGAGATCACCCGACAGGCATCCGGCATCAGGCATGCCGACGGCATGGTGCGCTACCATGTCGCAATCCTCGCGATGAGCATCCTTATGGCCATGACCATGACCTGCAACATGCTCAGCGCCCTGCAAGCCAATCTCTCGCCTTTGGGAGCGAGGGTCAGCGTATCCCCGTTGTCGCGTCTCGCGCGCATCGGCGCGGTCATGCTGTCCTCATGGCTGGCGACCTTCCTGTGCATGCTTATCGTCTACGCGTATATGCGCGTGGTCTTGGGCGTGTCTTTTCCGGGAAGGGAAGGGCTCGCGATCCTCGCCATTGCAATCGGCTCCGGCATGGCCAATTGTCTTGGTCTGGTGCTAGGTGCAATCCCGGTCATCTCGCTCGGTGCGAAAAGCGGTATCAGTGTCGCCTTCTCCCTGGTCCTGTCGATTTTCACCGGACTGTACGGCAACATGGCCTTCGCGGACAGTGTGCAACACGCCGTGCCGGGTATGCAATACCTCAATCCTGCCAAACAGGTGACCAACCTGTTCTATGACCTGCTGTATTACGACAGTCTCGCCCCGTTCGCCCGCACTGTAGGAGTGCTCGCCGCCATGTCGGCGATCGCGCTGGGGGCGGCCGCATTCGAACTGAGGAAGGTGAGCTATGACCACCTGTAAAGCAGCATGGCTGGTTCTGCGCGCAAACATGTTCCAACTACTGGTCTACCTGCTGGCGACCGGGGTCATGGCCGCCATGCTCGGTATCGGCATCGGACTCGCCTCCGACGGCGACGACCAGACCAGCGCCTATGAGCCGCCCGCAGCATCCCTGGCGATTATTGACCGTGACAGCGCCGGCGGTCATGCCACAGGCGCCGCATTGCGTTCGTATCTCTCGTTCTCGGCGGACATCGTTGACATCGAAGACAGTACCCAGGCCATCCAAGACGCGATCGCCACCGACTATGTTGATGTCATCGTCATCGTCCCGCAAGGCTATACGGCATCGTTCACCAAGGCGGCACGAACGCAGGGCACTCTGCCCGCGCTGAGCCTGGCGGGCTCAGGAAACGGCACTGATTCCACCGGTTCTGTGGCGGCGCGGATGCTCACCATCCGAATCAACGGGTTCCTCGGATCACTGAAATCAGCCATGCTTGCCGACCAAGACGCATCGCTCGCCCAAGCAGCCGCCACCGTGGTCAAGGCGCGCGCGGAAAGCGGCCAGTCCGTCCAAGTGGCTGCTGCTGCCCCAAGCCACGCGCATGGCTCGTCAGCCACAGGAAGTCTCACTCCGAGCGGCCGGGTCTTCGCCGCGACCCTCGCTACCATGCTTTACCCGCTGATGCTCAACATCGCGTTCATCGTGATTGTCATCATCACCGCGTTCAACAAGCCGACCACCATGCGCAGGGTCGGCGTGTCAGCCGAACCCGGCCATGCCATCTGGGCACAGGTGTTGCTCGTCTGCTGCGGCGCATCAGCCGTGGTATGGCTGTGCTGCATCGGTGTCGCCATCGCCTGCTCCGCAGTCTGCCAGGGCGGCCTTGCCGGCATCGGGTGGCGGCCATTGTTGTTCTCGCTTATCGGCACGTTCGTATTCTCCTTGACGGTCAGTGCACTGGGGTTCCTCATCGGCCAATGTCGGGTTTCCACCGCCGCGATGAACGGCATCGTCAACACCGTGACGCTCGCCTCCGCGTTCCTGTCCGGCGCGTGGCTGCCGCAATGGCTGATGCCCTCATCGTTGCAAGCGTTTGCACGCCTACTGCCCGGCTGGTGGTACGTGGACGGCGTGTATGAAGCGTTCGGCGGGCAAGGCAGTGCGATGACCGGTACGCCCGACATCGGCAGGTGGGCTGCCGCAACCGGTCTCATGGCATTGTTCGCGCTCGCGTTCATCGCGGTGGGCTTGGCTGTCTCGCGGTTCGCCGCAAGACGAAAATGACAGTGGGACTGCCATGACCCCAAGGCGCGATACCATTGGCCGCATGAGCACACCGACACCATCGTTCGCCCTGCTGCCGATCCGCACGGCAACCGTGCAGGATCTTGACGCTCTCGACCGGCTTGAACAGGCATGCTTTCCGCCGGCGGAAGCGGCCAGTCGCGCGTCGATCAGCAGCCGGCTCGCGGTATTCCCCGACCATTTCTGGCTGTTGGAAGCCCAACACGGCCCTGACGGCGGCACACAGCTCGTGAGCTTCGTCAACGGCATGGTCACTGACCAGCCGCATCTGCTCGACGAGATGTACGACGATGCCGGCATGCACGATCCGCGAGGCGCATGGCAGATGATCTTCGGCGTGGACACTCACCCGGATTACCGACGTCACGGCTATGCGGGGCGCGTGTTGCGCCATGCGATTGAAACCGCACGCGAGCAAGGCCGTCGCGGAGTGGTTCTCACCTGCAAGGATCGGCTCGTGCAGTTCTACGCGGCCTTCGGTTTCCAAGACGAAGGCATGTCCACATCCACACACGGGGGAGTGCCCTGGCATGAGATGCGCCTGACCTTCTGAGCTGCGGTCCTGCCCGTGACCGGCCGACAGGTAACCGGCGGCAACAGCGCGCACCGCAATCAAACAGCGCCGACACCACCACAACAGACCACGCACGATTGCTAATTGCTAATCATTAATCATCCTCTGTCAAGAAGCCAGAAAGCCAAGGAACCGATGACACTGCCCAAAGTCGCATTCATCTGCACCCACAACTCTTGCCGCAGCCAGATTGCCGAAGCGTTGGGCAGGGCGCTCGCCGCAGACGCGTTCGAATCATATTCCGCCGGCACCACCATCAAATCCGAAATCAACCCGGACGCCGTGCGGCTCATGCGCAGCCTGTACGGCATCGATATGCCGGCGAACGGGCAGCACCCTAAGACACTCGACCAGCTGCCGCCGATCGATGTCATGGTCACCATGGGTTGCGGTGTTGCCTGCCCGGTGCTACCCGCCCGTTCGCGTGAGGACTGGGGGCTTGAGGACCCGACCGGCAAGGATGACGCGACTTTCATCGCCACAATCCACGAGATCGAACGCGATATCCGGGACTTGCGCAGCCGGGTGTTGGCGCAACAGGTCTGACATTCACAGGCGCCGTGTCTCGGGCCGTTCGTACAGGGGTAATCGCAAACGTCGTCAACCGTGTGCAGGCTTTTCAGGCGTACAGTTCCGGCCGCCGCAGACTTGTGTACGGCTTGTCGTTCCGCATCGCCTTGGCTGCATCAAGATCGATATCGGCGGTCAGCAGGCAAGGCTTCTCGCCGGCGAGCGCCAGCACCTTGCCGTCTGGCCCGACGATGACGCTGCGCCCGTCGAAACTCATTGCGCCCTCGACGCCGACACGGTTGCACATCGCGATATTCACACTGTTCTGGAACGCCTGCACGCGCACCTCCTGAAGGAACATCTCCTCAGGTTCGGCGCTCGTGTTGGCCGTGGGGATGACCACGAGGTCGGCACCGCGCAGGGCGAGCGTGCGGATCGTCTCGGGGTAGTGGCGGTCGAAGCATACGCAGACGCCAATCGTGCCGAACGGCGTGGCAATGACACGGATCGCATCATCCGGCGCGTAATAATCCTGCTCGTAGAAGCATGCAGCCTGCGCGATATGCACCATGCCCTGCCGGCCGAGCAGACTGCCGTCGGCGCCGATGACGAGCGTGGCGTCGATCCGGCGGCCGTCTGGCTCCATAAGATACGCGTTCGGGCATGCCATGATCCGCCTGTCCGCGCACGCCTTGCGGATCGCTTCGATCGCAGGGTCGTCGAGCCGCATCGCGTACCCGCCCGCGTCGAGGGGAGAAGACGATGCCGGGTATTGCGGGAAGAACGGGGAGAACTGGATTTCCGGAAAGACGACCATATCGGCATGGCTGTCGGCAGCATCGGCAATCATCGCAAGGCTTGTCTTGAGATTGTCTTCGATGCTGCGGGTCATGCCCATTTGTGCCAGCGCGATTTTCATACCGGTATCGTATCGGCTGCGATGCGGTTGCGACAACACCCGTCTCACACGGTGAGGCGTCCACGCTAGACTCGGCGGTATGGCATTAACGGGCGGAACACGGGATTTCGTGCAGGAGATTGCGCGGTTTGCGCTACAGCGCCTGCATACCCGACCCCGCCCGGGCGGGCGAGTGCCGGGAAGCCTGGTTTTCGACCACCCGGCGACCGGCAGGAGATACGCCATGCTGATCGGCGGGTATGATCTCGTCGTGCGCTGCGAGCCATCGCATATCGCGTCGTTGCTCACCCTTCCGGGGTTTGGGCCCACCATCAAGGCCGACCATGACACGTGGATGTTCATCAAACTTGATGGGACGGTTGATCTGCCAACCATGGCCGACCATCTGACGTCATCCTACGCGATGGCATCCCTGCCCGCAGAGGATGCCTCCGCGCAAGCGACCCGATTCTCGGCGTCCGAAACGAAAACGAACCCTATAGCGACGCTGGAAGACCCATCGCAGCAATCCGTCTCGGCGGATGATGCCGCCTCGACGCGGGCGCGAATGCATGACACGGTGTACACTGACACGCCCATCCCCGTAAAACCCGCCGCATCGGGCGCTCCCGCATCGGACAGGACCGTTGCATCCGGCGTTTTCGGGCGTGTCGAGGATGCCGGTAGCCAGCCTGCCAACACTCACCACCGTCCGGGCATCCAGCCCGGCGGCTACGAACCGTATCCCGATTCCGCAGATACCGGAACGGTCTACGGGCGCAACGACTCCATCGCATCCGAAGCAACCCAGCCCGCGCATCCGAACCAGCCCGCGGGGCGAGCCATACCACGGCCGTACCGCGACCAGCCCATCATCATGCCCGAGGAATCAGACCTCGCCGCGCGCCCGTCTCGCCCTCTGCGCCCGGCCCGCCCGACTACCGCACGGCAAAGTAACTCCCGGCAAAGCATCCTGTCCGCCCGCCTGCGCCGCATGCGAGCCATCCGCGCCCACTACACTTTCCGCGACGTGACGCTCGGCCGCGCCCTCGACTTCTACCTGCAAGGCGCATCCGTGGCCGACTACCGCGACGACTACGACTGGCACGGCATCTTCCGCTGGCAGCACCCCACTTACCGGGATATGGACAACCACCAGCTGCGCGGATATTTCGCCTGGCGCACCCGGTTCCTTGACCGCACCGACCAGGCAGACCACCCTGACCGGTCCAGAATCGACAGCGACGCCGGCCCCACGCCACGCGAACGCGACTGGTACGACACGTGCATGGCGTTCTCCAAAGTCCGCGCCTACGAAATCATCTGCGGCATCGAGCCCGACGCCGACCAAGGCTTCCGTCAGCTCGCCCGCATCGCCCACGACTACGCCTGGCAGGACCGCCGCTACGCGGAAACCATCGACATGTGGATTCGCGACTACCTCATCGACCGCAACCTCACCGCATACATCAGCGAGGACACCTTCCCAGTCATCGCCTACGACGAGATAATCGACACCGTCATGCACCCCGAGTCCGCCAGCGACGAAGACTACCTCAATGCGGCCATGCACCTGTCCGGATACCACTTGAACACCTCGGCATTCGTCAAACGCCACGCCGACATCGTGCGCTACTCCCTGCGCCGTATCTGCATCGCTATTGACGAACACTTGAAAACCCGCGCCTCCAGCCTTGCCGACACCTGCTTCGGCCCACTGCCGCAAGAAAGCACATCCCTGTTTTGGGATGCGATCTACCTTGACGCGCAGCGCTACCAGCCGCAGCCCGACTACGGGCTCATGCGCCTGACCAGGCATGAACCACAAACCGTGACCATCGACCCCATCCGCTACTACCAGTGGACCCCCGAGGACGGCTGGCACCTGCACGCCTACAACCTGAACGGCTCCATAAATCGCACATTCGGCGACATCACCCGCGAAATCGACAGGCAACTACGCCTGTACCACCACTTCGGCCACCCCATGAAAGCGCCCGCATCAGGCAGTCTCGCCGCAAGCCTGACACCGGTCATCACCCGGACAATCGAGACCATTGAACACGAACGCGAAGAAGCCGCCCGGCCACATATCACCATCGACATGCAGGCGCTCGCCAGCATCCGCCACGACGCCGACCTCACCCGGGACGCGCTCATCGTCGACGACCAAGACACGCCGACCGAACCGACACCGGAAAACCGCATGAAACCGCCAGAAAAACAGGCATCCGCAATGCAGCAGGCTGAACAGGCGGAACATCCGGCAACCGAAAAAACGCCTGTGCCCGTACCCGTTCCCGAGTCCATACCGACACCGGCTCCCGCCGTGACTCCAGCAGACGAACCGGCAACGCCCCCGGCTCCCGCGCCGGCTCCCGCATCCGCGCACAAGCCGGTACCGAAAGACGACACCACGGATCCCGAACGCTTCCTTGTTCGCTCACTGCTCAACGGCGAACCATACGAGGACGAGCTGCGCCACCGGCACGAAAGCCTGAGTATGCTGGTAGACCGGATCAACGAACGCATGATGGACGAGATCGGCGACACCGTCATCGAATTCGACGGCGACCGGCCCGTTATCATCGAAGACTACGAAGACGACCTGCGGCAATGGCTGGCACGCTAGCCGCACGCCACCATACCAACGTGAAGGACGCGCACATGGACCATACCGAATCGGCAGCCAACACCCCTGACAGTGCGGAAGCAGGGCAGACTACGCCACGCCGACAAGTTCCCAAACGCATCGCCGGAGTCATCATCAACTCCCTCAAAGGCGGCGTCGTCCCTCGCATCGGCCTGCCCTACATCACCGTCGGCCGCCGCCGCGAAATCGAAGCCATCCTCCACGACGTCGACATCATCGAAGACGGGGGCGCCGCCTTCCGCTTCATCGAAGGACGCTACGGCAGCGGCAAAAGCTTCCTCCTGCAAGCCGTCCGCACCCACGTCATGGACCGCGGCTTCGTCGTCGTCGACGCCGACCTGTCACCCGAACGCAGACTCCAAGGCACCAAAGGGCAAGGACTGGCCACCTACCGCGAACTCATGCGCAACATGTCCACCAAAACACGACCGGAAGGCGGAGCGCTCCCGCTCATCCTCGACCGGTGGATCAGCCAAGTACAAACACAAACCGCGCAGGCGCTCGCCGAAAGCACAGGCGTCATGCCCTCGCCGGACGACCCTGAGTATGCGGTTCGTGTCGATCAGACCATCAGCGAGGTGATCGCTTCGATGCAGGACATGGTCCATGGCTTCGATTTCGCCCGACTGCTCACCATGTACTACCATGCCAGACGGCAAGGCGACGACGAGACCGCGGGGCGCGTGCTCAAATGGTTCCGCGGCGAATACGCCACCAAGACCGAAGCGCGCGGGGAACTGGGCGTCGGCGTCATCATCGCCGATGACAACTGGTATGACTATCTCAAGCTGTTTGCCGGATTCCTGGTCAAAGCGGGCTATCGCGGGCTGATCGTGATGCTGGACGAACTGGTGAACATCTACAAGATCCCCAACGCGATCACCCGGCAGAACAACTATGAGAAGATGCTCACGATGTACAACGATACGATGCAAGGCAAGGCGCATCATATCGGCATCATCATGTGCGGCACCCCGCAGTGTGTCGAGGACCGGCATCGTGGCATTTACAGCTATGAGGCGTTGCGCAGCCGTCTGGCGGACGGTCGGTTCTCATCCGAGGGGACGCGCGATCTGCTGGCGCCGGTGATCCATCTCGATCCGCTTGGGCCGGAGGAGATGCTTGTGCTTGCGGGTAAGCTGGCCGATATCCATGCACGGCTGTACGGCTATGAGCAGACGTTGAACGATGATGATCTGGCCTTGTTCATCCGCATCGAATACCAGCGGGTCGGCGCGGATTCCCATATCACGCCGCGTGAGGTCATCCGTGATTTCATCGAGCTGCTCGATATCCTCTACCAGCATCCCGGCAAGAAACCTGCCGATTTGCTGGCATCCGATGAATTCTCCTATGCGCAGGGCGATCCGTCCGACGGGATGAATCCTCAGGCGGGCGGACAGTACGCCCAGTTCACCATCTGAATGTCGTACGCACCTCAACGCCGACGGGTGTGCAGCTGTAATGCAATACAGATGAACAGTAGGTTGTCGGCGATACGACTATCAGGAAAGGACGGACGCGCGTGGATGTCTTCAACCGGTATGCTCCATTCATCCAGGATGCCATCTATGAACATGGCTGGCAGTCCTTACGCGGCGTCCAAGTCGCGGCGGGCGAGGCGATTTTCGGCACCGACCAGAACGTGCTGTTGAGCGCGTCCACCGCCTCCGGCAAAACCGAAGCCGCATTCTTCCCGATCCTCACCCTGATGGCGGAAGACCCTCCGGCATCGGTCGGCGCCCTGTACATCGCGCCGCTCAAAGCGCTGATCAACGACCAATTCGACCGGCTCAACGACGTGTGCGCCGAAGGTGACATCCCGGTATGGCACTGGCATGGGGACGTCTCGCAAACCCACAAACGCAAGCTCATGAAGCACCCATCCGGGATATTGCAGATCACGCCGGAATCACTCGAAGCCATGCTGCTGCACCGTCATGCCGCCATCTCCGCGTTGTTCGGTGACCTGCGATTCATCGTCATCGATGAGCTGCACGCGTTGATGCGCGGCGACCGCGGCGGACAAACCCTGTGCCTGATCGAACGGCTCTCGCGTATGGCAGGTGTCAACCCCCGGCGCATCGGCCTGTCGGCGACGATCGGCGATCCGCAGCAGGCGGCGGAATTCCTCAGTGTCGGTACCGGGAAAAGGACAGTCGTCCCACGAATCGAGTCGGCGGGACAGACTTGGCGACTGTCGATGGAACATTTCTTCAACGCCGGATCACAAGCCTCAGACAGGGGACTACGCGCACCGGCATACGCCGCGAACCCGCATGCGGTCGACGGTGATGGCCTGCCGTTGATCGAGCAGGCTCCGGCACTGCCGGCTGGCGCACACGATACCGGTACAGCCGCCAAAACCGGCGCATCCGTTGCATTGGATGCCAAACCTGACGGCAGCGTCCGGCAGCAGACTCCGGGGGCTTCCCTCGACGGCACGCAACGGCACACCGCCACCGACTCCAACCCAGCGGCGGCGGTACCAGAGCCGGCCACCGACTCGGCACCCGAAATGGCCGATCCGGGCATCGGATACATCTTCGAACATACACGCGGCCGCAAATGCCTGGTATTCTGCAATTCCCGCGAAGAAGCAGAAGCGGTGACAACCACCCTGCGCCAGTATTGCGAAGTCAAGCACGAAGCGGATCGATTCCTCATCCATCACGGCAACCTCTCCGCGCCCATCAGACAGAGCGCCGAAGAAGACATGAAGGACGAGAACAGCTGCATGACCACCGTCACGACGGCGACCCTCGAACTGGGCATCGACATCGGACGACTCGAACGCGCGTTCCAAATCGATGCGCCATTCACCGTATCCTCGTTCCTCCAACGCATGGGACGCACCGGCAGACGCGACCAGCCGCAGGAAATGTGGTTCGTCATGCGGGAAGACCCGCCACAATCCAGGGACATGGCGCCGGATATCATCCCGTGGAGGCTCATTCAGGGCATCGCGTTGATCCAACTGTACGTGGAACGCCGGTGGGTGGAACCGCCCCGACTCGACGGACTGCCGTACAGCCTCCTGTACCACCAGACCATGAGCACACTCGCCTCGGGCGGGGAGATGACACCGGCGCAACTGGCGTCGCAAGTGCTGTCGCTCGCCGTATTCCGCCATGTCACGCAGAACGACTACCGGATCCTCTTGCGGCACCTGCTTGATATCGACCATATCGAAACCACCGAGCGCGGCGGCCTGATCGTCGGCGTGGCAGGGGAGCGGATCACCAGCAACTTCAAGTTCTACGCGGTGTTCCAAGAGAACGAAGAGTACAGCGTGCGCAGCGAATCACAAGAGATCGGCACACTCGTCGCACCACCGCCCGCGGGAGAGAAAATCGCCATCGCCGGGCACGTATGGGTAGTCGACGAGGTCGATCGCAAACGCCACATCGTCTACTGCACCATGGTCAAAGGCAAAGTCCCCGCATATTTCGGAGACGTCCCCGGAGACATCAACACGGTGATCCTCGAGCGGATGCGTCAGGTCCTTATCGAACCGCCAGACACCATCTACCCCTATCTCATGCACAACGCCGTTGCCCGGTTGCGGCAGGCAAGGGTCGACGCGGCGGTGATGGGCCTTGCTGACCGGCCGCTGCGCCATTTGGGCGGCAATATGTGGGCGTTGTTCCCATGGCTGGGCACGTATGCGTTCCTGGCACTCAAACGGCTGTTGCTGCTTCGGTGCGCGCCGGTGCTTGGACTCAAAGGCATGGAAGCATGCTCACCGTACTATATGACCTTCCGCATGGAAGCGGACGCCGCCACGTTCTACCGCACCGTCGCCGCAGCCGCACAAGACCTCGACGACCCACTGACACTCATGTACCCGGACGAAGTGCCGGATTTCAACAAGTACGACCGATTCCTGCCACCCCAACTGGTGCGTAAGGGATTCGCATGCGGCGTACTCGATATCGACGGCATGCGCGCTCGCGTGCGCGAGTGGGAGCGGTTCGTCAGCGAACCCTGACATTCGGTGCCTGCAATCTTGCAAACGGTTGCGATCGCGCTGACATAAGCGATGATGGCCGCGGGCGCCCAAGCCGTCACCATCGCGGTACTCTGCGGGTGTCGCCTGCCGGGTCACCGCCCGCGCAGCCGGTAGCGTTTCGTCCCGTCCTCGGCTGCCGGATGCGCCTGCGCGATCTCTCCGGCGCGGACGAGTTCGCGCAGCCCGGACGCCACAGCGAGCGGCGTCAGATGCAGTTCGCGGATGATTTCCTTCGCGCTCATTGCCGAATGGCGTTCCAACAGGCCAAGAATCGCCTGGGAGACTTCGGACGGCGAATCGACGGCATGAAGTCTGCGTTTCGTGAACGTCATGGTGAACATGCCGTGCTCGTTGCGCGCTTCCGCCGGTTCGATGCCGGATTCGCGCAACTGGGAGAGGATCTGCCGGAACCCGTCACCCTCAGAGGTGACGACCGTGCCGCCGTGCGGAGAGGGGGTGAGTTCAAGCAGCGTGAACAGGAACTGGTTGCGCGTCGATGTCATCGTCGGCCCGTCATCCTGCGGATGTTTGGACAATACCTCCTGCGTGACGGTACCGTACAATCCGCCCGGATTCGTGATGGTGATACGGTCGGTGAACACGCTGACACGCACGGGCGTGCCTTGCGCGTCAGGGGAGTAGTCACGGTGAATGAGCGCGTTCGCGATCGCCTCGCGCAGCGCCGCCGGCGGGTATTCGGGCTTACGCCCGCCGATCCAACGCATCAGCGATTCCGTGGTGTCCTCGATCATCACCGGGATGGATCCGACCACATGCTGGGTCGCAATCAGTGATTCATTCCCGCGGAACACGTCATCGGCGTTCGTTCCGGGGAACACCGCCACGGATACGCCAAGCCGCGGATAGTATTTCTGCGGGTACCGGCCGAGTGCGAGCAGGCCGGCAAGCGTGGGACGCAGCACACCGCCGACCCGGGAGGCGTCACTGTCGTCATGGCGAAGCGCCTGCAAGTCGCACAACACCTGTTCATCACTGCGGTCGGCGAACACGTGCGGATGCCGCTGACGCGCGTTGCCGGTCACCGCTTCGACAAGCGTGGAATCCAGATCATCGATTGTGGCTCCCGGAACCAGATCGAGATCATACGTAGGCTGGTTGTGCTCTTCGATCAGCCGATCGACCTCATAGGCGGTCATATGCCGGTCGCCGTCGCCCGTGCGGATGAACGAGCCGTCATGCGGGCCGAGCGCGGTGATATAACACGGTTTGAGCCGCGGCTGCATCTCATCGACCCGTGCGAACACCAGATTGGTCCCCTCGAACGGGCAGGTGACGATCACCGGGCGCACTACCGGGGTGAGCCGTTCACACGCTTGGCTGAGCGCCTCCTGCATGGCGCGCGCGTTGAACCCCTCGACCGGCGTGAACCCGTTCTTCTCCGACAAGCCGAGAATAATCCATCCGCCGGAACCGTTCGAGAACGCGGACAGCGTCTCGGTGATGGTCGAGGACATTTTGCGCTTGCATTCCTTGACCTCGCACTGCTGGGTGTCATTGCCGATGATGCGCATCAGACCGATGAGCTCGGTCATCGTGCTCGTGTAACGGTCCATAAGGCTTCCCTTCGCCGCCGGGTGTACCCCGTTACCGACATTGTCTCACAAATCCAGGTGATTCGGTGTTGCAGACGGGAAATACGTTAACGAAAACGGCGACACCGGGAGAGATAGGTTCTTCCGGTGCCGCCGCTTTGGAGCGTCTATGAGATTCAGCGCTTTTCGTTGACTGCGCCGTTCGACGCGAGGAAATGCTCTTCGCTGGGCAGTACCGCGTTGAGGATGACCGCGACCACGAAGGACAACGCGATGCAGTTGCTCGCGAAAATCGACTGGAACAGGGAGGGGAACTGGGCGAAGATGCCCTGCACCTGCGTGAAGCCGATGCCGATCGTCAGGCTGAGCGCCGCGATGGCGATATTGCGCTGCGTGAAGCCCGCTTCGGCAATCATCTGGAAGCCGGAGAGCACAATCGTGCCGAACATCATGATGGTGCAGCCGCCGAGTACCGCTTGCGGCAGGGAGTTGAACACCGCGGCGATGCCGGGGACGAAGCTGGCGAGCACCAAGATTAGGCCGCCGGAGAGGATCACCTTGCGGTTGACGACTTTGGTCATCGCTACGAGCCCGATATTCTGTGCAAACGATGTCAGCGGCAGGCAGCCGAACAGGCCGGAGACACTGGAAATCAGGCCGTCACCGGCGATTGCGCCGGCGGTTTCGCGCTCGGAAGGCGCACGGTTGAGACCGACTTTCGCCAAGGCTGCGGTGTCGCCGAGCACTTCGACCGAGGACACCACGTACAGCAGGGCGAAGGAGATAATCGCGCCCGCGTCGAACTGCACTTTGAACGGCATGATGTGCGGCGCGCTGAGCACCGCCAGGTTCTGGAACCCGGAGAAATCGACCTTGCCCATGAACAAAGCCACCACATAGCCCACCACGAGGCCGAACAGCACCGATAGCTGCTTGGCGGTGCCTTTCATGAGCAGTTGGAACGCCAGGCATGCGACCAAGGAAACCAAGCCGAGTGTCAGGTTCTGCCAGCTGCCGAAATCCTTGGCGCCCGAACCGCCGCCGAAGGATGTGGCACCGACGCTGAGCAGCGAGAAGCCGATCGAGGTGACCACGATCGCAGACACGATCGGTGGGACGAAACGGCGCCAGAAGCGTGCAGTCAAGCCCAGTACAAGTTCGAGCAGACCGCCGACCATCACCGCGCCGACGACCGCCCCGTAGCCTTGGTTGCTGGCCACGGCGATCGCGGCTGCGACATAGGTGAAGGAGATGCCGGTGACCATGGGCAGACGGCTGCCGATACGCCACAGCGGATACAACTGGAGGCACGTGCCCAGGCCGGCGACCAGCAAACCGTTCTGGATGATCATCGCGGACTGTTCCGGACTCATTTTCGCGGCGGCGGTCACCAGGAAGATCGGGGCGAGATTCGCCACGAACATCGCCATCACATGCTGCAGGCCGAAGGGGATGCCTTTCCAGAAGGAGATCTTGCCGTCCAGTTCGGTCAGTGGATTGGATGTTGCCGCTTTCGCCGTGTTGATTGATGCGACGTCGGCCGTCGTGTCCGGCGTGTTCTCCTTCGTGACGGTGTCTTGCACGGTGTTGTCTTGTACAGGTTTGCCTTGTGTCGCGTTGTCCTGAGTTGTCGTCGTCGTAGCTGTGGTCGCCGTATTCTCCTCGGCTGCCGTCTTGTCGTTCTCCGACGGCGTTTCGGTGGGGTTGCCCATATTTCTCCTGCCTGTCTTTCCTGATCTCTTCCTTGCTGTTCGTGAAGTTGCCTGCGAGCCCGTCAGGCTTCGCGGAATGCGATTTCGCCGGTGTCGGGATCCATCGATTCCACAATCGCCAGCGATTGCAAGTCATAGCCTGCCTCGCGCAGCTTCGCGCCACCGTCCTGGAAGCCCTTCTCGATGGCGATGCCGATGCCTTCGACCACCACACCTGCTTCACGGCACAGTTCAATCAAACCTTCCATCGCCTTGCCGTTGGCGAGGAAATCATCGATAAGCAGCACATGTTCGCCGGGGTTCAGGAAGCGTTTGGACACGATGACCGGGAACTCGCGCTGCTTGGTGAACGAGTACACCTTCGTGACATACTGGTCGCCGTCAAGGTTGATGGACTGCGCCTTCTTGGCAAACACGACCGGCACATCGCCGAAATGACGCGCCGCGACACACGCGATACCGATGCCGGAAGCCTCGATGGTCAGGATTTTGTCGATCTGTTTGCCTGCGAACAGCCGCGCCCATTCCTGTCCCATGTGGTCGAACAGTTTGACATCACACTGATGGTTGAGGAACGCGTCCACTTTGAGGACGTTACCAGGTTTGACGATGCCGTCACGGCGAATACGCTCTTCGAGTTCTTTCATGACTTGCCTCATGTTCTATGGGGGAGCTTATGCTCCGGGTTGTCTCATTGCCTCGATTGCGGGACGACCGTCATAACCGATGGCGAAAAACGCCTCGCGAGGTTGAGCATGTGATGCAGAGAGCATACCGCGAGCGCCGCACATCCGCCCGGCAGTAGGGGTGCCTCACGCTGACCTGTGGCTGTGGTAGAAATTATGGGCGCCGTACAGTCGGCGATTGGACGAATCGGAGGGTGACAGTGTTCGACAGTGATTCCCAAGTCATCGCGCGCAGCGCGCAGGAGCTGCTTGACGGCCTCAATCCGCAGCAGGCACAGGCGGTCCAGTATCAGGGTCCGGCGCTGCTGATCGGCGCAGGCGCAGGCTCCGGCAAGACTCGCGTGCTCACCCGTCGCATCGCGTGGATCCTCACCCAGTTCAACGCCTGGCCGAGCCAGATCCTCGCCATCACGTTCACCAACAAGGCGGCCGCTGAAATGCGTGAACGTCTGGCCACGCTGATCGGTCCGGTCGCGCAGCGTATGTGGGTGTCCACCTTCCATTCGGCATGTGTGCGTATCCTTCGCCGTGACGGGCAGGCGATCGGCTTGAACTCCGGCTTCTCGATTTACGACACCCAGGACTGCCAGCGGCTGGTCAAGCTCATCGCCACCGACCTGAACATCGATATCAAACGCTATACCCCGCGCGCGTTGCTCGCCCGGATCTCCGACTACAAGAACAATTTGCAGACGTGGCAAGGGCAGCTCAAGCAGTTCGCCCCGGACTACCATCCCGGCCAGCGCGGCTACCAGTTGGGCCGGTACGGCAATGAGGAACAGCTGTATGCCGTGGTCTACGCGGAATATCAGCATCGTTTGGCGGCGGCGAATGCCGTCGATTTCGACGACCTGATTATGCGTACCGTCGAACTGCTGCGCACCCAGCCGGATGTCGCCGATTATTACCGGCATAAGTTCCGCTACATCCTCGTCGACGAGTACCAGGACACCAATCATGCGCAATACGTGCTGATCCGCGAGCTCGCGGGTATCGACGCCCATGAGCAGCCCGATTCATCGACGATTGGCGCCGGCAGGGTGGGTCCGGCGTGGGTGACGGTCGTGGGCGATTCCGATCAGTCGATTTACGCGTTCCGTGGCGCTGATATCAGCAACATCCAAGATTTCGAGAAGGATTTCCCGGACGCGAAGACCATCATGCTCGAGCAGAATTATCGTTCGACGCAGACGATTCTCGATGCGGCCAACGCGGTCATCTCCCACAACGAGGGACGCAAGCCCAAGAAGCTGTGGACCGCCGCCGGCAAGGGCGAGCCGATCACAGGCTACGCGGCGGATAATGCGCAGCAGGAAGCCCTGTGGATCGCGACAGAAATCGCCCGTCTCGTCGCCGAAGATGGCTACAAGTACTCCGATGTCTCCATCATGTACCGGGCGAACGCCCAATCACGCTCCCTGGAAGAGGCGCTGATCAACGCGGGTATCCCGTATCAGCTGATCGGTGGCACCAAGTTCTATGAGCGCAAGGAAATCAAAGACGCCATCGCCTATCTGCAAGCGATTGTCAACCCGGCGGACAGCGTGAATATGCGGCGTATCCTCAATGTGCCCAAGCGTGGACTGGGGGCTCGCGCCGAGGCGCTGGTCGCATCGTACGCCGACGCCTATGCCGCACCGTTCTGGCAAGGAATAGCCAATATGGAGCAGATCGAGGGCCTGCCCACACGCACGGCGAAATCGCTCGGCGCATTCCGCGACACCATGCAGCATCTCGCCGCGTTCGCCCGCGACCATGCGAACAAGCCGTCGGATATCGTTGCCGAAGTGCTTGACAAGTCCGGTTTGCTTGAAGAACTGCAACGTTCGCAAGACCCGCAAGACGCTTCCCGCGTGGAGAACCTTGCGCAATTGCAATCGGTTGCAGCGGAATTCGAGCAGAACACGCCTGACGCCACGCTTGAGGGCTTCCTTGAAACCACCGCGCTGGTGGCTGATTCCGACCAGCTGCCCGGCGAGAACGAAGACAGCGGCAAAGTCACGCTCATGACCCTGCATACCGCCAAGGGCCTCGAATACCCGGTCGTGTTCCTCACCGGTATGGAACAGGGCACGTTCCCGCATTCCCGTTCGCTCGAAGACACCAGCGAACTGGCGGAGGAGCGCCGACTTGCTTACGTGGGTATCACCCGCGCCAAGCAGCGCCTGTACCTGACGCGCGCCGCGGTCCGCTCGCAGTGGGGGCGTGCCGACGATATGATGCCCAGCCAGTTCCTTGATGAGGTCCCTGACGAACTGATCGACTGGAAGCGCAAGGAAGCCAGCACCGAACGCATGAGTGGCGGCTGGAACTCCGAAGGTTTCGGCGATGACGAGTTCGGCGGCTGGGACGATGATGATTTCTCGTCTTCCAGTTTCGGCGGATCGACATTCGGATCATCGTACGGTTCAGGACGATCGTCCTCGTCTTCCCGTCGGTCGGGTGGTTCATCATACGGTTCCACGTATGGCGGTTCCTCGTATGGATTGCGCTCCGGTTCGTCGCGTGGCTCACGTTCAAGCTCGTCCTACGGTACCTCGTACGGTTCACGCAATGCGTACGGCTCCTACGGCTCGTCAGGTTCAGGACGTTCCGGCAAGGTGACGACACGCCGTACCACCCCGATGCGCAAGAAAGCCGCTTCATCGCCGTCCTCATCATCGGCCGGAGCGGACAATGGCTTGAATATCGCGGATTTCCAAGTTGGAGACAAAATCACGCACGACAAGTTCGGCTTGGGTACCGTACTGGAAACACAGGATAAAGGGCGCAACTCCGTCATCACGGTGGACTTCGGCTCTGACGGTGTCAAACGGCTGATGCTCCGCGCCGCTCCGATCGAGAAACTCTGAACGGTAGCACAGCGGCGTCGGATTGCGTCATAGTCGCACGCATGGTGTATGTTAGTGACTCGTGTGTGCAACCGCACACACTATCTGGAGTCTTAGCCCGTCAGTGGGTCGGCGATGGTTCTGTCCAATCGGAATCACCGTTCGTGCATGGCACGATGAAGCACTGGAGAGGCTGGCTCAGCGCGAAGGATTTCTTTCGCGTTCCGTTCAGATAACGACAGAAAAGGAACAACATGACTAACGCTCAGCGTTCCCGCCGTCAGGTGCGTCTTTCTCGCGCCCTCGGCATTGCACTGACCCCGAAGGCGCAGCGCCTGTTCGAGAAGCGTCCGTACGCTCCTGGCGAGCACGGCCGCACCCGCCGCCGCACCGAATCCGATTACGCGGTGCGTCTGCGTGAGAAGCAGCGTCTGCGCGCCCAGTACGGTATCTCCGAGAAGCAGCTTCGCGCCGCTTACGTGAAGGGCACCCGTACCGCCGGCCAGACCGGTGCCGCTATGCTCACCGATCTTGAAACCCGTCTCGACGCCCTCGTGCTTCGTGCTGGCTTCGCCCGCACGACCGCTCAGGCTCGTCAGTTCGTGGTGCACCGTCACATCCTGGTTGACGGCAACATCGTGGATCGTCCGTCCTACCGCGTCAAGCCCGGCCAGACCATTCAGGTTCGTCCGAAGAGCCAGACCATGGTCCCGTTCCAGGCTGCTGCTGAAGGCGTCCACCGTGACGTGCTTCCTGCGGTTCCGCCGTACCTCGATGTCAACCTCGCCTCCCTGAAGGCGACCCTGACCCGTAAGCCCGTTCCGGAAGAGATTCCGGTTCAGGTGAACATCCAGTACGTCGTCGAGTTCTACGCTCGCTGATCTGGATTCATTCCATTTTTCAAGGACATACAGCATAAGGCCCCGCTTGCATGCGGGGCCTTATGCTATCTGCTGTTCGACCGTCGCATGTTGCGCATGACTCATACTTTTCTGCCGACACTGAGGTGGGTGTGAGCGTCGGCAGAAGCAGACGATGGTGGATTTGCGCTCGGCTGCGTCGCCTGCATGGTCAGCCCATACAGGCGCGAGTCCACGACATGCTCGCCGGCGTGCTTTTACTCGCCGAGCACGCCTGCGACGATCGACGACACGATGGACATGATCAGTGAGCCAAGCACGGACCACCAGAATCCGCTGATGACCACGCCGACGTCGAAGAACGAGAACGCAAGCCATGACGCGAGTTCCATGAACAGCCAGTTGATGACCAGAGCAACAAACCCAAGACTGAGAATGGACAGGGGGAGCGCCAGCACATGCACAACGGGTTTGATGGACGCGTTGATAAGCGCCATGAATAGCGAGAACGCGGCAATACCGAGGATCGGCGGGTCGCCTTTCGCTTGCATGCCGGGTAACAGAGCGACCATCACTCCGGCGGCGATGGTCATAATCAGCCAATTGATAAGAAACCGTCTCATGGGCACAGTCTACCGCAATAGCGCCGTATCATCCGCCACCATGATGATGCCGTGCCCGCGCACGAAGCGTCATTGGCCGCAGAATGCTTGACGCATCATGATGGCGTAGGCGTCCCGGCCTTGTGGCGTCAAATGTGTGCCGTCATCATACAGGTATTCGCTATGTCCTTCGCTGGTGCCGTACCAGTCGATCACTCCGACATTGGCATGATGCGCCGCGAAAGACCGAATGGTCGCATTATTGGGATCCTGCCATGAGACCGGTGTGCGCAGTGTGAGGAAATACACCGGTTTGCCGTCGAAAGCTTCGACAATGCCTTGTAACGTGGATTCGTCACGAATCGCTCCGTTGTCGCCGAGCGCCACGACCACGGCATTGCCGGCGGTTCCTGCTGCGGCGTGTTGGGCGTAAAAACCCGGAGCGGTTCCCAATTGGCGGCTGACTTGCGCGTCAATAATAGCCTTCGGCATGATCTGTTGCAACGGTTCCGCTGCGCCTAAAGCCACGGAATCACCGATGATCAGCGGGTCTGCTGAGCATGATCCGCTGGAGGCGTCATACGCCCACTGCGTCAATGGCATGCCTTTGGGGACTTTCTCCGCTTTTGGGGTCACCGATGGCGTAGGTTCTGGTGGTTTCGAGCTGCTGGTGGTATGCGGTGCCGGGGACGTACCGGCGTGAGCGTCGGATGCTTTCATTTTGGGGGATGCGGATTTGCCATGATGCGGATCATGGAGCCGTGAGACGCTACGCTCCGCGATTTCAGGGCGCAGCATCACGGCTCGCCGATACGAAATCTCCTGCCAATTGGCGGGGACAACACCAAGCACCACTGCGGTGATCAAGCCAGCCACGCTGAGCACACGGGCGGCCGGGCGCAAGGATGACATCGTGGAAATGACGGGGGCGCTCACACGACGGCGAAGGGAATCGAATGGTGGCATAGTCTCGGTCGTGTCGGATAGCGAAGACTGGTTGTCAGCGCCACGGTTCGCCATACCAAAAGGCTGAGCGAGCCCCTCATGCTTGTCGTCATGCGCTCGTGTCAGGGGGCGTTCAACGAACTTGTACAGCAATTCCGCGGCGGCACATAGGATGAGCGCTTCCACCAGCCAGCCCCACCACGGCAGATCGGCGGTACGGGTCGCCGGGTTCATCACTTCGAGCAGCGGGTAGTGAACCAGATATAATGCGAATGCTCGAGAACCGATAGTGACCAGCGGGGCGCAGCCGAGTACCCGGTCAGTCAGCGAATCCGCCGACGTGCAGGCTGCGACGATGCATGCTGACAGCAACGCGGCGCCGGTGAACCCGCCGCGGTACATCCACGCATCGTCGCCATGGACGGTGAAGCAGCCGACGGCCAATACCATCAGGGAAACCATCGCCGCGATATCCAGTGCGTCGACGTGTACTGATCCGAGACTGCCATACCAGTTGAGTACGCGTGATAGCCACACAGGCATCCGCCTTGCGGAGGAGCCGCCTTCCGCCGACGCTCCTATGGCAGCCCGCCAGGCCGCAGTGTCATCAAGCATGAGCGCGAGCTCGGCGCCGACGAGCATTTCCGCGGCACGGGTGTCAAGCCCATAATACGCGTGAGTCGTATCGTCGCCGTGGGATGCGGACCATGCCATGGCAATGCTTGACAGGATGATCATGAACCACACTGCACCATGAAGCCACGCACGTGAGCGGCACACACGGTGCAGCAGCCATAGTAGCGCCGTCCAGACAATCGCAAACTGCATAATGACGGCAATGAACCACAGCGGTGTAAAGGGAGATGGAAGACCAGCGGCAGCAAAATACGGTACTTTGCGCAAAATGTACACCCAGTTGACGGCGAACACAGCAGACGGCAATGCGTCGGACTGGGTTTTGGGCAGTAGCGACGGGGCGAGCAGGTATATCAACGGCACCGTCAGCGCAATGGAAGACAGGAGCATGGGCCACAACCGGATAAGACGCTTACGGATCATCGTCGCGTAGCGGAAGCGCCCTGACTGCCATGCGTGCTCAATACTACGTGTCATGAGGAATCCGGTGATCACGAAGAACGTCGTGACACCGAGGAACCCACCAGAGAACGGGGAAGGTGATGCATGATACGCGACGATTGCAATGATTGCGAGTGCGCGCAACCCATCGATACCACGGAATCTCGGCGATATCCGTTCGTCATGCGATGTGGTGGCATTGCTCATATTGAAGCCGGCTGAACGTGCCAACATGGTCCCTTTCCTCATGCCCGATGCGATAGACATTTCTACTGAGCACCGAAGACGTAGCGGAGCGCGACACGCCGGAGACCGGATGGTTGCTCAGATCAGCGGCGATAGCATGGGAATATGAGGATTCACATCTATCTCGTGCGACACGGGCAAACCTTCTTCAACCGGTACAACCGGTTGCAAGGATGGTCAAATTCACCATTGACCGATCAGGGCATTGCCGACGCGGATACTGCGGCACACAAACTAGCTGATATCGCATTTGCTGCCGCCTACTGTTCGGACACTACGAGGGCTGAACAAACGGCGCGCCGGATTCTCGACGTGAATGAGCGGTGCGGTCATGTGCGTCCCAAGCTGGTTGCGGATATGCATTTTCGTGAGCAGTTCTACGGGTATTTTGAAGGGCAGGACATGTCAATGGCATGGTGGGCGGCGGGCGCCCCTCATGGTGTCGGAACGTACAACGCCATCGTTGACCGGTATGGGTTTGCAGCAACACGTGATTTCCTCAAAGAGGCTGACCCGTTCCATGATGCTGAATCCGATGGGGAATATTGGGAACGTATCGCAGGAGGGTATCGTCTGATTGCGCAGAATCCTGATTTGCGTGACGGGGATAACGTGCTGCAGATTTCCCACGGCAACACGCTGCTCAGTCTTATGCAACGGTTCGCTCCGGAGGGGTATGACTTGTCCTGTCGTCCGGCCAACGGCAGTGTCACACAAATGGACTTTGACACTGAGGCTCCGTTCGACCATGCTCTTAGCGTAGTGTCGTACAACAAGTGACAGGAACAGATAAGGTCGATGTCATTCGGGTGATGTTTGCCGTCTCGCCCGGATACTAGGCTAAATGCGGTATTGTAAGCGCATGATGCGCGTGAGCAGAAAGAGGTTCGCATGGGTGTCGGAGACGTCGCCGGTCTGATCGCGGCAATCGCATTCGCGATTCTTGTCGGTTTCTTGATCTACCCCCTGATCCGTTTGGGCAAGCTGTTCGACCAGGTCGCCTTGACGGTCAAGGAGTCGGGCGACCACGCCATTCCGGCTCTTGATGAAGGTGTCACTACAGTCAAGCAAGTGAATAAATCCTTGGCCGACGTCAACAGGATTTCCGATTCCGCGTCGACGACCGCCACGAATATCAGCGCATTGACTGATTTGTACGGATCCTTCCTCGGCAAGCCTGTTATCAAGGCTGCGTCGACCTTGTACGCTGTGAAAACTACCGCCCAGTCCTTCTTCTCCAAGAAATCCGGGCTTCGGTCCACACCCGCCAAGCCATCCGCTCCAACAGCGGTGAAGGCGACTTCCCAGACCAAGGAGGCGTGATGAAACGAGTATTTTGGGTTGCGGTGGGCGTCACCATCGGCGTGGTCGCAGTGGCCAAAGCACAGGCCTATGTCAAAGCGAACACTCCTGACAAGGCGAGACAGTTCCTGCTCGGCCCTGACCAGAACAATGTGATGCAACGCACGCTTGCAGGACTGATTGAGGAGTTCAACACCGCACGCAAGGCACGGGAGGCTGAGCTCAACCGGCAATATTCCGGCATCGCCGAATAGCGCAAGTCCATTGCTGAACTGACCACATTCCGCTATATATTTCTGTCGGGCCCGCCGCACATGTCGAGCCCTCAACAACACAAGGAGTTATCTCGCTTATGCGCACTGCAGACATCGCAAAGCGTTATCTCGACTATTTCGAGAAGAACGGCCATATGGTCGTACCTTCGGCGTCACTGATTTCGCCGAACCCGACGACCTTGTTCACCATCGCAGGCATGGTGCCGTTCATCCCGTATTTGCTGGGCGAGCAGACACCGCCGTCGAGGCGTATGGCATCGAACCAGAAGTGCGTGCGTACGCTGGACATCGATGAAGTCGGTAAAACCACGCGTCATGGCACCTTCTTCCAGATGCTTGGTAATTTCTCGTTCGGTGATTATTTCAAGGAAGAGGCGATCCACTACGCGTGGGAGTTGCTGACTACGCCGCAGGATAAAGGCGGGTACGGCTTCGACCCTGAAAAGCTGTGGGTCACCACATACACTGACGATGAGGAAGCCCGCTCCATCTGGAAGAACGAGGGCTTCGACCCAGAACATATGCAGATTTTCGGTATGGAAGACAACTTCTGGACCACCGGTGGCCCTGGCCCTGGCGGTCCATGCTCCGAGATCTATGTCGACCGCGGTCCGGAGTATGGCCGGGATGGTGGCCCGGCAGCCGATGAAAACCGTTTCATCGAAATCTGGGATCTGGTGTTCGAGAACTATGAGGTGGATAACGTCAAGTCCAAAACCGACCTGCATATCGTCGGTGAACTCGAGCACAAGAACATCGATACCGGTGCCGGTCTTGAACGTTTGGCTTACCTGATGCAAGGCAAGCAGAACATCTATGAGACCGATGAGGTGTTCCCAGTCATTGAGGCCGCACAGAAGCTGTCCGGCCGCACCTATGGCGAGGATCCTGAAGCCGACGTGCGTTTCCGCGTCGTTGCCGACCATGTGCGTTCCGCACTCATGATCATGTCTGACGGCGTGCGCCCCAGCAACGTCGGCCGTGGTTACGTGTTGCGCCGTCTGCTGCGTCGTACTGTCCGTTCGATGCGTATGCTTGGCGTGCGTGATCATGTGCTGCCTACGCTGTTCCCGGTGTCTGAAGCCGCGATGGAGCCGAATTATCCTGAACTCAAGGACACGTTCCACGATGTGTGCGAATCCGCGTTCGGTGAGGAGGATGCGTTCCTGCGTACATTGGAAAGCGGCACCACGATTCTTGATGTCGCGGTCAACCAGGCCAAGAGCCACCATGGTGAAGTGTCCGGTGAGGATGCGTTCAAGCTTCATGATACGTATGGCTTCCCGATCGAGCTGACTCTGGAAATGGCTCAGGAGCAGGGGGTCAAGGTTGATGAGGCCAAGTTCCGTGAACTCATGGCTGAACAGAAGTCCCGCGCTCGTGCTGATGCGCTCAAGAAGCGTCACAACGTTGACTTGAGCGTGTATGACGATTTCAAGAAGACTCTGGCCAAGCCGATTGACTTCTTGGGCTACACCGATTTTTCAAGCCGATCCAAGGTGCTGGGCATCATGCAGGAAGGCAAGGGTTCTGTTCCGGCGGTGACCGGTCCGGCGAATGTCGAAGTCATTCTCGACCGCACGCCGTTCTACGCGGAGGCTGGCGGCCAGCTCGCCGATCAGGGTGAAATCATCTCTGACGATGGCGCCGTACTCGAAGTGGATGATGTGCAGAAGCCGATCAAGGATCTTATCGTCCACCAGTGCCGTCTGACTGAGGGAACCTTGGTTGTCGGCGCTGATGTGAACGCCAATATCGACCTCAATCGCCGTGGCGCAATCGCACGTTCGCACACCGCCACACACATGGTGCATAAGGCGTTGCGGGAAGAGCTTGGCCCGCAGGCGACCCAGCGCGGTTCTGAGGATGCGCCGAACCGTCTGCGTTTCGACTTCCAGTGGTCCAAGGCCCCGAGCAAGGACATCATGAACGCTGTCGAGGCTCGGGTCAATGATCGCTTGCGCGACAATCTGGCCGTTACGACAACCGAAATGAAGTTCGATGACGCCATCGCTCTCGGCGCGATGCATCTGTTCGGCGAGAAGTACGGCGATATCGTCCGCGTCGTCTCGATTGGTGAGGATGGCTGGAGCCGTGAGCTGTGCGGCGGCACCCATGTCGATCATGTCGGCAAGATCGGCCAGATCAGCATCATGTCCGAGGCTTCCATCGGTCAGGGTGTTCGCCGTGTCGACGCCGTGGTGGGCCAGGGTGCATACGAGTTCAATGCTCGCGAGCATGCTCTCGTCTCCCAGCTGTCTGACAAGCTCAATGCTCGTCCTGACGAATTGGCTGACCGTGTCAATACGCTGCTGGCCAAGCTCAAGGAATCCGATCGTCGTCTCGCATCGATGTATGAGTCCCAACTTGCAGCGGCCATTCCGCAAATCGTCGCCGAAGCGCAGCATTCCGACGCACCGGTTGTCGTAGCCGCCAAGAACGTGGGGCATTTCGGCTCCTTCGACGCCCTGCGTAAGACCGTGCTTGATATCCGCGGCCGTCTCGGTGAGGATAAGCCTGTTGTCGTGGCTCTTGCGGGCGTGAACGCCGATGATAAGCCGATGGTCGCCGTCGCCACCAATGATGCTGCACGCAAGTCGGGCATCAAGGCTGGCGACTTGGTTCGCGGCGCTTCCAAGGTGCTCGGCGGCGGTGGCGGCGGCAAGCCGGACTTCGCCCAGGGCGGCGGCGCCGACGCGAGCAAGATCGACGCGGCGTTGGTTTCGTTGCGTAACGAGGCGATGAGAGGCTGACCACATATGGTGTGGCTTGGCGTCGACCTTGGTGCAGCCCGGGTCGGACTGGCATTGTCCGACCCGGAGCTGACCTTTGCGCACCCGATTGGCAATATTCGCGTGTATGGCGACGCGTTGGAAGCCATCGATGACGTGATTGACATCATTGAACGCGAGCATGTCGACCACGTGGTGGTAGGTATGCCGCTGTTGCTGAGCGGTAGTGCGGGAGAAAGCGCGAAAAAAGCGCGACACTGGACTCATGAGTTGGTTGCCCGCATGGTTGAATATCGTGATACGGATCAATTGCATATTGACGATATCCCAGTGGTTGAATTGCATGATGAACGGCTGACCACAGTCACCGCGCACCGACAGCTGTCTGATGTGCGTATTGCGACGCGTGGGCATCGACCTATGGTGGATCAGCAGTCGGCGGTGCTGATTTTGCAGTCTGCGCTGGATGCTGCACGGACGGACGAAGGACAACACAATGGGGTGCTGTCCGATGAGACAAGGAAGAGGAACGAATATGGCGGATGATTTTCGTGATTTTTTCGAGGAGCGTACGCAATGGACTGATCCGGACGCTCCCAAAGCGCTTGAGTCGGATGCACATATCCTTTCGGATGAAGAAGCCCCACGTTCCAGGCGGGAAATCCGCAAGTCGAAGGAACGTAAGCGGACACGACAGTTGACTCGTATCGTCGCCATCGTTCTCGTGGTTGCCGTCGCCTGCTCGTTGGCTGGATTCGGATATCATCGGCTCACCATGTGGCGGGACGCTCGTGAGCGAGCATCTGAGACGTTGACCGCAGATTATCCGGGGCCAGGCAGCGGCGCTGTGGAATTCACGGTCGAAAGCGGCGAAGGCCCAGCGGAAATCGGTGACAAACTGGTGAAAGCCGATGTCATCAAATCGCAAGGTGCGTTCACCAGTGCAGTCGCAGCGAATAACAGCACGCTGTATCCGGGAACGTACGAGCTGAAGAAGCACATGGCGTCAGCTGATGTCGTCGCGATTCTGTCCGACCAGTCCAAAGCCACGGGCTTCCTCCAAGTCAAAGCGGGGGAGCGTGTCTCCCAGGTGATTGCTGACGCGGCGAAATTATCCGGTATCAATGCCGACGATTTCAATGCGGTGATCAACGGCGGCGGTGCGGGTATTCTTCCCGCTGAAGCCGGCGGCAAGTTCGAAGGCTGGTTTGAACCGGGAACCTATAACGTGAAGAATCACGGTTCAGCGAGCGACATCATCAAAACGATGGTTGATAAGCGGGTCGAAAAGCTTGACGCTCTCGGTGTGCCTACTGGCACCGACCGTCAGCGACTGCTGATTATCGCCTCGATTTCAGAATCCGAAGTCAATTCAGAAGAATACTACGGCAAAGTGGTACGTGTGATTCTCAACCGTATGGCCAAGAATATGCCGCTGGGCATGGATTCGACTGTCGCTTACGGTCTGGGCGTCTCGGCGGACAAGCTCACCGACGCCATGCTCAACGACGCTTCGAACCCGTATAACACGCGAGTGAACACGGGACTGCCGCCTACCCCGATCAGCAATCCGGGAGAATCCGCCATCAAAGCGGCGATGAACCCGCCGGAAGGTGACTGGCTGTATTTCGTCACGGTCAACCTGACCACAGGAGAGACGAAGTTCGCAGCAACGGAAGACGAGTTCTGGAAGCTGCGCGACGAATACAAAAACTCGAACAGTAATGCGAACTGATACCCGCCGTATCATTCGTCTGTAATAGAGTCCATATAGAAGACGTGGCCGTGTGGGCGGTCGCGATTGCCGCTAATATGCGAAAGCAGTAGAGCTGTGGCAAGACACGTAGAAATACAGAGACAAAGGAGACCACATGTTGCGTTGGCAGACCGCCGGAGAATCGCATGGTGAAGCGCTTGTCGCGATGATGGAGGGGCTGCCTGCCGGCGTGCAGGTCACCACGAAGGACATTTCCGAGGCCCTCGCCCGCCGCCGCTTGGGCTATGGCCGTGGCGCCCGCATGAAGTTTGAGCAGGATCAGGTCCGACTGCTTACCGGCGTGCGGCACGGCTCCACGTTGGGGTCGCCGATTTCCATTGAAATCGGCAATACAGAGTGGCCGAAGTGGACCGAAGTCATGAGCGCCGACCCGCTCGATCATGAGCTGCCGCAAACCGGTCGCAACGCGCCGCTGAGCCGTCCGCGCCCAGGGCATGCCGACTTGACGGGGATGCGTAAATACGGGTTCACTGACGCCCGTCCCATTCTCGAACGTTCCAGCGCACGTGAAACCGCGTCCCGTGTCGCGTTGGGCGCTGTCGCATCGAACTTCTTGGAACAATGCTTGGGCATTCGCACGGTCGCTCACGTCATCTCCATAGGGGGCGTGGGTATTGACGAGGATACGCCGCTGCCGCTGCCGGATGACGTCGCCGCACTCGACCAGTCTCCCGTTCGTACCTTGGACAAGGATGCGGAGCACCGCATGATGGAACGTATCGATGAGGCGAAGAACGCCGCGGATACGCTTGGCGGCGTGATTGAGGTGATCGCTTACGGCGTTCCTGCTGGTCTTGGCACGTATGTCGAGTCCGACCGGCGTCTCGACGCCGCGTTGGCGAGTGCACTGATGGGCATTCAGGCCATCAAGGGTGTGGAAATCGGCGACGGTTTCAAAGAAGCGGATCGTCCTGGTTCCCTTGCCCACGATGAGATCGTAGTCAATGATGACGGACGGATCAGCCGGTTGAGCAATCGTGCAGGCGGTATCGAGGGTGGCATGTCCAACGGTGAGCCGATTCGTGTCCGTGCCGCTATGAAGCCTATCCCATCGATTCCCAAGGCGCTGCGTACGGTGGATGTGCTCACCGGGGAGCCTGCCCAGGCGATCAACCAGCGTTCTGATAACACTGCAGTGCCGGCTGCGTCTGTTGTCGCCGAAGCGATGGTTCGTTTGACGCTGGCGAAGTTTGTGCTGGAGAAATTCGGCGGGGACAATATCGCTGAGACCCGCCGTAATGCCCAAGCGTATCTCGCGTCCTGGCCTGAACATTTGCGCTGATGTACTGTACCGGTTCGGCATTACAGCGGGAACGTGAGGTGAAGTGATATGACGCAGCATCATCGTCGGTACGGTGGCAGCCGTGACGCTTCGCGACGTCGCTATGCTACGCGACGTGCCGATGTCGCATCTCATCAGGAGGGCAGATTGTCGGCTCCCGTAGCTGTGCTTATCGGCATGCCGGGGGCTGGCAAAACCAGAGTCGGTGGGGAAGTGGCCCAGTTGCTTGGTGTCCGATTCACCGATTCGGACGAGGTGATTGAGCATCGCTCCGGCATGAAGATCACGGACTATTTTGAACGGTACGGTGAGCCGAAGTTCCGTGCGTTCGAATGCGACGTCATTGAGGATCTGCTGCATTCCACGGACGGTATTCTGTCACTCGGCGGCGGGGCTCCGATGACCGGCCAGGTCCGTGAAGCGTTGGCGGCTTATGAGGAGAACGGCGGGAAGGTCGTCTATTTGCAGGCTGATCCGCATGAGGCGATGGAGCGTGCCCGACGCGGTGGGAACCGGCCGATGCTGGCGGGAGATGCCGACGCGAAGTGGCGTGCCCTGTATGAGGTGCGGGACCCCGTGTTCCGTGCTATCGCGAATGTGCAGGTCCGCACGCACGGATCGTCGCCGCAGCATGCGGCAAAGAAAGTGGTGGATATGGTTATGGAACATGATGTGCATGTCACTGGTGCGTCAATCACCCCGTATGATGTCCGAATCGGTGTGGGAACGTCGAATCATCTTGCGGAAGTCCTCGGTGACAAGCCGGTCAAGGTTGCGTTGATCCATACGGCGCCGGTGCAACGGCACTCCGATCGTGCGCGTGCATTGCTGCGTCAGGGGGGGTATGAGGTCAGTGACATTCTGATTCCTGATGCGGAAGCCGGCAAAACCATTGAAGTTGCCAATGGTATCTGGCAGCGTTTGGGCGATGAAGGATTCACTCGTTCTGATGCTGTCGTCGGTCTCGGTGGCGGAGCGGCGACGGATCTTGCCGGATTTGTCGCCGCAACGTGGATGCGTGGCATCCGATACGTGAACTGCCCGACGTCATTGCTGGCGATGGTGGATGCTTCCACAGGCGGGAAAACCGGCATCAACACACCGCAAGGCAAGAATCTGGTCGGTTCGTTCTACACGCCTGCCGGCGTGCTCGCTGACATGCGTGCGCTGGAAACGCTACCTAACGATATTTTCGTCGAAGGTCTGGGCGAGGTAGCGAAGTCCGGTTTCATCCGCGACCCGCAGATTCTGACCATCCTTGAAGAGCATGCGCGCGAGCTGCGCGCTTTTGACGGCAGCACATTCCTAGGGTCGCCGTTGGAGGGCGTGGTCGCCGAACTGATTGAGCGTACGGTTACAGTCAAGGCATACCATGTTTCCAACGATTTGCGTGAAGCGGGGCTGCGCGAGTTCCTCAACTACGGTCACACGCTTGGTCATGCCATTGAACAGATCGAGCATTTCAAGTGGCGTCACGGCAATGCCGTGGCTGTCGGCTGTGTTTTCGCGGCTGAACTGTCCCATATTCTCGGGTATATCGACGAGGATTTGGTCGAGTATCATCGCGATTTGCTTGGCTCCTTGGGATTGCCCACATCGTGGGGCGGCGGCGACTGGCAACGTGTTCTGGCGCTGATGCACCGTGACAAGAAGGCACGCGGTAATACCTTGCGTTTCGTCATTCTTGACGGTATCGGTCATCCGATTCATTTGGATAATCCGCCGATTGAAGCAGTCCATGAGGCTTTTGAACGGATTCGCCCCACACAGTGACACGGTGGGTGTCCACGAGTCCAATATCATCGGAACGCAGAAAGGTAAACGTATGACGCGTCGTGTTCTTGTCGTCAATGGGCCGAATCTTGGCCGTCTCGGTGTCCGCCAGCCTGATGTCTACGGTCATCAGGATCTACAAACGCTTCGTGAGGATTGTGAGCGGTGGGGCCGTGACCTCGGTTTGGATGTCGAGGTTCGGCAGACTGACGACGAAGCCGAGATGATTCATTGGATGCATGAGGCCGCGGATGGTGCGATTCCGGTGGTCATGAACCCGGCGGCATTCACGCATTACAGCTATGGTTTGGCTGATGCCGCACACATGGTCGGCGATGCCGGGGTGCCTCTGATGGAAGTGCATATCTCCAATCCCGCATCACGCGATGAATTCCGTAAGCGCAGCGTGATTTCCCCTGTGGCTACAGGCACGATCACCGGGCTTGGATTCTTCGGTTACAGGCTCGCCCTTGAGGCGATCGCCCATATCATGGGCGAATGACTGTAGGCATGGGCGTTATTGTGGGGCGGGAATCATCGTAGGTTCCCGCCCCACGTTACTGAGGTGCTCCCGATCATGACAACGTTTTCCTTGGCCATGCAATGATGCATGTGTCCGGTTGGATACCATCTACTGCCGGTGCTGCTGTACGCGGGCGGTTTTCTTTGATTGTTGGCGTGTGTCAACGCCACGTTGTCATTGCAAAATATTCACGTTATCATAGAAGCGCCGAGTACAAACGTATGCAATCCCCATTCAGGGAACTCCACAGGCCGCCACAGTCGATGTGACGGGAGGCATACCACACTGCTGCGAAGCCCCAGGATGGCAAGTCCGCGGCGCAAGCCGCGAACCAGCCGGCGGATCTCGCCAAGACCGGCGCTTCCGTTGCCGGTGCCATCCTCGTGTGCCTCGCACTGGCCTTGGCTGGTGCAATGTCACTGGCAGGGGAGCACAGAGCCAAGCACGGCGCATACCGTGACTAGCCTGGTCTACGGCGCATAGTCCGACCTCGTGTCAGACGCGTCCCACCAACGGGTGACGAACGTAAGACAACGTTCGTCACCCGTTGTCGTTTTCATCGACTCGTTTGCGCTCCCGCAAGGTGTTATCGTCCACCGCCGACTGCGAACGTTTGCAGGACCGAGCCGCCCGTCATACAATGCTGTCAGCCCATCCAACGGAGGAATCATGAAACAACGCATCAGAACCATCCTGATCGCAGTGCTGTGCATCGCCGTCAGCGCAGGCCTTACCGTAGCGACATTCCGTACACCGACCGGCATCACCGCCAATTTCGATCCGGCCAGCTACCGCAGTGACGTCATCGTTACCGCGTTCCAGGAAAACTGGACGTCGATCGCCAAGGAATGCACCAAGACATTTGGTCCGGAAGGCGTCGCGTATGTCCAAGTCTCCCCGCCGCAGGAATCCATCAAGGGAACGCAATGGTGGACTTCATATCAGCCGGTCAGTTACAAGTTAGACTCCAAGGAAGGCACTGAACAGGAATTCAAATCCATGATCGCCACATGCAAGGCGGCGGGGGTGGGCATCATCGCCGATGCCGTCATCAACCACACCACCGGCGTCGGGCAGGGCAGCGGCACCGGCACAGTCGGCAGCGCATACGATGCGAAGGGAGATTTCCCCGCTATCGGATACACTGCCAAGGATTTCCATTCCTGCGACTCGGATGTCATCAATTACACGGACCAAGAGAATGTCCAGGATTGCCGTGTCACCGGATTGCAAGACCTCGACACGTCTTCAGCCCATGTACGAGACACACTCGCCTCGTATTTCGCCAAACTCATCAACTATGGGGTCGCAGGCTTCCGCGTCGATGCCGTCAAACACATCTCCAACACGGATGTCCTCGCCATCAAAAAGCTCGTAGCACAGAAAACCGGACGCTCCCTGAACGATATCTGGTGGATGCAAGAGGTCATCGGCAACGTGAACGAGGCAGCGGCGATCCAGCCGAAGAACTACACGCGTTCCGGGCAGGTGTCGGAATTCCAGTACGCGTACCAGCTCAAGACCTTCTTCTCCAATTCGCTTGTCGGGGGCACCAAGTCGATCAAGGACATCACCAGCAATCTCGTGCCAAGCGACGAGGCGGCGATATTCGTCACCAATTGGGATACGGAACGCAACGGCATGACGTTGACATACCGTGACGAGAACTCGTATCTGCTAGCCAATGCGTTCATGCTCGCGTACCCGTACAGTACGCCGAATATCTTCTCCGGCTATGAATACGAGAACAGTGATGACGGCGCTCCAGGCGCCACCTCGACCTCCGTTCCCGATACGACCTGCGGCACGGGGTCGGATTGGACCTGCACGCAACGGTGGACGGCGATCCGGGGCATGATCGGCTGGCATAACGTCGCCAGGTCCGCACGCATGGTGGATTGGCATGACGACGGCGATAACGTAATCGGTTTCGGCCGCGGCAACCGGGCATACATCGTCATCAACAACGGGGAAAACGATGCCGCCGTGTCGTACGCCACCTCGATGCCGGCAGGCGAATATTGCAACGTCTATGCCAGCGGCGATTGTTCGTCGACGGTGCGTATCGGCATCGACGGCAAGCTCAATGCGACTGTGCCGGCGGGATCGGCCATAGCGATCCATGTGGCTGCCACGCCGTCCACCTGGCACGGCGGTTCCGCCCGCGACGCATCCGACCCGGATTGGTATGGGAACTGAGCAAGAAAGGGAATACTCGGCACCTGTCGCTCGTTTAGGGTAAAATTGTTAATGTTGGGTTGTTATCGTGTATCTCAGATGCACAATCGAGCATCCAGGAAGATGCTCGATTCCGCCCGCACATGCGTGTAGAGAAATGCTTGGAGATGGTGAGGCAGCTATGGGTGGCAGTGAACATGGCATGGCACTGCGACGGCTGGTTTGTGACGCCAACAAACACATGCCGGCGATAGTGACGTTAGTGACCATAGTAATCGGCATGTTCTTCATCGTGGTGACGCCTCCAGGGCACATCCCGGATATCTGGGCACACGTGTATCGGATTGACGGCATCCTGAACGGCGATGTGCTGGTCAGACCAGTCGACTCGAAAAGCTTGCTGCATGGTTCCAACGGCAATGTCGGTGGTCACGTTGACTGGAGTTGGATCAACTTTTCCCTACAAGAATATGACGGGTACGATCCAGCAGTCGTCAGAGCAGATACCATCACCACACAGGATGCCGCAGGAGCTGATGTCCCGTACAACAACTCGGCTGTGAACTCTCCAGTCACCTACCTGCCACAACTTGTTGCATTTGCCGTAGGCAAGACATTTGGGATGTCTGCGCATGCTACGTATTATCTCGCGGAATTCGTCATGCTTGCCGTTTATGCATTGTGCATGGGTCTGGCTGTCGCTGCATTGCCGAGATGGCGAATACTCGTCAGCATCGCAATGGTATGCCCGGTGATAATGTACCGCAATGCATTCGCGATTTCAGCGGATTCTTTCACTCAAGCGTGTACGTTCCTTCTGACCTGTATGGTGTTCAGGACGCTGTACCGCCGTGTGTCTGTTCGCTATTGCATCGCCTTGGCACTTTTGTCGGTTTGTACGGCAATGTGCAAATTCACCTATGCACCATTGGTGTTGCTCATCCTGTTTGTACCCCATATGCAACGGCGGTTTGCCGGGGAGCACGTCGCCGGAGCGGCGCAAGGTAAAAGAACCTGCCGCGACCCTCGACTGTGGATATGTATTGCTGCAGTGGCCGTGTCATCGATATGGCTTGTCGTGTGGATACGCCTGACCTCATGGTTCGTCACGACTCCGATGATTGTGCCATCTGAGAATGTAGCCGCAAAGAAACGCGCACTGATGGGCAGTTTTACTGGTGTTGCGCAAGCGGCTTATGCCATCGGCAAAGCGATTATCCACGGCAAGTCCAACATGGACAATATTGCGAATAGCATCGTTATCATCTGCTGTTGGTTAGCAGTGCTTGTAATGACTGTCCTGATTACTGTCACAACGGTCACCAAGTCGTTGCCCGTCCGCATGCGAGTATTCCTGTGGTGTGCATGGGGCATCGACGTGGGCATCATCCTGCTGACATATCTTGCACTCTGGCTGCAATATACGCCTATTGGCATCGACGAGGTCTATGGCATGCAATATCGATATTTTCTTCCATTGACGGTGTTGTTGGTGCTCTGTAGCGCCGAATGTGTTGCCAGCTTGTACGCTGTGAAACAGCATAACGGGAACGCCGTGTCGGTTGACCCTTGTTGATTGGCGTGGAATGCATATCGGCGATGAACGCGCCATGTGACCGCCATCGACCCTGCAACGGCGGTCACATGGCCGGTGGATATCGATTCGGAACACTTTCCTGACGATTAATTTCGTGCCTATACGTCACAGTATTTCGATGCGGACAAGGACGGGACGCTCAGCGAGTCCGAGGCTGATGCCGTTACGAAGATTTCCATCACCAGCAAGACAATCTCAAGCCTCAAGGGCGTAGAGTATTTTCGAAATCTGACCCAGCTGCTTGCCTGGAACAACCAACTGTCGTCGTTGGACGTGTCGCATAACACCCGGTTGACGACGCTGTATGCAGCCGACAATATGCTGTCATCATTGGATGTGACGCATAACCCGCGACTGAAGGAACTGGATGTAGAGGGTGATGAGCTGACTTCATTGGACGTGTCTCACAATGAACAGCTGAAGCATCTTGATGTGGACCGAAGCAGCTTGCCATCGTTGGATGTGTCGCATAACGTCCAGCTGTCCACGCTGTATGCCACCGACAACCAACTGTCGTCGTTGGACGTGTCGGTGAACAGGCATCTGACATCCCTGTGCGTAGACGGCAACAGGCTCTCGTCTCTTGATGTATCAAAGAACATGAAGCTGAAAGTCCTGAGACTGTGGAGTAACAGGCTGCCGGCATTGAACTTGTCGGCGAATGCGCGACTGACGGAATGTTCTTCAGCCATGCAGCGGGTGACCTTCGCGGCAATGAAGTCACCGGACGGTACCATGACGGTATCGATGAAGCGAGCAGGTATCGACCCGTCATGGGTGAGCGGTGTATCCGCTGGCATGTTTGACGCTTACAGGCGTGGTGACGTTTTCCGAGTCCGAGACGGTCCAAGGATTCTCATATCGCTACGACACGAAGACACCAGAGGGGGTGACGTGGATTGCCGCATGACGGTGAATGTGACACTCAAGAAATGACCCGGCATGACTGCATCGCATGGCGCTTGCGGGATGGATACGGATTCTGTGGCGCTGCAGTGTCAGGGAAACACGCCGGGTCATGGCGAGATGATAGATTGGAGTTCCATGGCAAGAAGACAACATGGCAATGCATCGGAACACGTCACCAAGCATATTTTCGTCACCGGAGGCGTGGTGTCCTCCCTCGGCAAAGGACTGACTGCTTCGTCCTTGGGCCGCCTGCTGCGCAGCCGCGGAATCCGCGTTCTTCAGCAGAAACTCGATCCCTATATCAATGTCGACCCGGGCACAATGAACCCCTTCCAGCACGGTGAGGTCTATGTCACCGAGGACGGCGCCGAAACCGATCTCGACATCGGCCATTATGAGCGCTTCCTTGATGTCTTCCTCAGCCAGAAGGCGAATGTCACCACCGGTCAGATTTATCAGTCCGTGCTGCGCAAGGAGCGTGCCGGCGAGTATCTGGGCCAGTGCGTGCAGGTGATCCCGCATATCACCAATGAGATCAAGAGCCGTATGCGTGCCCAGGCGGCGGACGATGTCGATGTGATCATCACGGAAATCGGCGGCACCGTCGGCGATATCGAATCGCAGCCGTTCCTTGAGGCAGCCCGTCAGGTGCGCCGCGAACTCGGCCCGGAGAACTGCATGTTCGTGCACGTTTCGCTGGTTCCGTACATTTCCGCCGCGCACGAGCTGAAAACCAAGCCGACCCAGCATTCCGTGATGATGCTGCGCCAGCTGGGCATCACGCCTGACGCGCTGGTCCTGCGTTCCGACCGCACGCTGAATCAGTCCATCAAGGACAAGATTTCGCTGATGTGCGACGTCGATCCCGAAGGCGTGGTCAATTGTGTCGACGCCCCGAGCATCTACGATGTCCCGAAGATCCTGTTCGACGAAGGACTGGACGCTTACGTCGTCCGTGAACTCGGTCTGCCGTTCCATGATGTCGATTGGGCTGAATGGGAGGATCTGCTCGAGCGCGTTCATCACCCCAAGCATGAGGTGAATGTCGCCATCGTCGGCAAGTACATTGATCTGCCGGACGCTTACTTGTCCGTCACCGAGGCGATCAAGGCGGGCGGCTTCGCCAATTATGCCAAGGTCAACGTCAAATGGGTCGCGGCTGATTTGTGCGAAACCTGGGAAGGCGCGAAAGCGGCGCTCAACAATGTCGATGGCATCGTCATTCCTGGCGGTTTCGGCATCCGTGGCATCGAAGGCAAGATCGGCGCGTTGAAGTTCGCTCGTGAGACGGGCTTGCCGGCACTTGGCCTGTGCTTGGGACTCCAGTCCATGGTCATCGAGTACGCCCGTGACGTCCTCGGTCTTGAGGATGCGAATTCCACCGAGTTCGAGCCGGATTGCAAGAATCCGGTCATCGCCACGATGGAAGAGCAGAAGGATATCGTCGCCGGCCACGGTGATATGGGCCACACCATGCGCTTGGGCTCCTACCCGGCGAATCTCGAGGAGGATTCCTTGGTCGCCCAGCTGTATGGCAGCACCCATGTGACCGAGCGTCATCGTCACCGTTACGAGGTGAACGTCAATTACAAGCAGCAGCTGCGTGACGGCGGCATGCGGATTTCCGGCGAAAGCCCTGACGGCGAGCTTACCGAGTTCGTGGAGCTTCCGCAGGATGTTCACCCGTTCTACGTGGGCACGCAAGCGCATCCTGAGTTCAAGTCCCGTCCGACGCGCCCGCATCCGCTGTTCGCCGGTCTGGTGAAGGCGGCTCTGGATCATCAGGCGGCTGATCAGGGCTGACCGGCATGCATCGTGGTCGGCTTGACTGACTGGACACCTGCCGAATGCGCCTGCACATGCAAACTGTGCAGGCGCATTCGTTTCGACACGCCCATCACAGGAATCATATGATTTCGCATGAGGCGTAGTTCGGACAATCTCTAGTGTTTTCCGGTCAGGTCTGTTAGGTTAGCGATGGAACTACGAATGAATGGAGGCAGCGTACGGTGGCGAGTGAACACACACCAAACGCCGCGGCGGATGTGGAGATGAGCCAGTATGTGGCTGACCGTTCCCGCGTCAACGAGGAAAAAATCAAACAGGACGATGAAATCATCAGCCAGTTCGGTGACTACAACTACGGCTGGCATGATTCCGACGCCGCCGGTGAGGCAGCGAAGAAAGGCATCGACGAGAATGTCGTCAGGGCGATCTCCGCGGACAAGCATGAGCCGCAGTGGATGCTGGACATGCGCCTGCGCGGGTACCGTGCTTTCGTCGAAAAGCCGATGCCGTCATGGGGTGTCGATCTGAGCGGATTCAACGCCGATGATTTCAAGTATTATGTCAAGCCCCTCAAGGAGCAGGCGAAACGTTGGGAAGATCTTCCCGATGATATCCGCAATACCTACGACAAGCTGGGCATTCCTGAAGCGGAGAAGAAGCGTCTCGTCTCCGGTGTCGCCGCTCAATACGAATCCGAAGTCATCTACAATTCAATCCGGGATGATCTGAAGAAACAGGGCGTTATTTTCGTTGACACCGATACCGCGGTCCGGGAATACCCCGATCTGGTCCGCAAGTATTTCGGCAAGGTCGTGTCCCCGGAAGACAACAAGTTCGGTGCGTTGAACACCGCGGCATGGTCCGGCGGCTCATTCGTCTATGTGCCCAAGGGCGTTCATGTGGATATCCCGTTGCAAGCGTATTTCCGCATCAACACGCCGAATATGGGCCAGTTCGAACGCACGCTCATCATCGCGGACGAAGGCTCCTATGTGCATTACGTCGAAGGGTGCACCGCCCCGATCTATTCCACGGATTCGCTGCACGCCGCAATCGTCGAAATCGTGGTCGAGAAGCATGCCCGCGTGCGGTACACGACCGTGCAGAACTGGTCGAACAACGTGTACAACCTCGTAACGCAACGCGCCTATGTGCGTGAGGGTGGCACGATGGAGTGGGTCGATGGCAATATCGGCTCCAAAGCCACGATGAAATACCCGGCCTGTATCCTCGCCGAACCGTATGCCAAGGCATCCACCATGTCTCTCGGCTTCGCCGGCAAGGGCCAATATCAGGATACCGGCGCGAAGATGATTCATCTCGCCCCGCACACGAGTTCTACGATTGTGGCGAAATCGATTTCCCGAGGCGGCGGACGCTCGGCATACCGCGGTCTGGTCAAAATCGTTGACGGCGCCGAAGGTTCGAGCTCGTCGGTCGTATGCGATGCTCTGCTGGTTGACGATTTCTCACGTTCCGACACGTATCCGCATGTCGACGTGCGTGAGGATGACGTCTCCATGGCGCATGAGGCGACTGTCTCGAAGGTTTCCGAAGATCAGCTGTTCTACCTCATGAGCCGTGGTCTCGAAGAGAAGGAAGCCATGGGCATGATCGTCCGCGGCTTCGTGGAGCCGATCAGCCGAGAGCTGCCTATGGAGTATGCGCTTGAGCTCAACAGGCTCGTCGAATTGCAGATGGAAGGATCGGTAGGCTGATCCATGGCAGAACA
Organism: Bifidobacterium boum; assembly: GCF_000741535.1. Classification (GTDB taxonomy): domain Bacteria; phylum Actinomycetota; class Actinomycetes; order Actinomycetales; family Bifidobacteriaceae; genus Bifidobacterium; species Bifidobacterium boum. Next base: position 149,280 of record NZ_JGYQ01000002.1, on the reverse strand, counting down.
AGAGCAGAACACCATGCAGAATGTGCAAAACGTACAGTCCCAGACGCAACCGACCAACACGGAGATCGACATCCCGAAGGCCGATCCGCATGATCCGTATGCTTTTCCTGCGGCAATGCCGTCGAGCGCGGATCGTGAACCTCGGTCCTTCGAGGTGGACGCGTTCAGCCAGCCGACCCGCAAACAGGAGGATTGGCGCTATACGCCGATCGAGCGTATCGAAGAGTTCTTCGACGTGTTCGAACCAAGCGGTGAAACGCGCATCGAAGTGACCGACACCGGCGGTCAGCCCGTCGACGGCGATCATGTCGACGTGTCGCAGGTCGCGCTGGGGGAGAAGCCCTCGGGGACCGTGCTCATGCCGAATGACCGCGTGTCGGCGGTTGAATGGGCCAGCGGTAAAACAGCGACCGTGATACGACTGCGCGGCGAGCTCGACAAGCCGGTGCTCGTGCGCATCCACGGCGGAGGTGACGACCTTGATGCGGTGCATCTGGTCATTGTCGCCGAGGATCGCGCGCATGGCGATGTCATCGTCGAACATGACGGCCGTGCCCGTATCGCCGAAGGCGTGGAAATCTCGACGGGTGCCGACTCGCATATCTCCACGACTTTCGTGCAGGAATGGGACAAGGGTTCCAAGCATGTCGGCAATCATCGCATTCGCGTCGGCGCCGGAGCGTCGTTGCGGCATTCCGTCGTGACGCTTGGCGGTGATGTGGTGCGCATCCGAATGGACCAGGATTTCGGCGGCTCACAAGGCGACTTGAACATGCTGGGCATCTATTTCGCCGATCCCGGCGAGCATATCGAGCATCGGACGATGGTTGTGCACAATTACCCCGAATGCAAGTCCCGTGTCGTGTACAAGGGCGCTTTGAGCGGTAAGGGCGCCCATTCCACATGGGTGGGCAATGCGCTGATCGAGCCGACCGCACCGGGCACCGATTCCTACGAACTCAACAGGAATCTCGTGCTCACGCCCGGCGCCATCGCTGATTCCGAGCCGAACCTGGAAATCGAGAACGGCAACATCGTCGGCGCCGGTCACGCCAGTTCAGTCGGCCGATTCGATGATGAGGAACTGTTCTATCTCGAATCCCGTGGTATCAGCGAAACCGAAGCGCGCAAACTGGTCGTCCAAGGATTCTTCGCGGAACTTGTCGAAGAAATCGGCGTACCTGCCATTGCACAGCACCTGATGAATGTGATCGACCGTCGCCTGGCACGAGGCGAGAACGCGGCCATGCAAGCCGTATTGGAGGAAAAGTAATATGCAGCACACTCTCGAAATCAAGGACCTCTACGCCTCTGTGGAAACCAAGGAGGGACGCAAGCAGATCCTCAAGGGAGTCAATCTGACAGTCCATTCGGGGGAGACCCATGCGATCATGGGCCCCAACGGCTCCGGCAAATCCACACTCGCCTACACGCTCGCAGGACATCCGAAGTACGAGGTTGATTCCGGTCAAGCGCTGCTCGACGGCGTGGACATTCTCAAGCAGACGCCGGATGAACGTGCAAAGGAAGGCCTGTTCCTCGCCATGCAGTACCCGGTCGAAGTGCCGGGCGTGTCCATGACCAACTTCCTGCGTACCGCGAAAACGGAAGTCGACGGCAAAGCGCCGTCAATCCGCACCTGGACCAAGGAACTCAACGAGGCGATGAAGCGGCTGCGCATGGATCCGAAATTTGCGATGCGTTCCGTCAATGAGGGATTCTCCGGCGGTGAGAAGAAGCGTGCGGAGGTACTGCAGCTCGAACTGCTCAAGCCGAAATTCGCCATCCTTGACGAAACCGATTCCGGCTTGGATGTCGACGCCTTGCGCATTGTGTCCGAAGGCGTGAACCGTGCCAAGGAGAACACCGATCTGGGCATTCTCATGGTCACCCACTACACGCGCATCCTCAAGTACATCAAACCGGATATCGTCCATGTCTTCGCTGACGGTCATTTTGTCAAGACCGGCGGCCCCGAGCTTGCGGACGAACTCGAGGAAAACGGCTATGACGAGTACTTGCCGGAAGGCAGCACGGAATCGGCACTGGCCTGAGAAAAAGGCAGGTTGGACATGACAGATGTTGATTTCGCCGCTATCCGCGAGCAATTCCCGATTCTGGATCAGCGCATCCACGGTCACCCGCTGGTATATCTCGATTCCGCTGCGACATCGCAAAAGCCGCAGTGCGTCATCGATGCCGAAAGCGAGTTCTATCGAACCATCAACGCGGGCGTCCACCGCGGAGCCCATGAGTTGGCGGCACGCAGCACGATGGCGTTTGAAGAGGCGCGTGCGAAGGTAGCGCGTCTGGTCGGCGCCAACAGCGAGGAGGGCGAAGAGGAGATCGTCGTCACCGCCGGCGCTACCGCCGGATTGAACTTGCTGGCGACCGCATTCGGCAACGCGAGTCTCGGTCGCGGCGGCAAGCCGGCTCAGCGTTTCGCGCTGAAGCCGGGTGATGAAATCGTGGTTTCTAAAGCGGAACACCATTCTGTGCTTCTGCCGTTCCAGGAGCTCGCCTACCGTACCGGCGCCACCCTCAAATGGTTCGATCTGACCGATGACGGACGCATCCGTTCCGATACCGCCGATCAGGTCATCACCGAACGCACGAAAGTCGTCGCGATCACCCATGTGGGCAACACCACGGGCGCTGTTACCGATATCGCGCCGATCGTCCGCCGCGCCCATGAGGTTGGAGCGGTGTTCATCCTTGACGCGTGCCAGTCCGTGCCACACCTGAAGGTCGATTTCCATGCGATGGATGTCGATTTCGCTGCGTGGAGCGCCCACAAGATGTATGGTCCAACCGGCGTGGGCTTCCTGTATGGTAAGCGTGAACTGCTCGAGGCGTTGCCGCCGGCCAATTTCGGCGGATCCATGGTCGAATTGGCATGGATGGACAAGCCGGCTGAATACATGGCCCCGCCCGCACGTTTCGAAGCGGGGACCCAGCCTGTCGCCCAAGTGGTCGCCGCCGGCGTCGCCGCGGACTGGATGCGCGCAATCGGCATGGAGAACATCGAGGCCCATGAGAAGACCATCGCCGGCGAACTGCTCAAACTCGGCGATATCGACGGCGTGCGTATCCTGGGACCACGCGAGAACGTCAATCGTATCGGTACCGTGGCGTTTGACGTGCAGGGCGTCCACCCGCATGATGTCGGCCAGTTCATTGACTCACTTGGTATCGCTATCCGCGTAGGGCATCATTGCGCGCAGCCGGTGCACCGTCATTTCGGGTTGTACGCTTCCAACCGCGCGTCCACCGGTGTGTACAACAGCATCGAAGACGCACAGGCGTTGGTTGAAGCGGTCTCCAAGGTCCGGCCGTTCTTCAAGGCCTGACGCAACAGGCTCGAAGCGCACATGAGACTGCGCTTTGGGCGTATCCGGTATCAGGTATGGCGGTAACGTGCTTGCGGGGGTATGATATGCCCCCGCAAGCATATGAGCGAGAGTAGGGAACAGGCATGAGCGACGATTTCGGCATGAGCGGCGACGACTTGGAACAGATGTATCAGGAAGTCATTCTTGAAGCTGCGCGCGATCCACACGGAAAAGCGCATTTCGCGCCGGATCTAGCCAAAGAAAGCGACACCGCAGTGGAGTCTTCGCTCGATCAGGGTGAAGCGAGCGTTCGTCAGCAGCACGAATACTGCGAAACAGGGCAATCCCACCAGTTCAATCCGACCTGCGGAGACGAGGCGACCATCCGCGTGGAAGTGTCCAAGGATGAGCCGCATCGCATCGAACTGCTTGAGTGGGATGGTCATGGTTGTTCGATTTCTCAGGCGAGCCTGTCGGTCATGACCGATCTTGTCGAAGGCAAGACCGTCGAAGAGGCTATGAGCCTGGGGGCCATTTTCCATAAGCTTATGGAATCCCGCGGTAGAGGCCTCGCCGATGACGCTGAGAACGAACAGCTTGAAGATGCCGTGGTATTCCAAGGTGTTTCGAAGTATCCTATGCGTATCAAATGTGCGTTGCTCGGCTGGGAAGGCATGAAAGATGCCGTCGCCAAGGCCTTGGCCTCGCAAGACAAGACATCCACCGGCGAAGCCGACTAAGCCGATAAGGAGCATGATGACAGATCAGGGCAATCTGGTCCCCGAACCGGAATCCACGATTTTTGACACGGTATCCCAAGCTTTGGGCAATGACAACGCCGCGCGTAAGGTCATGGCCAACCCGCAGTTGTTGGGCGCACTCGGCACGCCTGCCGAAGACACGTCCGCCGACCCGGCCCAATCCGGAGGGGTATCCCAGGACAATCGGTGCGCGTGCGGCAAGCACAGCAAGCAGGAATGCCAACATGACGATGGCGAGACCGGCGATGACGACATCCCGCTGGTCGCTGTGGATGATATCGGCCGTGCGACGGCACAAGACGTCAAAGAGGCGCTGCATCAAGTGATCGATCCCGAACTGGGTATCGATGTCATCGACCTTGGTCTGGTCTACGGCATCGAAATCGACAATCTGGGGCGGGCGATCATCACAATGACCCTCACCACGCCGGCATGCCCGCTGACGGAACTCATCGAGGACGAATGCGCGAGCACCCTTGCCGGTCTTGTCGAGGAATTCCGCATTGATTGGACGTGGCAGCCGCGGTGGACCGTCGACAAGATCACGCCCGAAGGCCGTGAACAGCTTGCCGCCATCGGTTTCAATCTGGATGCGATGCCGCAATACTGAACAATCCATCGCCCGTAGTTGAGCACCGCACGCATCCGTATGTGTGCGGTGCCATCGCGCCTAGTTTCGGTTGTCGTGCTTCCTTACTTCTGACGTTCGTAAGGAAGCACGATTGCTTAATCCTTCACCCGTGTCGCATAGAATGCGACGGCACTGGACGCCGCGACATTGAGACTGTCGACACCGTGACTCATCGGGATTTTCACTGTCAGATCCGCATGCGAGATGGTGCGATGGGACAATCCGTCGCCTTCTGTGCCGAAAATGAGGGCGAGTTTGTCGATATGATCAGCGGATGCGGGGCTGTTGTCAAGTCGTCGTACCAGCTCGTCAAGGCTGATGGAGTCGTCAACCAACGCCATGGCCGCCGTGGTGAACCCCAGGTCGTGCAGTTGCGCGAGGCCTTGGATCGGCCAGAAATGCGTGTCGTCGCCGCCGATACGCGTCCACGGCACTTGGAACACCGTGCCCATAGATACGCGTGCCGCCCTGCGATAGAGCGGGTCGCCGCACGAAGGCGTCACCAGAACAGCATCAACGTCGAGCGCCGCAGCGGAACGCATCAACGCTCCGACATTCGTGTGGTCGACAATATTCTCCATAACAGCAACACGACGTGCGTTGCAGCACACTTCTTCAACGCTTGGCAAGGGCCAGCGTTTCATCGCTGCGAGCGCCCCACGATGCAACCGGTAGCCGGTCAGCTGTTTGAGTTGTTCGGGGCTCGCTACGTACACGGGGATTCCGGTTCCCCAATGCTGGTCGATGAATGCGAATTCTTCGCTCATGCCGACAATCCACGGTTCTTCGACAAGCAGGGAGATCGGCTCGCGTCCTGCAGCGAGCGCCCGGTCAATGACTTTCGGTGATTCCGCGATAAACAGCCCTTTTTCGGGTTCGAGACGATTACGTAATTGGAGCTCGGTGAGATTGGTGTACGCGGCGATGCGTTCGTCGTCGATGTTTTCTACGCGAATTAACTGCATGGGAACGGCTCTCCCTTGTCTGTTGGTTCATTGATGGCGACGGTCGGGTCGTCGTCGGGTATTGCTCGCTGCGGGACTATTGTAGGCGTTGTCGTGTTGTCAGGCGTACCGTCCAAGAGCGCGTGAGAGCAGGGACAGGGCGACGGGGCCGGCGGTGGAGGCGCGCAGGATGTTGTGGCCAAGGAGCGTGCAGAGGGCGCCCGCCTTGGCGAACTCGTGTGCTTCCTGATCGCTGATGCCGCCTTCGGGGCCTACGACGACGTGGATGGTGCGGCTGCGCCCATCGTCGAGGCAGCGCTGTTCCAGTCGGGTGACGCCCTGCTCGATTTGATTCCAGTTTGCGGTGGCATCCTGATGGAGGACGACGACCATATCGCCGAACACCATCGCCCGATGGCATATGGCGATGAGTTCCTTGCTGGAAATGCATTCACCGAGCTGAGGCCGCCACGCACGGCGTGATTGTTCGGTTGCCGCATCCAGTGTTTGCGCCCATTTGCGGTCGGTTCGACCGGCTTTCCATTTTGCGATGGAACGGTCTGCCTGCCAGGGGATGACCTGATCGACACCTATCTGGGTGGCCATGTCGATGGCTTGCTCGTCATGTCCTGTTTTGGCGAGTGCTTGGATGAGCGAGAGCCTGGTGATGGGTGGTTCTTCTTTACTGAAGGAGTTGACCTGTGCTTGACCTTGCTGGGCGTCGACCAGCGTAGTGTGGATGCGCAGGCCGTTGCCATCGGAAAGCTGTAAGGTGTCGCCGTCTTGTAAGCGCATGGCTTGGATGGCGTGGCGCCTGATGGCCTTGGGCAGGGTGATATTCCATCCCTCGCGCAGCGCATCGGTGTTTACTGGCGCGTCATCGGATTCGGGGTGGAGCAAAAACAGCGGATCGGTCATGATAGCAAGGCTAGCACTTGGCGGAGGACCGGGCCCTGTGGAGCAGCAGGGGTATCGGCGTCGTAGCGTGTTTGACTGCGTGCGACGGCGTACAAAAAACGACACGCCGATGATTGCGTGATTTGCGTCGTTGGATTGCTGTGCTATAGTTTCTTTCTGTTGCTTCAAGGCACATGTCCGGGTGGCGGAATGGTAGACGCGCTAGCTTGAGGTGCTAGTGCCTATTTTAAACGGGCGTGCGGGTTCAAGTCCCGCTCCGGACACTGATAAGGCTCCCAATCGGGAGCCTTTTTTCTTTTCTCAACTTGGTGACCTGCCTGCCGATAACCGGGTTATGTGATGTCGAACGCTTGTGCGGTGCCACCGATACATCGGGATCTATGCGCAAACGATTCACCGCACCGCGATTTTCCCATACGCCCGTCTGCCGACGCTGAGGCAGTTGCCGCTATTGTCAGAACCGTCTGCCGACGCTAGGGGGAGTTGTCAGTGTCGGTGGAGGCGTCTGCCGACGCTGGGATCACCGTCAGTGTCGATGGAGGCGAGGGAGGCCGGGATTCGGGCGGTGGCGTGTGGATGATGCGGGAGAACTGTCGGGATTCCCCGGTTCGTGCCTGTTCGCCCGTATCCGGCGTGGGAGTTTACGGGAATCCGGCGTCCTCGCGGATATTGTCCCCACGGGAACGTTGGAAATCCGCGGTTCGTGAAAATCGCCCCTGAAACCGCCGACGGGAGAACACCGCCGAAACCGCGAATCCCCGATAAACTCCCACAAAACCACGGGACATTACGACCAGATCGCCCATGCGCGGAAAATCTCCCACACCAGTCCGGCACCACCGCCGTCCTACAACATCCAAGCATGTGTTGCACCGCCAAGCATGATGACCGCGGGCGATAGCCAGCATATGTGTCCCGGCATGCATCATCCGCCATGATGCTTTCCCAATAGGGCGAAACTCCTGTCATCCGCGTCACAAGGGGTGTCAACACGTGCTTGTGCCGACATCGACAAGGTCGTGAGCGTCAGCAGAAGCGGGGTGGGCGGGATTGACCCGTATTGCTGGCGACGGCCACTATGGCCTCCTCACCCCAGGGTCGGGACTTCCTTGATGACGTGTTCTAGACGTTCTATACGGTCTCGTCATTGCTGGCTCTTATCCGAACCGCTCAATATGATGGATTCCGGGTGTACGAATTGTATATCCAAGACCCATCCGATAAGGAGTGTGTATGAGCCAGTCCGATGATTGCCTGTTCTGCAAGATCGTAGCGGGGGAGATTCCGAGCACCAAGGTGTACGAGGATGACACGGTGTACGCGTTCAAGGACATCGCTCCCAAGGCGAAAGTACATGTTCTGATTGTGCCTCGTAAGCATTACGCGAATGCCGCCGAACTCGCCGCGGCTGATCCGAAGACGCTTGCCCACATCGTCGAAGTCGCGCAGCATATTGCGGACGATGCATTCCACGGCGCATACCGTCTCGTGTTCAATACCGGCGAAGATGCGGGACAATCCGTCTTCCACGTGCACGCGCACGTTCTGACCGGCGAGAAGTTCGAAGAGTAGGGTGTCTGGGCACGTGGCTACCACTACACGCGTTGTGACGGTTCCCCCCGAGCTTGATCCCGTCTCGGTGTTCGGTCCGGTTGACGAAGTGATTCGTGTCGTCGAACAGGCTTTTCCTGATTTGACCATCATCGTCAGAGGTAACAGGGTCGCCATCATGTCACGGTCGAAACAAACTGAGGCTCAGGCGGCTCAAGCTGAAGAGGTTATGCATACGCTGATTGATGAAGCGTATACCGCCCCTATGGATGCCGACACGGTTCGCAGATTGTTGGACCGCCGGGTGCTTCGCAACGGCGTACGTGCACAACGTGTGGATGACGTCCGACGTTTTGGCGCCTCGGCGGCGATTCCCCGTAATGCGATGGCCGGCAATGATGAGCAGTATCGTACAACCGATCGTCGCCGTGCCCATGTCCCCGGCGTGATCACGTTTGCAGCAGGTGTGCCGGTACGGCCAAAAACCGCTGGGCAGATTGCGTATGTGAACACCATCGAGTCGAATACTATTACCTTCGCCATCGGACCCGCGGGCACCGGCAAGACGTATCTGGCCGTCGCCAAAGCGGTTCGAGCCTTCCAAGATGGCGAGGTGAGACGGATCATCCTCACCCGTCCTGCGGTGGAAGCGGGGGAGAACCTCGGCTTTCTGCCTGGTACACTCAGCGAGAAGGTCGATCCCTACCTGCGTCCGCTCTATGATGCGCTTTCGGACATGCTTGGCGCTGAGCAACTGCATCGGCTGATGGATGATGGGACGATTGAGGTAGCTCCGCTGGCGTATATGCGTGGTAGGACGCTCAACGATGCGTTTGTTATTTTGGATGAAGCCCAGAACACCACTGAGCAACAGATGAAGATGTTTCTGACGCGACTCGGGTTCAACACCAAAATGGTGATTACCGGCGATATCACGCAGGTTGATTTGACAGTTCCTCGTTCGGGTCTTTCCACTATCGAGCAGATTTTGCATGGTATTGACGGTATTGCTTTCGCACACCTCGAAGCGAGTGACGTGGTTCGTCACGCGTTGGTCGGTAAAATCGTCCAGGCGTATGATCGTCATGCGGCGATTGCGGGGGACCATAGCGGTAGGAAACGAGGCAAGCACCACCCTGACCATGCCACGCACGCCCCGGAATCGATTGGTGACCGCGAACCCTGTGAAGATGGTATCGGAAAGGATGAAGCGTGAGTGTTGACGTAACCAATGAGACCATTTGGCGAATCGACCCGGAGGTTTTTTCACAGCTGGGCGTGTGGGTGATGAGCCAGATGCGTGTCAGCATCCAATCCGACTTGACGATCCTGTTTGTCGACCCTGACCCTATCGCCCAATTGCATGAGCGGTGGATGAATCTACAAGGGCCGACGGATGTGATGAGCTTTCCTATGGACGAGCTGCGGCCTTCCGACGGACCGACGGAAATGGAAGGTGTGCTCGGCGACATCGTGATTTGCCCGTGGGTGGCGGCCCAGCAAGCGTTGGCTGCCGGACACAGCACCATGCAGGAGATGATGCTGCTGACCATTCACGGTATTTTGCATCTGTTGGGATACGATCATGTGACCGCTGAGCAGGAGCAGCAGATGTTTGGTTTGCAGCGGCAGCTGCTGTTGACGTATTTTGCGGTTCGGCAGGAGGACGTTCCGTCAGCGGTGTTGCCTGCGGGGTCGCCGAATCTTCTTGCCCAGTATGATGCCAAGCATTCCGGGGAACAGGCTGCCGGTACGAGCAAGCAGAAGTAACTGGATAACTGTCCTATATGACAATAGGACAGTTATCCTGGGCAAATCCGCAAGAGAGGAAACAGCATATGGATATGACGGCAATCACCGTTATCGTCATCCTTACAGTCATCGCGGCATTGCTGGTTTGGCTGTCGTTGTCCATGGCGGCAGCAGAAGGCGCGGTTTCCCGAGTGACACGGGCGAGTTTGAACAATCGTATTCTCGAATTGCAAACCAACCAGGAGCTCACCCAGTTCTCTAGGATGAAGAAAATCGGCAGCATCCATAAGGTCCAGCGTCTTATCGTCGATAGATTCGCCACCTCGGGGTCGTGCGCATTCGTCAGAATCCTGTGCAATGTGGCGGACGGTGTGCTGGTTGCCTCCATCGTGTCGTTGTGCGGGGGGGCGTTATGGGTACAGCTGCTCAGCGGCGTCATCGCCGGCATACTGATCGGCATTGTTTCCACACTCGTCCGTCCGCGTTCGGCAGGTGCCGTCAAGCCGGTCGATATTATGTTGCGGCACGTTCGCGCTGTCTCCGTTGCTGTCGCGCTGACACCATTCGCAGCGGTCGGCGGCGACAAGGTCTCCAAGCGGCATCACCGTGAATCCTCGGAACTTTCCGACGACGAAGAGCTTGAGAAGCTCCAACTCGAGCAGGGCAGAGCAACCATCGATCGGCTGGTGGAGGCCAACGATTTCGATCCGGAAGTCTCCGAAATGCTACGTAATGTCCTGACCTTGTCCGAAACGCTTACCCGTGAAATCATGGTGCCGCGTACGGACATGATTTGCATCGAGCGTAGTCGTAATCTGAGGGATTTCCTGCAATTGTGCTCACGGTCCGGCTTCTCGCGGGTTCCTGTCATCGGTGAGGACGTCGACGATTTGATTGGTATGGCGTATCTGAAGGATGCGGTGCGCGCCACTGCTTTCAATCCGGATGCGATTGACCGAGAAGTCGGCACCATCATTCGAAATCCAATGCTTGTTCCGGAATCGAAACCCGTCGATGACTTGTTCCATGAGATGCAGCGCACTAGGCAGCATGTCGCCGTGGTCGTCGATGAATACGGAGGTATTGCCGGCATGGTCACCATTGAGGATGCCATTGAGCAGATCGTCGGCGAGTTGGAAGACGAGCATGACCGTACTCAACACGGGGAGCCCGTGCAGGTCGGCGAGCATACGTGGCGCATGCCTGCCCGTACCCCTATCGCTGATCTTGAGGAGATCTTCGAGGTCGATATCGATGAGGATGATGTCGATACGGTGTACGGGTTACTGACCAAGCTGCTCGGCAGGGTCCCGATTGTCGGCGCATCCGCGGTAACCAGGGGACTGCGGCTGACGGCGGTTGATTCCGCCGGACGCCGCAAGAAGGTTTCAACGATTGTGGTGGAGCCCGCGCACGTCGAGCCCAGCGAGGACACTGGAGAACAGCATTCCGGCGGTGTGCGACCGGAGCACAAGACATCAACGGGAACGGACTCTACGAGCACCGACGACGATCATCAAGGAGAAGCATGAGCGAAAGCGCCAACAGCAGCGAACAAGAACCGGTCAAAGGGCAAGAGGTATACCGGTCCGGCTTCGTGGCGGTCGTAGGCCGGCCAAATGTCGGCAAATCCACACTGATCAATGCACTGGTAGGCACCCAGATCGCCATTGCCTCCTCACGCCCGGAAACAACACGAAAAGCGATTCGCGGTATTGTCACTACCGATAACGCACAGCTGGTTCTCGTCGACACTCCGGGAATCCACCGCCCGCGTACTCTGCTCGGGCAGCGGCTGAATGACGTTGTTGAGGAATCACTTGCTGATGTGGACGAAATCGCGTTCCTGCTTCCCGCTGACCAGGAGATCGGTCCGGGCGATAAGCGCATCCTGAGCCGTCTGCGCTCACAGTTCGCCAAAAAACGCGATGATGGGACGTTCGCATGGAAGATCCCGCTCATCGCCGTGGTCACCAAAATCGATGAGCTGAATCGTCAGGAGCTTATGACAAAACTCATTGAAATCAACCAATTCGCTGATTTCACTGATATTGTTCCGGTGAGTGCCCGTGAATACGACAATGTCACGGAGGTACGCAATGTGCTCATCGAAAATATGCCAGAGGGTCCTCAGATGTATCCGGCAGACCAGATTACCGAGGAAAAGCCGGAATCGACGATTGCTGAGCTTGTCCGTGGAGCGTTCCTCGAGGAGCTTGATGATGAGCTTCCCCATTCGCTTGCCGTCGTCGTTGACGATATCGAATATCCCGATCCGGATGATACGGAAAGTGACGGTAAAGCGCATGTGCTGGTTTCCATCTACGTGGAACGCGATTCGCAGAAGCCGATCATCATCGGACATAAGGCTGAGCATCTGGTCAAGGTCCGTAAGAAGCTGAGGACCCCGGTCAACAGGATTGTCGGGCAGAAAGCCAAACTCGACCTTCATGTCAAGGTCGCCAAAGACTGGCAATCCGATCCGAAGAAGCTTGAACGGCTCGGCTTCTGACAACTGGGTTCCAGATTCTACGACACGCCCGGACGCTGTAGAAGCATGCTGAATGGTTGTGGCCCGCACGCGGTATGCGCATGTGGGCCACAACCATAATCAAGCGGAGCGAAAAAAGCTCACTGCTGCTTGCGCTTGGTATACATCTGCGTATTGAGTAAGGTGGAATACCGTTTGATCACCTTCGGACGGATAACCTTCATCGACGCGGTGAGCAGACCGTTCTCCTGAGTGAACTCTTCAGGAAGAATAATGAACTTCCTGACCGATTCGGCGCGTGAAACACCTTCATTGGCCATGTCGACATACTTCTGAACCTCAGCGCGGACTACTGCATTGTCGGCGGCTTCCTGCATGGTCATATCAGGGTTGAGTCCTTTGGCCTCAAGCCAAGGACGCAACGATGATTCATCGAGCGTGATCAGCGCAGAAATGAACGGCCTCTTATCTCCCAATACCAAAGCCTGGGACACGAATTCACAGCGTTGGATGGTTTCTTCAATCGGTCCGGGGGAGACGTTCTTGCCGCCGGCGGTGATGATGAGATCCTTCTTGCGTCCAATGATGTAGAGGAAACCGTTGTCGTCCAAATGACCCAAATCGCCGGTCGCGTACCAGCCGTCCTCAGTGAATGAGGTTTCGGTTGCTTCCTGGTTCTTGTGATACGCGTGGAAGACCGAAGCGCCCTTCACCTGAATCTCGTTGTCTTCGGCAAGACGGATCGAGAACCCGGGGAACGGGATACCGACCGAACCCTCATGGAATGGCACGCCCAGCGGGTTGAAGGCGCAGGGGGCCGTCGTCTCCGTCAGACCATAGCCTTCGTACACCGGGACACCTGCGCCACGGAAGAATGCGAGCAAATCCGGGTCAAGAGGTGCGCCGCCGGTGACGATCCACTTGGCTCGACCGCCGAGCACCTCACGCAACGAACGGTATACGAGCGGATCATAGGCTGTACGTTCCATCCGCGTCAATGTTGAAGGCTTGCCTTGATCGCTGATCTCCTTCATATATTTCTGCGCGGTGACAACCGAAGCGGCGAACATCACGCCCTTGGCACCATGACCGGCTTTTTGCGACGCCGCATTGTAGATTTTCTCAAGCACACGGGGAACCACGATCATGACGGACGGCTTGGATACCTGCAAATCGCCAATCATGGTTTTGATGCCTTCGGCGATGTAAATATGCAGCTGGCTTGCCACGCAAATGTAGTTGATGGCGCGGGCGAAAGAATGGGCCTGTGGCAGGAACAGCAGAATCGTGTTCTTCTCATTGTGCAGCAGATCCGGCATGTAATCGGGAAGATTGAGTGCCGTAGCGCAATAATCCTCGTGCGTCATTTCGACGCCTTTGGGGGCGGCAGTCGATCCGGAGGTGTACACGATCGAGCACAAGTCGGTCTTCCTAACCGATTCGATACGTGCGTCAAGCTCCTCGTCGCTGACGGCATTGGCGTACGCTTGCAGCTCGTACAGTCCGCCGGTTTCGAAGCAGAAAATCTGTTCGAGTGTCGGGCATTCCTCCAACGCGCCATCCGCTTTGTCTCGCATGTCGGTGGTTTGGACAACCAGGAACCGGGCGTCGGAGTTGTCGACAATATTGCGGATCTGCTCCGCCGAATCCGTGTCGTAGATGGTGGCGAGCACGCCGCCGCACGCCATCACAGCGGCGTCGAAAACATCCCATTCATATGACGTACGGCACATGAACGCCACGCCATCACCCTTCTTCAATCCATAGTGAAGAAGACCTTTGGCGGTCACACGAACCTCGTGGAGGAACTCGTTGGCGGTTTTGGTAACCCATTCCCCGTTGACCTTGAATGTGTATAAGGGCTTATCACCCATACGTTCGGCACGATCCGCGTAGACGTCGTAAATGCTCCAACCGTCGTCAAGCGGGGGATTGCCCGCAGTGGCGGCAGTCAGGCATCCGGTCCGCTGATCGATAAACGTGGTGGTCGGATATCCTGGCCCCCATTCTGCGGTATTCGGCAGATTCACAGGCATATCGTGTTCTTCGATGTCCTGGACCTCGACATAGTCGGGATCTCCCGGCTGATCATCACTGACCGGATGAGTGAATCCTTCTCCGAGGCGCAATGCCTTACGAGTGATTCTCATCGTCTGTTGTTTGACGGAATTCAGTACCGACACGTCCTGCTCCTTGGCCTTCAGCTACGTCTATCAACCTTGTGATAGTAGTCGAAATCATCTGTTCCGTCACCTTACGGTGCCGTAGCCGTTGCGGCCAAACGGCCGGGTAATGGATGTCATGATCATGAACCGGCACGGATACGGTACACTGTCGACGTACCCTGTACGCGTACATAGTAAAGAAGCTAGAAAGGGCTGCTATGGCTGAACAACCAGAAGCCAGCGTGCTGTTCGGAGTCTTCAATGAGACCACGGAGCATGAACAGCGTGTGGCACTGACGCCTGACATTGTCGCGAGACTGCGCAAACACGGCGTGACATGCATGATTGAGCACGATGCCGGAAACGCGGCACAATACACTGATGCAGATTATGAGCATGCTGGAGCAACGGTCAGTGACCGCTCGACATTGCTCGCCCAATGTGATGCGTTCGGTTTTGTTTCCAGACCTACTCCTGACCAGATCGCCGCGATGCATGCGGGACAATGGGTGATCGGTCTGCTGGGCTCTTTCACGGACAACGCGTATGTCGCTTCGCTGCAAGCTGCGGGATTGACGGCCGTCGCCATCGAACGTCTGCCACGACAGCTCAGCGCCGCCCAGTCCATGGATGAGATGACTTCGCAGAATTCCGTCATGGGATATAAGGCGGCATTGGTCGCGGCGAATGCCTACCGTTCCTTCCTGCCGATGATGACTACGGCAGCCGGCACGATTCGTCCGGCCAAGGTACTGGTGCTCGGCGCCGGCATCGCCGGCCTTCAAGCTATTGGCACCGCCCGGCGCCTGGGCGCCGTCGTTACGGCGTATGATGTACGTCCTGCTTCGAAGGGCGAGGTGGAGTCGTTGGGCGCCAAATTCTTGGACCTTGGTCTGGATTTCTCTCAGGGCCAAGGCGAGGGAGGATATGCGCGCCAACTTACCGAGCAGGAGCAGGCCGCGCAGCAGGCCGCGGTTGATGAGAAAGCCGCGCAATTTGATATTGTCATCACCACGGCGAAAGTCCCCGGTAGGAAGCCTCCGGTTCTGCTGACATCTGCCGGCGTGGCGGCGTTGCACCGCGGTGCGGTGGTCGTAGACTGCGCAGCCAGCGCTTTGGGCGGCAATGTCGAGGGGTCGACGATCGGTACCCAGGTCACTGAAGGCGGTGTCACCATTATTGGTGCCCCGACGCTGGCCTCGGAAGTGTCGAACACGGCGTCAAACCTGCTGTCAAGGAATGTTGCGGACGTGTTGGCTCATTTTGTGCGTGACGGTCAGCTCCGGATCACGCCCGGCGATGAGATCGACGACGCTTTGGTCGTCGCCGGCAACACAGCCGAGCCGTCGGACGAATCAGAGAAAGAAGGGCAGTGACATGAGTCCGCTTGTTGTATCCATCACATTGTTTGTGTTGGCGTTGCTGATCGGCGTTGAAGTCATCGGCAAAGTTCCCGCCACCTTGCATACGCCGCTGATGTCCGGCGCGAACTCCATCCACGGCATTGTCATCGTCGGCGTTGTCATCGTCGCAGCCGAAGCGAATTCCCCATTGGCGTATGTATTCGTCTTTCTTGCGGCGATACTCGGCACGATGAACGTTGTGGGCGGCTATGTCGTCACCGATCGCATGCTCGAGATGTTCAAAAGTTCCAAGCCGGCCAAGACATCGGACGAGGATAAGCGCGAGGAGGCAGACAAGTGAACGCCATCGATACCGTAGCTTGGTTCGTATACCTGTTGTCAGCCGTGATGTTCGTCATCGGTCTGCATTTCATGAACTCCCCGAAGACCGCACGTCGGGGCAATCTGATTTCGGCTGCAGGCATGGTTATCGCCGTCATCATGGCATTTGTACGCTTGTTCGTCACCGGATACCGGTCGACCACGGCGATTGTGCTGCTCCTGCTCGGCATCCTTATCGGCGCCGTGGCTGGTGTGGTCAGCGCGAAAAAGGTGAAGATGACCGACATGCCGCAGCTGGTGTCGATTTTCAACACGGTCGGTGGCGGAGCCGCCGCTTTGGTCGCACTCAACGATATTCTTACGCCGCAAACCGCCCCCAGCCTGGTTGTCCTCATTACCGCAGGCCTGGGTGTTGTCATCGGTTCAGTGACCTTTACCGGTTCTTTGGTGGCGGCAGGTAAATTGCAAGGCGTGAAATTCCTGCGCAAGCTGACGATACCGGGTAAAGGCCTGTTCAATGTGTTGTTCATCGTCTTGACCGTCGCGTCATTCGTCATGCTGTGCGTGCAACCTGACCGCAGGCTGCTTTGGGCGGTGCTGACGACGCTGTTCGCGCTCGTATATGGTTTGGTGTTCGTTATCCCGATTGGCGGCGCCGACATGCCGGTCGTCATCTCGGTGTTGAACGCGTGCACGGGTACCGCTGTCGCGATGAGCGGTTTGGCGATTGACAATGTCGCGCTGATTGTGGCCGGTGCTTTGGTCGGCGCGGCTGGCGTCACCCTTTCCATTCTCATGGCGCAGGCAATGAACCGTCCTCTGCATAGCGTGCTCGCCGGCGGCTTCGGCGGTGCTTCGGCGGCGACATCCTCGCAGGAAGGCCCTGAGGGCACCATGAAAGAAACCACGGCAGATGACGTGGCTGTGCAGCTGGTGTACGCGGAGAAGGTCATCTTCGTACCGGGATTCGGCTTGGCGCAGGCACAGGCACAGCGTGAGCTGGCTGATTTGGGCGAATTGCTGAAAGCGCATGGGGTCGAAGTCTCGTACGCCATCCATCCCGTTGCGGGGCGTATGCCCGGCCATATGAATGTGCTGCTCGCCGAAGCGAACGTGCCTTATGATGAGCTGGTGGATCTCGATGACATCAATCCACAGTTCTCCTCTGCCAATGTCGCGCTGGTGGTCGGCGCCAATGATGTGACCAACCCAGCTGCCCGTCGTCCGGGAACCCCGGTGTCCGGCATGCCGATTCTCGATGTCGATCAGGCGCAGCATGTCGTGGTGATGAAGCGTGGCCGCGGCCGAGGCTACGCGGGTATCGAGAACGAACTGTATTTTGAAGACAACACACAGATGCTGTTCGGTGATGCCAAGGCTGGACTTCAGGCGGTGATCGCGGCGGTCAAAGAACTGCTCGCCTAATCATTGACCATCCAGTCAGCATACGTTAGCGGGGTCTGGTCCGGCGTCCGTCACGCCGGACCAGACCCCGCTAACGTTGATGCATCAGCCGACGAGTCCATTTCTTTGACCATGTTATGGACAAATCACCACATCGGGCAGCTCGGGAACGTATGATCACATCCGTATCAGCAAGACAAAAGGTCCGGTGACACCGGGCACCATGTCAGCGAATGCTGGCCAAAAGCCGGTTCGTGTGTGTGATTTGGCGGCGATTGTCAACTCCATTCAAACAGTGGAGTACCGCATCGCCGCCTTTCCTTTTCGCGATGACGCGTCTGAATCACGGATTATGCTTCACGCCAGCCCGCTGCCGCCTCAACGAATCCTCTGACCGCATTCCAATACGCGTCAGGCGCCGTGCTCGCCGACAAGGTGTGCCCTGCCCCTTGGACGCTGAACGTCCTGCACAACGGTCCGCGATACGATGCCGCGATCCTATCCATGAACTCGTAGGGGACCATGGTGTCATTGGTGCCGTGCACGCACAACAACGGGACACGCATGCGGCGCGCTGCGCACAGACAGTCGCCACGACGGAAATCGGATTTGGTATGGATGCGGGCGCACGCGTTCATGACTGCCACTGTTTGCAGGCCAATCCCGCGTGGCATCTTCAGCATGGTTTTCGCTACAAACCGCAGTTCGGCGTCAATGGTGCTATATCCACTGTCCTCTACGACGGCGATAACCTGACGGGGGATGTCAGGTTCGGCAGCGGCGAGCATCACGGCGACTGCCCCCATCGAATTGCCATGAAGAATAATAGAGGCATCGGGATCGGCGCGGACCACCAAGTTGATCCAACACATCACGTCGCGTCGATCAACGTATCCGAGCCCGACATACCGGCCTTGGCTGCGTTCATGGGCGCGCATCGCCGGAACGATTACGGTGCATCCCATCCGTGCATATCGCAGGGCGTATTTCGCCATTTCCTGCGGTTCGCCACAAAATCCGTGGCAGCATATCGCATACCAATGCGGCCGGGGATGGACGCTATCGGGGTCAAGAACCCATGCATGCAAGCGAAGACCGTCTTCGCTGTACGTGGTCCAGGATTGTCTGGTGTCGTGGAACCAGCGGGAAGCCGCCTGTTGTTCGGCATTGTCGCTTTGCCGGAGCTGTTCGCCGACCGCTTCATTGGCACGTTGACTGTTCTTGACGAACAGGGGAGAGCGGGTATCGCAGGTGAAACGATAGGCGAGGCCGCCAAGCGTCGCCGTTGCCGCTCCCGCCACGGCGGTGAAGATGGCAGTACCTTGGCCGATATGTCTGATTGTTGTCGTCATCGTCGAAGACATAGGCGTTCCCTTTCCGATACCGAGCTGCTTCTCCCATTGTATGGCTATCTTTGGTTCTGCCTACGGTTTGGCTCCGTTTCGGTTTGTCCTTGTCGCGCGCAACGGGGTTGACCATCGCTTCGTGGTTTGTCCGCAGCTGAAGTATACTGTTCTGTGTTGCTTTGGCGGACTTGTTCGCCACGCTTTGGCGAGGGAGGCGCAGCCTCCGTTATCGACTCGGCTGATGGCAAGGCACCCTCATGGTGTTTGGAATCGGCGCGTCGGCGCGCCGAAACAACACACGACTCCGAAAATCGAGTCGACAACAGCTCAGTTACTAGTGAGGAGAGCCACTATGGCAACCAACACCATCAGCCTCGAAGGCGAAGTCCGCGACCAGTTCGGCAAGGGCGTCGCCCGCCGTCTGCGCGTAGCCAACAAGATCCCGGCGACCATCTACGCCGGTGGCAACCAGCCCGTGTTCGTCACCCTCCCGATGAAGGAGACCACGCTGGCGCTGCGTCACACCAACGCCCTGTTCACCATCAAGTTCGGCGACGACTCCAAGATCGCCGTCGTCAAGGACGTCCAGCGCAACCCCGTCAAGCGCATCGTCGAGCATGTGGACTTCTATGAAGTCAAGGCCGGCGAGAAGATCGACGTCGAGGTGCCGGTGTTCGTCGAAGGCACCCCGAAGGGCGCTGCGGTCGCGTTCGTCGACATCCAGGAGCTCAAGGTGCGTGCAGACGTGTCCAACCTGCCTGAGCGCATCGTCATTAACGTTGACGGCATGACCGACGGCACCAAGGTCTTCGCCAAGGACGTTGAGCTGCC
This sequence comes from Bifidobacterium boum, assembly GCF_000741535.1. Classification (GTDB taxonomy): domain Bacteria; phylum Actinomycetota; class Actinomycetes; order Actinomycetales; family Bifidobacteriaceae; genus Bifidobacterium; species Bifidobacterium boum. Next base: position 129,469 of record NZ_JGYQ01000002.1, on the reverse strand, counting down.
GGAAGGCGCTGAGCTCGACATCGACGATCCGGAAGAGTCCGTGGTCACCGTCGAGGTGCCTGAGGACGCCACCGAGTCCACCGCCGAGACTGCTGACACGACTGCCGCTCCGGCTGCCGACGCCGCTGCTGCTCCGGCCGCTGACGCTGCTGCAGACAACAAGTGATTCGTCGCCGGGCACTATAGCTGATACGCAGAGCTCGGCAGCAAATCATGGACAGGGACCCCGCCATCGTGCGGGGTCCCGCCATAATCGGCTCTTTCATAATGTGAACCTCTTCACACATTCGTCCCATACCTGTGCGAGAGTACTCCTTAGAGCCGGTGCCACAAGTACCAGCGCAACATACGCAATACCGTGATAACGGTTGATTCAAGAAGAAGTTATTATGACTGAACAATCACATCATGATCCCGCGCAACTCAACAAGCTCGCCGACGAATTCACCGTCCTACCCAATGATCACCCGGCTTCGGACGCCAAGCGTCAGGAGCTGATCGACAAGCCGGCTTTCGGTCAGATTTTCTCTGACAACATGGCTCATATGACGTGGACGGACGGCGAAGGCTGGTCCGATCGCCGTATCGAGCCGTACGGACCGTTGAAGATGGATCCGGGTGCATCGGTGCTGCACTATGCGCAGGAATGCTTCGAAGGCCTCAAGGCGTATCATCATGCCGACGGTTCGATTTGGCTGTTCCGCCCGGATGCGAACGCGGAACGTTTCCAGAACTCCGCCAAGCGCCTGTACCTGCCTGAACTCCCGATCGACGATTTCCTCGGCTCTGTCGCGGCGCTGGTCCGTCGCGATGCCAACTGGGTGCCGACCCGCCGAGAATACACCCTGTACATGCGTCCGTTCATGTTCGCTTCCGAGCCGTTCCTCGGTGTGCGTGCCCCGAAGGAAGTTGATTATTGCGTCATCGCCTCCCCGTCCGGCCCTTACTTCCCGGGTGGTGTGAAGCCGGTCAGCATCTGGATCGAAGACAAGTGGTTCCGCGTCGGCCCTGGCGGCACGGGCTTCGCCAAGTGCGGCGGCAACTACGCCGCTTCGCTGCTCGGTGAATACACCGGCATCAAGAACGGCTGCGAGCAGGTGTGCTTCGTGGATGCTGCGACGAAGACCTACCTCGAGGAGCTCGGTGGCATGAACATGTTCATCGTGCACAAGGATGGTCACCTGGAGACCCCGTCGCTGACGGGCAACATTCTGCCTGGCGTGACCCGTCGCTCGATCATCCAGCTCGCGCAGGATGACGGCCACGATGTGGTCGAAGGCATGATCAAGTTCGATCAGCTGGTCGAAGACATCAAGTCCGGCGAGGTCACCGAAGTGTTCGCTTGCGGTACCGCCGCCATCATCACCCCGATCGGGCGCTTCAAGTCCAACGACATCGACGTGACCGTCGCCGACGGCGGTTCCGGCGAGCTGACCATGAAGCTGCGCAACCAGCTGCTCGGCATTCAGCTCGGCGAGATCGAAGATCCGCACAACTGGATGTGGAAGGTCTGCTGAGACCAAGCTCATCGGCTGACTGAAACCCATACTGTTTCGGTCTTTCTGTAACAGGGCGATTCCTTTCGGGGAGTCGCCCTGTTACGGTATAGACAAAAGAGTCCGCGGGCGTATCAGCCCGCGACCCATCCCGTGTCCCGCCGCTGCGACACCACCGGCAACCAGGAGGCATGACCATGACTGTCACCGTCACACTCGAAAGCAATGGCTTCTTCATGGGCATCGAATATGTGGCGGTCTTTTGCTGCGGTTTGCTCGGCGGCCTCGCCGCCATACGCAAAGGTTATGATCTGTTCGCCATTCTGCTCACCGCTTGGCTGACTGCACTCGGCGGAGGCATCGTACGCGATGTGATTCTTGGCGCGTTGCCACCTGTCGGCATCTCTGATCGCGCCATGGTGTTGACTTCAATCGCTGCAGGATTGATGGTGGCGGTCATGCATCCCGAAGTCAATCGTCTCAAATGGTCCATGCTCGTTCTTGACGCTTTGGCGCTTGGACTGTTCGCAGTGAACGGCACCCAGAAAGCGTTGATGTACGGTACCAGTGGCATGACCGCTGTGTTCTTGGGAATGTTCACGGCATTGGCAGGTGGTCTGATACGGGATATGCTGCTCAATGAGGTGCCTATGGCGGTGCGGGACAGGCATTGGTATGCCTTTCCATCGTTGGTCGGGTGCATACTGACCGTGATGTCATATCGTCTTGAAGGCCATGGGCTGATTTCATATCGGATGGAAATCGTCGTCGATATCGCTATTGTCATTGTCGTCGTCTTGATGCGGGTGCTGTCTGTCAGATTCGACATCGAATTGCCTGGTGCCATGCCCCGCGATGCGCCTGTACATATTTCGGCGTCGATGCGTCGGCAGCATGAGCATGACCGCGATCATGATGCCTGACCGGCAATTCGCATGATCGTGCCGAGCCGAGTGTGGCGTACCGGCCGAGCGCATATCCGACTTCACATACGAAGAGGGGGTTCCATGCATGTGCCGCATGGAACCCCCTCTTGGTGGGGAATCGGTCAACGCCGATTCATATGCAAATCACGTCACGATGAACGTGATGCGACCGAGTCACAGCGCGTTGATGGCGCGAGCAAGACCGGACTTGCGGTTCGCAGCCTGATTCTTGTGAATCACGCCGGCGCCGGCGGCCTTGTCAAGCTTCTGAGCGGCGAGCTTGTACGCTTCCTCGGCAGCGGCCTTATCGCCAGCGGCGATGGCTTCGCGGGTGCGACGGACGACGGTCTTCAGGCCGGACTTCACCGACACGTTGCGCTTGTGCGCCTTCTCGTTGGTCAGGACGCGCTTCTTCTGCGACTTGATGTTTGCCAATGTAACTCCAAACGACGGTTGCTATAAGGACATACAAACGTTAATGATACCACGGAACCGGGATAACTTGCGACGTGCGGCACGCGCACGATGAGACGACGCGGCGGATGCACATGCCGGACATTGCCGGTAGACTAAGACCATTGGAATACCGTTGCGCAGTCGGACGCGGCTGCGGTGGCATCCGCCACAGACAACCAGTTGATACATGCCGGCAACAAGCGCCGGAAAGGAGAATTTCAGTGATTGAACCGAAAAACAAGCCTGGCTTTACCGATCAGTCGCTGATTCGCAACTTCTGCATCATTGCACACATCGACCACGGAAAATCCACCGTAGCCGACAGGATTCTCCAGCTGTCCGGCATCGTCCCGCAGCGGGAGATGCACGACCGCTTCCTTGACCGCATGGATATCGAGCAGGAACGCGGCATCACCATCAAGTCCCAGGCCGTGCGCGTGCCGTGGACGGTCGATGGTACGGAATACACCCTCGGCATGATCGACACACCAGGCCATGTGGACTTCACCTATGAGGTATCCCGCGCGTTGGCAGCATGCGAGGGCGCAGTGCTGCTCGTGGACGCCACGCAAGGCATCGAAGCGCAGACCTTGTCCAACCTGTATATGGCGATCGACCACGACCTGACCATTATCCCCGTACTCAACAAAATCGACTTGCCCAGCGCGGAACCCGACAAGCATGCCGAAGAAATCGCCGGTCTTATCGGGTGCAAGCCTCAGGATGTGCTTCGGGTCTCCGGCAAAACCGGTGAGGGTGTCGCCGATCTGTTGGACACCATCGTCATGGACGTCCCCGCTCCTCACGGGGACCCCAAAGCGCCGGCGAGGGCGCTCATCTTCGACTCGGTGTATGACTCCTACCGCGGCATCGTCACCTATATCCGCATGGTTGACGGCGAACTGAAATCCCGCGAGAAACTGCACATGATGGGCATCGGCATGACTCACGACCCCATCGAGATCGGCGTGATCAGCCCCGATATGACCCCCACGAAAGCGCTGGGCGCCGGGGAAGTCGGCTATGTGATCACCGGAGCGAAGGATGTCAGCCAGTCGAAAGTCGGCGACACCATCACATCCGCCATCAAACCGGCAAGCGAGCCGCTGCCCGGATATCGCGACCCCAAACCCATGGTGTATGCCGGTCTGTTCCCGATCGACAACGCGCAATTCCCGGAATTGAGAGACGCGCTCGACAAGCTCAAACTCAACGACGCGGCGTTGATTTACGAACCTGAGACCTCAGTCGCCTTGGGATTCGGCTTCCGTTGCGGTTTCCTCGGCCTGCTGCATATGGAAATCGTCTGCGAGCGCCTCGAACGTGAATTCGGTCTGGATCTCATCTCGACCGCTCCGAGCGTGCCGTATGAGGTCACCGCCGAAGACGGAACAGTGCACCACGTCACGAATCCGAGCGAATTCCCCGAAGGCAAAATCAAGAAAATCGTCGAGCCCATGGTCGCCGCGGATATCATCACGCCGAAGGAATTCATCGGTTCGGTGATGGATCTGTGCCAGGAGCATCGCGGGGAGATGGGCGATATGGAATATCTGAGCCCGGAACGCGTCGAAATGCATTACCGTATTCCACTGGCTGAAATCGTGTTCGATTTCTTCGACCAGCTCAAGAGCCGCACCAAGGGCTATGCTTCGCTCGATTACCATGAGGACGGCGAACAGGCGGCTGATTTGGTCAAGGTCGATATCCTGATTCAGGGCGAGAAGGTCGATGCGTTCAGCGCCATCGTGCACCGGGACAAGGCGTATTCCTACGGCGTCATGATGACCAAGAAACTGCGCGAGCTTATTCCCCGCCAGCAGTTCGAAATCCCGATTCAGGCGGCGATCGGTTCGAGGATCATCGCGCGCGAGAATATCAGGGCTTTGCGCAAGGACGTGCTGGCAAAGTGCTATGGCGGCGACATCACGCGTAAGCGTAAGCTGCTGGAGAAGCAGAAAGCCGGCAAGAAGCGCATGAAGATGCTCGGCCACGTGGAAGTGCCGCAAGAGGCGTTCATCGCGGCGCTTTCCACCGGTGAGGCTGGTAATGACCGCGATACGAAAGACAAGATCCGCGCTGCGCAGAAGGCGGATAACTGAGTTGATGGCAGGCCCGCAGACACGGCGGGCCTGGGGAAGCGCCGTCTGATTCGCCGTATGAGACGAATCGAACGACGGCATGATGTGGATTGTGGTATGGCATGACGTTCGAGGTGTACATCCACGTGCCTTTTTGTATGAGGCGCTGCGGATACTGCGATTTCAACACCTATACGGCTCGTGATTTGGGTGAGGGGGCGTCTCGCGGCAATTACGCGCGGATGGCGGTTCGCGAGATGGAGCTTGTGCGTGCATGGCAGGCGGCGCATGGCATCCGTGAGCAGAAGGCGGCTACGGTGTTTTTCGGCGGCGGCACGCCCACGATTCTTCCCGCCGCTGATTTGGTCGCCATGCTCGACGCGGTGCGTCGCATCTGGGGGATTGAGCCTGACGCGGAAATCACGACGGAGGCGAATCCGGACACTGTCGACGCCGACTATATCAAACGGCTTGCCGACGGCGGGTTCACGAGGATTTCGTTCGGCATGCAGTCCGCCGTGCCCCATGTGCTCGCTACCCTTGACCGACGGCATACCCCGGCGAATGTGGAGGCTGGTTTGCGGGCGGCCGATGCATACGGGCTGCGTTCCAGTGTGGATCTGATTTATGGGGCGCCGGGGGAGAGCTTGGAGGATTGGCGTACATCGGTGCGTACGGCGATCGGTCTTGGTGTGAATCATGTTTCCGCGTATGCGCTGACCATCGCCCCGCACACCAAGATGGGCAGGATGATCGCCGCCGGCGCTCTTCCCAAACCCAGTGATGATGATGAGGCGGCGAAATACGAAATCGCCGATGAGGCTTTCGCCGACGCCGGGTTGCACTGGTATGAGATCAGCAATTGGGCGCGGCCTGGCTACGAGTCGCGTCACAACTTGGGGTATTGGCGTAACGTCGATTGGGCGGGTATAGGTCCCGGCGCGCATTCGCATTACCGGTTAGAAGGGGAAGCTGCCGGGGTGGCGAGCAGCAGCTTGGAAAGCAGTGTTGTCGACAATCCCCAGTCAAAGGATTGTGGTGCAGGGGATGCGGTTGCGCGTCATGATGATGCCGGATTCCGCAAGACCGCGGCGACCGCCCCCGGCATCTCGAGCATATCGGTGGCAGCCGGTTCCGTCGGTTTGCGTGCTTGGGACATTGCCCATCCGCGCACTTGGGCGCATGCGATCAATGCCGGCACCGTGCCATGGGGTGGCTGTGAAGGGATCACGGCCCGAGAAGACCGCGAGGAGACGCTCATGCTGGGATTGCGCTTGCGAGAAGGTTTCGACACGTCGCGTTTCGCGGGCATCATTCCCGATGATGCGTGGGTGTCTTTGCAATCCGAAGGGCTGATCACATTGGCGCCCGGTTCGCGTGCCGGTCAAGGGTGCATCGCCGTGCCCACGCTACGCGGCCGGTTGTTGAACGACCTCATCATCGAACATCTGTTCGATCACCTGTGAGCCGCGGACAGCGGGCGCAGCGGCCGTCTGCCGCCGGTGACATGGAAATCGATCCATGTCTCTTTCATGCCTCGCCGATGGCATGCTCAGAGAGCCCGTCCGGGGCATACCTCGCTGAACACGCAGCACTCGCACACCGGCTGCTTGCGGCAATGGTTCTTGCCATGTTCAAGCAGCAGCCAGTGGTACCGGCCGTAGACTTGGTAATCAGCGGGCAGGCCGGATTCGAAGAAGCGGCGGATTTGCCGGTCGTCGCTGAACCCGTACCCCATGCGGTCGAGGAAACGGCGCGTGTAGGCGTCAATCACGAATGACGGCTTGTGCAGCGCGAACACGAGCATCGCGTCCGCGGTTTCCGCGCCGATGCCTTTCAAACCCAGCAGTTCGCGCCGCAGCCGATCTTGGTCTACTGTTCGTGCCTGTTCGATGTCGAAGCCATACTCGCGGTACCATTCGGTGACCGTGCGGATCGTTGCAGCTTTCGCCTTCATGAAACCGCACGGGCGGATCGTCTCCTGCAGCTGTTCGACAGGCATCGCCAGCACTTTGGCGGGCTCGGGTTCACCCCATGCGGCGAACACTTTCTCCACCTGCGTCCACGCTGTGTTCTGTACGAGGATGGCGCTGACCATGATTTCGTACGGCGTACCCGGCCACCATCGCGGCGTGCCATAGCCTTTGACCAGGTTGTTGTAGACCTGCTGCGCTGTCAACCGTTCCATGATCAATCCCGTCTCATCGCGTTACCACGAGCGCCGCCCGTAGTGGGGCATTCCGCCCGCATTGTGTTCACGGTGTTCAGCATATCGCTGAGCATATCGCTGAATCATTGTGAGCGGTCACGGTGCCGTGCAAGGATGGAACCACCAATCTTGGAGACAGCTGTGAACGTCTTGGAGGCAACCGTGAACAAACACCAGATGCCATCATCGTCAGATAACCACAAGTCGTCCCTCACGCACTCAGAGAATGCCCAAGCACAGACCAGCCGCACACCCGCCGCCATTGAGGTACGCGGGGCTCGCGTCCACAACCTGCGCAACATCGACGTGGACGTGCCGCTCGGCAAGATCGTGGGAATCGCCGGTGTTTCCGGATCGGGCAAGTCGTCGCTCGCACTCGGCGTACTGTATGCGGAAGGCTCACGCCGCTACCTCGAATCCCTTTCCACCTACACGCGCCGGCGCATGACGCAAGCCGAACGCGCCGATGTGGACGACGTGTGTTACGTGCCCGCCGCGCTAGCATTGCACCAGCGCCCCGGCGTGCCCGGCATCCGCAGCACCTTCGGCACAATGAGCGAACTGCTCAACAGCCTGCGTCTCATGTTCTCGCGCCTGGCAAGCCACCGATGCCCCAACGGTCATTACGTCGAGCCCACCCTTGCCGTCGCCGCCATGCAGCCAATTGTCTGCCCCGAATGCGGGGCGCAGGTTGAGGCGCCCGGGGCGGAGGATCTCGCCTTCAACAGCCGCGGCGCCTGCCCGACCTGCCAAGGCACCGGCATCGCGCACATCGTCGACGAATCCACCCTCGTGCCCGACCAGTCGAAGACCATTGACGAAGGCGCTGTCGTCGTATGGGGCAGCCTTATCTGGTCGCTCATGACGGACGTGTGCCGTGAGATGGGCGTGCGCACCGATGTGCCGTTCCGCGATCTGACCGACCGTGAGAAAGAGATCGTCTACCACGGGCCGATGGTCAAGAAGCACATCCATTACGTCAGCAAGAACGCACAGCAGGACGGTGAGCTTGACTTCACGTACTACAGCGCCGTCAACACTGTCAAGAATGCGCTTTCCAAAGTCAAGGACGAGCGCGGCATGAAACGCGTCGCCAAATACCTGAAGGACGGCGTGTGCCCTGACTGCCATGGCACGCGTCTGAGCGACGCCGCGCGGGCGCCGAGGCTGCGGGGCATCGGGCTGGACGAAGCGACCGCGATGACGCTCGGCGATGCCATCGAGTGGGTCAAGGGCGTGCCGGATTCGCTGCCCGCCAAGATGCGCCCGATGGCGAAGAACATCTGCGATTCGTTCCTCGACACAGCGCGCCGCCTGATGGACCTTGGCCTGGGATACCTGTCGCTCGACCGCGCCGGCTCCACGTTGTCGACCGGCGAGCGTCAGCGCGTGCAGCTGGCCCGCGCCGTGCGCAACCGCACGACCGGGGTGCTCTATGTGCTCGACGAGCCGTCCATCGGCTTGCATCCTTACAATCTGCAGGGATTGGTGGGTGTGATGGACGATTTGGTGGCCGATGGCAATTCCGTGGTGCTGGTGGATCATGACACGCAGGTGCTGGGCCATGCCGATTGGATCGTCGAGATGGGGCCGGGTGCCGGAGCGGACGGCGGCAGTGTGATTGCACAGGGCACTGTGCGTGACCTGGCGGGCGATGCCCGGTCGGTGATCGGCCCGTTCCTCGCGCGGCAGGTTGAGTCCGGGTCGGAGGAGCGTGCGACGGCTGACGGAAGTGCGGCTGCCGCTGCGGAGCGTGTGCGCCCCGTGGTGCCGGAGGGAGAGGTGTTCGACATGGGCACGATAGCCATGCACACCCGCGCCATCCACACCGTGCATCCGTTGGATGTGCGCATACCCAAGGGTAGGCTCACCGTAGTGACCGGCGTGTCAGGATCCGGCAAGACGACGATGGTGCTCGAAAGCCTGGTGCCGGCGCTTCAGGCGGCCGCGGATTCGGCTGGTTCAACTGATTCTGCTGATTCGACTGATGTTGCGTTGCCTGCGCATGTGCAGAGCCTCTCGGCGCCGGGAATCAAGCATGCCAAGCTCATCGATGCCACGCCCATCGGCATCAACGTGCGCTCCACCGTCGCCACATACGCGGGCATTCATGACGAGCTGCGCAAGGCGTTCGCGCGCACGGACGACGCGAAACGGCTGGGGTTCAAGGCAGGGGACTTCTCATACAACACCGGAAGGCTGCGGTGTCCCACATGCGACGGCACTGGCCAGATTTCGCTCGACGTGCAGTTCCTGCCTGACGTGCAGGTGGATTGCCCCGATTGTCATGGGTCGCGCTATGACAAGCAGGCTGATGCGATCCGTCGTCCGTTCGGCGGCGTTGCGAAGGGCAGCGGCACCGGGGTCGGCGGCGCGGTTGAATACAGCCTGCCGCAGCTCATGCGCATGAGTGTGGACGAGGCGCTCGAAGCCTTCGATTCCGGCCGCGGGCTCAAGCTGCTGCGTCAGCGCTTGCAGACGTTGCACGACCTGGGGCTGGGCTATCTCACGATCGGGGAGCAGACACCTGGGCTCTCCGGCGGCGAGGCGCAGCGCCTCAAGCTTGCCAGCGAGATGGGTCGAGCCCAGGACGATTCGCTGTTCGTATTTGACGAGCCGACGATAGGCCTGCACCCCAAGGACGTACTCACGCTGCTCGACGTGTTCCAGACGCTCATCGATCACGGCGCCACCGTCATCGTCATCGAACACGACCTCGACGTGATGCGCAACGCCGACTGGATTATCGACATGGGGCCGCTCGGAGGTGTGCTAGGTGGTCGCATCGTTGCCCAAGGCACGCCTGATGACATTCGCCGCGACCCCGACAGCCTCACCGGCCGGTTCCTCTGAGACAGGGGCACAGCTGGCAAGGCATGGCTGACGGCGGGCGATGCCGGTGAGGCGGGTGAAGACGGCGGGCCGGCCGGTCAGCGCTTGATCAGATATTTGGCTTCCGCGAAGGACTCGCGCACCATGTTGTTCAGGAGCATGTCGCGCGGGGAGCCCGCCGCGATGCCTTGCACATCCGTGTACCCCTGGTCGCGGGCGATGTGCAGGGAGCGGAATACATGGAAGTCGTTGGTGACGATGCCGATGGACGGTTCGAATGCGTCGCTTCTCGCGCTGCCTGTGTTGCTGGCGCGGTCGATGATCATGCGGCTGTTGTGCAGGTTCTCCACGGTCGTGGTGGAATCGGGCTCCTCGATGATGCGCGACGCATCGATGCCGGCGTCATGCTCAAGATAATCCGCCATTCCTCGCGCCTCCGCATACGGTTCATTGGGGCCCTGCCCGCCCGAGACAATGCACATCGTGTTTGGGTTGGCGCGCAGGTATTCGGCCGCCTTGTCAAGTCGGTAGCGCAGCACGAGGCTGGGGGAGCCTCGGTGGACCTGCGCGCCCAGTACGATGATGTAATCAAGGTTCCAATCGCCTTCATCGCGCATGTGAGAGACGACGGCGGCTTGCGACACGCCAAAACCACACAGTGCGACACACAGCACGATGCCGATGGGAATGCGCGCCGCGTTGGGCAGCGCACGCCACCAATGGAACCAGATTGCCGCAGCCCACACGCCGAGGGCGAGCGCAAGAGCCACCCAGAACAGCCAGAATGACGTGCCGGTGTGCGTGTTGTAGACCGCACGGGCGTACCACAGGCTGGCGAGCGCGCTGATGCTCACAATCGCCGTCGCCACCTGACGCAGAGGAAAGTGAATGTACGAAACGGCTGGGTTGGTGGCGGTCGCGGCAGTGGCGGTCGCGGATTTGATGGTTGTGGTTTTGGCATCGGTTGAGGCGCCGGTGTCGGTGGCGGTGCTGGTGGTGTCGGTGTCGGAGTCGGCTTCGGTAGCGCCACCTGTTGAATGAGGGTCGTGTCGGTTGTCTTGCGGGTCCTCGGACAGGAGTTCATTCATCATGGATCGTCCTTCAGCGGTTGTCTGTGGCGGATTGCCCTTGGGCAGTCTTGCGTGCCGCGGGTCGCGTTCTATGCGTAGCGTCAGCAGTGATGCAGCTCATTCCACCATGTGTATCGATTGTTGGCGAGCTTTCCCTGTTCTTTGCTTTCCATTGTATTTCATTCCTTTTCGCTATCTCTTGTCATCTCCTTTCCCGTATCTCCTCTCTTTCTCCCCGCTTTCCCCCTTTTCCGCCTCCTTCTCTCACCTTCGGCGTGTCGCGCTTTGACTTCAAGTGCACTTTAAGTCCTACCGTGAAGTTATCGAAAGCAAACACAGCTGGATGCCAACCCAGAGGAGATGCGCCGCATAGAACGCTGTGCTGCGGACTGCATGACGATATACAAGGAAACCACATCATGACGGATTCAGCATTGATCCAGAAGCCAATCTCAACAACGGGGTGACGACCAAACTCGCCGCGGAATACCTCGCACGCGGTGTCCAAACAAGCCCACAGGCGCATTTGTAACAACCCGATGCAAACACAATTCAATCCACACAGGCCGAAGGGTAAGCATTCGGCCCTACTACCAAGGGGATGACAATGATCAAGCAAACAGCAGGACACGATCAGTTGGGCGATTTCTCGCCGAAGTTCGCCCATTACAACGACGATGTGCTCTTCGGCGAAGTGTGGAACGACCCCACGCTCTCACCTAAGACGCGCAGCATCATCACAATCAGCACCCTCATCGGCAAAGGCATCACTGATTCCTCACTCAAATACCATCTTCAGACCGCCCGCACCAACGGCGTGACCCGCGACGAAATGGCATCGATTCTTACGCATATCGCTTTCTACGCAGGCTGGCCGAACGCATGGGCGGCATTCTCGATGGCAAAGGAAGTGTATGCCTCCGATGCCACGCGTGACGAGGCAGAGCAGGACGAGCACGGCGGTTTCTTCGGCATGGGCGAACCGAACGACGGCTACGCGCAATACTTCACCGGACGTTCCTACCTCAAGCAGGTGAGCGCACCTGGTGATCCACTCGTCATCCACAACGTGACATTCGAACCTGGATGCCGCAACAACTGGCACATTCACCATGCCGCGCGTGGCGGCGGGCAGATCCTCATCTGCGTCGATGGTGAAGGGTGGTGCCAGTTCGAAGGCCAACCTGCGAAGCGCATGCTTCCAGGCGATGTGGTGGAGGTGCCGGCAGGAGTGAAGCATTGGCATGGCGCCGCGAAGAACAGCTGGTTCTCTCATTTGGCGTTCATGCTGCCCGGCGAAGGCATGAGCAACGAATGGCTTGAGCCCGTCACCAACGCCGAATACGACGCACTCGTGGCATGACGGGCGGTTCTATCGACAGTCTGCGACCGGGATTGAACGGTTCAGGCAAACAATGCAAACGAGTCAAATGACTCAAGCGATTCAAACATCGAGGAACAAATGAAGACATTGGTGGTGTATTTCACTGAAAGCGGTTGCACACGCCGTGTGGCACAGACCATTGCAGAGGCGACTGGAGCCACGCTGTATGAACTCAAGGCGGCGCAACCATACACGTCGGCAGACCTTGATTGGCGCAATTCGGAAAGCCGCGTCAACCGTGAGGCGAACGATCCCGCTGCACGCCAGTCGGTGAAGCTTGCGGATACGTCCGTGCCGGACTGGGATTCTTACGATGTGGTGTTCATAGGCGCCCCGGTATGGTGGGGAGTCGCTGCATGGCCGATCGACGATTTTCTCACCTCCAACGATTTCACCGGCAAGAAGCTGGCAGCGTTCGTTACCTCGGCAAGCTCGTCGTTCGGCAACGAATCCGAGGTCGAAGGCATGGCGAAGAGCGCCCAGTGGCTGGGCGGCAAACGCTTCCCATCCTCTGCATCCGATTCCGCCATCCGTTCCTGGATCGAGTCCCTGGCGCTGTAGCGAGGCGATTCCCGCACCCGCAATGATTCCACACTGCTAACCTCCCTCTTCGGCGATCGATACGCCCTCCGTCGAAGTGGGAGGTTTGTGGTTTGGGAAACGTGTGTGTTCTCTTCCCATCGCGCTCGCGGTTGCCGATGGAACCTTGAGATTGCAGCTGTTGACTTACAACCAAGCGGTGCAATGCATCCTCAGCCAACGGGCATCCCTTGGTAGGGAGCGGCGCTTACCATAGGAAGGCAGCATAAAAAGAAGGAAGAAGGGACGCAGCATGGCATCGAAGAACACGAACCGGCACGATAACCGCGACGACGATGTCGATAACGATTTCGACGATGATACCAGGCACGGCAGGTCACAGCGGCATACGGGGTGGCGAGTCGCGGCCGTGATCGTCGCCGGCGCCTTCCTCGTCGCCGCGGTGGCCTCGGGCGGAATCCCGGGGCTCGAGCAGATCGCGCAATCGTGGGTGTCCTCGTCTCCGTCGGATTCGTCCGCCACCGCTGCGGCGACTTCCGACGCTCCGGCCGATGCCGGCAGCTCCGCAACCGCCTCCGACATCTCGTTCTGCACGGTCGGTGGCCTCGACCAGCATTACGACAAGCATGGCCGCGAGATGGGCTACGCCTCGCCCGAGGACTACGAGCAGGCCGCCGCGCAAGTGGTCGAGGCGCCCGACACGATGCACAAGCCCGAGTCGGAGGACGACGACACCGTGTACTACCAGCAGTCGGGCAATAACTTCGTGGTCGTGTCGGATCGCGGCTGCATCCGCACGTATTTCCGCCCCGACGACGGCATCGCCTACTACAACCGCCAGTAGTCGTCGCGCACCGACCGCGATTACTACTTCAAGGATCGCCGGTTCGACGTCACCGATTACTAATACTGACTGATCTGGCGCATCGGCGATTCACGCCTCGGATATGTGGCTGCATCACAAGGATTCCGTGCCGATCTGAATGTGGGGCTTGACTTTTTGAGGTCGCCGGTATATGGACAAACAACGATATTTGACCTGTCTGCGCTGTAACCTGTGAGGGCAGTGTATTGGGTCGCAGGCATTGTCCTGCCTAAAGAGAGGTGGTTTCGGTGACGTTCAAAGCTCCGCTAGATTTGACGGTTCATCGCCCGGAAGGCATGTATGACCCTTCCCAAGAACATGATGCCTGCGGTGTCGGCATGGTCACCACGTTGAACAAGCGTCCCGAGCGCAAAATCGTCGATGACGCCATCGAAGTGTTGGTGAACCTCAATCATCGCGGTGCGGTCGGTGCCGAGGAGAACACCGGTGACGGTGCCGGCATCCTCATGGCCATGCCTGACGAGTTCATGCGCGCGACCACCGGCGTGGAGCTGCCCGAAGCCGGGCATTATGCCGCGGGTATCGCGTTCCTGGATCGTGATATCGCGACATCCGGCCAGCAGGAGCAAGCCATCGCCAAAATCGTCAACGAAGAAGGCCTCGAAGTGCTTGCGTGGCGCGTCGTCCCGACGAACCCGGATGGTCTGGGATTGCAGGCTTTGGCATCGATGCCTTCGTTCAAGACGCTGGTGGTAGCCGACCCGGAGAACAAGCTTTCAGGAATCGACCTCGACCGCAAGACCTTCCGCATCCGCAAGCGCGTCGAGCATGAGGTCGGCATCTATTTCGCATCCCTGTCCGCCCGCACCATCACCTACAAGGGTATGCTCACCACCATGCAGTTGACGGGATTCTTCCCCGACCTGCTGGACGAGCGGATGAAGACGACCATCGCCATCGTGCATTCCCGCTTCTCCACGAACACGTTCCCGAGCTGGCCTCTTGCCCAGCCGTTCCGTCTGATCGCGCACAACGGTGAGATCAACACCATCCAAGGCAACCGCAACTGGCTGTCAGCCCGCGAAGGTCGTCTCAGCTCGGAGCTGCTCGGCGAGTTCAAGCCGCTGTTGCCGATCGCCACACCGGGATACTCGGATTCAGGCACTTTCGACGAATGCTTGGAACTGCTGCATCTCGCCGGGCGCAGCCTTCCGCACGCCCTGCTCATGATGCTGCCCCCCGCTTGGGAGAACGATGACACGCTCGACCCGGAAGTCAAAGCGTTCTACGAGTACAACAACACGCTGATCGAGCCTTGGGACGGGCCTGCGGACATCGTATTCACGGACGGCACGCTTGTTGGCGCCCAGCTTGACCGCAACGGGTTCCGCCCCGGCCGCTGGCAGCTCACAGACAACGGCTATCTGGTGCTCGCATCCGAAGCGGGCGTTCTGCCGGAAATCAGCCAGGATCATATCGTGGCCAAGGGCCGTCTCGAGCCTGGAAAGATGTTCCTTGTCGACACCAAGGCCGGACGCATCGTCCCGGATGACGAAATCAAGCATGACCTCGCCTCGCAGCATCCGTACCGCAAGTGGATCGAAGGCAACTCCGTCGAGATGAGCCAGTTGCCGGTTCGCGAACATGTCAGCCATTTCGGCCAGTCAGTCCAGCGCAGGCAGCGCGCCTTCGGGTATACCGAAGAGGATCTCAAACTGCTGCTCGCCCCGATGGCGAACACCGGCAAGGAACCGCTCGGATCCATGGGTTCGGATACTCCGCCTGCAGTCCTGTCCAAGCGCAGCCGCATGCTGTTCGACTACTTCACGCAGAAATTCGCCCAAGTCACCAATCCTCCGCTGGATTGGGAGCGTGAGCGCATTGTCACCAGCCTTGAATCGGCGATCGGCCCGGAAGCCAATCTTCTGCAAGACACCGAACTGCATGCTAAGAAGATCCTCATCCCGCTGCCGGTCATTGATTCCGATCAGATGGCCCAGCTGAAGCGTCTGGACAAAGCCAAGATCCTCGGCGGGTTCTACAAGCCCTTCGTCGTCCGCGGCCTGTACCAAGTCGCAGGCGGCGGCAAGGCACTGAAGGAACGACTCGAGGAAATCTTCCAAGAAGTCGATGACGCCATTGCTGACGGCAAGAACTTCATTGTGTTGTCCGACCGCGAATCCGACCATACTTGGGGTCCGATCCCGTCTCTGCTGCTGACGAGCGCCGTGCAGCATCACCTGTTGCGCCGTCATACCCGCACTCAGGTCTCCCTGGCTGTCGAAGCCGGCGATGTTCGTGAAATCCACCATGTCGCTCTGCTCATCGCCTATGGTGCCGCATGCGTCAACCCGTATCTTGCATTCGAATCCGTCGAGGAACTCGCCCGCACCGGATACCTCAAGGTCGATGCGCCGACAGCGGTCAAGAATCTGACCAATGCACTGTCCACCGGCGTATTGAAGATCATGAGCAAGATGGGTGTATCCACGATTATGAGCTATCGTGGCGCTCAGCTGTTCGAAGCTGTCGGCCTCAATCAGGAAGTCATTGACGAATACTTCACCGGTACGACATCCCGAGTCGGGGGAGCCGGCCTCGATGAAATCGCCGAAGAAGTGGCGATCAGGCACCGTGTGGCCTACCCGAACCAGTGGACGAGCCGACCGCACCGCAATCTGCGCACCGGCGGCGACTACAAGTGGCGTCGCACAGGCGAAGACCATCTCAACGACCCTGAAGCGATCTTCCTGCTGCAGCAGGCCACCCAACGTGGCGACTACAACCTGTTCAAGAAGTATTCCGCGCATATCAACGACACGTCGAACCGTCTCATGACGTTGCGTGGTCTGATGAAGTTCAAGCAGACCCGCAAGCCGATTGATATCTCCGAAGTCGAGCCCGCCAGTGAAATCGTCAAGCGGTTCTCAACCGGCGCCATGAGCTACGGCTCGATTTCGCAGGAAGCGCATGAGACTCTGGCTATCGCCATGAACACCATTGGCGCCAGGTCGAACTCCGGTGAAGGTGGCGAATCCGATGACCGTATCAACGATCCGTTGCGCTACAGCCGAATCAAGCAGATCGCTTCCGCTCGTTTCGGTGTGACCAGCGATTATCTGGTACACGCCACGGATCTGCAGATCAAACTCGCCCAGGGCGCTAAGCCGGGCGAGGGCGGACACCTGCCGGGCGCCAAGGTTCCGCCGTGGATTGCCAAGGTCCGCCACGCGACGCCTGGTGTTGAGCTTATCTCCCCGCCGCCGCATCACGATATCTACTCCATCGAAGATCTCAAGCAGTTGATCAACGATGCGAAGATGGCCAATCCGAAGGCGCGTGTCCATGTCAAGCTCGTTTCCGAGTTCGGCGTAGGCACCATTGCAGCCGGCGTAGCCAAATGCCATGCTGATGTCGTACTGATTTCCGGCAGCGATGGCGGCACTGGCGCAGCCCCGCTGAACGCCATCAAGCATGCGGGCACACCGTGGGAAATCGGTCTCGCTGAAACACAGCAGACTCTGATTCTCAACGGCTTGCGTTCTCGTATCGTGGTGCAGTGCGATGGCGAGTTGAAGACAGGACGCGACGTGGTCATCGCTGCGCTGCTTGGAGCTGAGGAATTCGGCTTCGCGACAGCTGCGCTGATTACCGAAGGTTGCGTCATGATGCGCGCATGCCAGAAGAACACCTGCCCACAGGGCATCGCCACGCAGGATCCCGAGCTGCGTGCCCGGTTCCGCGGCAAGCCGGAATACGTCATCAACTTCTTCATGTACATCGCGCAAGAGGTTCGCGAGCTTCTCGCGCAACTCGGCTTCCGTACGTTGGAAGAGGCGGTCGGCCACGTCGAATGCCTCGACCAGAATGATGCCGTCGCGCGCTGGAAGGCCGATGGCATCGACTTGAGCAACGTGCTCATGCAGCCCGGTCCGATTCCGGGGACGATTCTGCATCAGACCATCGAGCAGAACCATGAACTCGAAAAGGCGTTGGACAACAAGCTCATCGAGCTCGCTCAACCTGCGCTGGAACATAAGGAGCCGGTTCGTATCGAGATGCCGATTCGTAACGTCAATCGTACGCTCGGCACCATGGTCGGTTATGAAATCACCCGACGCTACGGTGCTCCAGGGCTGCCTGACGACACCATCGACATGACTTTCCACGGTTCAGGCGGCCAATCCATCGGCGCGTTCATCCCGCGCGGAGAAACCATCCGCGTATATGGCGAGGTCAACGATTATGCCGGCAAGGGATTGTCCGGCGGCCGCATGGTTGTCCGTCCTGAGCAAGACATCACCTTCGATCCGCATACTAATGTGATTGCAGGCAATGTCACCGGTTTCGGCGCGACTTCAGGCGAAATGTTCGTTGCGGGACGTGCAGGCGAACGATTCGCCGTGCGTAACGGCGGCGCAACGTTCGTCGTCGAAGGCGTCGGTGACCACGGCTGCGAATATATGACCGGCGGTGTGGTCGTGATTCTCGGCGCCATGGGACGCAACTTCGGCGCAGGTTTCTCCGGCGGAGACACGTATGTGCTTGACCTTGATATGCGACAGGTCAATCCTGACGCGTGCAAGAGCGGCGCCCTGCTGTTCGAACCTTTGGAAGGTGCCGACGAGCAGCTTGTCCACGACCTCATTAAGCGTCACGTCGAAGAAACCGGTTCCGTCTTCGCTCAGGGACTGCTGGACGATTGGGAGCATACCCGCACCCGAATCACCCATGTGACCCCCAAGCATTACGTCGCAATGACGAAGGCCATGGAACAGGCCAAGGAAAACAACGTCGACTTCAACGCGCCTGGCGCATGGGAGCACGTGTACGAGCAGGTCATGGAAGGAGCACACTGACATGGGAGATCCAAGAGGATTCCTGAAGGTCCGCACCCGTCGCGAACTTGCCGAGCGTCCGGTCGAGGAACGCATCAAGGATTGGCTTGACGTTCATGCCGAAAGCGGCTTGCAGCCTTGGACCACACAGCAGGCGGCACGTTGCATGGATTGCGGCACCCCGTTCTGCATGAGCGGATGCCCGCTGGGCAATATCATCCCTGAATTCAATGATCTGGTCCGTCAGGAGAAGTGGGAGGACGCCTACAACAGGCTGTCCATGACCAATAACTTCCCTGAGGTCACTGGTCGTATCTGCCCGGCATTGTGTGAGCAGGCGTGCGTGCTCGGCATCCACCAGCCGCCGACCATGATCAAGAATGATGAGGCCACCATTATCGACCAGGCTTGGGAACTTGACTATGTCAAGCCGCTGCCGCCTGAACGACTTACCGACATGACGGTCGCGGTCGTGGGATCCGGTCCGTCCGGTCTGGCGTGCGCACAGCAGCTGACCCGAGCCGGCCATACGGTCGTCGTCTATGAGCGTGACGACGCGATCGGCGGTTTGATGCGCTATGGCATCCCGAACTTCAAGCTTGACAAGCATCTGATTGATCGGCGTGTCAAGCAGATGGAGGCTGAAGGCACCAGGTTCCGCACCAACACGGAAATCGGCAAGGATATCAGCTGGGATGAGCTGCGTGACCGGTATGATGCCGTCGTCGTTGCCATCGGCTCCACCGTCCCGCGTGATATGAAGATTCCGGGGCGTGAACTCGACGGCATCCATTTCGCGATGGAATTCCTGCCTGATGCGACACGCAGGGTCTACGGCGTCGAACCAGTGCACGATATCACTGCCAAGGACAAGCATGTTGTCGTCATCGGCGGTGGCGACACCGGTTCGGATTGTTTGGGCACCGCTATCCGTCAGGGAGCCAAGGACGTCACTGTCCTCCAGATCATGCCGAAGGAACCGTCCAGCAGACCGGACAATGCGCCGTGGCCGACATTCGCACGTACATATCAGAAGACGTCTTCCATGGAAGAGGGCGGTACATACGTGTACAACGTCGATTCCGTGGAATTCGAGGGCGAAGGCGCTGAGCGTGTCACCATCGAGGATTCGGCGACCGCTTCGGGCTTCATCGCCGACGAGCATGGCCATGTCACCGGACTGAAAATCGTCGATGTCGCACCGGGGGAGAACGGGCCATTCACCCGCCAGCCTGGTACCGAACGGGTCATTCCAGCGGATCTGGTTCTCATTTCGGTTGGTTTCCTCCATCCGGATACGTCCACAATCATGGAGCAGATGCCTGTCGAGCTTGATCAGCGCGGCAATGTCGCCCGTGATGACGATTTCGCAACCTCACAGGATGGCGTGTTCGTCTGTGGCGATGCCGGTCGAGGCCAGAGCCTTGTCGTTTGGGCGATTTCAGAAGGCCGTAGCTGTGCCGCGGCCGTTGACCGGTACCTCACCGGATCCACTGAGTTGCCGGCTCCGATTGTGCCGACACAACGTCCGATGATGTTGCCTCGCTGAACCAACTGGGTGTGGCTGCATTTCGCCAGAGAGGGACAAGCCCCTTGCTCTGGCGAAATGCAGCCACACCCATATCCGTGTGCATGAGCGTCTCATCCTTGGGAATGCGAGTACACTGGGAACAGTTGTGATTCCATACGAAGGGAGCGATATGCCGAACCGCGCAGAACGCCGGGCAACAGCCAAGCGCAACAAGCAGAACAAGGGTGTCCCGCAACAGTATGATGAGACCAAAGGCCGCAACCGTGGCGGCATGATTGACGAGTATGCGTTGCAGGAACGGTCGCGTCGACTTGAAGAGCATGAACTGGACGGCGAATGGAAGCCGAGCTCAAGCGTTCAACAAGCGACATCAGAGGCGGAAGATATCAATCTGAGCAACCCGAATATCAGCGGTTCACCGCATTCGGTGCGCCAAGTATTCCGTATCATCACGTGGACACTGATTGTTCTGTGCGCCGTCGCGTTCTTGGTGATCATGTGGATTCCATCCGTCCCGATGTGGCTGATTATCACGATTGCCGCGGTATTCGGCGTCTCAGTGATCAGCCTGTTCTTTGTGGCAGGCAACTCAAAGGACAACCCGAATCTTGACACGAACGGGTGTGCGATCTGAACCTTTCGCATTTTGAATTGGGGCAGGGATTATGATCCCTGCCCCAATTCGTCTTCTGACCACATTGCCGGCGCCGGCTCGACACCATGCCTGTGCTGGCAACATACTCGAACCAGTAGTATATGGACAGGTTTCAGGGGGTCAGATGTCTAAACCGACGCGGCGATTCGCAACGATGCTCATCATAGGTTCACTGGTTTCATCATTCGCAGGTTTGTCATCGGCATATCAGCCGGCACCATATTCAGGTCATCCGGCTGTGAGAGTTGTTCCGTGCACCAAGACGGCGCACACCCGGCCATCACGCTCACATGCACCGGCCGTCAACGCCACTGCGGTACCCTCATCACAAGCTTGCGCTGCATTGATGGTGTGGCCGGTGACGCATCCTATGGTCATCAAACATTTTGAACAGCCTTCGCGTCTATGGTCTTCACGCCACCGGGGCGTAGACCTTGCGGCGCAACCGGGTGACGTCATTATGGCGCCGGCGAGCGGAACAGTACGATTCAGCGGCGATGTGGCGGAAAAATCCGTCGTCAGTATCGAGCATGACACCGGATTCATTTCGACATTCGAGCCGGCCATCACCCAGCTGCCTGTCGGCACGCCGGTGCAACGCCGGGAAATCATCGGCACAATACAAGGTATTTCAGACCATTGCGGGACTTCCTGCCTGCACTGGGGAGTGAAAACGCAAGCCGGGGAGGAGCGTTACGTCGATCCCGAATCATTGGTCGTCCAGCGGTCCATAGATCTCAAACCGGAATCTTGACGTCGGTTCTTTCGGTTACAACCCGGCATCGGCGAGCGTCACATAACCTGGATCAATGAGCTCGACTTTGAGATTCGATGCGCTGACGGCAACCAAATCCTCGGTGATGACCGGCAACGTTTTGCCGTTCACCGTGGTCTTGGAAACGGATTTCATCGAGGTCAGACTGTTACCTGACGCGAGGCGTTTCGTGGCTTGGGCGATGTCTTCTGCAATCGCCTTTCGGTCTTCCATAGCGGTCATCCACAGTTTGCCGTCAACGATGTCGGGAAGCATCGCCGTATAGGCGCCATACCCGGTGACAATCGGCCACGATGCTGCGTCATCATGGTGAGATGAGTCACCATCATACGGCGCATGGTTGGGCGCAGGAACGGCTGACTTCACCAGATCTTTATGCCCGGCAAGATTGCCCACAATACCCATGATGGTGATGGAAGGGTTGATATCCGCCGCCGATCCTTGATATCCCAAGGAAGCCAACTCGTCGATAACCACGGATGCCACATAATCGTTCATCGCGATAATGCCATCGATATGGGTGGGGGAGGACTTGTCGCAGTCCAATCGTCGTTCAAGCTCCTGCCTGATATCGGCATCATTATTGACGGTGAACGACACTGAGCTCCAACTGGATTGCGTCGTGTTCGCGTTCAACGAGCCGGATGCGCTGATTGCGGCACCTGACGCGAAATACTTGCCGAGCACGCTCCACATTCCTTTGAACGCTTCCTGGGCGAATTGCATTGATATATTGCTCTCTTCGGATGATGGACTCACCGGCAGCATGATTTCAAGGATTTTGGGATTGGATGCGCTGGCCGCTCCGAGCTGGAGTTTGCTGACAAGCTGTTTGGCCTGGAGACGCCCGATCATATTCGCTGTGGACATTCGCACCACAACATCAGGAGTCACTCCACTGATGTCATTGGACAGGACAATGACATGCATGCCGGATTTTTTCGCCAGTTCCAGCGCACTGGATAAACGCTCGGATGCGGCATCGTTCCCGGTGTCCGAGGAAGTGTCGGGTTTGGTGACATAATCACCGTACTGCGCTACAGTCTTGTCCGTGGATGCGCACGGTGCGACAATCAATGTGGTCTCGCCGACGGAAGCGGATGAAGAGTCGTCACCGGAAGCCACGTTCACGACATAGTCTTGAATGTCTTGGCTTTGTTTATCCAGATTGTTGTCTTTATGCGTGCTGATACTGCCGGACGGGAATCCGAGATGTTCCAATTGCTGGGTGATTTCCGGAACGAGTTTCGCCCATTTGTTCAACGGCGTGTACTGGGAGAGTGTGATGCCATCGGATGGCGTGAATATGGCGACCGAGCCGAGAGAAGGGCTCACTGATGCTGCCGGCTTGGTGGCGGTTTCGTTGCCACATGCGGCAGTGCATGCCAGCAAACCAATGCATGCCGTTGTGACGATGACGTTCCTCAGTATCGTGAAACTGCGTAATCCCATATTCATCCTTTGGTTCGGCTCGCTGACGATTGTAGTATACGGGTAGCAGAAAGCCCGGGGCGAATCCGTCCCCGGGCTATATCTCCACGAACCCGAAGGCCCGATATCGCTGATATGCTACTTGGCGAGCGCCTTGGCGAGCGCCTCGTCGAGCGCGTCCATGAATCCTTGCGTGTCAAGCCACGGCTGGTCGGGGCCGACCAGCATGGCGAGGTCCTTGGTCATGCGACCGGATTCCACGGTCTTGATGATCACGTGTTCAAGTGTTTCGGCAAAGTGGGCGACTTGGGGAGTGTTGTCCAGCTTCGCACGATGCTTGAGACCACCGGTCCATGCGAAGATTGAAGCAATCGGGTTGGTGGAGGTCTTCTCGCCTCGTTGCCAGCGGCGGTAATGTCGGGTGACTGTGCCGTGTGCCGCTTCCGCTTCGACAGTCTGGCCGTCGGGCGTCATGAGGACCGAGGTCATCAGGCCGAGCGAACCGAATCCTTGTGCCACGCTGTCGGATTGCACGTCGCCATCATAGTTCTTGCACGCCCAGATGTATCCGCCGTGCCATTTCAACGAGCTAGCGACCATATCGTCGATGAGACGGTGCTCGTATGTCAAGCCTGCCGCCTCGAACTGATCCTTGAATTCGGTTTCGAAAACCTCGGCGAAGATGTCTTTGAATTCACCATCATACGCTTTGAGGATGGTGTTTTTGGTTGATAAGTAGACCGGGAGGTGGCGTTGCAAACCATAGCGGAAGCAGGCGCGGGCGAAGCCGCGAATGGACTCGGCAACGTTGTACTGGACTTGGGCGACGCCGGCACCCGGATAATCGAAGACCACATGCTCGGTCGGTTCGCTGCCGTCATCGGGAGTGAAGGTGACGGTCAGGCGCCCTGGACGATCGACTTTGAAATCGGTTGCCTTGTACTGGTCGCCGAATGCGTGGCGTGCAACGACGATAGGCTTGGTCCATCCGGGAACCAGACGGGGGATATTGGAGATGACGATCGGCTCACGGAAAATAGTCCCGCCAAGAATATTACGGATAGTGCCGTTCGGGGATTTCCACATCTTCTTCAGTCCGAATTCCTTGACTCGGGCTTCATCGGGGGTAATGGTCGCGCATTTGACGCCGACGTGCTCGCGCTTGATGGCATTGGCCGCATCGATGGTCACCTGGTCATCGGTGGCGTCGCGGTTTTCAATGCCGAGGTCGTAATATTCCAAGTCGATATCGAGATACGGCAGAATCAGACGGTCCTTGATGTCTTTCCAGATCACGCGGGTCATCTCATCGCCGTCGAGTTCGACGACTTTACCTTCGACCTTAATCTTGGCCATGAATTCCCTCCTCACGGGGTTGTGAAGGTGCGATATGGTATCTATTCATAGTCCATCCCGGTAACATACGTGACTTTTCGTCCACGATGTTGGATGGCATATCATATTGCGGCAACCTTGAATGGTTCGTCACGTGCTCGCATTAGCCTTGAAGGCATGTCTCAGGAAATTGAAATCGGCTTGGGTAAAAAAGCCCGGCTCGCATACTCGCTTGACGATATCGCCATCGTCCCGTCTCGCCGTACTCGCGATCCCCAGGATGTCAGCACAGCGTGGCAGATCGATGCGTATGAATTCGATGTGCCGGTGATTGCCGCGCCGATGGATTCGGTGACCAGTCCGAAAACAGCCATTGAAATGGGCCGTCTGGGCGCCTTGGGCGTACTGGATTTGGAGGGGTTGTGGACGCGTTACGATGATCCGGAACCCTTGTTGGATGAGATCGCGTCGCTTCCTGAGGAAGAATCGACCCGTCGTATGCAGGAAATCTATGCTGAGCCTATCAAGCCCGAGCTCATCACGAAACGCTTGCACGAAATCCGTGAAGCCGGTGTCACTGTCGCCGGCGCACTGAGCCCACAGCGTACGCAAGAATTCTATTCGACGGTTATCGACGCCGGCGTGGACCTGTTTGTCATCCGTGGTACGGCAGTGTCGGCGGAGCATGTTTCGACGGACCATGAACCACTGAATCTCAAGCAGTTCATTTACGATCTTGATGTGCCGGTCATTGTCGGCGGAGCGACGAATTACACGGCGGCGCTGCATCTTATGCGCACGGGGGCGGCGGGCGTTCTGGTCGGGTTCGGCGGCGGTGCCGTGTCCGGCACGCTCAACACCATCGGTTTGCAAGCCCCGATGGCGACCGCCATTGCGGATGTAGCCGAGGCGCGACGCGATTACATGGATGAGTCGGGCGGCCGGTATGTCCAGCTTATCGCCGATGGCGGTATGGGCTCATCCGGCAACTTCATCAAAGCTTTTGCCATGGGCGCTGATGCTGTGATGCTCGGCTCCCCGTTGGCACGCGCGGTTGAAGCTCCCGGGCATGGCATGCATTGGGGCGCAGAGGCACGTCATCAGTCGTTGCCGCGTGGCAAGCGCACCAATGTCGGTACTGTCGCGCCGCTTCAGGAGATTCTGTACGGTCCGAGCCATCAAGCCGACGGCACGACCAATTTCATTGGAGCGTTGCGCCGGGCGATGGCTTCCACCGGGTATGTAGACGTGAAGAACTTCCAGCGCTGCTCAGTGGTCGTCACGTCCACTGTCAAGTAATCAGACCGTATTTGTGGATAAGTACGGCATCATGGCCATACTTATCCACATATAACGTTTGCCTTGCCGTGCTCCTTGACACGGCAAGGCTTTTTTGTTGTTCTTGATGCTATGACCGGTGCAGAAGCCGGACGATACGCGAAGCCGCCTACCGGAAGGGGAATCATGAACGACGAAAACACACTGTGGACATACCAATTGAACCCGTTTCATCTTCCGGGCATGCAGGGTCGCATCGCCTTGGGAACCTGCGGGCTGGTGGTCCCGGTCACCATCAACTGTTATTACCGGGAAGCTCCGGAAACATACGCTCCTGAATTTTGTAAACGGCATTCCTTCATCGTCTGTCGTCTGGCATGCATGCTCGTCGACGCTATTCGCGGTCGAGGCGTCACCGAGATGATGCGACGCCACTTGTCGCAAGAATGCATTGAACGGATTGAATTCATGTGGGAATTGATGCGATCCTACGAGTGCACGAGTCAGAGCGGAATCGTGGATGATCACATCAAGCGTTTCCCCACGGTTCCGCGATGGATGGAAGTCTCGTTGGTCTCCAACGACAGGATCGAGTACAACGTCAATGTTGACGTAGGCAAATCCGTCTTTCATTCGACCCTCGTGTTCCGCAAACGGGCAAGTAAGTGGGTTGCCGTACACGCCGACGTCGGCTGACCGTTCGCGGTGAATTCCACGGCGGGGACGAGGAATAGGGCTATAGTTGTATGCATGTTGCATGAATTTGCTGTTGACCCGGTCTACCAGACCACTGATGATGACACCGTCTATTCACTGTTGTCTAAACGCGCGCAACGCGATCCGCAAGGAGATATCGCGCAATGGCAGAGCGAGCCGGACCGCGTGTGGCATACCGTGACCGCGCAAGAGATGAATGACCGCGTCCGCGCTGTGGCGCGAGGCCTGCTGGGTATGGGAGTCAAGCATGGCAGTATGGTGGTGATCTATTCCGCCACATGCTATGACTGGGCGATTGTCGATTTCGCGTGTTCCGCGATTGGTGCCGTCACCGTGCCGATTTACGAGACGGATTCCGCCAAGCAAGCCGCCAGTATCGTCAAGGACGTCAAGCCGGCTATCGCGTTTGCGGGAGACGAGTCTCATGCGCATACGCTGGACACTATTCGCAAAGATCAGCCGGACCTCACCTACATCTTCAACTTCCAGACCGACGGTCTCAATGCGGTCGTGGATTTCGGCCAATCCGTGACCGACGATGAGCTTGAGCAGGCAATCGGTGCGGTGAAAGCGGACGACGTATCGACCATCGTGTTCACGTCCGGCTCGACAGGCAAGCCGAAGGGCGCCATGCTGACCAGCCGTAATTTCACACACATCGTGTATGCGGGTTATGACGTGCTCAACGAAATGTTGTACCAGCCGAGCCGCCTGCTGTTGTTCCTGCCTTTGGCCCATTGCTTCGCCAGGTACATCCAATACACGGCGATCGGAGCGCAAGGCGTGGTGGGATACATCCCCACGGCGAAGCATCTGCTCGCCGATTTGCGCAGCTTCAAACCGACCTATCTGCTCGGTGTGCCGCGTGTGTTCGAAAAGGTGTACAACGCGGCATCGCAAAAAGCCGGTGCAGGTTTCAAGGGACGGCTTTTTGCCAAAGCGTTCCGCCATTTTGCCCAGTGGTCGAAAGAGGAGAACGGCGAACGGGCCCATCACACTCTGTCCGAGCGCATCAGCCACTCGTTCTACATGGCGACAGTAGGTAAATCCGTACGTTCTGCGCTCGGCCCGAACCTTCGGTATCTTGCCTGCGGGGGTGCGCCCATCAATGCCGATCTCGCCCACTTCTTCAACGGCATGGACGATATCACCTTCATCCAAGGATACGGCATGACGGAAACCGCGGCGCCTTGCGTCGTCAATTTCGAGGACGCCAATGAGGTCGGTTCCGTAGGACGCCCCGGACCGGGTATCGCCATCCGTACCTTGGAGGACGGGGAAGTGGAAATCAAGGGGCCGAACGTCTTCAAAGGCTACTATCAGCAACCGCAATTGACCGCTGAAGTGCTTGAACCTGACGGATGGCTGCACAGCGGCGACCTCGGGTATATCGATGATCGTGGATTCCTGTTCATCACCGGACGAAAGAAAGACATCATCATCACTGCGGGCGGCAAGAATATCAGTCCGGCGCCGATTGAAGACACGATCAACACCTGTCCGATAGTCTCGCATGCCGTGGTGATCGGCGATGGAAGACCGTTCGTTGCGGCGCTGATCGCCCTGGACGAGGAGATGACCCGTGATTGGCTGCAACATCAGGGGCTGGACGCTCACATGCCGATGGAACAGATAGCGACCAATGATGCGGTCCGCGCCTATATCCAGCAGTACATCGATCAGGCGAACAGCTCGGTGTCACGCGCTGAGTCGGTGCGTAAGTTCGCGATTCTCCCTGATGATTTCAATCAGGCGGACGGTACGCTGACCCCGAGTATGAAGGTCGTACGCAACAAGGTGCTTCAACATTATGACGATGTCATCGAACACGTCATTTACACGCCGAAGGGCCCGTCGGCTCCGATCCCCGCGACTGTTAAACTGTTTGACAAGACGGCTGAAACAGTCTCTCAAGTTTCGGAGACCGTTTCACCCAAGGTGCGGCAAGCGCTCGACCAGGCAAAATTGAACGTGGCTGAGCTGCGCAGCAAGCGTCTGTCGGATGAAGAGGATCCGGCTGATCCGTCAGACAATGAACGGCAGGAAACAACCCAAGTAGAGGAGCAGTAATTTGGCAATCCGTGAGATTCGTGTCATTCCAGACCCCGTGTTACGCACACCATGCGAGACCATCGACACCATCACACCGGCAATCCGCCGGATGGTGCAGGACCTGCTCGATACCGTGGACGATCCCGGTCGTGCCGGACTGTCCGCAAACCAGATTGGTATCAGTCTTCGAGCGTTCTCCTATAACATCGAAGGCAAGCTCGGATATG
Source organism: Bifidobacterium boum (assembly GCF_000741535.1). Classification (GTDB taxonomy): domain Bacteria; phylum Actinomycetota; class Actinomycetes; order Actinomycetales; family Bifidobacteriaceae; genus Bifidobacterium; species Bifidobacterium boum. The sequence goes on along the minus strand of NZ_JGYQ01000002.1, from coordinate 100,810 downwards.
TACTGAACCCGGTTCTTGAAGAGACCAGCGGCGAACAGTATGGCGACGAGGGGTGCCTGTCCGTGCCAGGATTGTGGTATAAGACGCGCCGCGCCGACTATGCACGCGTCCGCGGCATCGATGTTGAGGGCAAGACGGTGGTGCTCGAAGGACGAGGCATCATGGGCCGCATGCTTCAACATGAGACGGATCATCTCGATGGACATATCTATCTTGACCGGCTCGAAAAAGAAGAGCGCAGAGCGGCGATGAGAACGTTGCGTGGAGAACGCTGAGTTCGCGTCGCTCTCCCGGCACAGCCCATAGCACGGATCGGAAATCTTCGGTCCGTGCTATTATTTTGCCTGTGCGTCAATTCGAGTTATCCAATGTCGCGCAGCGGATAACTCATCGTATTCCCTAGCAGGCGCATAATTCGCGTCATGTCCGCGACGTCCCGTGTCGGTCGGTTTGGCAACAAGCTGCACGCGGTGACACATGACCAGGCAATAACCGACAAGAAAGGTAGTATTACCATGGCTCAGATCACTATGAGCGACATGCTGAAGGCTGGACTGCATTTCGGCCATCAGACCCGCCGTTGGAACCCGAAGATGAAGCAGTACATCCTCATGGAGCGCAACGGCATTCACATCATCAACCTGTTCAAGTCGCTTGACCTTATCGACAAGGCTTACGATTTCATCAAGGAAACCGTCGCCCACAACGGCACGATCCTGTTCGTCGGCACCAAGAAGCAGGCCCAGGAAGCAGTCAAGGCTCAGGCTACCCGCGTCGGCATGCCGTACGTGTCCGAGCGTTGGCTGGGCGGTATGCTCACCAACTTCCAGACCGTTTCCAAGCGCGTTGCCCGTCTCAAGGAACTCGAAGAGATGGACTTCACTGACGTGCGTGGCTCCGGTCTGACCAAGAAGGAACTGCTGCTGCTCGAGCGTGAAAAGGACAAGTTGGAGAAGCAGCTTGGTGGTATCCGCAACATGAACCGCACGCCTTCGGCGCTGTTCGTCGTGGACATCAACAAGGAAGCCCTGGCCGTTTCCGAAGCGCACAAGCTCGGTATTCCGGTTGTCGCCATCGTGGACACCAACACCGATCCCGATCAGGTGGATTACCCGATTCCGGCGAACGATGACGCCATTCGTGGCATCGAGCTGCTCACCAGCCTGATGGCCGACGCTGTGGCCGATGGTTTGCTTGAGCGTTCCGGCAAGGCAGCCAAGGCTGATGACAATTCCGAGCAGCCGATGGCAGCTTGGGAGAAGGATCTTCTGACTCAGGAAGCTCCGAAAGCCGAAGAAGCCAAGAGCGAAGAGCCCGAGGCCTGATTCACGGCATTTGTTATCCTTAGCGGCGGGAGATACACCATCTCCCGCCGCTGGGTATTACTTCAAAATCAAGAGGAGACAACACATGGCAGCTATCACTGCAGCTCTGATCAAGCAGGTGCGTGAAGAAACCGGCGCCGGCATGATGGACGTGAAGAAGGCTCTCACTGAGGCCGAAGGCGATGTCGCTCGCGCCAAGGAAATCATCCGCGCCAAGGGCATCGCGGCAGCGGGCAAGCGCGAAGGCCGTAAGGCTCAGGAAGGCACCATCGCTTCCAAGGTCGTGAAGACCGCTAACGGCGAAGTCGGATACGCCGTGGAAATCAATTCCGAGACCGATTTCGTGGCCAAGACCCCGAAGTTCGTCGAATTCGCTGATTCGGTGCTTGACGCCGCAATCGCCGCCGACGCCAACAATGTTGACGACGTGCTTGCAGCCAAGACCGCCGATGGCGATGTCAAGTTCGATATCGAGCAGGCGGCTGCGCTGTTCGGCGAGCACGTGAAGGTCGGCCAGTTCGCCAAGATCGCCGGTCCGCACGTTGAAATCTATGCGCACCGCAAGTCCGCTGAAATGCCGCCGTCCATCGTGGCCATGATCGCTACGGATGAAGCCGGCGAAAAAGTCGCTCATGAGGCTGCGTTGCAGATTTCCGCCATGAGCCCGCGTTGGCTGACCCGTGAGGATGTTGATCAGGCTGTGCTTGATTCCGAGCGTCGCATCGCCAATGAGAAGACTTCCGAAGAACTCGCTGCGAAGGGCAAGCCTCAGGCAGTTATCGAGAAGATCGCCCCGAAGATTGTGGAAGGCCGTCTCAACGCCTTCTACAAGGAAGCCGTTCTGCTCGATCAGGATTACGTCAAGGATCCGTCCAAGACCGTTGGCAAGCTGTTCGATGAGGCCGGCGCCAAGGCTCTCGCCTTCGCCCGCATCGAAGTCGGCAAGGGTGATGAGGAAGAGTGACGCTATCCGCGATCAGAGGATAGGCTGATTTTTCCCAATTCACGCCATTGAGCGTATTCCGTGTTCGCCGCTGTGCTGTTCAAAGCGCAGCGGCGAACATGTATTCAGGTCTTGCCGGTCATCCTTCCAACCGGTATCGGGGTCCGGCGTACCGATGACGTATGAACAGCATCGCAACGACGCGAACCGTACCAGTGGTGTGGCCGCTCGCTGTCGTTCACCGACGCTAATGTGGTACAACGGCAAAGATTGATTCGGCATAGAAAGGCCCAGATATGACTGGCACAAACAAGCCACGCAGGGTATTGCTCAAGCTTTCAGGCGAGGCGTTTGGCGGGGGAGCCGTCGGTATCGACACTCAGGTGGTCCGCCGTATTGCGCAGGAAATCGTGCCCGCGGTCCAGCAGGGTGTTCAAGTCGCTATCGTGACGGGTGGCGGCAATTTCTTCCGAGGCGCCGAACTTCAGCAAGCGGGTATCGATCGTAGCCGAGGCGATTATATGGGCATGCTCGGTACGGTCATGAACTGCTTGGCTCTGCAGGATTTCCTTGAGCAGGAAGGCCAAGCCACTCGCGTCCAGACGGCGATTGCCATGGGACAAGTGGCGGAGCCGTATATTCCTCTGAAAGCCATCCGTCACCTCGAAAAGGGCAGGGTCGTCATTTTCGGAGCAGGCGCCGGCATGCCGTATTTCTCGACCGATACCGTTTCGATTCAACGCTCGTTGGAAATCCATTGCGACGAAGTCCTCATGGGGAAGAACGGTGTGGATGGCGTGTATACCGCCGACCCTCGCAAGGTTGATTCCGCCCAGCGTTTCGCCACGTTGAGCTACGACCGTGCCCTCGTCGATAATCTTGCGGTTATGGATGCCGCGGCACTGTCCATGGCGCGTGACAACCGCAAACCCATCCGTGTATTCGGTCTGGAAGAGCCGGGCAATGTCACCCGCGCCCTGCTCGGCGAAGAAATCGGCACCTTGGTATCGGCTGCGGACTCAACGCTCGCATAACGTCTGTAGCGTCATTCGACGCTACAATGGAACCAAGCAAGTCGTTCAACGACGAATCCCGCCAAAGGAGAAACCATGGCTACAGTCATCGAACAGGCCAAAGAACAGATGAGCAAGTCTGTCGAAGCCACCAAAGAGAACTTCACCGGCATTCGTACCGGTCGTGCCAATCCAGCGCTGCTGAACGGCTTGACTGTCGAATATTATGGCGTTCCCACGCCGATTAAAGCAGTCGCCACCATCGGCGTGCCTGAACCCCGTACGCTTGCGGTGACTCCATATGATGCATCACAGGCGAATGCCGTGGAAAAAGCAATCCGCGATTCCGACCTCGGGGTCAGCCCGCGTCGCGAAGGCAGCGTCATTTACGCCACCATGCCTGAACTGACAGAGGAGCGCCGCAAGGAATACGTGAAGATCGCCAAGGCAAAGGCTGAAGACGGCAAAGTCGCGGTGCGTAACATCCGTCGTAAAGCCAAGGAAAGCATCGACAAGTCCGTCAAGGATGGCGATATGGGCGAGGATGACGGTGATCGTCAACTCAAGGAGCTTGACAAGCTCACCAAGCAATTCACTGACGAGCTGGATTCCTTGCTGGAAACCAAGCAGAAGGAGATCATGGAGGTCTGAAACCTCCTGACGGAACGCGGGCCTCGTCCATACCGTGCACCGGGTGGCGGGGCCCGCTTCGGTGATGTTGGCAAAGAAGGATGACGATGGACAACAGCAGCGCGCATGACGGCAGTGCCGAGGAAACCCTCGAAGAAATCAACAAGAAAACGGGGCGTAACATGCCTCAGGCGATCGCCACCGCAGTGATCCTCATCGCGATTATCGTCGCATGCCTGGCCATCAGCATGGATGTGTTCATGGTGTTGCTGATTGTGTTCATGATTCTCGCGCTTTGGGAGCTTCGCGTCGATTTTGCTATCGCGGGCATGCATATCCCGGTCATCATGCTCTGGATATGCTCCACCGTCACCTTGCTCGCAACCTACTACTCGCCATGGCATGTTTCCGCCATGGCCGTGTGCGTAATGCTGTCCATGGTACTTGTCGCCTTGAGCGCCACGGCGAACTTCAGTTTCGGCGACAGATTGAGCATGGAGATCGAGCACAAGCTCGCCCAGACCAACGCTGGTGCGCGTCTGGAATCGTCGTTCAACCATGGCACGGCCAATGCCCGGCACAGCAGGCTCACCAGCGTCGCCGTATCATTGTTCACCGTCTTGTATATTCCTCTTCTCGCGTCATTCATCGCTCTGTCGTTGACGTTCCACGGCCATGCGGTGGCCCACGCCATCATGATTGTGTTTCTTCCCGCTTTGAGCGATACCGGCGGGCTGTTTGCCGGCGCATGGTTCGGCAAGCATAAGCTGTCCCCACGAATCTCCCCGAAGAAGTCCGTGGAAGGATTGATCGGATCGATACTGTTCGCCATGGCAGGCGCATTCGTGATTTTCGCCTGCACGTATCCAACGCTGTGGGCAAGCCGCTGGTGGGTCCCGATCATCGCCGGCGTCCTGATTGGCGTGGTCGGAACATTCGGCGACTTGTGCGCCTCCATGCTGAAACGTGACATCGGAATCAAAGATATGGGACATTTGCTGCGAGGCCACGGGGGAGTGATGGATCGTGTCGACTCCATCTTGCTGACAGCACCATTCATGATGGCCTTGCTGTACGTGACGGGGTTGTGACAGAATCAACCCCGACTTGGCACATCGCTGAGGCAGGCACACGACCGCCATCCGTACGACACAACCTGACAGGAGATATTCATGACCATACAAGGCACTGAACCAGAAACCGGCATCACACCGGGAGGCACTGCCGGCGCATTCAAAGATGTCCTGGCAAAAGATCATGCCCGGCGTGGCAAGCCTCCGGTCCATCTTGTCGACATGGATACGGCAGAACGAGAAGCCGCCGCGAAATCAATCGGTATGCCGCGTTTCCGCGTCAAACAGCTGGCGAATCACTATTTCGCCCACTACGATACCGACGTTGCCTCGTTCTCCGATTTCCCGTCGAAGCAGAGCCAGATTGCCCAAGATACGTTCTTCCCTGAACTTATCCATGAAGTCACACACCAAGTTGCCGATGCAGGGACAACCATCAAAACCCTTTGGCGCCTGTTCGATGGCGCGATGATTGAATCCGTCCTGATGCGCTATCCCACAAGAACCACCTTGTGTATTTCCAGCCAGGTCGGTTGCGGCATGGGATGCCCGTTCTGTGCGACCGGACAATTGGGATTGACGAGGAACATGTCCACCGGTGAGATTCTCGAGCAGGTCAGGATTGCAGCCCGTACCTGCCGCGATGGTGGTATCGCCGGAGGCCCCTGCCGTCTGAGCAACGTCGTGTTCATGGGTATGGGCGAGCCGATGGGCAATTACCGCTCGGTTATCAGCGCGGTACGGCAGATCAGCGCCATGCCTCCGGAAGGATTCGGCATTTCTGCCCGCAACATCACAGTATCAACGGTCGGCGTGGTACCAGGTATTCGCAAACTCGCAGCCGAAGGATTGCCGGTCAGACTCGCCGTATCCTTGCACGCCCCCAGCGACCAGCTGCGTGACGAATTGGTGCCGATGAACCGCCGATTCAACACCACCCAAGTACTTGATGCCGCACACGATTATTATCGTGCGACCAAGCGCAGGGTCAGTATCGAATACGCTCTGATGCGCGGCATCAACGATCAAGCCGAACATGCCACGCTTCTGGCGAAGCGGCTGAACCATTATGGCGATGACTGGGCGCACGTCAACCCCATTCCGCTCAACCCGATTGAGGGATCGAAATGGACGGCATCCAAGCCGGAAGACGAACGCCGATTCCTCGATATTCTGCATCATGCTGGTATTACTGCGACACTACGTGATACCCGTGGGCAGGACATCGACGGCGCATGCGGGCAGTTATCCGCAAAGTACCGGCCGACGGCTTGAACCATACTCGCCTTGTCGAAATCCTACGGCACGCTCACTTCGTGAGACAACGTCATAATCGTTCGAGGGCTGAGACTATCGTAGAACATAACAAGTTCTTCACCACAAACCGAGGAGTAGCAAGATGGCATTAGCGGTCCGCGTTATTCCGTGCCTTGATGTCGATGCAGGACGCGTGGTGAAGGGCGTGCATTTCGAGAATCTGCGAGATGCAGGGGATCCCGTCGAACTGGCGGCCGAATATTACCGTCAAGGCGCTGACGAGCTGACGTTCCTTGATGTTACGGCGTCCAGCGGCCATCGCCGCACCATGGTTGACGTGGTCAGCAGAACAGCCGAAAAACTGTTTATCCCACTCACTGTCGGCGGTGGTGTCCGCTCGGTTGAAGATGTCGACCAATTGCTCCGCTGCGGCGCCGACAAGGTGAGCGTCAATACGGCGGCCATCAACAATCCGTCGCTTATTAGCGATATCGCCGAGCGTTTCGGCAGCCAGGTTCTGGTGCTTTCCGTTGACGCCCGACGCGAACAGGGTGAGCAGCATACCCAATCCGGTTTCGAAGTGACAACCATGGGTGGTCGTCATTCCACTGGCATTGACGCGCTCTGGTGGGCCCGCCGGGCCCAAGAACTAGGTGCAGGAGAGGTACTGCTTAACTCAATGGATGCCGATGGAACCGAGAACGGTTTCGATTTGGATATGATTCACGCCATGCGTTCCCAAGTCACCATTCCGATTATCGCAAGCGGCGGCGCAGGTAAAGTCGAGGATTTCCCTCCGGCCATCGCTGCCGGTGCTGATGCCGTGCTCGCGGCCTCGGTGTTCCATTATGGCAAGATGACCATCGGTGATGTCAAGGCCGAGCTCCGTAAGGCCGGCTACACGGTCCGGTAACTTTGCCATCAGCCGTCATCGCAGCATTCCGAGTCTTGCAAGCCCATCACCAATGATGGGGAATGGATGTTTCTTGTTGTGTTCCATTCTTATGCAGTGCCTTAGCCACAGCAGATTGTGGCAAACTTGTGTTGAAGTTCCAGGCATCATACAGTAACAAATCAGGGAGTAGCCCATGCCATCCACAAGCAGTGATTCACAACCAGTCTTCGACAATGCGCAGCGGCTTGATCCACGCATCGCCGAACGGCTCAAGCGCGACAGCAAAGGTCTTGTCGCAGCGGTGATCCAGCAATACGACACTCATGAAGTGTTGATGGTCGGATATATGAACGATGAAGCACTACGCCGCACGCTGACAACGGGTCGCGTGACATTCTGGTCACGTTCACGTCAGGAATATTGGCGTAAAGGAGATACGTCAGGGCATGTGCAATACGTCAAGGCACTGAATCTGGATTGCGATGGGGATGCCATCCTGGTCCAGGTCGATCAGGTCGGTGCCGCATGCCACACCGGTAAACGATCATGCTTCGACGAAGGTGGCCCACTGCCTGTGGTCGTCGGGTCTCGCACTGAAGATCAGGAGGCACAGCAATGAGTTCTTGCAGTGTACAAGACCTGAAATGGGGGGCTACGTGGCCGAACCGCCAGCAGTTCCACGATATCGCCGATCAGGGGTACCGAGTCATTCCGATTGTTCGCCGGCTTCTTGCCGATTCGTTGACCCCGGTAGGTTTTTATGAGCGACTTGCCGGCGGCGAAAGCGGCACATTCATTCTTGAGTCCGCCGAATATGGCGGTTCATGGGGACGCTACAGTTTCATCGGTGTCCATTCCATGGCCCAGCTGCGGTCCAATCATGGTCAGGCTGATTGGCTGGGAACCGTGCCGCAAGGTATTCCCACCAGCGGTGATGTCGCTGAGGTCGCCCACGCAACACTCCGGGCATTGAAAGCGCCGGATGTCGAAGGATTGCCGAATCTCACCAGCGGATTGGTCGGAACCGTGGGATGGGACGCCATCAGACATTGGGAACCCACATTGAGCGCCACAGCTCCCGATGAGACAGGCCAACCGGAAACCGTGCTCGCCTTGGCGACCGACATCGCAGTAGTCGACCATGTCGACGGTTCGGTGTGGCTCATCGCGAACGCCATCAATATGGATGATTCCCCTGCACGCGCCGATCTCGCCTATGATCGTGCCATCGAACGTCTCGATCTCATGCAACGTAAGGCAGCCACGCCTGCCCCGGATGAATCCAGGGTAAACGTTCTCGATCCGAGCATTCCTCAACCGCAATTACGGTTCCGAACGCCGAAAGCCGAGTATGAGCAGGCCGTTGAGCGAGCCAAGCAGCATATCATCGACGGCGACGTATTCCAAGTGGTGATTTCGCAGCGATTGGATATCGATTCGCCTGCGGATCCCGTTGACGTCTACCGTGTGCTGCGTACACTCAATCCAAGCCCATACATGTATTTCTTCGCCCTGACCGACGCCCAAGGACGTGATTTCAACGTTATCGGCTCCAGCCCTGAGACGCTGATCAAAGTGGATGGCGGTCATGCAATGACCTTCCCGATCGCCGGTTCACGGCCTCGAGGTACCACGCCGGAGGAAGACGCCCGGTTGGAGCAGGAACTGCTTGCCGACCCGAAGGAACGCAGCGAACATATCATGCTTGTGGATTTGTCGCGCAACGATCTGAGCCGCGTATGCGAACCGGACAGCGTGGAAGTCGTGTCCCTGATGGATATCAAGCGCTTCAGCCACATCATGCACATCTGTTCGACTGTGACCGGCACCGTCAGCAAAGACAAGACGGTTTTCGACGTCTTCACCTCGGCTTTCCCCGCAGGAACCCTTTCCGGAGCGCCGAAACCGCGGGCAATCGATATCATCGACGAGCTGGAGCCTGCCGACCGTGGCATTTACGGCGGCACCGCCGGTTATTTCGATTTCAGCGGGAATATGGATATGGCGATCACCATCCGCACGGCATTCATTCGGGACCATCATGCGAGTGTACAAGCTGGTGCGGGTATTGTGCTGGACTCTGTCCCCGAACGTGAGTGGCAGGAAACCCGGAACAAAGCCGAGGCCAGTGTCGAGGCGATTCAAATCGCGGCGCAGCTCCGTTCCATACAACCGGACCAGCATCACCATGATGCACGCCCGTGATTGTCAATCCAGCAGCGACGCAACAAGAACACGCATAGCCCAGCATCCGAGCGACAAGCGTCCGCATCCTCATGCTGCGATTAGGCTTTGACGTATTCAGGAGGAACCATGTCAGTACTTGACGAACTCGTGGCAGGAGCCACACAAGACATGCGGCAACGTGCCGAAACCGTAACGCTTGATGATCTCAAACGTCTTGCCGGGACGGTGCCGCCGCCGTTGGATGCCAAGCAGTGGCTCAAACGCGACGACGCCATCCCGGTCATCGCGGAAATCAAACGCGCTTCCCCCTCGAAGGGGCACCTGACGGATATTCCCGATCCAGCCGCTCTGGCCACGGCATACGAGCAGGGCGGCGCCAGCGCGATATCGGTACTGACCGAGGGACGTCGTTTTCTTGGATCACTTGCCGATCTCGATCAGGTGCGTGCAGCGGTGCAGATTCCCGTGTTGCGCAAGGATTTCATCACGGATTCGTACCAGATTTGGGAAGCTCGCGCCCATGGCGCTGACCTTATCCTGCTGATTGTCGCGGCACTTGATGATGCCAGACTCGAGAGTCTGCTGACGTTGACACATCAGTTGGGCATGACCGCGTTGGTTGAAACCCATACGCGTGAGGAAATCGAACGTGCCCGCGACGCCGGTGCGCAGGTCATCGGCATCAATGCGCGTAATCTGAAGAACCTCCGGGTGGATGTCAGCAAGTATCGTGAACTTGCCGCAGATCTGCCCAATGATGTAATCAAAGTCGCAGAATCGGGAGTGTTTGGCAGTGTCGAACTCGAAGATTATGCGAGGGCTGGCGCCGACGCGGTGCTGGTCGGTGAAGGTGTCGCAACCGCGGACGACCATGTCGCCGCAGTGCGTCGATTGGTAAAGACAGGAGAACGTGTGAAAGCTTCAGAATCTACACCATTATCACAGCACCAAGGGCCGTATTTCGGCAAATACGGTGGCCGTTTTGTTCCGGAAGCACTGGTCGGAGCTTTGGATGAGCTCGAACGCGTGTACAACGACGCCAAAGCCGATCCGGCGTTCCAAGCGGAGCTGAAACGGCTGAACGAACAGTATGTGGGTCGTCCTTCGAAGTTGACCGAAGCCCCTCGTTTTGCGGAACGTCTCAACGAGAAGACCGGTTTGAACGCTCGCGTATTCCTCAAGCGGGAGGATCTCAACCACACGGGCGCCCATAAAATCAACAATGCGCTGGGACAAGCACTCCTGGTCAAGCGCATGGGTAAGACCCGGGTCATCGCTGAAACCGGAGCAGGTCAGCATGGTGTTGCCACCGCAACCGTCTGCGCTTTGCTCGGTCTCAAATGCCGCATCTATATGGGACAAATCGATGCCCGCAGGCAGGCGCTGAATGTCGCCCGCATGAGATTGCTGGGAGCGGAGGTCGTCGAAGTCACCCAAGGATCCATGATTCTCAAGGACGCGATAAACGAGGCCCTACGGGACTGGGTCACCAACGTGGAAACCACCCATTATCTGCTGGGCACGGTTTGCGGTCCGCACCCGTTCCCGACCATCGTCCGTGATTTCCAGAAAATCATCGGCGAAGAGGCGAAAGAACAGTTGCACGATGTGTATGGCATCGACCATCCGGATGCGATTTGCGCGTGCGTCGGCGGCGGCTCCAACGCCATCGGCATCATGAACGCGTTTTTGGACGATCCGCGCGTCAACCTGTACGGCTTCGAAGCCGGCGGGCATGGCATCGAGTCCGGTGAGCACGCCGTACGATTGACGCCGGGTGCCGCTGATCTCGGCTTGTTCCAAGGTGCGGAATCCTATTTGCTGGAGGACTCGGAAGGCCAGACAAAGAACACGTACTCGATTTCCGCCGGTCTCGACTACGCTTCAGTCGGCCCTGAGCACGCATGGCTGAAGGATATCGGCCGCGTCAACTATTCGTATGCGACCGATGACGAGGCGATGAGCGCGTTCAAGGACCTGTGCGAAACCGAGGGCATCATTCCGGCAATCGAAAGCTCTCACGCCGTGGCCGGCGCTTACAAGGCGGCCGCTGACCTCAAGGCGAAAGGCTATACCGATCCGGTGATCCTGGTCAATGTCTCTGGACGAGGGGACAAAGACGTCGCCACTGCAGGAAAATGGTTCGGGTATCTTACCGACGAACAAAGCAAGGCGCTGGAAGCCAACGGCGCTCACGGTACCAGTGTGGATGGAGAGTGACCCCATGACGAATCCTACGACAACACCTTCGGGACAGCCTTTGGGCATCAGCCATAAGCCGAGTAAAACCAAGGCGATGTTCTCGCAGTTCAAACAGCGCAACGAACCGGCGTTCATCGGGTATCTGCCGTATGGCTTCCCTGATCCGGAGTATTCCCTCAAAGCATTCGATACGATGGTGCGACACGGTGTTGACGCCGTGGAAATCGGCTTGCCGTATTCCGATCCCGTGATGGACGGACCGGTTATCCAAGCGGCGTCCAAGATCGCCATCGACAATGGTGAACGCATCGCCAACGTGTTCAAAGCGGTGGAAACCGTGGCGAATGCCGGTGGTGTTCCGCTCATCATGAGCTACTGGAATCTTATTTTCCATTATGGCGTTGAACGGTTCGCCACCGATGTTGAGAATGCCGGTGGTGCCGGAATCATCACGCCTGATTTGATTCCCGACGAGGCGGGAGAATGGATTGAGGCGTCGGATCGTCACGGTCTCGACCGTATTTTCCTGGTTTCTCCTGACACGTCCGATGAACGCCTGCGCATTGTCGCCGACAATGCACGCGGATTCGTCTATGCAGCATCCCGCATGGGTGTCACCGGTGAACGGGAGACCTTGTCAGCATCGCCTGAACGGCTTGTCGCACGAACCAGGAATGCAGGGGCGGACAACGTGTGTGTGGGCATCGGTGTTTCCACAGCGGAGCAGGGCGCCCGTGTCGGTTCGTATGCCGACGGTGTGATTGTCGGTTCCGCGCTGGTGCACACTTTGCTCGACGACGCGTCCGGCTCGCCGAAACCTCAGCAGGAAGGACTCACCGCTTTGGCCGGTAAGGTCGAAGAACTCGCTGAGGGCATCCACTCGGCACGGAAGTAGCGTCGCTCGACGCTACGGCGCACAAGCCAAGACTTCGAATGTGCCTCCAGGCATCTGCGGTATCGCAGTGCCTGGGGGCACATTGCTGTTCTGGAGACTCGAGTGTTTTGCAGTAATATATAACAGATATACAGTAGATGTGCTGTCGTCTGCCGACGATTGCTATCGGCGGGATATCGCAGTCATCCATTACCATCAGGGAGATATGACACTCGCATACATTCCGTCGCCCACGATGTCACAATTCACCGTGGGTCCCGTGACCATTCATTATTACGCGCTATGCATTCTCGCCGGCATCATCGGCGCCGTATGGATCACCACGCAGCGGTGGAACAAGGCGGGAGGGACCTTCGACCAGATTCTCGATATCACACTGTGCGCCGTACCTTCCGGCATCATCGGCGCACGCTTATATCACATCATCACCACGCCTGAACGATTCTTCGGACCACATGGCGATTGGGTTGAAATGTTCAGAATCTGGAATGGGGGATTGGGCATTTGGGGCGGCGTCGCCTTCGGCGCTCTCGCCGCATGGGCGTGGTGCCGTCACAAGCATTATCCGATGGCGTTGCTCGCCGATTGTGTCGCCCCCGGACTTCTGGTAGCCCAAGCGGTCGGGAGGCTGGGCAACTGGTTCAACCAAGAACTGTATGGAGCCCCTACAACCTTGCCTTGGGGGCTGAAACTCAATACGGCGGGCACTGCGATCGGCAGCCACGAGCAATGCTATGACGGTGCCACGTGCCCCACCGGGACACTGTTCCATCCGACATTCCTGTATGAGATGATATGGAACCTGATTGGAGCCGCACTCCTGATATGGATCGGGCGCAAGACGTACAACACGTTGAAATGCGGGTCGCTGTTCGCTCTGTATGTCATGTGGTACACCGCCGGGCGTACATGGATTGAGTCCTTGCGCATCGATTTCGCCCATGAGTTCCTCGGTGTGAGAATCAATGTCTGGGTCTCGATGGCGGTGTTCATTCTCTCGGTCATCGCGTTCGTCATCATCCAAAGGACCGGCAAGAGCAGCGCTCTCTTGGCTGAACGGCTCCGTACCCAGAGCGAACTCGAAAACAGCAAACTTGCCGATGAGAACAACTGACAGCCTGCTCATCTACCGGCCGGCTGCGCTCATCGTCAGACGTATTTCGTAGAATGAAACCATGAGTATTCAAATCGCACCGAGTATCCTGTCCGCCGATTTCTGCAATCTCGAGCGTGACCTCAAGGCTATCAGCAACGCTGATCTCGTCCATGTCGACGTTATGGATCATCATTTCGTGCCCAACCTCACTCTCGGCGAGCCGATTGTCAAGCGGATTTGCGAAGTCACCGAGCTTCCTGTCGATGTCCATCTCATGATCGAGGATCCGGATCGTTGGGCACCCGAGTATGCGAAGCTCGGGGCGTCATCCGTCAGCTTCCATATGGGTGCCACCCATGCACCGGTCCGTCTGGCACGGCAGTTGCGCGATATGGGGTGCAAAGCGTGCTTCGCTGTCCGCCCCGCGGAACCGGTCGAACCTATTTTCGACATTCTCGAAGAGTTCGACATGGTGCTCATCATGACGGTGGAGCCAGGATTCGGTGGCCAGAAGTTCTTGTCCAACCAAATGGGCAAGGTTCGCCGTCTGCGTGACGAAATCACACGTCGTGGTCTGTCCACTCGGATCCAGGTTGACGGCGGTGTCAGCCCCAAGACCGCGCACATCGTCGCTGAAGCCGGTGCGGATGTGCTGGTCGCTGGATCCGCGGTGTATGGCGCCGAGAATCCGGCAGAAGCCATCGAAGCCATCCGCGACCAGGCAAGCAAAGCGTTCCGCGCCTGAACACGCGGCGTCCAACCACACAGCATAGGGAGAACATCCATTGAAGACTTTCGAATCATTGTTCAAGGAACTCAGCGAAAAAGCCCAGACCCGGCCTGCCGGCTCACTGACCGTGGGGGAGTTGGACAAGGGAACCCATTTTATCGGCAAGAAAATCGTCGAAGAAGCGGGAGAAACCTGGATCGCCGCTGAATACGAGGGTGCGGAACGCACTGCAGAAGAGATGAGCCAACTGATTTATCATCTCCAGGTCATGATGATTGATCGCGGGATCACGCTGGAAGACATCTATAAGAACCTGTGAGAAAGACCCTGCCGGGAAGGTCCCGACAGGTAGGAGGAACAATGCTTAGGATTGCGGTGCCCAACAAGGGCATGTTGTCGGAACCTGCATGGAATATGCTCGCTGAAGCCGGATATCGACTCCGGAGCAATTCAAGACAACTCGTGGTGGAAGACCCCGATAACGATGTCGAATTATTCTATCTGCGTCCATTGGATATCGCTGTGTACGTCGGACGCGGCACCATTGACGTCGGTATCACAGGACGGGATCTGCTGTTGAACTCCGGCACCGAAGCGGTGGAGCACATGCCATTGGGCTTCGGCGCTTCGACGTTCCGATTCGCCGCCCCCGCGGAATCGCCAATCAACCGACTCGAAGATATCGACGGCAAGCGCGTGGCGAGCTCCTATGACAAGCTCGTCGATGATTACCTCAAGGCACGCAATGTTCACGCCGACATCATTCACTTGGATGGCGCGGTCGAATCATCAGTCCAGCTTGGTGTCGCCGATCTGATCGCCGACGTCGTTTCCACTGGTACAACGCTGCGTAATGCCGGTCTGCGTGTATTTGCCGATCCGATTTTGCATTCCGAAGCCATTCTGATTCGATCTCCCCGCGTGGCACCGGATGATGACCGTCTGACCATCCTCGGACGCCGCATCAAGGGTGTGTTGACAGCACAGCGGTACGTGCTGATGGATTACGACATTCCTGTCTCGAAGGTGGCCGCAGCAGTCGAAGTGACCCCAGGATTCGAAAGCCCGACAATTTCCCCTCTGCATGACAAGCAGTGGGCCGCGGTGCGCGTCATGGTGCCTCGCGACAAAGTCAACCAACTGATGGACCGGCTCTATGAAGTCGGTGCACGAGGCATCATCGTCACCGCGCTCCAGGCTTCCAGAATCTGATACCTTCGGCGGCTTATGACCGAGATACATACCAAATCCGCGAAGGAACCATACAGTCCGGAAGCGCGTGATGTCATCATTACCGTTCCCAATGCCATCAGCGTATTGAGAATCATCTCGATTCCCATCATCGCCATACTGGTGTCAAGACACCACATGGTGTGGGCGTTGGTGGCTATTGCCCTGTCAGCGTTCTCTGACAGCTTGGACGGCGTGATCGCCCGCAGGTTCAACCAGGTCAGCAAGCTGGGGCAGATTCTTGACCCGATTGCCGACCGGTTGCTCATCTTCTGCTCCATTCTCGCATTGGGTATGGCGCATATCATTCCGTGGTGGGTGCTGATTGTGGTCGGGCTCCGTGACTTGTTGATGGGTATCCTCATCCTTGTGCTTGCACAACATGGATACGGTCCCTTGCCTGTGCATTTTGTCGGCAAAACCGGGACTGCGCTGGTCATGACAGCCATTGTCCTGCTTATTTTCGCCGATATATGGAAAAGCCCGGTCACGATGACATTGCATCTTGTCGCTTTGGCGATATGCATCTGGGGTATTACCCTGTATTGGCTGGCGGGCCTGATTTACATGCATCAAGGAGCTACACTGATACGCGCCGATAGCGGGAAGTGAGTGGTATGGCGGACAGCGGACAATACGACGAGCATCGTATGCCGGCAGCAGTTCCCGTAAACCGGGAAACCGCTCCGGTACGAAGCCGGGCAGTGTTCTCGCTATCCGCCAAAGCGTTGGGATCGCATCATGCCGCGGCCTCTGCCGATATGCCCATTACGCCGAGACGTCGCAGACCACAACTCGATGACGATTCCTTACGGCTCATCGATGATTTGACCAATCGTCCCATGGACCCGATGTTCAGCGACTCACGTCTGGACACCAGACCGAAATCAGCCTTCCAAATATGGAGTACGCGTATTATCGTATTCATCATTTGCATCGCGGTCGGGTTCTCATGCAGCATCATCGTGCAGACGTTGCACACCGATCCCCGCAAAGCCGTACGCAGCAGCCTCGCGAAAGAATTGACCCAGCAGACCAAACAGATGAATTCCTTGAGCGGGGAGGTCTCCACACTCAGGGCGCGAGTCGAGGCGCAATCCAAAAAGCTTGCGAACCCATCCCAACACGATACCCTCACCAAAGACGAAATGGTCAACGGAACCATTCCGGTTACCGGCCCCGGCATCACTGTCAGCATCGCGAACCCGCTTGCGGCGAACACCGATACCGGTTCGGGATCATTACCTCGCGAAAGCACCACGAACATCCGGGTCGTCACCGACGGCGACTTGCAGGTGTTCATCCAAATCCTATGGCAAGCCGGCGCGGAGGCGATCTCAGTCAATGGTTACCGGATCGGGGTGCAGACTTCAGTGCGTACGGCCGGTCAAACCATACTCATCGGGGTGAATCAAGTCCAAAGCCCCTACAAAATTCAGGCAATCGGAAACAGCGCTGATTTGGCGGATGCCGTGGGGGAGCGCAGCCAGCCATCTCTCTATAAGACATTGAAGTCCGCCGGCATTTTCCCGCAAGTCAGCACATCAAAGTCGATTACACTTGAAGCTGCGAGCTCAAGCGACATCTCTTATGCGGAAAGGGCAGACTAATGGCTGCTGTACTAGGTCTCATCATCGGCGTGGTCATAGGAATCTTTGTCAAGCCGGATATTCCAGTTGTCCTGCAACCATATCTGCCGATCATGGTTGTCGCAGCACTGGATGCGTTGTTGGGCGCCGCGCGAGCGTATTTCGAGAGGACATTCTCCGATAAGGTGTTCGTGATTTCATTCATTTCAAACGTGTTGACCGCGACCCTGTTAGTCCTGTTGGGCAATCAGCTCGGTGTCGGCTCACAGTTGCAGACTGCGGTTATCGTCGTGCTCGGCATCCGTATCTTCTCGAATGTTTCCGCGATACGCCGATTCGTTTTCAAGGCTTGACGCATGGACCACAGAAGAGAACCCCAAGATTTGCTCAGCCGGTTACACCATCAGCGTGTAACCGACAGCGCCAACGACCATACGGAAACAGGATCATTCCCCGTCATCAGACGAAAGCCCCGGCGTTCGCTACAAGCGAACGCGGCGAGGACAAGGTTCGTCACCAGCCTGTTCATCGTACTGCTGTGTGCCCTGCTCGGCTTTAGCTACGCCATCCAACTCAACAACACCACAGCAACGTATGAAACCATGAGCGAAGAGGAACTCACCAGGCTGATCACCGAAACCAGTGCGCAGGTACAAAACCTGGAACAGCGTAAAAGCCAGTTGACCGAGCAACTCACCGCCCTCCAGAAAGCCGCCAACAAGCAGGCGGAAGCCCAACGCATTGCCAAACAGAACGAGGAGACCAGCGGCCTGCTTTCCGGACGACTCGCCGCACAAGGGAAAGGCGTTATCATCACCATCAGCAAAGGCAGTAAAGAACGGGTCGATGCAGCCACCATGTTCGAACTCATCGAAGAACTACGCAATGCCGGTGCAGAAGTCATGGCAGTCAATACGGTGCGTGTAGTCACCTCCACATACTTCGCCGACACGAAAAACGGTCTCGTCTGTGACGGCCAGACACTCACTGCCCCTTACATCATCAAAGCAATCGGGGACCCTCAGAACCTGCAAAACGCTGTCAATATCGCAGGTGGAGTCGGGTCAAGACTGAATGTGAAATACGGTGCAAAAGTCAAGGTCAAGGCAGTCGACAAGGTAGAAATCCACGAGATTCGTGATGTTCCGCAATATCGATACGCAAAGACTGTAGAATAGCAACTATGACAGATCCGATTCCAAGCGCTGGCGAAACAACCATCATTGGCATGCCCGCCATAACCATTCCCATCACTACAACAGGCGATCGCCCTCTGACGCAAGAGGACCTCGACACCATCACCAAGTTGTCCCCAGGCACAGCACTGCTTATCTCCACACGAGGCGCCGTGTCAGGTTCACGTTATTTGCTTGACGAGGACGAGGTTACGGTCGGTCGTGACCCGCACGCTGACATCCTGCTGGACGATTCCACCGTATCCCGCCACCATGCGGTATTCCGCCGCACCAATGGCGCATTCGAAGTCATTGACGCAGGCAGCCTCAACGGCACTTATGTCAATCGTCAGCGCGTCGATAAAGCCTCGCTGAAGAATGGAGACGAAATCATGATCGGAAAATTCCGGCTGGTCTTTTTCGGCAACACCCCAAGGGCTTAACCACGGCAACGGGCGCGAATCGTCTCATTGGACGAGCGATACCGTGCGCTGATTGATGGGGTTGAATCACTTCGGTCCAACCCCATCGAAGTACATGCGAAAGGCGAGGCATGACGAGCCAAGAGACACCACGTGCATCGGATGCCGGCATTCGCCCGAGGAACACCGCGATACACATTATCCAGGGGGAGTTGTTCTCGTTCCCTGATGACGACCAACCGACAAGAGGATATCGTGGCACGGTGGCGTCAAAAGTTGCGGGCATCACTTACCGTCAGCTGGATTATTGGGCGCGCAAACAAATCGTCGTTCCATCAATCAAAGCGTCGCACGGTTCAGGATCCCGAAGACTCTATTCGTTCAAGGATGTCCTCATTTTGGCGGTGTCGAAACGGTTGCTTGACGCCGGCGTGAACCTGCAGAATGTCACAATCGCCATAGGGTATCTGATGCAACGCAGCATCGCGCAGCTCGAGCACACCACTATTGTCAGTGACGGTGAACGTGTGCGCGAATGCCGGGACGGAGACACCATCGGCGATGTCATGCAATCAGGAGCGGCGGTATTCGGCATATCCGTGGCCGCCCTGTGGCATGGAATCGAAGCATCATTGGAAATGGAACCCTCTGTGGACGTATACCCGGACGGCAAAGCCGTGGCATCCACGGGACGTTTATCCCCGCCAATCCCGTTTGAAGAATTGGCCGCACAACGCATGCGAGAACGCATCGCCATCCATCACGCGCAGCGAGAACATTTCACCGATACGCTGTAACCATGTTCTGCGATGCACTGCATGCCAGGAAGAAGCCGATGCGGGGGAGTACCGTGGAAGATTCCCGATTCCCACTCGACACGAGACATTGCGCGTGCCGCTCGGGTGAGGCGGCTCGATACCGACACTGTATGAGCAAATCTGAATACTACGACGGAAGGAAGCACCAATGACCCTCATCCCACTGATTCTTTGGTTGATTGCAGCAGCATGCTGCATCGCCATCGTCATCCTCGCGCGTCACTACGCCGGAACGAAGGAAGAGCCGAAACCTGTTGCGAAAAGCGCTATAGCATTGCATTTCGTATCACTCGTGCTGGCTATGGCACCATACGTAGCATTCATCATATATCGTCATGACATCAGCGCTGCCATGCGCACATGGTACACGAAGGTCGGATGGGTGTCAGGAGCTGTTCTTGTCGCGCTTATCGCATGGGACTTGTGGGCCATGTATCGCATCGCATCCAAGGCCGCAGAAGACCAGGCGCGTCGTGCCAAACAACACGCCGAGCAGCATGCCGATGCGCAGCCATCATCGCAGACAGCCGGCGGCGAAAATCCCGGCCGGTCGCAGTCGCTGTGAGCGGATTCTCGTATCACCGTGCACGCTATGCCGGCCGTGACATGTAGCGTTGGCCGGCATAGCCACTGTGGTAGGGGCGGCGCCGAATTGCCAATCTGACATAACATACATTATCGGATTTTACCGCAAGCACCAGTCGCGGATCTTTGACGGTGCCTCGACGCTGCTTCGAAGTTGCCATACATACGCGATGTCCGCACGTTCCCGGCTGGCCTGTTCATCTGCCACGTCAACGAAAACGCACGGACATCGAGGTACACAACTCGTCATAGCCGCGAACAATCACCGCGCAGGCGTGAAGAAATCATCCACGGCGTCACACAGCTGATCCACGGCGTCAATGATTCGATACGCACCATGTTCAGCAAGTTCTCCAGGCTCGGCATAGCCCCATCCGCATCCAAGACATGCTAGGCCGCACGCCTTGGCGCCTTCAACGTCGGTCCAGCGATCGCCGACCATCAGCGCACGGTCTCCACGGGCGGTATCAAATCCCATCTTTTCGAATCCGTACCGAATGACTTGATCCTTATCAAGACGCGAATTATCTTCACTGGCCCCGTAGATATCATCGACCAGATCGTCCAATCCAAAATGCTGGCAAATGGGCTTGGCCTGATATTCCGGCTTGCATGTGGCGATCGCCAACACATATCCTTGCGCACGAAGCCGCCGTAGCTGTTCCGGGATGCCCGGATACACCGTGTTATAGAGCCGCCCGGGAACCTTGTTGCCCGGCTCATTCGGATCATCAAACACAGCTTTGTTGGTGTAATACTCGCGATAGATTGCAACCGCCCGTTCCAACTGATCATCTGGAATATGATTGCGTTGCATAGACTCGATAATCGCTGGCCCGATAAACCGGTGGAGTTCGGCATCATCCGGAACAGGACGTCCAAGCTCTTGGAACGCCTTAATCACACAAGCGATGATACCTGGGTCAGATTTGGTCAACGTCCCATCCAAATCAAGCAGGACGACGTTTCTTGGTTGCGATACGGTCATGCGGTCCTCTCTGTGAATGTTCCGGTAGCTGTGATACGCATGGAGCAGAACGCGCATTGCGTTCCTCTCCCCCAATTCATTATGCCCTGTCATCATGACCGAACATGAAAAATGCCGTGTACGGGACAATCCGTGCACGGCATCGCTTACTGCATCATTCGCTCACTCATAATCGGGAATCCAACCGTCACGATGCATTTGCAAACGCTTTTCAAGCAGTTCTTTCAACTCGTCTTCCGTGCGGCGTTCCATCAGCATATCCCAGTGGGTTCGTGTCGGCTTATTGATTTCGTCCGCATCATCGTCTGAGTCGCCTTCACGATGCGCAATTTGTCCGCAACGGCATTCCCACTCTTTCGGGGGTTCAGCACCTTCAGCAAAGGGAATAATCGTACGATGGCCATTCGGACATACATACGCGACATCGGATCGTGCGGCGAAATCCACATTATCGTCGGATTCGAGCGACTTCGCTCCGATGCTCATGCCACGCAAGCTGCGTTCTGCCATGTTGTCTTATTCCTCCTTGGGTAACCAATACCTACCAACCGTACCCAACAGTTCGGACTTGTACGGTATTCCCATATTCAGCGGCCGTCGAATCAGTCGACACCACTGTACGCGACGACACCACGATTGATCATGATATGAGCATCATGGGCCTTCTGCGCGAGCGGCCCATCGAATTCGGGAACATTCGGCAACGCGGCCGCAACCTGTTGAAGCATATCCGCCAGGCGCTTCATGTTGCGCACAAAATCCCCACCGGTCAAATCGGTGTCATGCAACACTTGTGCCAACGGCTCGTCTTCCGCCCATCGATACACAATATCGACGATGCCGAAATCAATATCGGGCAGACGCTCAAGCCCGCAATCTTCGCGCATGGTGTTGATGCGCGCACTCATCGCTCGTAACTGTGAGCAGACATGGGCAACAGGTCCGGTTGAACCTCCTGGATACCGGCGTGGTTCGCCACTCTCACCGCGTCGCGCTTCATACACCAAGCCGGACAATGCTGCGGCGAGCTGCTGCGGAGTCAGTGTGTCCAACAGTCCGGATCTGATCGCCTCGGCGAGCACAAGATCCTGTTCACTGTACAACCGTCTGAGCAAACGTCCGCCGGATGTGAGCACAAGAGATGCAGCATCACCATCGTCATACCGTTCCAAGTAACCAAACTCGGTGAGAATATCGCAGATATGGTCAAACTGACGGGCGACTGATCCGGTACGCGAATCGTAGCGTTCCTGCACACGATCCAGCTCACGCTTCTCCCTCATCCATCGATGCCCCCACCGCAGATGCTCCTGAAGGTCAGGGCATGACCGGCATGGATGATGCTGCTCGTCCCACTTCAGCTGGGCGATTTGCTGGTCAAGCGACTGGAATGCCTCTCGCCGTGCAGTTTGCGATGGAAACATCCGATGTTTCAACACACGTCTGCCATTCTTCTGCAAATCACTCAGCCGCATACGCAGCGTCATGAATTGGGTGAAATCACCTCGATCACATACGAAGGCGCGTTCATAACCGTCAAGCGCGTGATGGAGTGAATCGATCTGCGCTTCGAGCTGCCATGCGGACTCGTTCGCCTCCCATTGGGCAAACGAGCGGTCCAATGTCACTCGTGCAGTCTGATAACTACTCGTATACAGCAGATTGACAGCCATATTAAACGTGGGTTTGAAGCTGGAATGCAACGGGTATACGCGTTTGCTGGACAGAGCGGCAGCCGTCGCCGGAACAAATCCGCGATGATCGACGATGACAGCGTGGCCGATGGTATCAATGCCCCGCCTGCCCGCACGGCCGGTGAGCTGGGTGAACTCCCCCGGCGTAAGTGTAACGTGCCCGGTCCCGTCATACTTCTCGAGCTTTTCGACGATGACGCTACGCGCCGGCATATTGATGCCGAGAGCCAATGTTTCCGTGGCGAACACAACCTTGATCAGACCTTCTTCGAACAGACGTTCAACGATTTGTCTGAACAAGGCGATCATGCCCGCATGGTGTGAAGCGAAACCTTCCTCGAGTGCGAAGCGGAATTGAGAGAAATGCAGAGCCTTCAAATCATCTTTGCTGAGCTGTCCCTCAACCATGTCATCGACAATTTCATGGATGCGCATCGCCTCTTCATCACTGGTCAGTTCAAGTCCGGCATTAATGCATTGTTCGACAGCCTGATCGCAGCCGTTGCGGGAGAAAATGAAGTAGATACCAGGCAGCATCCCCATGAAATTCAATTCGTCGATGACATCAGGTCGACGCGGAGTATACCGCTCATCCCCGCCTGCGGCGGTCTTTCCACGTCCCCAATGTCTGCCATGCGCTTTGTGAGCCGGCCGCTTGCGGAGGGCCTGATGCTCAAGCTGGTCGATACGCCGTATCAGATACGGGTTGAGGGTTGTAGTGACCTCATCCTTGGCGTTCCGGCGATACAAATCAACGATTTCCGGTTCGGTATGCGCGTTCGCCTGAATCATCACATGTTGTTCAAGCGGCACCGGACGATGTTCGGAAACCACCAGTTTCGTCTTACCGCGAACCGAAGCGATCCACTGCGAAAAATCCTCGACATTCGACACGGTCGCCGACAAGCCGATGATGCGCACCGATTTGGGAAGATGGATGATGACTTCCTCCCACACCGGACCACGAAAACGATCGGCCAGATAATGCACTTCGTCAAGAATGACGTAACGAAGTTCAATCAACGATGTGGAATGCTCATACAGCATATTGCGCAACACTTCCGTGGTCATCACCACGATGTCCGCTTCCGGGTTGATTGACGTGTCACCGGTCAACAGGCCCACATGATCCGCGCCATAGATGGCGGAGAGATCATGGTACTTCTGATTGCTGAGCGCTTTGATCGGCGTGGTATAGAATGCCTTGACCTGATATTCATGTGCAAGGAACATCGCGAAATCCGCCACTACGGTCTTTCCCGCACCGGTAGGAGCCGCGACAAGAACATTATTGCCTTGTTCAAGCGCCTCGCACGCATCGCGCTGGAAACCATCAAGGCTGAAAGGCAATGTCGCTGCAAACTTCGCCAGCGCCGTATCGTTCAATCGCTGACGAGCACGAAAACGCTGATATCTTGCCGCAGGGGAATCCCCTGACGGCGCATGAGACTCCCGTGCCATCCAGTCCTTCGCATGGGCATGGTGCCTATGTCGCGTCATGGTCCCCCCACTCCCCCAATTTTTCCGAGTATCACATTATTCATTGAACGTACGCCACTGCCGCCAAACCGCCTCATGCTGTTCCCGCTTGCGGTCCTGTCTCGCGATTACCTTGGCGTACGCATCACTATAACGCTTGGCGGTCTGGTGAAGAGGTTGCGTGAACGACACCGGCTCCCGCTGGGATTCCTGGACAGGTTCCTGCATGGCCTCCATCCGCTCATTGGCGGCATCACCGAGAGCAGCGATACAATGCAAAGCCGCCAAACCCCGACGAATAGCATAGACAGCGCCGACACATATCGTTGCAATCATCGCGATAACAAGCACCACCCAAACAATCCACCAGTGCATGGGGCCTCCTATCGACTCGATGATAAACAGATATTTATCGTATCAGTTGGTATCGTCTTCCCGCTGGTCGAGACTCAACTCACGTTCGGCGCGCGCTTTAATCATCGAACGAAGCGTTTCCGGAGCAACCGCCGTAATATGACGGGCATGCGCGATACAGAACGCCACAAACCATGAATCAGAAGATACGATAAGACGAACCTTCTGTCCGTTACCGCACGGTTCGACGGTCGCACCCGGCAATCGCTTGGTAAAAGGCAGGTCAGGCTGATCAGTGATGAATACCGTCTGCGTACCGTTGTCAAAACTCCATTTACGCAATTCGCTCACCGGCACATCCGGGATATCGAGTTTATGAACCGGTTCAACAAGATCGGCCTTCTCGATGCGTGCAAGACGAAGCACCTGCCAGACCCTTGGCAAACCATTCGCCTTGTTGATCGTGGTGTCACGCTGAACAAACTCTTGCTTGTCCTTGGGCGCTGCAGCTGCGACGTCCGTCCACACTGCCGCATAATAGACACCCTCATCAACAAAAATCTTCGCCGGAGCCACCAGCTTGCGACGAATCCTGCCAGCGCCATCGGTATATTCCATATCCAACAGCGAGTCAGTGGCAATCGCGCGCTTGACGACCGAGAACGCCCGCGGCTCAAGCTCATATCCGGTCAGACTCAACCATGGTGTCTGCCCCGGCTTGACATGCTGACGAAGACGCGTATACAAGGATTGCGCCTGGTCACGCTGCTGGTCAGGCAACAGCGAAGAGTGCGCAAGATAGCTGACCGAGGCGGTCAGCATACTCAAATACTGCTGCGAAATACCAGCGAGACGCTCAAGACCGAGGGAATTGGTTGCCGACACGATGCCCTCGCTATCAAGCAACGGCCAATCAATATCGAAGAACTGACTGCCAGCCATCTCTCCATCATCGGATACCGTAGTCAGCGTGTTGATATCTTTGTGGATGATATTGACATACTTATTCAACTCATCCTCGGACTTAGGTTTGCCGATGAACCGTTCCGCAAGCTCCGCCAGAGAAAATTCCTCGCCAAGGTGAGCGGACAGGAACAGCATCAGACGTAAACGACGATCGACTTCACTGCCCGTCTGGAAAGACGGCCCGGCCTTTTTCTGCCTCGCCTTAATGCTTTCCGGGTCGCCAGGCTCATGCACTTGACGGCTGATGGCGGGCGCATTGACTTCAGAACTTTCCGAATTCTGTGTAGAATCCGCCAACTCGAAACGCGCGGCGGCGGTCAGCCGGCGGTTGAACGCATCAACCGCCTCCTGCGGGCTGACAATGTATGCGCCCGGATGTTCCAACACATACATAGCCAGATCATCAGAATCAGTGTATGCGACATTGATACGCTCACCATCGACATCAACTGTTGCGGCGAAACGCCTGGAGTCGATCACTTTCATCAAGGATTCCGGCAGAGTCTGCGTGCCAAGTCCAGGAGCGATCGAATCCAATCCGAGACCTGGTACCGGTGTCTGTGGTACGCGAGGAGCGGTACGCGAGGTATGTTGCACCTGCTGGTGGGCGGCGTTCGACGAAATCGACATCGAGCGGGCCAGATAGTTGGCCGCGGCGAGTACCGGCAAATCCTCAGGCTCGAAATGAAGACGGACGCGTGGCTCATCGCCAAGCTGGAGGCGATATGAAGCGAAATCCTGTCCCTCGGACTTCGACGAATACTCCGGCTGACGGGATTCAATCGCGATGCCCATAGCGGCAAGCTTCGCACGATCGCGCTGGAACTGTTTCGCGAAGGCGGCTTTCGCCGCCTGATCGGCTAGTTCACCGTAAGAATCGGCGTACGCCTTGACTCGCTGCGCAATTTGACGCGAAGTAAGCCATTGGGGGAAAGCTGAAGACAACACGGCCAAGACATCAAGTTCATGCTTGCCCCATTTGTCGGAAAAACGCCGTCTCCCGTTGCTACCTTCTGCCATTAGTCCTCACGTATCGTTACTGTGTGCAAGTATCGGTGCCTTACGGCACCTTCTTCTATATTAGAGGGTTTTTATGTTCTTGGTCGTTGTTTCTCGAAAAAAGATATTTTTCTTCCCCAGACCATTCAGAACATCCATTCGTCCGGCTCGATCCCTTGTGGTCCGACAAACTCACCGTTAGGCACATAGCTGGGTCGGCCTTGATCCTGCAGCACGGCATTGCCATAGAATGCAACATTCTGACCGAATGTCCAGTCGCCCACGATGCGCACGGAATTCGCCGCAGCCAGCGACGGCACATTATAGGGGAAACGCTCATTGAAGTCATCGATATTCTTATAGAATCGTGGATCCAACTCGACATTGGGGAATATGTAGTTGCCATCCTCCATCTCAAAAGCGTCCGTAAGATGGAAACGATCCGACCGCATGATGAACAAATCATTGGTGGTTTTCACCGGAAGGAACCGCATACGGTCCACCTGCACGCAGATAGCCTCGTCGAACAGCGAAATCGCCGCACCCATGGCGGTCTCAAGCTGGACAACCTTCTTGCTGGAAGCATCAGTGGGGTCGACGGTCTTGTTATTCACGATCACCGGAAGCGGCAGTACACCATGATGGCGTTCAAGCAAATCACGCAACGCGTCAATCCGAATCCAAATACTATTCGTGTTGAAATACGGATGACGGCGGATATTCTGCGCATCCTGGCGGTCATCGGGATGGACCTGACTCATCTCACGCAGCATCAGGCGCCCCGTCTTGCGATCACGCACCACGTGGCCGCCCTTGCGGTCGGCTTCCGTACGCACAGCGACCTCAGCCATGAACGGTGCGCCAGTATTCTCAAAATACTGAGCCAAGGTACGCGAAGGCCTCGCGCCGAGATTATCCGAATTGGAGATGAACAAGTAACGCATGCCCTTGTTCCACAACATGTCAAGCAGACCTGACTCCCACAGGGTGGAATACAAATCGCCATGTCCCGGAGGGCACCAAGCCAGATCGGGACATGCAGGCCATACCACCGGCTCCCCCGTCTCGATATCGATCTTCGGTTCCTGGTGCTGGAGGATTTCCACCGGGATGTCGTCCTGACGGAACCTCATATTCGATTCCAGTACCTTCAGCGTGTCTGCAGACGTACGGAACGAATTCATCAAGGTCAGCGGCAGGGGGACTCCCAGACGTTCACGCGCGGTAACCACCTGTCCCAGAATAATATCGATGAAACGCATCTGCCGCGCCTTATGCCTACGCACCGGGAGCAATGATTTCGCGCAAGACAGCCCCATCGATGTCCCCAACCCCCCGTTCAGCTTGATGAACGCGGTCTTCGCAAAAGCATGAACAGCCTGATCATGGTCGATGGTCTCGTAGACATCATGGAAACTTGGTACATCGTGCAACGGCTCGACATCCGCTTCACGAATCCATGTGGCTTCACTGCCATTGGCCCATACATCATACAAATGCCCGAACTGAGCCACCGCCATGTCGCTCATACCGTGGTCGCGCATCACCTGTGCGCAGCGCTCGAAATGATCCGTTACCGTCATGCTGCAAACCCTTTCTCCCATGACTTCAGATAAGTCTACCCCCGCTGCGGGCAGTTCATGATCATCTACGCAGAAACATGAGTGGAGGATTGGTGATGATGGGAAGAGTCGCCGAGCTTGGTTGCGGCCATGCAGCGCACACGGCAGCGTACCGGGCAGCAGAGCACGCCGAAACGGACCGCCACACCCACGCCGCGCCGCACCTACCGGGCGCCCGCGCCGAAACAGACCTACCGGGCGCCGCAGACGCAGGCGCCGGCCGCCCCGCAGACCCAGACGCCGCAGGGCAATTCGGACGTGGATATGTAGGCGGTGTCGCTGTCCGAAGTGCTGTTCATGTTGCACGTTTGTTGCACGCCGGAAAAACAGAAGCCGCGGAATCGTTGTGATTCCGCGGCTTTCCAGTCGGGCCGGCGGGATTTGAACCCGCGACCCCTTGACCCCCAGTCAAGTGCGCTACCAAACTGCGCTACGGCCCGATCGGCGCTATACGCGCCGAGGAGTTAGCTTACCACAGGTTGGAAGAGATTCCCAACACGGCGTGGCGTTCCGTTGGTGTATGGCACGTCAGCAGCACCTATTTCCGGCGTTTCTCACGAATTTTCACGGAAATCTGGATTGGTGACCCCTCAAAACCGAATTCCTCACGCAGCTGGCGCTCAAGATATCGGCGATAACCATGCTCGAGGAACCCTGTCGCGAAGATGACGAATCGAGGAGGTCGTGTCGACGCTTGGGTTGCGAACAGGATACGCGGCTGCTTACCGCCACGCAGCGGGTGAGGGTGAGCCGCCTGGATTCGCCCGAGGAACGCGTTGAGCTTACCTGTCGGGATACGCTTATCCCACGAGTCGAGCGCTGTCCGCATGGCGCGGGTCAACCGGTTGGTGTGCCAACCGGTTTTTGCGGACAGGTTGACACGCTCAGCCCAAGTCACACGGTCAAACTCGGTATTCCACAGACGTTCGAGACGCTGTCTGGAGAAATCGTCCATAAGATCCCATTTGTTGAATACCAAGACAACCGCACGTCCGGCATCAACCGCTTGGCTCATGACTTTGAGATCCTGGTCGGCAATCGGCTGCGAGGCGTCGAACAACACCAGCGCGAGTTCGGAACGTTCAATCGCGGCCTGCGTGCGCAGCGACGAATAGTATTCAGCACCGGACAACTTATGCTGGCGACGCTTAATACCGGCTGTATCGATAAACAGCCAGTCCTGCCCGTCCATGCTGATGATTTCATCCACCGGGTCACGGGTCGTACCGGCCAAATCATTGACCACGGAGCGTTCGGCGTGAGCCAGTTGATTCAGCAACGAGGATTTCCCGACATTCGGTCGCCCGACCAAGGCGATGCGACGCAAGTGCGATGGGGTGAGGAAACCGGAAGTCTGATCGGCGGATTTCAGCGAATCAATCGCAGCGTCAAGCAAATCGCCGACACCGCGACCATGCATCGCTGAAATGCCATGAGGCTCGCCAAGACCCAACTTCCAGAATTCCGCGGTCAGATACTCGCTCTGCGCGTCGTCGACCTTGTTCACGGCCAGCGTGACCGGCTTACCTGCGGAACGAAGCATACTCACGATACGTTCATCCGTGTCGGTCATGCCAATCTGCCCGTCAACAACGAAAATCACCGCATCCGCAAGCTGGACCGCGATCTGCGCTTGGGAGGCAATCGCGGATGCGATGCCTTCGACGTCCGCTTCCCAGCCGCCGGTATCAACAAGCTTGAAATCCGTTCCCGCCCACTCGGCATCATAGCTGACGCGATCTCTCGTCACGCCGGGCGTATCCTCGACAACCGCCGCACGACGACCGAGAATACGATTCACCAGCGTCGACTTGCCAACGTTCGGGCGTCCAACCACGGCGATAACACCGACACGCTTGCCCAGTGCATCATCCTCATACTCGTCATAATCGCCGGCGATGAGCTCGCGATCCTCCTCATCGAGCTCATACCCTTCGAGATTCAAGGCATACTCACGATACTGCTGTTCCTCAATCGCGTCATCCACCAGTTTGATCAGCTGTTCCAATGTCTGCTCAAACGTGAGGTCAGAGTTGTCCAACGTGACGACACCGTCGGCAGCAGTCAGGAAACTCGTCACCTTGGAATCAGCACGGTCACGTTTGGCGACATCATCCGCTCCGACACCCTGACCAGCCTGACCGCTCCTACGAGACTGCCGGACCTCTTCGCGTGCCGTAAGCAGGACACGAACCTCTGCATCAGGTTCGACAACCGTCGTGATATCCCGCCCCTCGGCAACGATTCCACGCCCCTGCGAGAACGAGTCAGCTGACGCTTCCCTGGCGATATACGCACGCTGCGCGGCAATCAGAATATGGCGCACCGGAATGATTCCGGAAACTTTCGAAACATGCGAAGATACTTGCGCGGAACGAATCTCCTCACTGATATCCTGCCCATCAGCCAACACCTTCGGATCCTCAGGGTCGACTGTGACATCAGCATGCCCCTCAGTGAAGAACTCGCCGACAGCCTCAGTGATTAACCGCTCATCAAGCTCATCCGCATCAAGGTCGATACCCTGATGAAGACACCACCATGCGCAAGCACGGTACATTGCGCCGGTATCCAGATATGCAAAACCGAAATGCTGCGCCAAAGCCTTCGATGTCGACGATTTGCCGACACCGGCAGGACCATCGATAGCCACACGAATCACAGTCCGACCTCCTTGGCCAGTGAACGCACCTCGGTCTGTGACAGCACCCGATACGATCCGGACTTGAGGTCGCCAAGCTTGATCGGGCCGATCTGAGTGCGGACAAGACGTTTCACCGGATAGCCGACCGCGTCAAAAATACGACGAACGATACGGTTCTTTCCGGAATGCAGCACAACCTTCACCAGTGTGCTCTCATGATTCGCATCGATTATGGCGCAATGATCGAGACGAATCCACCCGTCATCAAGTTGTACGCCCTGCGATACGAGGCGCCGACACACATTGCCGCTGATACGACCCTGCAATGTCGCAATATACGTTTTCTCCACCTCATACTTGGGATGCATGACATGCTGGCTGAGCTCGCCATCGTTCGTCATGAGGATCAGGCCTTCAGAGTCATAATCCAGACGTCCCATATGGAAAATCCGCTCATACTTGTCGCCGACAATGTCACGCAACGTGTACCGGCCCTTGGGGTCATCCATCGTGCTCAACACCTTGCGCGGTTTGTTCAACGCCAGCGTCACATGATTCGGATTGAGCCGTACACGAGAACCGTCAACCCTGATTTGTTGGCTCGTCGGATCAACCCGCGTGCCGAGTTGAGTGACCAGCTCGCCGTCGACCTCGACCCTACCGTCGAGAATGATTTGCTCGCATTTGCGTCGCGATCCGAATCCCGCCTGGGCAAGAACCTTCTGCAGGCGAATACCTTCTTGATTGTCTTCATGCGCTTTGAGCGCTCGAGAATATGCGTTTGGCATCGTTCTCCCAACGTGGCCGGACAGCTTGAAACTGTCATGGATACATATATCAGTAGTTTCGCGAAATTCAGCTTGGCATACAAGCCGCAAAACAACAATATTGTACCTCAATCCCAAGGACACCATGCCGTGCTGGTAGAATGACGCATGTCTGACGGAACACCGGCACGTCCAACACGCGTCGCGCCCCGCCGTCCCATCTAGAGAAAGAACCATCAATGACTGATACGGGATCACAAGCCACCCACAACGCGCCTGCTCAAACGACCATGCCACTCGCGATTCGCGTCGGCGCAGAACTCGCAGGCAGCTGCATCGTCTTCTTCGCGATTTATGCTTTCAGCACATTCGGGTCAGCGCTATTCGGCATCAATATGGCATTCATTGCGCTCGCCACCGGCGTAGCGTACGCCGCCGTCACCTTCATCTTCGCCAAAGTATCCGGGGGTCAATTCAATCCCGCTATCACGTTGGCATCCATGTTGATCGGCAGGACGAAGCCTCTCGACGGTGTGCTGTATATCGTCGCACAGGTGCTCGGCGGCGTTATCGCCGGAGCGATCCTCGTGGGTATTCTTCCCACCACCGAAACGTTGACCAAGAAAATTTGGCTGACCGACGCGGTAAACGGATTCGGCGATGGCTCAGTATCCGCCTCGATGCTCAGCAGCGTCAGCGCCTCCTTCGATATCACGTTGGCGGTGATTGTTGAAATCATCGCAAGCATTCTGGTGGTTGCCGCCGCGATGGCGACATCACACGACGATGCGGACGCCACCGCTCACGCCACCGCCATGGGTCTGGCATACGGATTGGGTGCCGCTATGACCTACCCGGTGACCGGTGCCGGCATGAATCCGGCACGTTCCACGGGTATCGCATTGTTCGCCCGCAACGCGGGATTGGCTCAGAATCCTATGCAACAGCTGTGGGTGTTCTGGATTTGTCCGATTCTTGCTGCTGCGATCGTCGCCATGGTGATGATCGGCGTGCAGCTTATCAGGGATCAAGCCGCCGCCCGCCTTACTGCCGTACAAGACCAAGAAACGCCACAGGATATTGCGGATGAAGCGGATGGTCAGGCCTCCGAAGGCGATACCTCCGACGAGCATGATGAGCAGGATGCTTCAGCCGACAGCGCCGACGATTCAGACCATGAAGTGGATGCTCAAAGCGAGAACGGAAAGTCCGAGCCCGAAGCATAAGCACATCAGGGAGTCAAATACCGCGGAACGCACCTTCCAAGGGCTGCGATCACGCAGTATGACGCGAATCAATCCCAGCACGACGGCCGTCACGACAAGAACAATCGTGGCGGCCGTCGTATATCCAAGACCAGCGAGAATACCAGTCAGACACACCAACAACGCAACCGTCCATTCACAACCAGGTTTGCCTTCACGGGCTTCCGAAACATAGGGATGTTCATGTGCCACGATTACTGTCCTTCCTTATACCGGGATGACATGCCGACTGCCTGCCACGGAACGCACCGGCATGTCCGCGACTCGATTGCGCTGCATCACAATATACACGTTGGGGCGGGATGCCAAGACATACGTACTATAAGCCTCCCGCCCCAACAGACGAACACCGGGCATGACGTTGAACAGCGGCTGGCTCTCCCCCGTCATGATGGCGGATCAGTGGAAGAAGTGGCGCGTCCCGGTGATGTACATGGTCACGCCGGCCTTACGGGCAGCTTCGAACACTTCCTCGTCGCGAATCGAACCGCCGGGCTGGACAATGGCCTTGACACCGGCATTGATCAGGTATTCGGCACCGTCAGCGAAGGGGAAGAATGCGTCAGAAGCGGCAACCGAGCCTTGTGCACGATTGGCGCCATCAGCCAGCGTATTCGCACGTTCTACCGCAAGATGGCAGGAATCCACACGATTGACCTGACCCATACCGATACCGACCGTAGCTTGGTCATGCGCCAACAGGATCGCATTGGATTTCACGCAACGGATGGCTCGCCATGCGAATTCAAGATCGCGGAGCGTCTCGGCATCAGCGGCCTCACCGGAAACAAGCTTCCAAGCGTCGGGCGTGTCACCGGGGGCATCGATGAGATCCATGGTCTGCACCAGCAGGCCGCCATCGATCTGCCGATACTGCTGCTTGGTACGCGGCGGTTCCGCAACCTTGAGAATACGAAGATTCTTCTTCTTGGTCTTCAGCAGTTCCAACGCCTCAGGCTCATATTCCGGAGCGACGATGACTTCGGTGAAGATCGGCCGGACATTCTGCGCCATCTCGAGGGTAACCGTCGTGTTGGCCGCGATCACGCCGCCATAGGCACTCATCGGGTCGCACGCGTGTGCCTTCTTATGGGCTTCAGCAACAGTCGCGCCAATGGCAAGTCCGCACGGATTGTTGTGCTTGACAACAGCGACAGCGATTTGCGGGGCGAAATCCCATACGGCACGCCACGCGGCATCGGCATCCACATAGTTGTTGTAGCTCATCGGTTTGCCGCCCAACTGCTCGGCATGCGCAAAACCGGTCTGGTTCAACGGGTCAAGATACAACGCGGCGCTTTGATGGGGGTTCTCACCGTAGCGCAGGATATGAGCGCGATCCCAGGTACGCGTGTACGCGGCGGGGAACAGCGAATCCTCATGCGGCAATTCTTGCGCACCAGCTTCATCCTGTTCGATACTCTTCGGTTTCGGCCAGTGCTTCGAAGTCCACTCGTTAATTGTCGCATCATAGGCTGCGGTGTGAGCGAAAGCCTTAGCGGCCAGCCAACGACGTTCCTCAAGATCGAATCCGGTGCCGTTCTCGACACGCTTGGCGACCAGAGCATAATCATTCGGATCGGTAATGATGGCGACGGTCGCGCTGTTCTTCGCGGCGGCACGAACCATGGACGGCCCGCCGATATCGATTTTCTCGATGGTGTCAGCCTCATTGGCGCCGGAACGAACCGTGTCAGCGAACGGGTAGAGATTGACGACCACCAAATCAAACGGCTTAATACCAAGCGCTTTCAGCTGATTCACATGGTCCGGGTTGGTCATGTCGGCGAGAATGCCCGCATGAATATGCGGATCGAGCGTCTTGACTCGCCCGTCAAGGCTTTCCGGGAATCCTGTGACATCGCTGACTTCGATGACTTGTACTCCAAGCTCGGCAAGCCGCTTCGCGGTCGAACCGGTGGAAACCACTTCTGTTCCCGCCGCGATGAAGGCTTTCGCCAGCACGTCGATGCCGTCTTTGTGGAATACTGACACAAGGGCGCGTTTAATCGGCCGATTTGTTGTCATCCTGCTCCTCCTTGGTGATGGGTGCCGAATTCACGACACGGGGCGTGGGTTGCACGTCCATGGTTTTCCCGTCATCCTGTGCGGATGGTTCACGGGATTCCTTGGCCGGACGCAAACGCATCCAACCCAAGCGTAATCCATATATTGCCGTGTCAAACACGATGACTGCCGCCCATACTGCAAACAGACCGGTCATCGTCGGTTGTGCGACCGCGCGGGTCGACGAGACCACATCGACACCGACATGGGCCAAACGATGCCTTCCCAGCGATCCGTTGGATACGGCAAACATGCACGATGAGGCGAGAGACACCAACACACCGGCGATACTGCACGCGCCGAGCGGGTACGCGAAGTCCACCGCTTTGCGCATCAGGGTCTGACGATCGTCTTGTGCGTGAGGCGCCCGGATCGCAAAGCCGGTAGGCGATAGCATAAACGCCGTAGCGCATACAACTGCAATGATAAGCGGCAGTGATATCAATACGGTTCGCAGCCCATCGTTGGTAAGCGCTTGGGGGAAGATGGCGAATACCGGTATGCCGGGCAATCCGTCACTGTGGTCCGTCCACAGCGTGAAATGTGCGACATCGCCGATATGGAAGCCGGCACCGAACATCCAAGACAACGACCACAGGCATAGATTGGGCAACCATGCGAGTGTGCAAATCGATGTGAGAATACGCGAACCGGTGCCCATGGCATCCAGTTCGAACACACGTTGGACGGCGTCATAGCCGTATACAATCCAGACAACAAGATCAATACCGGCGGCAACCATGTAGACGGCCAGCAGCGTGCCTGCCAAGGTGAGTCCCAGAGTCCAAGTACGGCGTAAGCCTGGTGTCATGCGTTCATGAAAGAACTGCGAAACCGTGTGCCAGGCCTGGCTTGCCGGGATGGTGCCGATAAGATACGCCGCAGTGAACACCATACCCGTTTTCAATAGGACATGGATGGTATCGTCGAGCAGGCTCACTGAAACACCATACGTGAACGCCGCATTCATCACCAGCCAAACGAGCAGTCCGCCGAAATAGGCTGGTACGGGAAGGCTCCGCTTGCGTGCAATAGCCGACAGAAGCCATATGAGCAATAGCGTAAGTCCGAGAGGAATGATGCTTAATGTGACCGCTCCGGCACGGAACCCGACGCCTTGGGCGAGCAACACCATGGCCTGGGTAAGGGGAACGGCATAGCCTGTCAGATTCGTGGCGCCCTCTTCCATGGACACCACGAGTAGCAGTAATGTGATGACCAGCCACAGTGCCAGCACATACAACGCCATGGAGGCCGCCGCGAAGGCGACCCCCTTGAAAAACGAGACTACACGCTTGTTCATGCGGCTACGGATTGCAATGCCTTACGCATCAGTTCCGCGGTCTGGCGCGGAGTCTTGCCTACCGGAATGCCTACCGCTTCCAGTGCGACTTTCTTATCCTGTGCGGTGCCTTTGCCGCCTGACACAATCGCGCCGGCGTGTCCCATCTGTTTGCCTTCGGGCGCAGTGAATCCGGCGATATAGGCGACGACCGGCTTGGTCATATGTGTGCTGGCCCATTGCGCGGCATCCTGTTCGGCGCTTCCGCCAATCTCGCCGATCATGACAACACCCTTGGTCGCTTCGTCAGCTTCGAATGCTTCAAGCGATTCCTGAAGGGTGGTGCCGACAATCGGGTCACCGCCGACACCGACACAGGCGGTGAACCCGATATCAGACAACTCTCCCATGAGCTGATAGGTCAAGGTTCCGGATTTGGAAACCAGGCCGAGCGGGCCGCGCTTGACGATACCATCGGGAATGATGCCCATATTGACGCCCTTGGACTGTTCGGACGAGGGCAAGGTGATGAGCCCCGGGCAGTTCGGGCCGATGATGCGCACACCCTTGCGCAGGGCCAACTCAACGAAATACGCCGAATCAGCCACCGGGATGCCTTCAGTGATGACCACGATGGTGCTGATTCCCGCTTGGATCGCTTCGACAACCGCATCCTTGGCGAAACGAGGTGGGACGAAGATGACACTGGCGTGGGCACCGGTCGCCTTGGATGCTTCGCTGCATGTCGCATAGACCGGGATGACTGCATCCTTCCCGTTCTTCGCGTTGGGATACGTGACTGAGGTTCCTGCCTTGCGAGGATTCACACCGCCGACGATATTCGTTCCTGCCTTCAGCATGCGAGCGGTGTGTGTCATGCCTTGGTGTCCGGTCATGCCTTGAACGATAACCGGTGCGCCATCTTCTACAAACAACGTCATTTGTTGGTCTCCTTGTCTGCAGCTTGTGCGAGGGCAGCGATATGGGCAGCCTGCTGTGCGGCTTCCTCCATCGTGTCAAACACGTGGAGATGCGGATCGTTGGCGTCAGAAAGCATTCTCAACCCTTCTTGGGCCGCGTTGCCGTCAAAACGCACGACAATCGGCTTGACGGTCTCAATCGCCTGCAACGCTCCCAGAATGCCGGCGGCGACTTGCTCACATGACGTGATACCACCGTACACGTTGACGAACACCGATTTCACTTGGGGATCAGACAGAACGATCTCCAAACTGTTACGCATGACTTCAGACGAAGCACCGCCGCCAATGTCAAGGAAGTTGGCAGGCTTGATGCCCATCCCCTGTTCCTCGCCGGCACCGGACACCGCGTCGAGCGAGCTCATAACCAAACCGGCGCCGTTGCCGATGACGCCAACCTGCCCCTGCAGATGCACGTAGTGCAAGCCGAGCTCTTTGGCCCGCTGCTCGTAGGGGTCAAGCTGGGACGCACCCGCGAAACGCTTCCACCCATCGTGGCGGAACGCGGCATTATCGTCAAGTGAAATCTTCGCGTCAAGGGCGCACAACGATTTGCTGGACTCGTCGTCGGGATCGCCGATCTTGGCGAGAGGATTAATTTCCACAAGTGTTGCGTCATTGGCTTTGAAACACTGCCACATGTTCAGAAGAATCCGTGCGGCCTGATCGACATCCGCATGGTAGAATCCGATGTTCTTCGCCATTTCGGTGGCGGCATCGAGATCAAAAGTATCCAGCGCATTGATATGCAGACGCTTCACCGATTCGGGATGCGCCTTGGCGATCTCCTCGACTTCGGTGCCGCCGTTGGCGGTCGCGAGGACGTCGAAATCACGCGAAGTACGGTCAACGGAAATGGAGACGTAGTACTCGTGGATGACGTTTTTGGCTTCCGCTACAAGAACGCCACGCACCTTATGGCCATGGATGACCATGGGGAAGATGGCGTTCGCTGCAGCGACCGCTTCTTCGCGAGTGTGAGCGATCTTCACACCGCCTGCCTGCCCACGATGTCCAATTTTGACCTGCGCCTTGATGACACACGGATATCCAATAGTGTCTGCAGCCTGGGCGACTTCATCGACATCTCGGGCGAAAATCCCGTTCGGAGTCGCGATGCCTTGCTCGTCAAGCAGTTGACGCGCTTGATATTCATAAAGATCCATGGCTTCCTTCTTCCTGAATTCGTTACGCCGGCATCGAGACCAAGGTACTGGTCGGATAATCGCCCAGCTCTTCAATCCCACTCAGGCCTTCGAGCTGCATGACGAAACTGAAACCAGCCACCGTGCCTCCACACTTGCGAATCAAGTCGGCAGCGGCCTTGGCGGTCCCGCCGGTGGCGATCAAATCGTCGACGATCAGTACGCGCTCTCCCCTGCTCACGGCATCGGCTTCGACTTCAACACGTGCCGTACCGTATTCCAAGGTGTAATCTTCACCGATGACTTCCGGAGGGAGCTTGCCCGCTTTTCGTACCGCGATGAAGCCTTTGCCCAGACGGGCGGCAAGTGCTGGGCCAAACAGGAATCCTCGTGCTTCCAACCCAGCCACGGAATCGAATTCGTCGGCAGGGATAGGCAGAGCCTTCTCAAGGCCTTCAAGCATGATCTGCAGTCCTTCGGCGTTCTCCAGAACAGGCATGAAATCACGGAAATTAATGCCTTCTTTGGGGAATCCTTTGATGGAACGGAACAGTGAAGTCAAGAATTCCGCCCGCTCGTGGCCAACGAGTTCAAGCTGCCTGATATGGATATCGGATGCCATAGAAATAACCTGATCTTTCTGATTGCCAGTGTCGTCGCATCAAACGGCTTCGCGGATACTACTTGGTTTCGGGTTCCGCTGTTGCGGTTTGCGTGTGTTCCGAGTTCACGGCAGCAGGTTGGGCTGTTGACGACGTGTCCTCACCAGAAGCCTGTGCGGCGTCCGCATCATTGTCGACGGGGAGACCGGCCGGTGACTCGTTGTCCGACTGCTGCTCGTCATCATCATCGATAAATGCCGGACGAATATATTTGCCACGAACGGATTGCATTTTGACGCGCATACGGCTGCCTTCGGAATCGACGACAACCTCTTCATACTTCTCATCCACGGAAACAATGGTGGCGATGATGCCGCCGGCCAGTACAACAAGGGTTCCCGGCACCAAGGATTGGCGAAGCTCTTCCTGCTGCTGTTGCTGCTGCTTCTTCATACGCCGCGAGCTCATCCACATCATGACGATGAACAGGACAAGGACAAGGATCATAATGAGATTCGGATCGAGATTCTGATTCATGAGGCTCCTGACATGTGCTGCGGGCTATCCAAAATATGTATTTTAGAATAGCTTGTTGACATCGTTTTCTTGCGGTTCGAGGCCGAGATGGGTCCATGCTTTTGCTGTTGCCACACGCCCTTTCGGCGTACGGATAAGGAACCCTTCACGGACGAGGTACGGTTCGCAAACCGTCTCCACGGTCTCGGACTCCTCACCGACCATGGCGGACAGGTTGTTCAACCCGACCGGCCCACCTGCGAAGTTCGTGCAAATTGCTTTCAGTACTGCGATATCCAGACGATCGAGTCCTTCGGAATCAATCTGGTACAACGCGAGGGCATCGCGTACCGCATTGACATCAACCTCGTGCAAATCATGGACGATTGCCCAGTCCCGGACTCGTCGGAGCAAACGATTAGCGATACGCGGTGTGCCTCGAGACCGTAACGACAGCTGATGTGCGGCCCCCGGACCAAGGGTGACGCCAAGAACGGAAGCTGAACGCTCGATCAGCTTCTCAAGCTCCTCATGCGGATAGAAATCAAGATGTGCAGTAAACCCGAATCGCGCACGTAACGGCGATGGCAGCATACCCTCCCGCGTTGTAGCGCCGATGACAGTAAAGCGTGGCAGCGTCAGCGGAATCGATGAAGCGCCGGGGCCCTTGCCGACCATAACATCGACACGGAAATCCTCCATCGCGATATACAGCAATTCTTCCGCTGGGCGAGGCAAACGGTGGATCTCATCAATGAACAAGACCTCCCCCGCATCCAACGAACTGAGAATGGACGCCAAATCGCCAGCATGCTGAATCGCCGGACCGGATGTCACACGAATCGGCACCCCCAACTCATTGGCTACGATCATCGCGAGCGTGGTCTTCCCTAATCCGGGAGGGCCGGCGAGCAAAAAGTGATCCGGCGGCACATCCCGTTTCCGTGCAGCTTCAAGGAATAATTGCAGCTGCGCCTTCAGCCGCGGCTGACCGATGAATCCGTCAAGGACATGCGGCCGGAGTTCTTCGTCACTGACCGGCTCATTATCCAGCGGCTGGGAAGAGACCATGCGCAGTGATTCCTCCCGGGCGCCATCATTGCTGACCATCATGTCGCCGACGTTGCCGATGGCACGACTGCCGGACTCGTTCGTCTTCATTGCCATATCACCTTCCCCG
This sequence comes from Bifidobacterium boum, assembly GCF_000741535.1. GTDB lineage: Bacteria > Actinomycetota > Actinomycetes > Actinomycetales > Bifidobacteriaceae > Bifidobacterium > Bifidobacterium boum. Next base: position 60,195 of record NZ_JGYQ01000002.1, on the reverse strand, counting down.
ATCCAGCTCAGTCAATGCGAGTTTCAACACGCCCGGTACGTCCTGGGACGCGAGCGGCGTCTTGATATCATGATCCCGGCATGCGCGCTCGACGGCGTCCTTGGCATCCTGTTGACGCCACCCCAAAGACATCAGACCTTCAATCACCTGTTGCGAACCGGTGTCAACGGCAGTCGCCGAGGACGCCGCCGCCGATCCTTCAATCTGCGTGAGATCAAGCGACCCTTTCAACTCGAGAATGATTTTCTGAGCACCCTTTTTCCCTAGACCAGGCGCCTTGGACAATGCCGTGGCATCGCCATCCGCCACGGCGCGCGCCAGACGGTCAGGCGGCAACGTGGACAGCAAAGACAACGCGACTTTAGGACCTATGCCACTGACTTTCTGCAGCTGCAAGAACATTTTCTTCTCAGCGGAGGAAAGGAACCCGTACAATGTCATCGCATCCTGAGTCACAACCATCGAGGTGTACAGCACAACATGCTGGCCGGCATGCAATGACGACACGTCGGTTTGGGGCATGCGCACGCCAAAACCGATGCCGTGGACGTCGAGAATGGCCCCCGCCTGATCGACGGACTCGACTTGCCCGTTCAACATGGCGATCATGATGCCTCCTTCATCGCACTCTTACATATTCGAACACATGTTCGATAGTTTACATGCCGCGGTCGACGCCGCGACGACGTTTAGCTTGCTGTGCAGCCAATGCCCACTGCCGTTGGGCGGCAGTCAAATGCTGCTCGCGCTCACCGCCCTGCAACGCACCGGCCGGACGAAGCGCATGGCACATCGCCTGTGCCAACGCATCAGCAGCGTCAGGCGGTTTCGGCATTTCAGACAAATTCAAAATCCGCATCACCATACGCTCTACCTGAAGTTTGTCAGCTTTGCCATTACCTGTGATGGCAAGTTTGACTTCGGTCGGCGTGTGCAACGCGACGGGTATCCTACGCTGTGCCGCAGCCAGCATGGCCATGCCCGCCGCCTGGGCGGTACCAAGTACGGTATTGCGATTGTCCTGCGCAAATACCCGCTCGATGGACACCGTGTCGGGGGCGAACAGCTCGAGCTTATCGACAAGACCGTTATAAATCGACAGAAGCCGCAAGTCCTGGGACATGTCCGGACTGGTGCGGATGACATCGACGTGGATAAAAGAAAGCCGGCGTGATGCGCCGGCTTCCACCACGCCGACCCCGCACCGAGTCAATCCGGGGTCAACGCCAAGAATGATCAACAGATCACTCCTCTTCCTCCAACTGGGCCATGACCTCATCGGACGCAGTCCAATTGCTGTAAATGTTCTGGACGTCATCAAGATCATCCAAGTTGTCGATCAGCTTGGACACCTTGCGCGCATCATCAAGGCTGAGTTCGACCTCGTTCTTCGGAATCATGACCAGATCAGCGGAGTCATAATCGATGCCGGCATCCTGCAGTCCCTTACGAACGGTGACCAAATCGCTCGGATCGGTGATAACGCTGAACACGTCGCCGTCATCAGATACGTCTTCGGCACCAGCTTCAGCCGCGATTTCGAAGAGCTTGTCATAATCCATGCCTTCAGCCGGAACCACGATCTGGCCCTTACGCTCAAAGTTGAAGCTCACAGCGCCCGAAGTGGCAAGGGAGCCGTTGCCCTTGGTCAGCGTGGAACGAACTTCAGCCGCCGCACGATTACGGTTATCGGTAAGGCATTCGATAATCAGACCGACGCCGGCGGGCGCATACCCCTCATACACGATATCCTCGTAATTGGCTGCGCCATCTTCTTCACCAGAGCCACGCTTGACGGCGCGCTTGATGTTATCGGCAGGCATGGAAGCCTTCTTGGCCTTGACGATCGCATCATACAGCGTCGGATTGCCATCAGGATCGCCACCGCCCAAACGGGCTGCAATCTCGATGTTCTTGATCAGCTTGGCGAACAGCTTGCCGCGCTTGGCGTCAATGGCGGCCTTCTTATGCTTGGTGGTCGCCCACTTGGAATGCCCTGACATAATGCTCCTAGCAGATACGGGTATGATAAACACACCGATTGTAAAGCGCTTTCAAGACAAGACCTGCGCATACACGTTGAGCACCTGGTCGACCACGGTCGACCAATCATACCGGAATGACCGTTGTTGCCCTGCAGCTCCGAGCGCTGATCGACGTTCGGCATCAGCGAGCAGCGAACAAACCACCGAAGCGCAATCCGCGGCATCACCATTTGAAAACAACGCCGCCGCACGCCCCTGGTCCGACACATCAACGAACGCGGGCAAATCTGACGCGACCACAGGGCATCGCGCGGCCATCGCTTCAGCCAATACGATGCCGAAACTCTCGCCGCCGCGTTGCGGAGCCACATACACACTCAGCGAACGGTAGAAACGCTCCTTGTCTTCATCACTGATTCTGCCGAGAAACTCCATATGCGCTTCAAGCACACCGCTCGGGTCGAGATCCGCGATCATGTCGCGCCCTTGTCGTTCCCCATCCCCGACGCACAGGAACCGGGCTTGCGGATATCGGTCAAGAATCTTCAAAGCCGCTTCACAAAACACAGAGAATCCTTTGCGCTCCTCGCCGATGCGTCCGAGGAATCCAATCGTCGGCATGTCATCCGTCCCCACCCATCGGGGTGAAGGTGAGGCTTGTGCGAACCTACGGCATGAAATGCCGTTGGGGATGATTGTCGTCGGAATATGCTCAGGCATGTACCGGTCCGCCGTGGCACGCGCGGAATCGCTGACGCATATCGCATACGACAACGGGGCAAGATAACGGTTGAGGTATGTCTGGAAGAACCTCAATGCGAGAGGATACGTGTTGAATGCGGCATGGAACGTGCCGACCAGCGGCGGATGCCGCGTCATCGTCAACGGCTTATGACTCAATGACGGCGCTTCCGGCTCATGCAGATGCACGATATCGAAATGCCCTTGCCTGACCCATCTGCGGACTTGGGCGCCGACAAAACCGAAATAACTTAACCGTGATACCGAACCATTGTAAGGAATGGCGAATGACGTGCCATTCGTCTGCACCCACAACGGCATGTCGTTCGTTCTGCGCCCAGGGGCAAGGACCTCGACCTGATGTCCGCGGGCGATTAATTCTTGTGCGAAATCCCGGATGTGAAACTGCACTCCCCCGGGAGTTTCGAAAGAATACGGAGAGATGATTCCAACTCTCAGCTTGCGCCCATGCAACGGATCGGGAATGTCACCAATGTGCGAATCGGCTTGAACATGCCGAAAGTCGTTGGCCATCATGTCCTTTCTCTTCGTGATCAATCGATATGCCTTAGCGTACACGTACAAACCGTGCGCCACAGACGATATTCGTCACCGTGCGCGCGCTTCGATCAGCCGGCGGACATCATCGGGAATGTCGCTGAGCCGCGAAAAATCAAGATCTTCAAGGAAAATCGGCTGAAGCATATGCCAATCCTGAGGATGCCGCTCAATACCTTCGGACCACACATCGACCCAAGCTTGACTGATGGCTCGTATGGCTTCCTCCCGCGGCAATCCGCGGTATGCGGCGACATCAATCGGCTCACTGATCCAGCATACATACCCGTACGGCGTATGGGCGAGCTTGCGACGGTTCCGATCGAGCCGTTCACGATACATATTGACCACATACAAGGGCAATCCCGTGTCCAATGCCAATGTCGCGGGGCCTCGTGCCACACGAATCATCGAATCGAAGGCATGGACGAACTCGCCATGCCTGCTCAAATCACGATCGGCGAGCAACGGAACCAGCACATGTGGTTTGCCGAGCTCCTGCTCCAATTGACCGATGAGACCATGGCGCCCGGTAAGCAGAATGTTGATTCCCAAGGATTGCCGGATATCGATGAACGTCTTCAGAAGATGCTCGTTACTCAACCGCTCCGCCACGGTAGTGACCGGAGCGACAGCATGGTGGGCCCAATACCCGGCATAATCCCAGTTGCCTTGATGCCCAAGGGCAAGCGGGGCCGAACCGGCTTGCTTCCGAGTCTGTTCGATAAGCTGTTCGAGTCCCGGGCCTTCCCCGCGAACACGCGCCAGAAGACATTCATCACTTCGCCCGCCTACAGTCATGGCTTCGGAAAAATACGTGAAGTACGAGCGCATACCTCGATGCGACATCATACGCACATGGAGATGAAGCCACGCGGCGGATGGCGACGTTCCCGCCACGCGACGCTGCCTCGCACGAAGAACACGCCGGAGATTCCGTTCAAGCTGGCGGACACCACCAACCCGGAACAGCCATGCCACATCCGCGGCGACAAGGAACATGCCGCGGACCAATCGTTCGGGAACAGCCCCGGCATGCCGGGCGATGAAGACAAGAATCCGGTCGAACAAGACTGTCCTATCTCACGGTATCATGTTCTGGAGCATTCGCGTCCCCAACAGGCACCGTATTACCCCTCATTTGTCTGCGGACTTCAAAGATCCGCTGGAATACAGTAATCAGTCCGAGTACCGCAAGCAGTACCATCGCGACGGCCAGCCACACCCCCTGATGCGTCAATCCGGTAATCAACATACCAACAAGGATGATGCACAGCCGATCGGCACGTGTAGCGATGCCGTTCTTCGCTTCATATCCGACCGATTCGGCACGCGCTCGCGCATAAGAAGTGACAAAGGATGTCATGATGCCCACCAGCGCGCAGGCGATGCCGACTTCGGAAACCATATCGCCACGCAAAGCGTTTTTGGTCCACCAACCGTGATGAAGATAGAAAATCAGGATGCACCCGATCAGCACCGCCCAATCGGCGATACGGTCAAGCGTCGAGTCAAGAAACGCTCCGAATTTCGTGCCACCATTGGTCAGCATGGCAACTGAGCCATCCAAAGAGTCGAACATGACCACCAGCGCGAGAAGGAACACCAGGGGGATGATGTTACCGGTCACCCCGATGAGAATCGACAGCCCAATCGCGAGAATCGACCCCGTAACCGTGATAGCGTTCGCGCTCAGATGCATCGATACGCATGCCTTGGCGATGGGCTCAATCAGTTTTTTCCACAGACCGCGGCAATGTTCCAGCATTGTTTACAATACCTTTCTTCACATGACTGCAAGCATTCGGGCGGCGCCGGAACAACTCCGACACCGCCCGAACCGACATCAGTGTGAATCCGTCGGGTTTACTTCGTCGCCTCGGCGAAATCCTCAGCAGTGTTCACCTGAACGCGCTTCTTGATGACCTCGAGAATCCACGCCTTGGCCTGATCCACGGGAACACCATTGAGCTGGCTGCCATCGCGGAACCTGAAGCTCACCGCGTTCTTGCTGACATCCTCTTCACCGGCAATCAGCGTGAACGGCACCTTGGACTTCGAAGCGTTGCGGATCTTCTTGCCGAAGCGGTCATCGGAGTTGTCCATCTCGCAGCGTACGAGATTCTCTTCAAGATCATCGATGAAGGACTGCAGATGCGGGGCGAACTCGTCGGCGACCGGAATGCCCGTGACCTGGACCGGCGCAAGCCACACCGGGAAAGCACCGGCATAGTGCTCAAGCAGAATCGCGAAGAAACGCTCGATGGAGCCGAACAGTGCACGGTGAATCATCACCGGACGCTGATGTGTGCCATCCGCAGCGATGTATTCAAGGCCGAAACGCTCAGGCAGATTGAAGTCCAGCTGGATAGTGGACACCTGCCAGGTGCGCCCGATGGCGTCGCGTGCCTGGACTGAGATCTTCGGCCCGTAGAACGCGGCACCGGCCGGGTCGTCGACGAGTTCAAGACCGGACTCCTTAGCGACCTCGGCGAGCGTGTTGGTCGCCTCCTCCCAGATCTCGTCAGAGCCGACGAACTTGTGAGGATCCTTGGTCGACAACTCCAGATAGAAGTCGTTCAAGCCGAAGTCCTTGAGCACCTTGAGCACGAAGGTGAGCAGACGGCGGAGCTCGGGCTTCATCTGCTCGCGTGTGCAGTAGATATGCGAATCATCCTGAGTCAGGCCGCGCACACGAGTCAGTCCGTGGACGACACCGGACTTCTCATAGCGGTACACCGTACCGAATTCGAACAGCCGCAACGGCAGCTCACGATAAGAACGCTGACGGGACTTGAAGATCAGATTGTGCATCGGGCAGTTCATCGGCTTGAGGTAGTAGTCGAAGCCCTGCTTGGTGACGTTACCGTCGGCATCACGTTCCTCATCAACGCGCATCGGCGGATACATATTGTCCTTGTACCAATGCAGATGCCCGGAAGTCTCATACAGGCCGCCCTTGGTGATATGTGGGGTCTGTACGAAGCTGTAATGGGCTTTGCGATGCATTTCGCGGGAGTAGTCCTCCATCGCGTTGATGACCGCGGCGCCCTTGGGGTGGAATACCGCGAGACCGGGGCCGATCTCCTCCGGGAAGGAGAACAGATCCATTTCCTGTCCGAGCTTGCGGTGGTCGCGTTTGGCGGCCTCCTCCATACGGGACATGTAGGCTTTGAGATCGTCCTTGCTTGCCCAAGCGGTACCGTAGATGCGCTGAAGCATCGGGTTCTTCTCGTCGCCACGCCAGTATGCGGCAGCGGTACGTTCCAGCTTAAACGCCTTGATGTAACGCGTATTCGGCAGGTGTGGGCCGCGGCACAAGTCCTTCCAAACCACGTTGCCGTCGCGATCGACGTTGTCATACATGGTCAGCTCGCCTTTACCGGAAACCTCCGTGGCGGCAGCTTCATCGATTTCGGCTTCCTTAGCGCCAATCAACTCAAGCTTGTACGGCTGTCCGACTTCTTCGGCACGCGCTTCATCTTCAGTGACCACGCGCCGGCGGAAAGCCTGCGAGGACTTGATGATGCGCTGCATGCGCTTCTCGATTTCCTTGAGATCCTCCGGAGTGAACGGATCCTTGACGTCGAAATCATAGTAGAAGCCATCCTTGATGACAGGACCGATGCCGAGCTTGGCGTCCGGGCGGATCTCCTGCACGGCCTGAGCCATGACGTGGGTTGCGGAATGACGCATGATTGCGAGACCGTCTTCGGAATCAAGCGCGATCGGTTCCACTGTGTCACCGTCGTGAAGCGGAGTGTAGAGGTCACGCGGTTGGCCATTGAGACGTACTGCGATGATGTCCTTGTTGTCGCTGAACAGGTCGACGCCGGTCTGGCTTGCATCCACCTCCTTCACTTCGCCGTTGACTGTTATGGAGATGGTTTGTTCTGCCATGAGGTGTCCTTTGCTATCGGGGCCCGCGGTACTAAGGTGCAGGCCTGGACTGTGTGTTACCTCGTTTACGGTAAATGCGGGACACGACATTGCAACCGATCCCCGCCCGCGCGTGTCAGGTGTCCGCAGCGAGGTGTGCTTACGTACAGTGTGCGATGTATCGTCCAGGCATTGTCCGCACGGAATAATCACCCGCTCCGAAATACGACCGTGGTGCCGAGGAAACGACAGAGTACCGACAAACCGATTGTCCGGGATGCCGCCGTCAGCATCCGCTTCTGCTGACGCTGCGGCATGTCTCAGCGTCGGCAGAAGGTTGCGCATGCGAGAGACTTACCGCCATTGAACGCGTGCGTCGTCGATAGCCGAGGAAATCACCGTAACCGCAGCGGATTGCTCAATAATACAAAAAAACGCCACGCTGTGCGTGACGTTCAATCATTGTGGGTGATGCAGGAATCGAACCTGCGACCCCTTCCGTGTGAAGGAAGTGCGCTAGCCGCTGCGCCAATCACCCGATTGGTGGAATGCCGGATTCCTCCGGACTCGTGGGCGATACAAGATTCGAACTTGTGACCCCTTCCGTGTCAGGGAAGTGCGCTACCTCTGCGCCAACCGCCCAGGTTGTGTCTTGGTTTGGAAAGTTTGCACCTTCCTCACCAGAGGTGGGTACGAGAGTCGAACTCGTCTATACGGCTTTGCAGGCCGCTGCCTAACCGCTTGGCTAACCCACCGTAAGGTCGTCAACTCATCGGACCTTAGAGCGGACAACGGGACTCGAACCCGCGGTCTCGACCTTGGCAAGGTCGCGCTTTACCAACTAAGCTATGTCCGCGTTTCAACCACATTGCTGTGTTTGAAGCAACGAGTAATTACTATAACCGCACTCGGGCAATCTGCCAAATCGAATGGAACCATCGGCGTGTCGTTTTTCGTCCCGTGGCGATATGACCTGTATAAAACCTAGTATTTCCAAGGGCTGAGGGGATTCACCAGTGGCATAAGCACACGTGCCGAACGGGGCGACCGGTTACATTAGAAGCTATGACTGCAGGACCGATGCAAGAGAAGTTCATGATTTCAGCCTTCGAAGGCTGGAACGATGCCAGCCAAGCCGCAAGCGAGGTCATCCACTACCTCATCAGCCATTACGAATCCAGATTGGTTTACGAAATCAATTCGGACGGGTATTACGACTATCAAAGCACCCGTCCGATGCTGTGCCATATCACCGGGCATACGCGTATCATCTGGCCGCACACCTCATTCTATGAAATCCAGCTCTCCCCCACCGTGCAGGTTCTGGCGCAGATTGCCCCCGAACCGAACTACCATTGGAAGGACTACTGCGCGGAAGTGCTCCGCACCGCACAAGCGTTCGACATCACCCATATCATCACCTTGGGCGCCATGTACGCATCTTGTCCGCATACCCGGCCGCTCCCCATCGACATATCCAGCGCCACTTGCACATGCGAGCTCGATCGGGAATACAACGGTCCTATCGGCATCACCACAGTATTGGACCAGATGGCATGCAAGACCGGCGCAGCCACCACTTCAATGTGGGTTTCCATACCGGAATACATGGATACTGACATCTGCGCCCAAGGCACACTCCAACTGATGCACGGATTGTCCACCTTGCTCAACACGCCGCTCGATACCAAAGACCTGCAAAGCAAGGCAGAAGCCTGGAAAACCAAGGCGGCCACAATCGCCGCTTGCGACGATAGCCTCTCCTCGTACGTCACACGCCTTGAGCATGAGTATGATCTCGCCCAGCACGCACGGACCGTTGCATCGCCAGGAGCCCCACAAGCCGAACAGCTTGTCAAAGAAGCCGAAGCCTTCCTCAAACGGATGGAACCTTAGCCATACATCAGCCAATCCCTTGTGCGGCTTGACGACTCGCCGTACAGTTTGCATGCTTTGGCTTGGACCATTATAGTGTCCTGTGTTCCAAGCGCAGTGCGCTTGTCGAGCAGTCGCGGACATAGCTTAGTTGGTAAAGCGCGACCTTGCCAAGGTCGAGACCGCGGGTTCGAGTCCCGTTGTCCGCTCCAGATCCCGGATTCTTCCGGGATTTTTCATATTCCCCTCCTCACAGATTCTCTCATCAGTGCTATTCCGTCAACACTCCTGCCTGTGTGAAAGCATCGTGATATATGGCAATCAAATCCTCCAACGACTTGGATGCGTTCGCCGGACTCGTTGATGCGAGCGTCATCATGGGTGTGGCGATACCCTGGCGCCGCAGTCCCGGCTCAATCAGGCTCCGATACAACTGGCCCGCCTTGGTGCCGGTGGTGACAACCACCCGTATCGGGGCAGATCGAAGAATCACACCGATATCATTCGGATGGGGATTGCGAATACTGGAGTCGTTCGCGCCATCGATATCACATGAAGCCAGCACATCCCACAACGCCATATGATGACGCAAAGCGAAAGCCTCACGTTCTCGAACGGACGCTCCCGGATCATCCGAAAATACCGCCGCCATCACAGGCCAGAACCTATTTCTCGGATGCATATAGTAAAAGCCTTGTTTCCGCGATACCGGACTAGGCATACTGCCCAATACCAGAACCGTCGAGGATGAATCCCAGACCGGACCAAAACCGTGAATCACATGCTGTACCACGGCAATTCATAGTACGACCCGAGCATGTCAGAACCCATAACAGTCAGACGGGCGTCATGCGTGAGGTCACGCATGACGCCCGTCTGACTGTTCGATATGCGATCAGCGATGGCGCTAGAACATGGTGATTACGGTGTTCACCATCTCGACGGCCGCCGTCTTCGTGGCCTGCTCCATCGGGTGCAATGCACCGGCGATAAGCAGAATCGCGACAATAACGGCAATAACAATACGGTAAATCGCGAACGCCCTATAGGAGAACGTTGACACGAATTTCAGGAAGCCGATGATGACGACATAGCCGACAAGGAAGCTCACAATCGTCGCGGCGATGGTCGCGCCCCAGCCGGGGAACGTCGGATCGGAAGCCGCAGAACCAACCGATTTCACGGTCTCGAGGATTCCCGCGCCGAACACCGCGGGAATGGCCATCAGGAAGCTCACGCGCACAGCGGCTTCACGAGTGTAGCCCATAGCCCGGCCGAAGGTGATGGTGCCGCCGGAACGTGACACCCCCGGGATGAGCGCAAGCATCTGTCCGAGACCGAAGATAATCGCTTCTTTGACGTTCATCTCGCGAATGGTTTTCCGCTGCGGGGCTCTCGCATCGATAATCCAGAGCAGTACACCGAACACGATAAGCACGGTGACCGTGATCCACAGATTCCTCAGCGTAGTCTCAATCGCGTCCTGGAACAGCAGACCGGCGACCACGATAGGGATGGTACCGACGATGATGTACCATCCCATCGCAGCGTCACGGTCACGCGTGCCGAACCGTTCTTTCCAGTCCCCCGTAACCGGACGAGTGAACAGGCAACGGAACCAGTGCGACAAGATACGAGCGATATCATCGCGGAAATACAACAGCACTGCCAGTTCGGTACCAAGCTGGATAATCGCGGTGAACGCCGCGCCGGGGTCGGTGCCGAGCATCAGATCGCCGATGATGCGGATATGGGCGCTTGACGATACCGGCAAATATTCGGTAAGCGCCTGCACCAAGCCGAGGATAATCGCTTGGAAGAAATTCATGATCCCTCTTATCACTACTAATCGTTCATTGAGTTGTTCATCCGTATGATCACTGAGCAGATGACGTGACTACTCTATCCGTAGACGGGAATATTCCGCACACTCCCCCGGTTTTCAACGCAAGGACGGCACACAATCATGCCGGTCGCAGCGGAATGCCGCAGGAGAAAGACATACACTAGAAGAAGACTCAACAGGAGGTGCCATATGGCGAAGTATCGCAAAAGCAGGATGTTCGCACCCGCCGGATTCTTCGAGTGTGAAGGCCGCGGATTGCAATGGCTGGGTGCAGCACATGCACAAGGCGGACCGCGCGTCGTCGACGTATACGATTGGGGCGACAACTGGCTGGACATCGAACGCGTCGAAGGCTGCTCCCCCACGCCGAAAGCCGCATATGATTTCGGTGCGGCGCTCGCACATATGCATGATGCCGGCGCACCGTATTTCGGGTCCGCGCCTGAAGGATACGCAGGGACATGCTATTTCGGACCGTTGCAGGATCCGGTCAAGATGGATACCGGCGAATGGACCGACCCTGTCACGTATCTCGCTGATGGCCGTCTGAGGCCGATGGTCGAGCTGGGCATTCAGCGCGGAGAGCTCACCGACGACGATCTCGCATTGACCAACCAAGTCATCGACCGGCTGCCCGACCTTCTGGGACGTGCCGCCGAAGACAAGCCGGCTCGCGTCCACGGTGACCTATGGAGCGGCAATGTCATGTGGACCCGGGATAGCGGGGACGTCGAAGCGGTGCTTATCGACCCCGCCGCCCATGGTGGACATCGTGAAGAGGATTTGGCGATGCTCAACCTGTTCGGCATGTCATATCTGCGCGAAATCATTGACGGGTACCAGCGAGTCCATCCATTGAAAGCCGGATGGGAGGACCGCATCACTATCTGGCAGCTCTACCCGATTGCCGGACATTGCGTGTTCTTCGGCGGCGGTTATGTCAGCGAGTACCGGTCGATGTGCCGATCTCTGCTTAAATAATCCTGGGACTTTCCGTCAACAATCCGATGGCGTGCCGTCTCGCGAGTTATACCGCGAGACGGCACGCCATCGGATTGTTGACCGGCCGGTCAGCTCAGCGCATCCTTGAGTTTGCTGAAGAATCCCTTCTTCCCGTTCAATGGTTTGCAACTTTGGGAGACCTGCGCTTGTGTGCCGTCATGCTTCTGCGCGAATTGTTCGATAAGATCACGCTCATCGTCTTTGAGCTTGGTCGGGATGACCACATTGACGTGGACGATGAGGTCACCTCTTGTGGAATCACCGAGCTTGGTCGATCCAAGCCCTTTGAGTGTCACAGTCTGCTCGGGCTGGCAGCCTTGAGGAATATCGAGATGCTGCGACCCGTCGAAGGTGTCGATATCGAGTTCGTGACCGAGTACCGCCCAACTCATGGGAATCTGCACCCAGCAGTGCAAATCGTCGCCGTCGCGTGTGAATTGCTTGTCGGGCTTGATGCGGATATCGACGTACAAATCGCCTGCGGCGCCGCCACCTTCGCCGACCTCACCCTGGTGAGGCAACCGCAGCCTAGTTTCATCATGGACGCCGGCGGGTACGGTGACTCCGACGTCACGTGTGGTGCGCACACGACCATGCCCCATGCATGTCGGGCAGGGATGCTCGATGATCGTGCCGTGCCCTTCGCAACGTTCGCATGGCGCGGATGTCATCATCTGGCCGAGCATGGTGCGCACGACTTTCTGCCGGTACCCTTGGCCATGGCAGTCGGGGCATGTCACGGGCTGGGAGCCTTCGGTGGCTCCGGAGCCGCCACACTCCTGGCACAGGCCGAAGGTGTTGATTTTCACGTGGGCGACACCGCCGAATACGGCGGTTTTCAAATCAATCGTCGTTCTCGCCAGGGCATCCCTGCCCGGTTGGGTGCGTGGGGTCGGTCCTTGGCCGGCTCCCGATCCGAAGGCGCTGCCGAAGAATTGTCCGAAGATGTCGCCGACATCGCCCATGTCGAAACCTGCTGCGCCTGATCCGAAACCGCTGGATGGGTCGTTTGGATCGACCCCTTGGTCGTACATCCTGCGTTTATCCGGGTTGGACAGCACTTCGTAGGCGCTGTTGACTTCCTTGAATTTGTCTTCGAATTCCGGCCCGGCGATGTCGGGATGGTATTTGCGGCTCATCTTGCGATAGGCTTTTTTGATTTCCTCTTCGCTGGCCGTGCGTTCCACGCCCAGGACTTCGTAGTAGTCTGCCACTGCTTATTTCCTTTGGTTGGTTTCTGCAAGTATTGTGTCACAGGCCTATGTCAGCTGTCTGTGCCGGTGGTGTCTTCGCCGATGATGCCGGTGAGGTATCTGGCGACCGCCCTGACCGCGGCCATGGTGGTGACATAGTCCATGTGTGTCGGGCCGATTGAACCGACGAATGCGACCGGCTTGCCGGTTTGCGCGGTGGCTGAACCGTCGGATGCCGTCGCGTTGGTATGCCCGTATCCGCTGGTGACGACGGAGGCGTGCATGAGTTCCGGCGTATGCGTTTCCGAGCCGATGGCGACCCCCACTCCGTTTTCCGTCACTTCTTCGCTCAACGAATTCATCAGTCTCATGATGACGACTTGTTCTTCGAGCGCGTCGAGGAGCGGAGCCATCTCCGTGCCGGAATGCTGATGAGCGAGTTTCGATGTACCAGCCATGTACATGTCTGTGGCTTGTTCGTCTTCGGCCATACTGGCCAGCGTGCTGGAGAGCGCTTCGGCCAGTGCCGACAGTTCGCCGTGCTCGACCGTGGTTCCCACAGTGATGATGGTTTTCGCGGCCAGGGGCAGGGATTGTCCGCAGCAGCGCGCATTGACCGTTTCCGAGAAGGAGGTGAGCAGATCGGTGGACGGCAACGGCCGCACTTCCAGCGTGTGTTGGGCAACTCTTCCGGTATCGGTGATGATGACGGCGAGCAGCTTGCTCATGGATACGGGGACGATTTCGACGTGACGCAGGGTTGATTTGGACAACGCCGGGGAGGCGACGACCGCCACCTGTCCGGTGATGCGGGCGAGCAGTCTGGCGGCACGTTGCAAGGTGTCTTCGAGGCTGACAGATCCGCCGAGGAAATTGCCGATCGCTCTGCGCTGCGCGGGCGATAACGGCACGACTGTCGCCAAGCGGTCGACGAAGTACCGGTATCCTTTTTCGGTCGGCACTCGTCCGGCTGAGGTGTGGGGCTGGATCAGGTAGCCTTCATCTTCCAACGCGGCCATATCGTTACGGACGGTCGCCGAGCTGACACCGAGATGGTGGTTCCGTGTCAGCGATGTTGAGCCGACTGGTTCCTGTGAACGGATGTAATCCTCCACCACGGCGCGCAGGACCAGCATGCGGCGTGATTGCGTCATATGCGCGCCTCCTTGTTTGTGTTCGGTCTTGTTTTTCTATATTTTCTATGTATCCCTCGCGAGAATCCTGTCCGTCTTGTCTGTGAGTCGCAGGTCGTGCCTGGCGTGCGCAAGGGGGCAAGAACGGCTGGATCTCGTATGCGCGGTCGATACGTATTGTCTTAGCACTCTCGCGGCTAGAGTGCTAATCGGTTCATCGACAGGGAAATCCGCACATCCGGGATGTTCGTTTGCGTGATCAAGAGCACATGAATGTGTCATAACACGCCAAAAGCGAACCCCGAAGTCTGATGCAATAGATAGCATGGTAGGGCAATGTGAGGGCGTCCGTGGCGCGGCACAAGCCGAATGCGCGGCCACCCGAAGTATTGGAAGGAAAGTAGATCACCTATGACCGATTTCACCTGGTCTGAATTGGACGAGCGCGCCGTCAAGATGGCGAAGGTCCTCTCCGCCGACGCCGTCGAGCGTGCTGGACACGGCCACCCTGGCTCCCCAGTGTCCCTGGCTCCGATTGCCTACACGCTGTATCAGCACTACATCAAGCACGATCCGAACGATCCCAAGTGGGCCGGACGTGATCGCTTCATCCTCTCCGGTGGCCATGCTTCGCTCACGCAATACGTGCAGCTGTTCTTCTCCGGCTATGGCCTGACGCTGGACGACCTCAAGTACTTCCGTGGCGGCGCCGACACCCGCACCCCGGGCCATCCGGAATACGGCCTGACCCCGGGCATCGAAATGACCACCGGCCCGCTCGGCCAGGGTCTCGCCTCCGCGGTCGGCTTCGCCTATGGCCAGCGCTTCGAGCGCGGCCTGCTCGACCCGGATGCCGCTGAAGGCACCTCCCCGTTCGACCACAAGGTGTGGGTCATCTGTGGCGAAGGCGATGTCGAAGAGGGCGTTTCCTCCGAGGCCGGCTCGCTCGCGGGCAACCAGAAGCTCGGCAACCTCTTCGTGATCTTCGATGCGAACCACATCCAGATCGAAGGCGACACCAAGCTCACCTTCTCCGAGGACATCCTCAAGCGTTACGAAGCTTACGGCTGGTACACCGACGAAGTGTCCTTCATCCAGCCTGACGGCTCCTACAAGGAGGACGTCGAGGCGCTCGCCGCTGCCATCGACAAGGCGGAAGCTGTCACCGACCGTCCGCACTTCATCAAGGTCGATACGCTCATCGCATGGCCGACCCCGGGCAAGACCAACAACGAGGCGTCCCACGGCTCCAAGCTCGGCGCCGAAGCCGTTGCCGGCCTGAAGAAGGAACTCGGCTTCGACCCTGATGTCGACTTCCCGATCGACGAGGAAGCCCTCGCCCATGCCCGTAAGGTCGCCGAGCGCGGTCTCGAAGCCCACAAGGAATGGGACGAGAAGTTCGCCGCCTGGCAGAAGGCCAACCCGGACAAGGCCGCCCTGTACGAGCGCATCAAGGCGCACAAGCTGCCTGAAGGCTTCGACGAGGCCATCGACAAGTTCGAGGCCGCTCAGGAAGTCGGCAAGGGCGTCGCAACCCGTAAGTCCTCCGGACAGGTCCTCAACGCCATCGCTGAGGTTATGCCTGAGCTGTGGGGCGGTTCCGCCGATCTCGGTGGCTCCAACAACACCAACATCAACGGCGCCAAGTCCTTCGGCCCGTCCTCCGACGAGACCCGCACGTGGCCTGAGCAGTCCGAGTACGGCCGTCAGCTGCACTTCGGCGTGCGCGAGTTCGCCATGGGCGCCATCACGAACGGCATCCTGCTGGGCTCCGACACCCGTCCGTTCAACGGCACCTTCTTCCAGTTCTCTGATTACGAGCGTCCGGCAGTGCGTCTGGCCGCCCTCATGGAGATCCCGAACCTGTACGTGTGGACCCACGATTCCGTCGCCCTCGGCGAGGATGGTCCGACCCACCAGCCGATCGAACATCTGGCCGCCTTCCGCGCCATGCCGCAGCTCGAGGTCGTGCGTCCTGCCGATGCCTACGAGACCGCTGAAGCCTACCGTTACTTCTTCGAGAAGAAGAACACCCTCCCGACCGCGATGATCCTCACCCGCCAGGGTGTGCCGACGCTCGCCGAGACCAAGGACAAGGCCAAGGACGGCGTGCGTAAGGGCGCTTACGTGCTGGTCGACACCGAAGGCACCCCGGATGTGATCGTCATGGCTTCCGGTTCTGAGGTCCAGTGGGCCGTGGCCGCCGCCAAGACCCTCGCCGCCGAAGGCATCAAGGCCCGCGTCGTGTCCTTCCCGTCGATGGAATGGTTCGAGGAGCAGGACGACGAGTACAAGGAGGAGATCCTCCCGGCCGGCGTCAAGGCCCGCGTCTCCATCGAAGCCGGCGTTGCCATGCCGTGGTACAAGTACCTCGGCGCTTACGGCAAGGCCATCTCCATCGAGCAGTTCGGCCTGCAGGGTGACGGCGCTCAGAACATGATCGATCTGGGCATCACCGCCGAGCACGTCGTGGAGGCCGCCAAGGCTTCCATCGCCGAAGTGAACGCCTGATTCACGTTCTCTTGCCGGTATGAAGGGTACCTTGACCTTCGCACAGGAGACCTCAAGGTACCCTTTCATGTAGAATCAATGTGTTCCAACATTGGAATATAAGGAGTAACACAATATGACTGAAGCAACTCAGCGCACCAGCGACAATGGCGTGTCCATCTGGCTGGATGACCTGTCCCGCACCCGCATCGAGTCCGGCTCCCTGCAGGACCTCATCAAGAACAAGAACGTCGTTGGCGTGACCACCAACCCGTCCATCTTCCAGAAGGCCCTCTCCCAGGTCGGCCCGTACGATGCGCAGCTCAAGGAGCTTGGCAAGGTCGACGTCGAGACCGCCATCCGCGAGCTGACCACCACCGACGTGCGCAACGCCACGGATATCTTCCGCGACATCGCTGAGGCCACCGACTTCGTCGACGGCCGCGTCTCCATCGAAGTCGATCCGCGCCTCGCCCACGAGACCGAAGCCACTGAGAAGCAGGCTGTGGAACTGTGGGAGAAGGTCAACCGCCCGAACGCCATGATCAAGATCCCGGCCACCCTCGAAGGTCTGCCGGCTATCACCGCTACGCTCGCCAAGGGTATCTCCGTCAACGTGACGCTGATCTTCTCCATCGAGCGTTACGAGCAGGTCATCGACGCCTTCATCGAAGGCATCGCCCAGGCTGACGCCAACGGCCATGATCTCAAGCACATCGGCTCCGTGGCTTCCTTCTTCGTGTCCCGCGTGGACACCGCTGTCGACAAGCTGCTCGAAGCCAACGGCTCCGACGAGGCCAAGGCTCTCGAAGGCAAGGCTGCTGTCGCCAACGCTCGTCTCGCTTACAAGCTCTTCGAAGAGAAGTTCGCGAACGATCCTCGCTGGGCCGCTCTCGAGGCCAAGGGCGCCAAGAAGCAGCGTCCGCTGTGGGCTTCCACCGGCACCAAGAACGCCGCGTACTCCGATTGCAAGTATGTCGACGAGCTCGTGGCTCCGAACGTGGTGAACACCATGCCGGAGAAGACGCTGAACGCTCTCGCCGACCACGGCAACGGCGCTCCGTCCATCAAGGGCACCTATGAGGAGAGCCAGGCCATCATGGACAAGCTCGCTGAGCTCGGCATCAACATCAAGGATGTCACCGACCAGCTCGAGGCCGACGGTGTCGCCAAGTTCATCGCATCTTGGGATTCCGTGATCGCCGACGTGCAGTCCGGCATCGACCGCGTCAACGGCTGAGACAAGTTGAAACGACTGAGCTGATGGTGTAAGCGTCAACTCGTCCACAACGACTGGGCTCCTTCCCGCGAAATACGGGAAGGAGCCCAGTCGTATTATTGGTCAAGCGCGTTCCTACCAATACGCGTTGGGGCGTGACGATTCCCGCCACGCCCCCTGAATCAACGCTGATAGGTTGATTCCTGTCACTGGTGATAGGTTGACAGGAAGGTCTCCAACTTGCTGGTTGCATCCTTCAGCACTTCGATACGTGGCAGATATACGACACGGAAATGATCGGGATGCTGCCAGTTGAAGCCGCTGCCTTGGACGATGAGCAGCTTTTGCTCACGAAGCAGGTCGAGTGCGAACTTCTCGTCGTTCTTGATGCCGAAACGTTTGACATCAAGCTTGGGGAAGATATAGAATGCAGCTTTCGGTTTGACTGCGGATACTCCAGGAATGGAGTTCAGCGCCTGATAGATGTATTCGCGCTGCTCATAAATCCTGCCTCCCGGCACAATATAATCGTTGACACTTTGATGGCCGCCGAGTGCCGTCTGAATAATCGATTGCGCAGGCACATTCGAGCAGATCCGCATGTTGGTGAGCATGTTCAAGCCTTCAATATAATCCTTTGCAATCGCTTTGTTGCCGCTGAGCACCATCCATCCGACACGGTACCCGGCAATCATGTGCGATTTTGACAGCCCGGAGAACGTCACACAGAACAGGTCGGGAGCCATCGACGCAATGGAGACATGTTTGAGGCCGTCCATGACCAGACGGTCATAAATTTCGTCGGAGAAAATCATCAGCTGATGTTCCCTGGCAAGATCCACAATCTGTTGGAGGACTTCGGGCGGATACAGGGCACCCGTCGGATTATTGGGGTTGATGATGACAATCGCCTTGGTATGATCGGTGATCTTACGTCGCATATCCTCGATATCCGGATACCATTCCGACTGTTCGTCACACACGTAGTGAACTGCTGTTCCGCCGGCAAGCGTGACGCAAGCCGTCCACAGCGGATAATCAGGCGAAGGGACGAGCACTTCGTCACCATTATCCAACAGTGCTGACATGCTCAGGTTAATCAACTCGCTGACACCGTTACCGGTGTAGATGCCGTCGATACTGACGTTCGGGATGTTTTTGATCTGCGCATATTGCATGATGGCTTTACGAGCGGAGAACAGGCCTTTGGAATCAGAGTAGCCTTCACAATCGGTAAGCTGCTGCGCCATGTCGTACACGACCTCATCCGGGGTACGGAAGCCGAATGGCGCGGGGTTGCCGATATTGAGCTTGAGCACATGCGTGCCGGCTGCTTCCATGCGGGCGGCTTCATCGACGACCGGCCCCCTGACGTCATAGAGCACATTGTCAAGCTTTGATGATTTGCCGAAATGCCGCATGGTGGTTCCTTTCGTAGATGCAGACGTGGCGGGCGATGGATCAGATGGGGAAGAAACCGATGGCGCGTCCTCGGTGTTGAAAGAAGACGCGTCTTGTGACGGGGCCATTGTGTCGCTCTCCCCTAGCAGCCAAGCCTGGTTGACCCCGAGCATCGCGGCCAGAGCGCGGGCCGTATCGGCGCGCGGAACGGTTTTTCCGCTGACATACTGACTGACGTGGCTTTTGCCGAGATGGATACCGTATTGTGGTGCGCGCCTGACAACGTCTATCTGCTTGAGGCCGCGTTGCCGCATCGCCTCAGTGAGACGTTGCGCGAAAGTTCCTTCTGCCATGGCACTCCAAAGTTCAAGTTTGGTTCAATCTTAGAAGATACTATATCACCGACCGTACATCGTTGAACCTCGTGTCCAAACATTGAACTTTTCATCGCTTATCGACAGGGTTCAAATCACAAACCGTTCAAATCCTGTTGGCACAAGGCGAAATCCTTTTAGAAACGCCAGTATCGTTCAATCCACTGGGCTACGCCATCCTCATTGTTGGATGGGCAGATGTCATCGGCGATGGCGAGTACTTTCGGATTGGCATTTGACACCGCCACACCGGTTCCCGACCGCCGCATCATGGCGATATCGATAAGGTCATCGCCGAACGCAACCGTTTGGGTGAGCGGAATATCCATCGCCGCACAGATAGTGTTCAGCGATTGCTCCTTGTTCGCCAGCGGGTTCATGAGCATCCACATCGATCCTTCGGAAATACTCACGGAGAAATCGTCGGGAACCAGCGAACCCAGCACCGTCCACTGCTGTGGGTCAGGGAAGATGATGATTTTATCGGCGACACCTTGCGGCACGTCGGTGAAGTCCGTGATGACAAAAGTCTGGGTTTTCCAATACACACTCACATCGAAATTCGTGTACCGCACGTCATCCATCACGATACCGATCTTCAGACCGGGAAGCTCATGTACCAGAAAACGACAGACTTCGCAGGCTCGCTGTGAGGAGAAACCGATTTTCAGCAGATGCCCGTCATCGGGAAGCACACCACTGGTCAGCAT
The DNA here is from genome assembly GCF_000741535.1 of Bifidobacterium boum. GTDB lineage: Bacteria > Actinomycetota > Actinomycetes > Actinomycetales > Bifidobacteriaceae > Bifidobacterium > Bifidobacterium boum. Next base: position 39,789 of record NZ_JGYQ01000002.1, on the reverse strand, counting down.
GTCCACGTCGGATGACATTGGATTCATATCAATAAGCGCGCCATTGAGATATACGCAAGCGTCTACCGGTAAGCGAGAAACCACGTCATATCCGGTGCTGACGGGTCGAGCGGTTGCGACGGCAAACCTCACGCCGTACTCATCATGCATACGCCATATGGTATCGACCGCGCGGCTTGTGAGGAACCGCTCTTCGAATGTCGGCGCGTCATGCATGAGCGTCCCGTCCAAGTCGGCCACCACGAGCCGAACATCGCGAACCGTATTCGGGAATGTTCCCGTCCGCATTGTATATGCTTGCCTGCCCATTCGTATCCTTCCGTATCGCTCTATACCAACAATAACCGGTTCATGCCGGATTATGCCGCTGGCCTCGGTCACCTTACCCGCGTATACGCAAATCCGCCCTGCCTCCCACATTGAAGGCAGGGCGGATTTGCGTCTGGCATTTGCCGAACCGTTGGATTCAGCCGCCGATGTTGAACTTCATGAACAGGTCAAGCGTGATAATCAGCGCGACCCACAACAAAGCGATGATAACCGTCCAGCGATTCAGGTTCTTCTCAGCGACACCGGAGGAGCCTGCATTCTGCGTCAGACCACCGCCGAACATATCGGACAGGCCGCCTCCCTTACCCTTGTGCATGAGGATAAGCAACGTCAGCAGGAAGCTGAGGATGACAAGAAGAATCTGGATAACCAGCTTAAGAACAGCCAAACCTGACACGAGTTGAACCTCCATTGTGTGAAACTTATCCCAGCATAGCGCAACGGCCGGATTATTGCACGCGTGTGGCGTATGCCATGATTGCCGGCTCACGATGCGTACCATCATTCACCCTGTCCGAGTATCATGCGGACACGTCGGACTTGGCTACGATTGCGACGATATCGGCGAGTTCTTCGGCGTGCAGCGAGGCGCCCCCCACAAGGAAACCATCAACATCAGGCTGGCGAATGAGCTGGTCCGCGTTCTTTGACGTCACCGATCCACCGTATAGGATGCGAAGATTGTCGGCTGTTTGACCTCCGAACGTTGCACGGATGTCATCACGAATCGCTTTCGCCGCATCCTGCGCGGACTGCGGCGTGGCAACCATACCGGTGCCGATCGCCCACACAGGCTCATAGGCCACCAACAGCCGCGAAGCCTCCTCTATGGACAGGTCCCTAGTGACATCGCGGACCTGTCCGACAGCGAAATCAAGCTCGATCCCCTGTTTGCGCTCCTCATAACTTTCACCGACACACAGAATCGGACTCATTCCCGCCGCCAGCACCGCTCGAACCTGGTCGACGATATTCGCATCGTCCTCAGGATGATATTTGCGGCGTTCCGAATGGCCGACAATCACATACGAGCAGCCGAGTGCGGCAAGCATATCAGCGGACACGTCCCCGGTGAACGCGCCTTGTGATGTCACGGAAACGGATTGCGCCCCATAGGAGATAGGAAGATCATCCGCTTCGACAAGCACTTGCACGCTGCGAATCGACGTGAACGACGGCATCAATGCGACTTCACAACGCCGGTAATCGATACGGGCATCACGCAGCAGCCAAGCGAACTTCTGCACGAAGTACGTCGCTTCGAGATGGTTGAAGTTCATCTTCCAGTTGCCTGCCACCAAAGGAATACGTCTCACCGCCATGCACAGCTCCCATCATTTTCGGTTGCTTCTCCAACTATATCCCGCTCGCCCGCAATCGCATCACAAACGCATGTGCGGGCATGCACAAACCATGCATGCCCGCACATCGATATTGCACTCTACCGCGAAGCGGCCTTTACTCGAGCACCTTCAAGCCAGGCAGTTCCTTGCCCTCGAGGAATTCGAGGGAAGCGCCGCCACCGGTGGAGATATGCGAGAAGCCGTCCTCCGGGAAACCGAGGTTACGCACTGCGGAAGCGGAATCGCCGCCACCGACGATAGTGAACGCGCCCGCCTTGGTCGCGTCGACAAGACCCTGAGCCACGGCGCGAGTGCCTTCAGCGAACTGGGCGACTTCGAACACGCCCATCGGACCGTTCCACACGACCGTCTTGGAATCGACGATCTTATCGTGGAACAGCTTCTGGGACTCCGGGCCGATATCGAGACCCATCTTGTCGGCCGGAATGGCATCCGCCTTCACGACTTCCGGAGCAATCGGAGTGTCACCGGCCGGGAATCCGGCGTTGACGACGATATCCGTCGGCAGAACGAGCTCAACACCGGTCTTCTCAGCGGTCTCGATATATCCCTTGACGGTTTCCAGCTGATCTTCTTCCAGCAGCGAGGTACCCACCTCGTAGCCCTTGGCCTTGAGGAAGGTGTACACCATGCCGCCGCCGATAACCAGACGGTTGGCGCTGCCGAGAAGATTCTCGATCACGCCAAGCTTGTCCGACACCTTGGAGCCGCCGAGCACGACGGTCAACGGACGCTCAGGGTTCTCAGTAGCGCGGGACAGTGCCTTGACTTCCTTCTCAACGAGCAGGCCGGCGGCAGAAGGCAGGAACTTCGCGACAGAATAGTTGGATCCCTGCGCGCGGTGCACAACGCCGAAGCCATCGGAAACGAAGACATCGCCGAGTTCGGCGATCTTCTTGGCATAGGCGTCACGCTCAGCCTCGTCCTTGCTGGTTTCTTCCGGGTTGAAGCGCACATTCTGGAGCAGAACAACATCGCCGTCGTTCATCGCCGCGACCTTGGCATGGGCATCAGCGCCATACGTATCCTCAGCAAGCGGGACGTTCACACCGAGCAGTTCACCCAGACGCTTGGCGACCGGCGCCAAAGACAGTTCGGGAACGACCTTGCCCTTCGGACGGCCGAGATGAGCCATCAGAATAACCTTCGCACCGTCAGCGCGCAGAGCCTCGATAGTCGGCAAAGCGGCGCGAATACGGCCGTCATCGGTGATGGTGGTGCCATCCAGCGGAACATTGAAATCTGCGCGAACCAGTACGCGCTTGCCCTTGAGATCTCCAAGATCCTTCAGTGTCTTCATGAATATCCTTTCCTAACCGCATGCCACACAAGCCATGCGGGAAGATGGTGACGTTGGTACGCCACTTGCGATAATACAGGCAACAACGAACAAAGAAACCGCCATTCGCAAGCTGCGAATGGCGGTCACGGGTGCTGTTTGAGGTGTTTGACCGGTATTGCCCCGGTATGCCTTATTCGGCCTGCCGTTGGATTTTCTGCGCTTTCTCGGCTTTCTGGAGAAGGCGACGAATACGGCCGGCGATGGCATCCTTACTGATCGGCGGATCGGCAAGACGCCCCAATTCTTCAAGGCTCGCCTCACTATGGTCGAGACGGAGCTGACCTGCTGCCCTGAGCTTGGGCGGAATATCGTCGCCCAGAATCTCGAACGCCTCTCGTACCTTCTTGGTGGCTTCCTCCGCCGCTTTGGCGCTGCGACGCATATTCGCATCATCAAAGTTCGCCAGACGATTCGTCTTGCCACGTGGCTCGCCATCAGTGCGTTTCCCCGTCCACTCCCTGGCGGAGCGGGGAGCACCGAGAAGAATCAGCAGCCGTTCGATGGCGTCAGGGTCACGCAACGTGACGCGCTCTGAGCTGCGCACTTTGCGGGTTTTCGCGCTGATACCAAGACGATGCGCCGCCCCTTGCAAAGCGAGTGACGCTTCATGGGTTGGGCATACGACTTCGAGATAGCTGGCCGTACCGATGTCTGAAATGAGGCCATGGGCCATGAACGCACCACGCCAAGCGGCTTTGATCTGCGGGATCTTGCCGTTCACGATTTCAGACGGGAGCCCCCGCACGACGCGACGGGTACGCGGATTATACAGTCCAAGCCATACGGCAAGACCCATCGCTCCACGTTCGACCACCACATTGTACCGTTGAAGAATCTGGCCTTGCGGGGTCTGATGACGTACCGACTTGATTTTCGCGTCGAACTTCGGCTGTTTCGCGGCATTCTGTTCGTGCACGGGTTGTCTCTTCGCGACTTCCTGCGCCTGATGCTGGAATTGATTGACAATAGCGTTATGCAACCATTTCGCGGCTTCAAGCGAGTCAAATTGCGCGAACAGCACTATCTGCTTGTTGCTGGTCTGGCGAAGACCGCCGCCAAATTGGAACATGGCGGCAGCTTGGGCCACCATCGCGGCTGGCAAGTCATCGTCGATTGTGGCGAGTTCGCTATTGACATCATCGAGAAGAGCCAAGAGCCAACCTCCTACTTCCTGTTTCTCTTCGTATTGACCGTTCCTGCAACGGTGGTATCCCGGCAGGTCGGCAACGGCTATCTGTCATATCCAATATCTTGGACAAGAGTACGTCAAGCCGTGTAAATTCTTCTGTCAGCTTTCGTCATTCGGTCAAGACTGACGGAGATGACGGTGAAGTTCCCTCGCTGAGACCGTGACGGACAAGCCCTGTGAGCGCAAGCGCTGCGCCAGAGCATTGCTCATGGCAACCGAGCGGTGCTGCCCCCCGGTACACCCGATGGCGATGGTCACATAGTGCTTGTCTTCTTGGGCGTAGCCTTCAATGGCGATGCTGATGGCTTTCTGATAAGCGTCAAGGAATTCCTGGGCACCCTTGCTTGACAGCACGTAATCGCTGACAGGTTGGTCAAGCCCGGTGAGTTCACGCAATGATGGGACCCAGTACGGATTGGGCAGGAATCTCACGTCGGCGACGAAATCGGCGTCAATGGGGATGCCGTATTTGAAGCCGAAGCTGAAAATATGCACCGATACCGTGCTCGGCCCTGAACCGAGCATGGATTCGTACAGTTTGGTCGACAGCTGATGGATGCTCAGTGAGGATGTATCGATGACAAGATCAGCACGCTCCTTGAGATTCGCCAACAGTGAACGCTCCTCGAGGATACCGTCGATAAGACGGTTGCCGTGTTGCAGCGGGTGCGGGCGTCGGACTGACTCGTAGCGTTTGATGAGTACCTCATTGTTGGCGTCGAGGAACAGGATGCGCGTCTTGACGCCAAGATCATCCAAATGGCTGATGACTTCGGACAGGTCGTCGAAGTAGCTTCTTGATCTGACATCGATGACCGCGGCGAGTTTGTGGACTTTTGAACCGGATGAGGTCATCATGTCGACCAGCGGGATCAGCAGCTTCGGGGGAAGATTGTCGACAACATACCAGCCCATGTCTTCCAAAGCGTCGGCGGCATGGGTACGTCCGGCGCCGCTCATACCAGTGATGAGCATGACTTCGAATGAATCGGCGGGGTTTGGCTGGTCGTCCTTACCGGCGGTTGCTTCTTGACGATGCTGTGTGCTGGCCTCGATCATTTCATTGCCTCCCGTAACGCTGCTCTCATTGCATCTTCCAGTGTGCCATCGACTTCATCCATATCCACTGGTTTGCCGGCTGTCCAGGCCTGTGCTCCGCGACCGGTCATGAGACAGACTTGGCCGATGGCCTGATACAGGAGCATCTCCTCTCCCCCGATCGATATGCCGCCCGCTTGGCTCCACGCGTGGTTGAGCTCGCTCGGATGGGGATCGTAGGCAACGTCAAGCAGGGTGCCTTCGACGTGCAGATCAGATGCCACGAGTTGGTGTGCAAGACCATCCGCGGCATGCGCGGGCAGTGTGCTGATGATGATCTGATAATCTTGGATTCTTCCCGCCGCGGCTTCAAGGCTGATGATGTCATCAATCCTTGGCATGCCGGGCATGCCTGCCGAGTCTGGATGCTCATGTAAGGCAACGATGTCACGGTTGCGTTCCGGGTGCCGTGCCGCCACGGTGATGCCGTCCACGGATACGTCTTGCGGCGTGCGCAGTTGGGCAAGCGCCGCTATGGCGGACATGGCCGTGTTGCCGTTGCCGATGACCAGTGCGCTGATGTCGCCGCTCGTGCGCGGGTATGTTCCTTGGGACTGCCATGCGTGGCGCACCGCCAAGTCGATGCCATCGACGTCGGTGTTATATAGCCGCATGAGCGGCAGCCCCGCATTGCGCGCCGGGGCGGAATGTGCGGGAGTATCCCAGTCGAAGACGACGGTGTTGGCAACATGCAGGGTTGTCGCCCAGGTGTTCGACGGGACACCGTATGGCTGGATGGTGCGCTTCAATGGCATGGTCAAACTCAAACCACGCCAACTGTCATCAAGGGACCCGAGGAATCCCGCCAGCGCGTCCTCTCCCACCTCGTAACGGTGATACGACCATGATTGTTCGAGGCCAAGCGCACGGTAGGCGGCTTGATGGAGCACAGGTGACAGGGAGTGTGCGATGGGTTTGCCGAGCACCGCACACTGGTTGGCGCAGGTCGGTGCGCCGAAGGAATCGGGAATGGTGATCATGGTTGTCGCTCGCTTTTCTCATGCATGTGGTGTCGGCATGAGGCCGGCATATCATGCAGACAGACATCACCCATGGTAATCGGTAGGTTTGTCTTCCGCGTGTAATGCTTGGTAGATGGCTTGTGCTTTGGCATGGCCGATGCCTTTGACGTGTTCGAGCTGCTCGATGCTCGCCGCCCGCATGGCGCGCACGGACCCGAAGGCGTTGAGCAGTCGTTTCTGGTATGCCGGTCCGATACCGGGAATGTCATCCAACGCGGAACGCAACATGCCTTTGCGTCGTGTTTGCCGGTGATAGGTGATGGCGAATCGGTGCGACTCGTCGCGCACACGTTGCAACAGGTACATGCCTTCGGACTGTCGTTTGAGGATGATCGGATAATCGTCATCCGGGACCCAGACTTCTTCGAGTCGTTTCGCCAGGCCGCATACGGCGACATCATCCACGCCGCAATCGTGCAATGCTTGAGCGGCGGCCATGACTTGCGGCTTGCCGCCGTCGACCACGACAAGATTGGGCTTATAGGCGAAATGCCTGCGCTGCGTGTTCTGTTGGATGATGCTGTCCGAATCGCCGTCTGCCGCCTGACGGTTCCGACCGGACTCGCCTGTCCGGCTGTCCTGGTCGTTCGTCGCATGCTCGATGCGGCGCTCGTTGTCCATGCTGTCGCCGGAGTCTCCGGCGATGTTGCCGTGACGGAATCGGCGGGTCAGGGTTTCATACAATGCGCTCAAATCATCAAGCGCGCCATTACCGTCGCTACCTTTGATGGCGAAACGGCGATATTCGGATTTTTTCGCGATCGCGTCTTCGAACACGACCATGGACGCGACCTGGAAGGCCCCACCGACAGTGTTGGAGATGTCATAGCATTCGATGCGCAGTGGCGCCTGCGGCAGTCCGAGAGCGTTCGCAACATCGTTCATCGCCTCGCTGCGGGCGCCAATATCGCTGATCCGGCTCATCTTGCTGCGCTGCAACGCTTGAGCGGCGTTGTCGTTGGCGCGTTCCATCAAAGTGCGTTTCTCGCCTCGACCGGGAACGCGGATGGTAACAAGCGATCCGCGTTGGGCACTGAGCCATGCTTCAAGGTCTTCCCGTCGTGAGGGCTCTATCGGCATGAGGATTTCGCGTGGGACCGGGGCGATCGGTGCCAGCAGGTCGGCGCGACCGGTCTGTTCCATCCGCTCATGGCGGGTTCTGGTCGCCTGCGCCCTGGCGAGGCTGTCTGAGGCGGTCACGCGCTGCGTCGCCCCGATGGCGTCCCGGCGTTCAAGTACATGAATCTGGGACGTCGCGCCTGTGTTGTCATCACGGTCTGTGTGGTCCTGCTCGTGCAGCAGGTCGGAATACACCTGCATGATGAGGTCGGCCATCAGGTCGGCATCATCAATGTCTTCGACCCGTTCGACGGTCCAGTTGCGTTCCCCCCGGATGGAGCCATCCCTGACGAAAAACACGTGGACAGAGGCTTCGAGTTCGTCAGAGCAAAGGCCGAACACGTCGGCGTCGACATCTTGGTCAAGGACGACGGAATTCTGTTGCATGACGGTTTGCAGCATGGCGATCTCATCCCTCAGGCGTGCGGCACGCTCGAAGTCAAGGTCGTCGCTGGCGGCTTTCATGTCGCGATTCAGTTGGGCGACATACGATTTGCCGATCCTGCCGGTGAGGACGCCGACAAGCCGTTCGCATTGTTTACGATGGTCCTGTTCGCCGATACGTCCGACGCAGGGCGCTGAACATTTGCCGATGGATGCCAGCAGGCACGGCCTGCCGGTCAATTGGGCTTTGCGGAACACGCCGTCCGAGCAAGTGCGCACGGGGAAGGTTTTCAGCAGCCGGTCCAGACTGTGCCGCAGATCCCATACTTTCGCGTAGGGTCCGAAGTATCTGGTGTCCCGACGCTTGCGATTGCGTGTGATCCATACCCGCGGCACGCTTTCGCCGACGGAAACCGCGAGATACGGGTAGGTTTTATCGTCACGGAACACGACGTTGAAGCGGGGATCGAACTCTTTGATCCACGTGTATTCGAGGGTCAGCGCCTCCAACTCCGTGCCGACAACGGTCCACTCGAGGCTGCGGGCGGTGAGCACCATGGTCTGGGTGCGCGGGTGCAACTGGTCAAGCGGCTGGAAATAGTTCGTCAGACGATTGCGCAGGTTCTTCGCTTTGCCGACATAAATGACGCGACCTTCGCCGTCACGCCACTTGTAGACGCCGGGCTCGGCCGGAATATCGCTGGTTTTGGGACGGAACAGGTCCCGGGAATCACCGAGCAGCGGAGCCCCGTTAGCGTTCACCCCTCGTTTGGCGTCGGTGGCACCATCCGATGCCGTGGTCGTCTCGGCACCGGATTGGGAGGCAAGCATGGCGTCCGCCGTAGCTTGCCAGCGTTCGGGGCTATGCCGTTCGATGATGCCCATACGATTCGTATTCCTTTCAGTCCCGGTACAGTACAGAACAACCGTCCTGCGTCAATCATCCGTCAATCAGAGCATGTCCTTGAGGAATCGTCCTGTCCAACTGTTTTCGTTCCTGGCGACTTGCTCAGGAGTGCCCTGCGCGACGACCGTACCGCCGCCGTCACCGCCTTCAGGCCCCAAATCAATGATCCAATCGGCTGACTTGATGACATCGAGGTTGTGTTCGATGACAATGACCGTGTTGCCTTTATCGACCAATCCTTGGAGTACCAGCAGCAGCTTGCGGACATCTTCGAAATGCAGACCGGTGGTCGGTTCGTCGAGAATGTACACGGTTTTGCCGGTGGAACGGCGCTGCAGTTCCGTAGCGAGTTTGACACGTTGCGATTCGCCGCCCGACAGCGTGGTCGCAGGCTGACCAAGCCGAATATAGCCAAGACCGACCTGGGTGAGGGTGTCAAGATACCGGGAGATGGACGGATACGCTTTGAAGAAGCGTGCCGCCTCTTCAATGGGCATGTCGAGAACGTCGGCGACCGATTTGCCGTTGTACTTGACTTCCAAGGTTTCACGGTTGTATCGCTTGCCATGGCATTCTTCGCACTGAACATAGACATCCGGCAGGAAGTTCATCTCGATTTTCAACGTGCCGTCACCATGGCAGGCTTCGCAGCGGCCGCCTTTGACGTTGAACGAGAATCGTCCCGGACCGTAGCCTCTCACCTGAGCTTCGGGGGTCTTGGCGAACAGGGTACGGATCTTATCCCACACCCCCGTGTACGTGGCAGGATTCGATCGCGGTGTTCTGCCGATGGGGTTCTGATCGACATGGATGACTTTGTCGCACTGTTCGATGCCTTCGATCCTGGTATGTTTGCCCGGGACCATGCGTGCGCCGTTGAGCTTGTCGGCGAGCACCGGATAGAGGATCGTGTTCACCAGCGTGGATTTGCCTGAACCGGATACACCCGTCACGCAGGTCATGACTCCGAGCGGGAAGTTCACGTTGATGTTCTTGAGATTGTTCTCTCTGGCTCCAACAACGGTGAGCCGCCGATCCGCGTGGGTACGGCGACGGCGTTTCGGCACTTCAATCGCGCGGCGCCCGGCGATGTAATCCCCGGTGATGGAACGTGGCGCGTCGACGATATGCGCGGCCGGACCGGAATAGACGACCTCACCACCGTGTTCGCCGGCGCCCGGGCCGATATCGACCAGCCAATCCGCGGTTTCGATCGTCTCCTGGTCATGCTCTACGACAATCAGGGTGTTGCCCAAGTCGCGCAAATGGTGCAGGGTGTCGATCAGCCGCTTGTTGTCCCGCTGATGCAGCCCGATGGAAGGCTCGTCCAACACATACATGACGCCGACGAGTCCCGATCCGATTTGCGTGGCGAGCCGGATACGCTGCGCCTCGCCGCCGGACAGGGTTTTCGCCGCACGGGACAGGCTGAGATATCCAAGACCGACATCGTGGAGAAACGCGAGACGGGCTTTGATTTCCTTGACCACTTCACCGGCGATTTCAGCGGCGGAACCCTCCAAATGGAGTTCTCTGATCCACGCGAGGCTTCGTTCGACCGGCATGTCGCACACGTCGGCGATGGATTTGCCGCCGACGGTGACGGCAAGCACCTCCGGCCGCAAGCGTTTGCCGCCGCACGCCTGGCAGGGCACTTCACGCATATACGATTCGTAATATTGTTTCATCTGGTCGGAGTCCGTCTCGTCATGGCGACGCATCAGCGTGCGCACGACGCCTTCGAAACCGGTCGAATACTCGCGCAGTCGCCCCCAACGGTTGCGATAGGAGACTTTGACTTGGAAATCATGGCCGTACATGATGGCATGTCGGACATCCTCGGGCAGGTCCTGCCATGGCGTATCAAGGTCGAAGCCCATCTCTTCGCCGAGGCCTTCCAACACATGCCGGTAGTAGTCGCCGGTTCCCTTGGTCAGCCCCCACGGTTCGATGGCGCCTTCGTTGAGTGTTTTTGACGGGTCCGGGATGACCAGATCCGGATCGATTTCCAGGTTATACCCTATACCGGTGCATTCGGGGCATGCCCCATAAGGGGCATTGAAGGAGAATGTGCGCGGCTCGATTTCATCGAGCTCAAGTTGATGGCCGTTCGGGCACGCCCGTTTTTCGGAGAACGGACGCCTGCGTGCGGGGTCATGCTCGTCGAGGTCCACGAAATCGGCGATGACCAAGCCTTTGGACAGTTTCAGTGCGGTTTCGATGGAATCGGTCAGGCGCTGGCGGATACCATCCCTGATGACCAAGCGGTCGACCACGACCTCGATGGTGTGTTTCTTCTGCTTGGTGAGTTTGATGTCATCGGACAGCTGCCGCATTTCGCCGTCGATCAGCGCACGGGCGTAGCCGTCGGAGCGCAGCAATTCGAGCAGGTCGACGAATTCGCCTTTGCGTCCGCGCACGACCGGTGCCAGAATCTGGAATCGTGTACGTTCCGGCATGGCAAGCAGCGCGTCGACCATCTGCTGCGGGGTTTGTGCGCTCACCGGCTCACCGCACACCGTGCAGTGAGGTTCGCCGGTGCGCGCGAACAGCAGGCGCAGGTAATCGTAGATTTCAGTGATGGTGCCGACCGTCGAACGCGGGTTGCGGTTCGTGGTTTTCTGGTCGATGGACACTGCGGGGCTGAGTCCTTCGATGAAATCGACGTTCGGTTTGTCCATGCGTCCCAAGAATTGACGGGCGTAAGCGCTCAAGGATTCGACATACCGGCGTTGCCCCTCGGCGAACAGAGTGTCGAACGCCAGAGACGATTTGCCTGATCCTGACAGCCCGGTGAACACCACCATACGGTTGCGGGGAATGGACAGATCGACGTTCTTAAGGTTGTGTTCGCGAGCGCCTTGGATGGTGATTTTCAGGTCGTTGGGGATGCGGCTGATATCGGCGATGAGGGAACCGTCGTGTTCCCGCAGCGGCGCTTTGGCGAGCTCCTTGTGTAGGAATGAATCGCTGTCGAGGATATGCTCGGTCGCGGTGGGGCGGTGCTGGTGTTGCGCCTGTTGTGCTGTGCTCACGTCTTGCCTCCGATAGGTGTGGTACTGGGTTCTAGGATACAGCCAAGCACGACGAAAATCGAACATTTGTTCGATGATGCGTCGTGTCGTCGGAGTGCGTTGTGCGTGTCGCGCCACGGTACGATCGGCACGTCGGCTCCTCATGGGTAAGATATGCCGTTGGACTTTGACCCGACGATGAAAGAAACGGCAGGTGGGCATGGCTATCGAGGCGAAGGGACTGGAGATTCAGATCGGTGCGCGTACATTGCTGCATCCCACCGACTTCCATGTCGTCAAGGGCGACAAGATCGGTCTGGTCGGCCGTAATGGTGCAGGTAAGACGACGCTGACGCGTGTGATCACCGGCGATATGCTCCCTGCCGCGGGTTCTGTGCGCATCTCCGGGAAACTCGGGTATCTGCCCCAGGACACTCATGCCGCCGACCCGACGCAGACCGCGTTGGACAGGATGATGAGCGCTCGAGACATCGCGACGATCATTTCACGTTTGCGCAAAGCGGAAAAGGATATGACCGATCCCGACCCCGACGTGATGAACAAAGCGATGAACCGGTATGACAAAGCCATGCAGGATTTTGACAAGGCAGGCGGGTACGCCGCCCAGTCCGAGGCGATTTCCATGGCCGACAGCCTTGGCTTGCCGCAGGAAGTGATGCAGCAGCAGCTTGGCACGCTGTCCGGCGGTCAACGGCGGCGCATCGAATTGGCGCGCATCCTGTTCTCCGATGCGGACACGTTGATTCTTGACGAGCCGACGAACCATCTGGACGCGGATTCCATTGAATGGCTGCGCGGCTATCTCAAGCGTTTCGAAGGCGGCTTCCTGGTGATTTCCCATTCCACCGAGCTGCTTGACGAGGTCGTGAACAAGGTGTGGCATCTCGATGCCCAACTCGGCCAAATTGATATGTACTCACTTGGCTGGAAAGCCTACCTGCATCAGCGGGTGGTCGACGAGGAGCGCCGCCGCCGTGAACGCGAGGTGGCGGAGAAGAAGGCCGAGCGGCTGATGAAACAGGGTATTCGCCTGCATGCGAAGGCCACGAAGGCGGTCGCCGCCCAGAATATGATGCGGCGCGCCGAACGGTTGCTGGCTGAGACGAGCGAGGCGGAGAAGAAGGAGAAAGTCGCCGATATCCGTTTCCCGGAACCGGCGCCTTGCGGCCGCACCCCGATTATGGCGAAGGACATCTCCAAGGCTTTCGGATCGAATATCGTGTTCGCCGGCATCAATCTTGCCATCGATAAAGGCTCGCGCGTCGTGATCCTCGGGTACAACGGCGCCGGAAAGACGACAACCTTGCGCATTTTGGCGGGCGAAGAGCAGCCGGATACCGGTGAGGTGGTGTATGGTCACGGCTGCAAGATCGGCTATTTCGCGCAGGAGCACGACACGCTGGACATGGATGCGACCGTGCTGGAGAATCTGCAGCATGTCGCGCCTGAACTCGATGACACGCATACGCGTTCAATCCTGGGCAGCTTCCTGTTCTCCGGCGATGACGTGATGAAACCGACGAAAGTGCTTTCCGGCGGCGAGAAAACCAGACTGGCGCTCGCCACGCTGGTGACATCACGCGCGAACGTGCTCTTGCTGGATGAGCCGACCAACAACCTCGATCCGGTGTCACGCGATGAAATCCTCAAAGCGATCGCGAAATACGAAGGCGCAATCGTGCTGGTCACCCACGATGAGGGCGCCGTTGAGGCGTTGAACCCCGAGCGCGTGCTGCTCATGCCTGACGGCGACGAGGACCTGTGGAGCGACGGCTATCTGGAGCTCGTCGCCGAAGAGTGATCAGTGATTTCGGGGTCGTCTCGGCCCTGTATTCACAGTTCGGAGGTCATCCACCCGCCGAGCAGTTGCCCGACCCGTTCCGCCATGCACTGGTATCCGTATACGCTGGGGTGGAACCTGTCATGCGCGTAGAACCTGTCGCGGTCCGCATGCACATCCTCATGGGTCATGTCAAGGAATCTGACGCCGTAGCGCTCGCAGATTTCGCGGCTTGCCTGGGTCTGTTCATCGGTCATGCCTTCGATCACATGGCGCAAGGACTTTCCCAAGGAAGGACTGCGGTACAGCTGGGCAGCGCTGAATACGACCACATGGTCAGCGCGGTCCTTGGCCAGATCAAGCGAAGCCGACAAGTCGTCGCACCACTGGGCGATGGTCCTGCGGGCCATCAGGTCGTTCGATCCGGCGCACAGCACCATGAGATCCGCATGATCATCGACTTGCGGGAGCAAGCGGTAGCGTACACGGCGCATCGTGGCGCCGAGCTTGCCGACGGCGCGCCAGTCAACCGGCCTGTCGAGCATATCTGAGAACACAGATGCCATAGCCGGGGTGAATCCCTCAGACTGGTCTTCGACCCCGCAACCGGCGATCATGGAATCGCCGACCGCGACGAACGACAACGCTTCGCCATCCGCCGACGCATTGACGACACCATGCCGCTCCCCCTGCGGCTCTGGATCAAGATGTATCGTATGCTGCGCCCACAACGCCTCAGCAGCCGCCACAATATTCATGCCCATACTCCTGTCTTCTCCCGGCGATACGCCGACGCTCATGCCACCACTGTACCGTTCACGGGGCGACGAGCGCCATGCGTGACATCCGATGCCGCCATGCAAGCGGCTCGAGATGTGTCCGCAAGCCTCGCCGAGCGGATATGAACGTAGCCGGAGCCCTCACACCGTCCCGTGCGATGGACCGTCACCGTCAGACCGATGCAGCGCATACGGAACCAGCCAGATCATCCCGTCCGCGGCGTCGGATGCTGAACCGCCCAAGGAGGGACTAGAGTGGAGATAGCGGTCCTGGTGCCGGGCGCAGCAGGCCTGAACGCCATTGATAGGAAAGGGGCCATGCCATGGGTGGAAGCATCGATCACGAACGTCTGCAAATGCTCAAGTTCAACGCGTACGCCGCAGACACGGTACGCGAATTGGAGCGGCCGCTGCTGGACGACGGCGTGCCGCTGATGCGTATGGCGGCGGCAGCTGCAGCGCATGAGGCGGAACGCATGCTGGGCAGCCAGGCGGTCGCGCTCGAGGACGCCAATGTGGTTGTCCTCGCCGGAGCCGGTGACAACGGCGGCGATGGCCTGTTCGCAGCAGCGCAACTCGCCGGCGATGACGTCCAAGTCACCGTGGTCGCCGTGGGACGCGCCCTGCATGACGATGGCTTTGCGGCGTTCGCGCACAGCGGCGGACACGTGCTGGTGCTCGACCCGGAAGCCGAGATCCCCGGCTGTGTGAGCGGCTTTTCCGCAGGCGAAGCCGGAGAACGGCTCCGCGTAGCCGTCGAGCTTGCCAATCACGCGGATCTGATTGTGGATGCGATGACGGGTATCGGCGTTTCGGGCGCATTGCATGGTATCGCGGCGACGCTCGCCTCAGCGCTGCTTGACTCGTGGAATCCTGACGGAGGGGCTGATATCGAAGCCGCGCACACCCAGACGAACGACCGGCCGCTGATCCTTGCCGTGGACACGCCTTCAGGAATCGGCGTGGACGACGGCACAGTTCCCGGTCCGTGTCTGCCTGCCGACCGGACGGTGATGTTCGGTGCTCTCAAACCTTGTGCCATGCTGCCTCCGGCATCGTACGCCTGCGGCAAGGTCACGCTGGTCGATTTCGGATTCGATATCGATGAGGCGGAGCCCGCCGCGGAGATGATGGACGCCGACCTAGCGTCATCCTCGATTCTTGTACCGTCCGTACGTGATATGAAATACACGCGCGGGGTCGTGGGTCTGGTCACCGGGTCCACGCGATATCCGGGAGCCGCGGTGCTCGGTTCATGCGCGGCAGCGAAATCCGGCATCGGCATGGTCCGTTACTTGGGGCCGCAGCGCACACAGGACTTGGTGCTGCACGCGCTGCCTGAAGCCGTCATCGGCAAAGGACATGTGAACGCCTGGGTTGTCGGTTCTGGAGTTCCCGCATCAGCGGACACGGCCGACGGTGAGGATATTCAGCGGGAGACGATTACAAGACTCCTCGCCCATTATGCGCGCACCGACGAGGATAAGTCTCAGGGAGAGGATTCGTCGGCACAGGGCACCCGTCCCGACGCGATGCCGCCGATTGTCGTGGACGCCGGTGCGCTCGACCTGCTGCCCGCACGGGTTCCGGCCAACGTGGTGATCACACCGCATGCCGGGGAACTGGCGGGGCTGCTGACCAGGCTTGACGCTGCGGACGGGTCGGTGGACGCCAGCCAAGTGGCGGCGGCCCCCATGCATTATGCACAGCTTGCGCATGAGTTGACCGGTGCGACCGTCGTGCTCAAGGGTGCGGTCAGCGTTATCGCCGGAACAGACCCCTACGACAGCGGCCGTACGCGGGTGCTCCTGTGCGGTCGCGCTCCGGCATGGCTGGGCACTGCCGGTGCGGGAGATGTGCTCGCAGGCATCATCGGGGCGTTGCTGGCCCAATCCGATGTATCCGGATCGTCCGATGACGCTGCGATAGCCGATACCGTCGCCGCCGCGGTGTACGTGCACGGTCTTGCCGCCGCCATCGCTTCGCATTCGACGCAATGCGGGTGGGATGCACCGGAAATCTACGGCGTCAGCGAGCGCGGCGCACGATATGATGGCGGGGAGCCGATTATCGCCAGCGACGTGGTGCGCGCGATTCCGCGTGCGATCGCCGAGCTCATCGGCTGAGACCCGCGCACGTCAGGTTCCCCGCTTTCAGCGAAGGTACAGGTACAATGAAGCCATGGCGTGGTCGCACGCGTCAATGGCAGGGAGAACGGTAGCAGGGTTTGCGCGCTTCACAGAGGAAGGACATATCATGATGGTTTCCCGGTATCACAATGATTCCGACAGTTTGTCGGCCGGTATCGGTTCATCGCAACGATTCGGGTTGCATTCCCCGGGTCGGGCACGTTTGGCGATTGTGTTGACCGCGATGTTGCTGGCCGGTTCCCTGTGTGCGTGCGGCTCGACGTCCGGTGATGGCGCGAGCCCGTCCGCCTCGGCATCATCCCCTGCTGCGTCGCAATCCCCCTCTCCACTGCCTCGGCGTCCTCGCCATCCGCCTCGTCATCCTCGCCGTCAGCCTCGGCGTCATCCTCGGCTTCCGCCGCGGTATCGAGTGCATGCACTACGAAGGAACTGACCGCGAAGCTGACGCAAGGCGCAGGCGGCGGAGCGGGAAGCTCTTACCCGTATCTGGTATTGACCAACTCCGGTTCGCGAACCTGCACGCTTCGCGGATATCCAGGCGTTTCCTTACGCCACGGGGACACGCAAATCGGAGCGGCGGCGGAACGCGACCGCACGGTCGACGCCTCCACGATCACACTCCAACCGGGGCAATCCGCGCACAGCGCTCTGCGAATTGTGAAC
Source organism: Bifidobacterium boum (assembly GCF_000741535.1). GTDB lineage: Bacteria > Actinomycetota > Actinomycetes > Actinomycetales > Bifidobacteriaceae > Bifidobacterium > Bifidobacterium boum. Next base: position 22,627 of record NZ_JGYQ01000002.1, on the reverse strand, counting down.
GCGGGGAATTTCGACTCTTCGGCTTGCACGCCGACAGATGCGGACACGATGCTCATCTATCCGCCGGATCAGAAGGAATCCATCAGCATCGATGCCACGGGCATCACCGGGTGCGCGAACGGTGACACCCAGATTCTGTACGTCCAGGTCTTCCAACAAGGCGAGGAGTGAGGAAGCCCTGTTTGCGATACGTTTTCCGATCCGTTCATGTCCACGATACGCCGGTCTAAACGGTCCGGGGGGCTGTTGCCACTAGACTGTGGTGCGGGCTTCGTCAGCGGCGGAGCCGACTGATCATTTGACGCGCCGTCGGCGACCACGACCGAGGCCCATCAGGAAGGGACAGCATGACAACACCGGCAAGTCACACGTTGGCAGGACGGCAGGAGACGGCATCAACGCCGACCGGCATCAGCGATGTCGTGTTCGATTTTTGCGGTGTACTGATTGACTGGCAGTGCGCCGCCGCGTTGCGCGGTCACTACCCCGATAGTTTGGTGGACCGGATTTGCGCCGCGGATGATCCGTACGGCTTTTTCGATTACGAGGATCGGATGGATCATGGTGAAGCGCTCGCGGATATTCTTCCGGATGTCAGGAACGATCATGGCGATGAGATCGCGGATATCTTCGCCGATTACATCGCCCGGTATGATGATTCCCTGACGCGTATCGTCCCGGGTATGCAAGCTCTGCTTGAGGATTTGAAAGCCGCCGGATACGGTGTGTGGGGGTTGACGAACTGGTCGTATGAGACGTTTCATTTCGCGTTCGAGAAGTTCCCCCGGCTTGAGGAACTGTTGGACGGGACCGTGGTGTCCGGTGTGGAGAAGCAGTTCAAACCCAATACCGGGTTCTACCGTCTGGCGATGGACCGGTTCGGTATCGAACCGGCGTCCAGCGTGTTCTTTGACGATACGCCGCGTAATGTCGCTGGCGCACAATCCGCGGGTATGCGAGCGTTCGTGTTCGAGAACGCGTCCCGCGCCCGCCATGACTTGCAATCATTGGGCGTGCGGGTCTGAGTGAACCGCCGGCCGGCATACGGATATAAGTAACCCGTTCTTGACATTACCGTGATATAAGGTTCCTTTATGACTCTGCTGCAATTGAAGTATATCGTCAAAATCGTCGAATGCGGTTCGATGAACGAAGCTTCCCATGAACTGTACGTCTCCCAGCCCGCGCTGAGCTCGTCAGTCAAGGAGCTGGAGCATGAGCTGGGCATTGAGATTTTCACCCGCTCCTCCCAAGGCATCGCGTTGACCGTGGACGGCGCGGAATTCCTCACCTATGCCCGTCAGGTCCTTGACCAGGCTTCCCTGCTCGAGGAACGCTACAAGAACGCGAAGCCCCGCAAGCAGCTGTGCAGCGTCTCCACCCAGCATTACATGTTCGCCGTCGAAGCGTTCGTCGAGATGATTAACTCGATCAAATCCGACGAATACGAGTTCACCATCCGCGAGACGCGCACCAAGGACATCATCAACCAGGTCGCCAACATGCAGTCCGAAATCGGCATCCTGTATCTGTCCGATTTCAACAAGAACGTGATCAACAAGCTGCTGCGCGAAAAGCATCTCGTATTCCACCCGCTGTTCCGCGCGAACCTGCACGTGTTCATCTCACGCAACAACCCGCTGGCCGGCAAGAAAAAAGTCACCATGGAGGATTTGAAACCCTTCCCGTTCATCCAATACGAGCAGGGTGCCGAAGGCAGCTTCTATTTCGCCGAGGAAGCGGTGTGGCCGGAATACTCCCCCAAGCAGATCAACGTGACCGACCGGGCGACAATCCTCAATTTCATCATCGGCCTCAACGGGTACACCGTGTGCACGGGCATCGACAACGGCGACCTCAACAATGAGAAAATCGTCACCGTGCCGTTGGACACGGACGAGACGATGCTGCTCGGGTGGATCACCAACGAGCGGGCGAAACTGTCGACCGCGGCGCAGACCTATCTGGACAAGCTGCGCACGGTGATCGCCTCGCACGGCTACAAGCTCATCGACTAGGCCACCGACCGGCGCGAGGCGTCGACCCCTGCCCGCTGAAACGGCGTTCGGCCGGGAACCCTGTGCGGAGGTTCCCGGCCGAACGCCGTTTCAGCAGTGTACGCGGTCACGCACCATACGTATCGAGATACTCTTTGGCACGCGTCTTGATGTCCTCGTCAAGCAGCGGCAGACCATCATCGCCGGTCATCTGTGATGCGGCGTCGAAGATCTCGCGCACATTCGCGATGGAAACGACCGGGAAGCCGAACTCCTGCCGTACCGCGGCCACAGCGGACATATCACTGTCGCGCGTTTTCTCCATACGGTCGACTGACAGAACAAGTCCGACGATCTGGACATCGGCCGCTTCACGAAGTTTCGGAACGACTTCACGCACGGCGGTGCCGGCGGTCATCACATCATCAACCAGCAGAACCTTCATCCCGTCACGCAACTGGGTGCCGACGAACATGCCGCCGTCCCCATGATCCTTACGTTCCTTACGGTCGAACGTGTAGCCGACACCCCTATCGTATTGCGCGGTCAGCGCGATCGCTGTGGAAACCGCCAGCGGGATACCCTTGTAGGCCGGTCCGAACACGGTATCGATATCCTCAGGCAAAGTCCCGTCGGCAATCGCCTCGTTGATCTTCTCAGCGTAGAACGAGCCGAGCAACGCGATCTTCCGGCCGGTGTCGAAGGCTCCCGCGTTGATGAAATACGGGGAACGACGCCCTGATTTCAACGTGAAATCCCCGAATTTCAACGCCTGCGACTGCAGGAGGAACGCGGTGAACCTGCGGTCAAGCGGCATGTTCTCAGTCATATGCGAGACTGTCCTTTCTGTATCCAGCCATGCGCGCACACCAGAACCGGCATGAACGCATGGCGTACCACAATCAAGCGTACCGCGAAGGGGGTGACCGGTCAGCGCCAAGTCTGGCCGGCGGCGAGTTTCGCAGCCAGTTGCGGCCTCGAATCGAGCAGGTCGTCAAGCTCACGCGCCACACGCATCGGAGCGGTCGGCTCATACAATGCTGCGGCGCCGACTTCGACGGCGTTCGCGCCGGCATACAAGTATTCCAGCGCCTTCTCCCCCGAATCAATACCACCGATGCCGATGATCGGAATATCAGGCAACGCCTGCCGGACACGCCACACGAAGCTCAACCCCACCGGGAGCACCGCCGGTCCGGACACGCCACCGGTACGGTTCGCGAGAATCGGCTCGCCGGTACGGATATCGATACGCATACCGACCAGCGTGTTGATCATGCTCAACGCGTCGGCGCCACCATCCACCGCGGCTTTCGCAATGGAAACGATATCAGTCACGTTCGGGGTGAGTTTGACAATCAGAGGCTTCGACGTGATATGGCGCAGCCGGGTGATCAACCGGTTCAACGCCACCGGGTCGGTGCCCACGCTCATCCCGCCATGCGTGACGTTCGGGCAGCTGACGTTGATTTCCAGCATGTCCGCCGGACAGTCGGCAAGCTTGGCGACCACTTCGGCATAATCGTCATCGCAATGGCCAGCCACGTTGGTGATGACGGTTGCGCCTTCCTTCTTGAGCTTGGGCAGTTCGTCGACGAGATAATGGTCGACACCGGGGTTCTGTAAGCCGACCGAATTGACCGTGCCCGAAGGGCTTTCCGTGGTGCGCGGACCAGGATTACCTTCCCATGGGACCGGGGAAACACCCTTGGTGGTGACCGCGCCCATCTGGCTGACATCATAGAACCAGTGGCATGCGTCATACTGGAAGGTGCCGGAAGCCGTGCCCACCGGGTTTTTCCACTCGACGCCGGCGACAATGGTGCTGTGCTTCCACTCGTGCGGCTCATACACGTTGACCTGCTTGTTCATCTGCTGCTCCTGCATCCCGTGACCTCTACTTGTCCCATCCGAGTTGTTCCGGTGTGAATACCGGGCCGGCGACACACACCTTCTGGCGTCCCGCGGCCGTATCGACGACGCACACGTAGCAGGTGCCGTACCCGCAGCCCATGCGCGCCTCGAGGCTCAGCTGGCATGGGATACCACGCGCGAGAGCCCATGAGGCGACGGCGCGCATCATCGGCATCGGCCCACACGACAAGATCACCGGGGGCAGGTCGCCGTGGATCAGAGAATCCTCAATCGAGTTGAGCAAATCAACGACATTGCCTTGCGCGTTGGTGATGCTTTCCACTCGTTCAGCGTATTTGGCGACCAGATCATCGGCGAAGCGTTCGTCACGATACCCGAAAGCCGCGGTCGCGGTCGCGTCATCACGCAGCGCAAGCTTCTGCGCGGCATACAACAGCGGCGGCACGCCAAGACCGCCAGCCACCAGCACATAGTTGGCCGGCGCTTTCATATCGAACCCCTTGCCCAACGGGCCCATCACGTCAACCGTGTCGCCGGCGGCAAGATGGGAGAACTCTTCGGTGCCTTTGCCGACGACTGCGAAAATCAGGCTGACATCATCACCCTCGACCTCGCTGACGCCGAACGGCCGCGGCATCAGGCGCGTAGGGTCAGCGGAATACACGTCGACGAATTGTGCAGGCTTGGCGTGACCGGCGATATAGCTGTCACGGAACGTCAAACGGTAAATACCGTCGGACAGTCTGCGGTTATCCACCACCGGTACGGTACGCCTGCCGGGGAAGCGTCCCGCGCGGGACGCTTCGGCGGTCACGTCGAAGGTCGGGATGAACGTTGCGTTAGCCATTGCCTCTCCTTTGGGCTTGGTAGCTGATAAAAGCTCGATCACGGCCGGAGCCGACGCCCGCATTGTACGGGGCTTGTTGTTTCGCTATGTTACGGGTGTGTCAGGCGAGCGCGGCCTCGAGGTCGTCGCGCATGGCGAGCGCCGCGTCCCGGGCGCTGGAGGCGACAAGGCCGAGCATGTCGTCGGCGGACATGCCGTCGCTGTATCCGCCGTTCTTGCGCCATGCGCCGATGATGCCACGTGACGAGTTGACGATTGCACCGGAACCCTGCTCGTCGAACATGCCGGCGACATCGGCTGCGGTACCGCCTTGCGCCCCGTAGCCGGGAACCAGGAAGAACGTGTGTGGCATACGTTCGCGTAATTGCTTGCCCTGCTCAGGATGGGTGGCGCCCACGACCGCGCCGACACGTGAATATCCGGATGCGCCGATCGTGTCGGCGCCCCATCCTTCGACCAAGTCGGCGACCCGCTCATACAGGCGGGTGCCGTCGGCGAGTTCCAGCTCTTGGATTTCCTTGCTTGACGGGTTGGAAGTGCGTACCAGTACGAACATGTCCTTGTCGGCGGCTTGGGCGGCATCAACGAACGGGGTGATGCCGTCCGTACCCAAGTACGGGTTGACGGTGACGGCGTCCTCATGCCACAGGTCGAGCGCTTCACCGTTGTTGGCGGCAAGTCCGCCCAGATGCTTGGCGTATGCGGCGGCTGTCGAGCCGATATCGCCGCGTTTGACATCCCCCAGCACGTACAGGCCTTGGGATTGCGCGTATTCGCATGTCATCTCGTAGGTGTCGACGCCGGCCGGTCCCAACGCCTCATACATGGCGATCTGCGGTTTGACAGCCGGAACGATGCCTGCGATCGCGTCGATGATCGCACGGTTGAATTCGAAGTAGGCGACCGCCCGCTGCATGGCGGGGATTTCAGCGGGGTCATCAACCTGGTCGGCGACCTCCTCGCGGAAAGAGTCGATCAGTGCCGCAGGAACCACCTGGTCGGTCGGGTCGAGCCCGACCACGCTCGGATTCTGTGTCGCCTTGATCGCTTCGATAAGCTTGTCCATGTTGTCTTCTCTTTTCTGAACGGAACGTGTCAAGATGCCGGGTCAGGCGCCGATACGGGAAAACACCAGCTGCGAACCGATGACCGTGGCGAGCGGCATGCCGGTGACCTGCCAGCCGTCGAATGGCGTGTTGCGTGCCTTGGAGTGGAAGCGGTTCTTGTCCACCGTCCAATGGCGGGACGTGTCGAGGATCACCAGGTCCACGGTTTCGGGATGCTCGACCGCCGTCAGGTCGAGCGTACGCTTGGTCGCGCAACGCGCGGTCGTGTTCAACAGTCCGGCGATGTCGGTCGGCGTGTGCCCCATGAGATGTTCGGGAGCCGTGGACATGAGTTCGATGAGCCGACGGTCGGAAATATATCCGCCGTCCACCAGCACCCGATGGCATACGCCGTAAGCGCATTCCAGCCCGATGATGCCGTTCGGCGCCTGTTCCAAGCCTGCTTCCTTCTCCGATTGCGCGTGCGGGGCATGATCGGTGGCGATCAGGTCGACCGTCCCGTCCGCGATCGCCGCGACCGTGGCGCGACGGTCGGCCTCGGACCGTAGCGGCGGGTTCATTTTCGCCATGACGCCGTACTTGAAGATCGCCTCATCGTTCAACGCCAGATAATGCGGTGCGGTTTCGCAGGTGATGGGCAGGCCTTCCGACTTGGCTGCGCGGATCGCTTCGAAGGATCCGGCGGTGCTGACGTGTTGGAAGTGGATGTGTACGCCGGTACGGCGCGCCGCTTCGATATCGCGCGTGACGATGCGCAGCTCAGTGTCTTCGGGGATGCCGGGTACGCCGAGCTTATGGCTGACCGGTCCCTCGTTGATGATGCCGCTGTCATGATGCTCGCAATGCTCGATGAGATACAGCCCGGTGGCTTGCGCATTGGCGAGCACCTGGTCGAGAATCGCGTCCGGCACGGCAGCGCCGTCATCGCTGATCGCGGTGACCGGGTGCGCCCGCTGGTACGGATCCTTGCTGTCATCATTCACGCCGGGCAACTGGTCTTGCCAGTCTTTGGGGTCGCTCGCCTCCCCTCCGGCACGGTCCACCGAAGCGCATACGCACAAGTCATAGCGCACCGGCAGCATGCCATCATGGGTCGCGTCGTAATGCTGGAGATAATCGATGGTGTCGCGCGCTTGGGCGGCCAACACGTCATCGGCGCCAGGCGCGCCCGCACGGACTGGTTTGCCGTCCATCGCAGGCAACGTGTTCGGCATGATCAGCACCCGCGTGTACCCTCCGGAAGCCGCTGCGGCGCACCCGGAACGCATGGATTCCTTATAGGTCTGTCCGGGGTCGCGGAAGTGGACGTGCGGGTCGGCGAATCCGGGAGCGACCGTCAGCGTTGAAGCGTCAAACGCGCCTTCGGACACCGCGCCGGGCTCGTCGAAGAATCGCCGGCTGTCCGTGCCGGGGATGACCAGATCGATTCTCTCCCCCGTATCCCATACGCGGATGTCATGCAGCGTGAGCATACTCTTGGTTCCTTTCGTCGGCGCGCCTGCGGCACGTGGCTTAGAGCTTGGCTTCCTCGTCGCAATAGTCGCAACGGTATTCCTGGCGTTCCGAATGCACCAGATGGAACATCTGGTCGATGCCGCGTTCGGTGGTGGTCACGCACCGCGGATTCTTGCAGGTGATGACATTGACCATATGCTCAGGCAGGTTCGGCTTCTCCTTGCGCACGATCTTGCCGCCGCGCACGATGTCGATGGTCGCTTGGCGGGCGATGAAACCGAGCACGTCAAGGTTCAAGTCCCCCGCGTCCTCGATTTTGATGATGTCCTTCGAACCATACTGCTTGCTGTCGGTGTTCATAATGAGCGCCAGCTTCGTACTGGTCGGGTCGATCCTCAAGTATTGCAGGACCTTGAGTGCGGTGCCCGCAGGCACATGGTCGATGATGATGCCGTTGCGAATGCTGGTGACTTCCATCAGGCGTGGACCTCCTGGTTCTTCCATTCCTCATATCCGGGCAGCGTGTCGCCGACCACCGAGCTTTCCAAAGCCATGCGCATGAGCATGCCGTTGTGCACCTGTTCGAAGTAGGCGGCGCGCGGGTCATGGTCGACGTCTACGGAGATTTCGTTGACGCGCGGCAGCGGGTGAAGCACGGCCATGTCCGGCTTGGCGCGCTGGAGTTTCGCTTCGTCGAGAATATAGGTGTCGCGCAGACGCAGGTAATCGTCCTCGTTGAAGAAGCGTTCCTTCTGCACGCGGGTCATGTACAGCACGTCAAGGTCGCCGATCACGGCAGCGAGGTCGCGCACTTCGGTGTATGTGCACGAGGGGGCGCGTTTGATGCGGTCGATCACATACCGGGGCATCTTGAGCTCGTCGGGGCTGATGAGCACGAAGTTCACGTTGCCGAACCGGCACAGCGTCTCGACCAGCGAATGCACGGTACGGCCGAACGTCAGATCGCCGCACAGGCCGATGGTCAGGCCGGTGATCCTGCCGTAGCGTGATGTGATGGTGGCAAGGTCGGCGAGCGTCTGGGTGGGGTGCATGTGGCCGCCGTCACCGGCGTTGATGACGGGGATGCCGAAATCCTTGGCCGCACGGGCAGCCACGAGTGCGGCGCCTTCTTTGGGGTGGCGCATCGCGATGACATCGACGAGATTGGATACGGTTTTGACGGTGTCGGCGATGGATTCACCCTTGGTCACTGAAGACAATTGAGCGCCGGCGAAACCGATCACGTGGCCGCCGAGCCGGAGCATAGCCGTTTCAAAGCTCAGTCGGGTACGCGTGCTGGGCTCATAAAAAAGGGTGGCCAGCACCCTGCCGTCGCAGGTATGCGCCACCTCATGACGATGTGTTTCGATGTATTGCGCTTTATGCAGCAGATCGACGATTTGGGATGTCGTCAAATCATCGAGCGTGACCACGCTTTTGCCGACCATGGACGGCTCGGTATCTTGGGGAACGCCGGATGTCGGTAACTGGGTGCTGTGTTCAGACAAGGCTCACCTTCCTGTTGACAGGTGGCCACCTTATGTGACCTAGCCAACTGTAGGACGATTCAGGGACATGCCGACGACCGTCGGCGAGTGTCCACGGATGCCGGCGAACCCCGGCCGAATGGGAGGGTCCGTTGTGCGGGCGCTTGCCGTGGACTCGCCGATGATCGCCTATTGCTGCCCGTAGAACAAGCGTTCGACAACTTCTCGGCATTGGCGCATCAACGCGAGAATGTCGTTTTCAAAACGCTGACCACGATTCGCGCCGTATCCGAGGTACACCGCCATGCCGCCGAGGGAATCAAGATCGTCAGGCAGGATGTCCGCCCGGGTGGCGCGTCCCGACCACAGATAGTTGCCGTTGCGGGCGGCGGTGCAAATCCGCCATGCGCGACGCAGCGTGTCCGTATCTTTGCGCCCGACGATTCCTTCGGCTTCAAGCGCCTCGAGCGCCCCCATCGTGGAGCCGGTGCGAAGCTGCGGGCAGGTGCCGGCGTGTTCGAGCTGCAACAGCTGCACGGTCCATTCCACGTCGGACAAGCCGCCTTTGCCGAGTTTCAGATGCCGGTCGCGACGTACTCCCCTCGGCAGGCGTTCGGCTTCCATACGGGCTTTGAGCTTGCGGATTTCGCCGATCTGCTGGTCGGTCAACGGCGAGGTCGGATAGCGCATCGGGTCGGCGATGTTTGTCAGGAAATCATGCGCGAGCACACTGTCCCCGGCGGCGAATCGCGCACGGATCAACGCTTGGCGCTCCCACGTGCTCGCCCACGACCCGTAGTATTCCTCGCAGGAGGCGTAGGAACGAATCAGCGGCCCGTTCTTGCCTTCCGGACGCAGGTCGAGATCCAAATCGATGCGTGGTTCCAAGGTGGACGGTCCTTGCAGCAGCGCACGGACATCGTCGGTGACCTGCCTGGCATACGAGCCGGCGAGCGCCTCGTCGGGTGTCTCCTGCCCGTCTGTTCCTGCGTCATTTGCCCGGTAGATGAGTATCGCGTCGGCATCGGAGCTGAAGTTGATTTCCCTGCCGCCGTACCGTCCCATGCCGATGACCGTGATGTCCGCTGGATACCCGTCCAAGCCCATCATGTCGCGGCGGTGCTCCAATGCCCAGCACAAGGCGGCGTCGATGATCGCGTCATACACGTCGGTCATGCCGGTCAGGGTGGCGTCGTCGTCGATTACACCGCTCATCCAACCCAGGCCGATGCGTTCGATTTCATGTCGTCTCATGGCTCGCAGTAGTGTGGCGGCGTCTTTCAAGCTTGACTGGTTGCGGGTGATGATGCCGTCGCATTGTACGTCGAGACTGGCTCGGGTGCGTGGTCGGAGCTCGTCGTCATCGCCCAGCCAGGTCACGGATTCGACCGAACGGTTGAGCGCATCACCCAGGAACCGCGAATTGGATAGGATGTGGCACAGCCGTTGTGCGGCGGATTGGGAGTCACGCAGGAACCCCAAGTAGTCGCTGTCCTCGCCGAAATGTTCTTCCAAGCGTCTCCAGTTGAGCAATCCCATATCCGGATTCTGCCCTTCGCCGAGCCATTGGAGGACGGCTGGAAGGATGATGCGGTTGATGCGCGCGGCGCGTGACAGCCCGTAGGTGAGTGCTTTGACGTGCCGCATGGCGGCGTCCGGGTCGGCGAAGCCGATGGATTCGAACCGTTCGCGGGTCGCCTGGTCGGACAGGGTGATCTGGTCGTCGTTCATGCGCGCGCTGATTGGCAGCATCGGCCGGTAGTAGATGTCCAAATGCAACCGTCTGACTTCGCGTCGCGTCTCATCGTAGCGTTCGACGAGTTCTTCGGGATGCAGGCCGAACACGCGTGCGAGCCGTCGGAGTTCCATGTTGTGGTTCAACGCGTCGAGATCGATATCCCGCTTGCGTTCAAGACCGCCGATGCTGCCGGCCCCCAAATCGGGGAATAGGTGGGTGCGTTTGAGTTCCCACATTTGCTGACGATGTTCGAGCACGCGTTCGAACCGGTAGTCCTCGGCGAGTTTCACGGATTGCTTGCGCGAGACGTACCCGCCGTCCGCGAGCGCTTTGAGCGCGTCCAGCGTGCCGCGTTTGCGCAATGTCGTGTCGGAACGCCCGTGGACCAGCTGCAGCATTTGCACGGTGAATTCGACGTCCCTGAGCCCGCCCCGGCCGAGTTTGATTTCTCGGTCTTTGAGATTATCGGGGATGAGCCGTTCGACACGTTGACGCATCTGCTGGCAGTCTTGGACGAAATTGTCGTGTTTGGATGCGGACCAGACGAACGGGCGGGTCATGTCAAGGTAGGCTTGCGCCAGTTCGCTATCGCCTGCGGCGGGACGGGCTTTGAGCAGCGCTTGGAATTCCCAGTTCTGCGCCCACTGCTCGTAATACGTGCGGTGCGATTCGAGACGCCGGACCAGTGGGCCGTCTTTGCCTTCAGGTCTCAGACCGCCGTCGATCTGCCATAATGGCGGTTCGGTGGATCCCGCGATGACGGATTGGCAGACGCGTTGCAGCATGGTGCCTAGACGGGTGCCGATGCGCGTGAGCATGGTGGCACTCGTATCGCTGTCGGTGGGTTCGACCACATAGATCAGATCGACATCGGAGACGTAATTGAGTTCTTGGGCTCCCAGCTTGCCCATGCCTATGATGCTGAACCGGCATCGCGCGCTGTCCGGGGTCTCATGCCGGGCGATGGCGAGCGCCGCTTCAAGCGCGGCGTCTGCGAGATCAGAGAGTGCCTTGCTGATTCGCGGCTGAATATCATCAGGATGCTCCGCCGTGGCATCGACCGCGATGATGGCAGCGAGTTGACGACGGTAAGCGGCACGCAGGCGGTCGGTAGCCTCAGCCAACGGCAGGGATGATTCGTAGGCCAGATGCGTCTGGCCCTCCGACTGCGCATCCCCCAACTCGAGACTTACCGCCTGCACGGCGTCAAGAAGCTTGGCCACCCGCTGCGCATGGTTGTAATCGCAGCTACGGCATGGGTCAAGGGCTGCCGCGCGGATCAGATCGGGTCGGGTGCGCATGAGTTTGCCCAGCTTGTCGCTGGATCCGAGCACGGCGATGAGCTTGCGAGCTGCGGTATCATCCTCGAGAATGGAGTGCAGGCCGTCATCGTGGGCAGGCAAGCTTTCGATGATGCCGACAAGGTTGTCGAGAGCGGTGTCCGGGTCGAGGGCGCTCGCCAATGCGTCGGCGATGTGGCGGATATGCTCGGCATCCACGCCGTATGCATCGAGCGTGGTGAACGCCGATCGTGCCTCATCCAACCGTTGGAATCCGATATGGATGAGGTCACGGGTGCTGAAAGGATATGCCGGCGAAGAATCCATACTTCCAATATACGCCAGCCGTTGCGGAGTGTGGCGGACGCGAGCGTACCGCCCAACTATCTATCTGCTTGTGATGTGATTGAATAGTCGCATGGCGGCGCAATAAGGCGCTCGCGGACTGCTTGTCTGCCGTCGCTTTCACCGTCTCCGCTTGGCTTAACTCCCGGTGCGCGGCATCCGCCCGCCGCACCCGAACGGCCACACCCGCACGCAGCATAAAAAAGCCGGCGGACGATGCACCACGAATGATGCGACCGTCCGCCGGCTTGTTGCAATAGATTACTCAGGCGAAGTCCGTGCCCGTTTGCGCGGGCGAGAACAAATCCTCGACGTTATGCCATATCTGCCGTGTGACAGCGGGCTTGTTCATCGAGTACAGGTGAACACCGTCAACCCCGTGGGCGACAAGATCGGCGATCTGGTTCGACGCATAGATGACACCCGCCTGCTTGAGTGTCTTCGGGTCGTCGCCCCATTTGTCGAGCAGGGATTCCAGCGGCAGCGGCACACGCGATGAGCACATACGCACCATCCGACGAATCTGCTTGGCGTTGGTCACGGGCATGATGCCAGCCTCAATCGGCACATCAATACCCGCGGCTCGCGCCTTGTCAAGGAAATGGTAGAAGTCTGCGTTGTCGTAGAACAACTGGGAGATCAAGTGGCTTGCACCAGCGTCAACTTTGATTTTGAGGTTGCGGATGTCCTCATCCAAGTCGGTGGCCTGGGGGTGACATTCCGGGTAGCATGCCCCGAAAATCGTCATGTCTGGGTCATGCTCGCGAATATAGGCGACCAGATCACTGGCATGTTCGAATGCCCCTTCGGGTTCGCGGCCCGGCACCGGGTCTCCGCGCAGCGCGAGCACCGCGGACACTCCGGCCTGCTTGAACATGTCAAGCGCCTCGTCAACCTGTTCGCGTGTCGTATATTGCGCGGTCAGGTGGGCGACTGCCGGAATGTCGTATTCCTTGCGGATGGTGTTCGCGATGCGCGCGGTCGCCGTCCGATCGGAGGATTTGCCGGTCCCGTACGTCACCGAAATGAAGTCGGGGTTGAGTCCCTGCAAGCCGTCGAGCGTATCGTAGATGGTTCCCACCGGCGCATTGCGCTTGGGCGGGAACACCTCGATGGAGAACATCGGCTGATGCATGTCACTTCTCCAGTCGTGCGCGCACCGCCTTGGCGGCAGCCACCAGATGCTCCAGGCTCGGCCAGGTTTCCGCGTTGCCGCGGGTCTTCAAACCGCAATCCGGGTTGATCCACACCTTGTTGACGTCCATCTTGGCGAGGATCTCGTCGATCCTGTGTTCGATTTCCGCTTCGCTCGGGATACGCGGCGAGTGGATGTCATACACGCCCGGGCCAGCTTCGGTCTCAAAGTTCGCGTCATGGATCGCGTCAAGCACGACAAGATCACCGCGGGATGCTTCGAAGGAGATGACATCCGCATCCATCGCGTCGATATCACGGATGATGTCGTTGAACTCCGAATAACACATATGCGTGTGGATCTGGGTTGTGGGCTTGACTGCGGAATGCACCAGACGGAACGCCGGAATCGCCCAATCCAGGTACTTCTTGTGCCAGTCGCTCTTGCGCAGCGGCAGCTTCTCACGCAAAGCCGCCTCATCGATCTGGATGACCTTGATGCCGGCCTTCTCCAGGTCGAGCACTTCGTCACGGATGGCGAGCGCCAGCTGCTGGGTTTGCAGCTCATGGCTGACGTCCTCACGCGGCCAGGACCAGTTGAGGATGGTCACCGGGCCGGTGAGCATGCCCTTCATGATGTGCTTGGTGCGGGACTGCGCGTAGGCGCTCCATGCGACGGTGATCGGCTCGGCGCGGGAAACGTCGCCCCACACGATCGGAGGCTTGACGCAGCGGGTGCCGTAGGACTGCACCCAAGCGTTCTTGGTGAACAGGAAGCCGTTGAGATGCTGGCCGAAGTATTCGACCATGTCGTTGCGTTCGAATTCGCCGTGGACGAGGACGTCGAGGCCGATCTGCTCCTGATGCTTGATGCACTCGTCGATCTGCTGCTTGATGAACTCGTCGTACTGGTCACGCGTGATTTCGCCCTTGCGCAGGCGGGCGCGCTCGGCGCGCACTTCCTTGGTCTGCGGGAAGGAACCGATGGTGGTAGTGGGCAGCAGCGGCAAACCGAGTGCCTCGCGCTGCAGCCTCTGGCGTTCGGCGCGCGCCGGCTGACGGACGAAATCGTCTGCGGTCAGTGCGGCGAGACGCTTGGCGACCGCTTGGTCCGGGGTGACGCGGGTGCCGTCGAACAGCGCCTGATTGTCGGCGAGCGCCTTGGCGTCACGGCGTGCGGCATCATCCTGGTCGGCGAGAACAGCGATGTCGTGCAGTTCGCCGAGCTTTTCGACTGCGAATGCGAAATGCTTGAGAACCTGCGGTTCGAGTCCGTTCTCCCCTGCTGTGCTGAACGGCACGTGCAGCAGGGAGCATGCGGTGGAGACGGCGATGTTGTCGGTCTTGGTGCGCAGCGCGTCAATCACGCCGAGGCTGATGGCGTAATCGTTGCGCCAGATGTTGCGGCCGTTGACGACGCCGGCGAAGATGGTCGTCCCCTTGGCGACACCGTACTTGTCTACGGCTGCGAGGTTTTCGTCCTTGCCTTCAATCAGGTCAAGCCCGATACCGTCGAAACCGAGCAGGTTGACGGTTTCGTAGATGTCGGCGATGTGACCGAAGTAGGTGTTGAGCAGCAGTTTGACCTTGCCGTCGCGGGCGGGCAGGATCTTGGCGTACAGGCTCTTGAACAGTTCGACGTCCCCGTCTTCCTTGTCGAGCACGAGATATGGCTCGTCGAATTGCACCCACTGGGCTCCCAGTTCGCCGAACTTGCTGAGCACTTGCGCGTAGACGGAGGCGATGTCGTTGATCAGGCCGCGGTCGAACTCGAGTTCCTCAGCTTGCGGGTCGCGGGCGAGTTTGAGGAAAGTGTACGGGCCGATGAGCACCGGCTTGGTGACGATGCCCAGCGCTTTCGCTTCGTTGAACTCGTCGAACGGTTTGGTGCTGGCCAGGTGAATCTGCGTGGAGCTTTCGATCTCCGGCACGATGTAATGGTAGTTGGTGGTGAACCATTTCTTCATCGGCAGGGCGGTCACATCGCCTTTGTCGCCTTGATAGCCGCGGCCGATGGCGAACAGCGTGTCCTCAGGCTGCTCGAAGCCCAAACGCTGGTAGCGTGCGGGGACGGCACCCAGCAGGATTGCGGTATCAAGCATCTGGTCGTAGTAGCTGAAATCGTTGCTCGGGATGAGGTCGATGCCGGCAGTCTGCTGCAGCTTCCAATGCTTGGTGCGCAGCTGCTTGGCGGTGGCGCGCACATCGTCGAGCGTGTTCGCGCCCTTCCAGTATCCTTCGATGATTTTCTTGAGCTCGCGATTGCTGCCGATACGCGGGAATCCTGATACCGACGTCAGTGCTGTCATATGGCTGTCCTCCAAAATCGGAAATGGTCTCTATTGCAACGCGCTTACCATATCAAAAATCCGCGCAACAAGGTCATTAGCCGATTGGGGGTGTCGTTATAAACCCGTCTTATATCATCAGGACCGTTGTACCATCCTCAGCGTATGCGGCACGGTGTTAATCGTCGAAATCCTTGGGGTTCAGCACGGCCAACAGGTCCGCCGCGTGGACTTGCCACGTCGAGAACGGGGCGTTGGATGCGAGCACCACGACAGATGCCGGGGACAATCCCAACTGCAACAAATCGAGCATCGACCGATCACTGTTTTCCGAAGCGATCCACCCGCATGCCAATGATACGGTCGGCTCATGCCCGACCACCATCAACGTATGATACTTGTCCGGCGTACGAGCGATCTCGTCGAACACCGCTTGAACGCCACCCTCGTACAGGCTTTGCCGGTAATCGACTTTCGGACCGTCGCCGAACACTTTCAGCATCCGGTCGAGGGTCTGTTCAGCACGGACGGCTCCCGAACAAGCGATACGGTCGGGCACCAACCCGAACGCGTCAAGCCCTTTACCCACCGATTTGGCTTGTTTGCGTCCTTTGTCCGTCAGTTCACGCGCCCTATCCCCGGACATATTCGCAGGCTCGGTTTTCGCATGCCGCATGACCAGCAGCACGTACTGGTATTGCGCCACTCTCTTGGCGAGTTTCTTCAACGATTGTCCCATTCAAACCTCCCTTGAGTTGCCAGCAGCATCAGTGGTGCCAGTATTGTCGGCATCATCGGTGTGCGGTAGATTCGCCACCTGCGTATCCAAATCGCGCAGCACTTTGCGCAGTTTACGATCTGAAATATCCCTGAGCTCCAAATCCTCAAGCTGTTCGGCGCGCTGGCTTACACTCAGATCATCAATATCGGTGGTCGTGTCTTTGGTCGCCCGGTCACGTTTGCGCAGCGCCTCATACCCGTCCGCCATCGCGCGTGACACTACAAGGAACCCGGTGTGTCCGATCATCTGATGGTCTGGACGGACCGCGAGCCCCTGGGCTTTCCAACTGCGTTCAAGGGTTTCTTGAATATCCGGTTCAGTCCACACGCCGGACTCGCGCAACGCTTCAACCATGCGGCTCATCTGCGTTGTCGTCGTAATGTAGGCGACAAGCACGCCGCCCGGGGTGATGACCCGATGCGCCTGCTCCAAACGATTCCACGGGTCAAGCATGTCCAGCATGATGCGGTCGTATGAATGTTCCGGCAATGTGGCCGCCACAGTATCGAAATCACCGACACGCATATCCCACCATGCTGGCTGTTCGCCGAAATACACGGTGGCGTTGCCCACAGCGACTTTCGCGAATTCCGGACGCATCTCGATTGTGGTCAGCGCCCCGTCAGGCCCGACCGCATCCAGCAGGTTCAAGCTCATCGCCCCGGACCCGGCGCCGGATTCAAGCACACGCATTCCACGGCGGATATCCCCCAGTTGAATGACCTGCGCAATATCCTTGGGATACATGATTTGGGCGCCGCGAGGCATGGACAGCACGTAATCCGCGAGTCTTGGCCGCATGACGGCATACTGCCATCCGCCGATCGCCCGAACCGACTTCCATGGCTTGCCGCTGTCGCGCTCGGGATGCTCCTGATTGACTTGTGATTCACGTTTCGCCCGAACCGTCGTCACCACGGTTCCTTCACTGGCGCCGATGACTTGATCGTGGACGATCAGCCCGTGTTCGGTCTGCGTTGTCCCTCCGACAATCAGCTGGTCGGTGATCCGCTTCCCTTTCCGGTCGGTGAATTGCACTTTCTCCCCCGCCCGTAACGGCCCTCGATTCGGCATAATGTCCTTTCTTGAATTCATGCAGCGGACTTTTCCACGCATATTGTCCATCATCTTCCGCGACCGGGTGAACCCGTCAACGGGCGTACGCGCCCCACCGACCATGCTCGTGTGTGACGGTCAGTTCAAGCCCGAAAATCTCGCTGAGCCGTTCGGAAGTAAAACCGTGCTCCAAGTCGCCGGCGTACACGATTGTGCCGGGTTGCGGATCGCCGCCCGCCACATTCGTCGCATATGCGTCAGCCTCGGATCCCGACAGTCTGCCCATCATCGCAACATGGTCGAATCCTTGGGGAATCTCTTCCAACCGGTGCGTGACCAGTACCACGGTACGCTCGGTATCCTCCCTGCCGATCCGGGCGAGTGCCCGCAACGCGATTTCACGCCCGCCCAAGTCAAGGCCTGTAGTCGGCTCATCCAAAATCAGCAGCTGCGGGTCTGCCATAAGCGCCCTGCAAATCAGCACGCGGGTACGTTCCCCTTCAGACAGGCGGTACATTTGTTTGCCTTCAAGATAGGAGATGTTGAATTCGGCCATCAGCCGGCGGGCCTGCTCGTATTCCTGCGGCGTATACGAGTCTCGCCAACGACCCAGTGTAGCCGTAAGCGCAGTGACAACCGCATCAAGCGGATCCTCCCCCGGCGGCAGTTCACGTGCAAGCGACGCCGAGCTCAATCCGATCAGCGGACGGTATGAGAACACATCGACTTTGCCGAGCCGATTACCCAGAATGTCGACGGTGCCTTCCGACGGGAATCCTCGGGTGCTCATCATGTTCACCAGCGTGGATTTGCCGATGCCGTTAGGACCGAACAGCACCCATTTCTCGCCACGTCTGATTGTCAGGTTGACATCAGTGAGGATGACGCGTCCCCGCCGACGGAATTCCACGTCTGACAGTGCAATCGCGGATGTCGGCTCCGTCTGCCCGTTCTTGTGAATCGTCTCTTGTCGCGACATGCGTATACCTCCTATCACTATTATGTATCGGCCGATGATTCCGACGTCGTCATCTTCTGTCGACCACGCGTATCCCCACCGTTCACCGTCACCGTGTCCGACAGCACCGGACATTGCCAAGCATCAGGCGGTCAGGCGACGACAACCGCGGTACCGCTTGCGGTGACCATGAGCATGCCACCGCCCTCGCCGAGCGTCTCATAGTCGATATCCACTCCGACGACCGCGTTGGCGCCATACTGTTGCGCCCGCTGAGCCATCTCGTTCAGAGCTTCCTCGCGTGCACGAGTGAGCTCATCCTCATAGGCTTGCGATCTGCCGCCGAAGAAATTCCTGGCACCGGCGAACATGTCTTTGACGAAGTTCACGCCGGAAACCACTTCGCCGAAAACAATCGGCTTGTATTCGACAATCCGGTGGCCTTCCACTGTCGGAGTCGTTGTGAGAATCATCAATGCCGCCTTTCGAACGTATGCGCGTTGTGCAGAATCCCACCGCGTAGCGCCGGGTTACCGCCATTATACGTGCACAACCATGTCGCGCACGTGCGTTACATCAGGTGGATGAGCACCATGTAGCACAGTGTGCCGCCGGCCATGGGAACAAGCATGTCACGCTTCCACACATACAATCCTGTAACAACCAGCAGGGATACGAGTTCCGGCACGCCGTGAGAGCCGCCGGTGACACTCACATTCCTCAAACAGTACACGACCAGCAGACCGAATACCGCGGGCGCCAGCACTTTGCCAAGATACTTGATGACAGGCGGTATCGGGCGTGTCTCGGAAAACACCAAGTATGGGGTGAACCGTGTCGCCACCGTGCCGAGAATCACAACAAGGATGGTAATCAGCTGCTGCTGCCAGGTCATCGCTTCTCCTCTGTGTTCTTACCCCGGCGTTCCCATGGACGCCGTATCGCCAGCAATGCCACAAGAATAATGACCATGGCCGGTATCATGAACCGATCCGGACCGAATACCAACAGGGCGGCGAGCGACCCCAGAACGCCGATCAGTTCACAGACATGGTCCGGCAGTATCCGTCTGGGTGAGGTACCATCCTGGAACCACTGTTGCAGGAAAATCACCATGAACATGGCGGTCATCACGAAATCAAGCCCGCGGACATCCACGGTGATCAGGCTGCCGAACAAGCCTCCGACTGCACTGCCAATAACCCAATACATCTGGTCAAGGAAGGAAACCCACAAGTAGAACCATCCACGATCCACATGCTGATCCTGTGGAATGTGCGCCGAATAGTTCACTGAAAACGTCTCATCACTCGTAGTGTAGATAAGATACGCTTTCTTCCACCCCATGTTCCGGTATTTGCCCAGCATGGCGATTCCGTAGAACAGATGACGGGCGCCAACGACCACCGCGGTCAGGAATGCCGATAGCGGGTTGAACGAGGAGGACAGAATCCCGACCAGGAGGAACTCCATCGATCCGGTATAAATCACCAGTGCCGTGACGATCGGAAGCCAGAACGGGAATCCGTGGGTCGTCATCAGCACCCCGTATGTCAGCCCGAGGAACAGATATCCGGTCAGTACGGGTATTGTATTCGGAACAGCCCAACGTAAAGCGGTAAATATCCGGCTGCGTCTGGACTGTGGTGATTCCGCCTGTGTCAAGTTCCCCTCATTGACTCGTGCGGCAACCTGATCGAGCCTCGCATGTTCTTTCGGCAACTGTTCCCTCCCCGTATGGATGCCAGGTGTGCGCCGTGTAGGCACAACGTTCACGATACGCACGAAAAAGCCGCCGGACGGCATGGGTACCGCCAAGCGGCTTGATCATCATGAAGCTGAGGTATTGCTGTTCCTCTTATTTCTTCCGCGGCACATAAATCGTATTGTCGATCAAATCCTGATAGTGCTTGACGATAGCCTGTCGCCGCGCTTTGAGACTCGCCGTCAGCAAACCGTTCTGTTCGGTGAACGTGTCGGGAAGGATTTCGAACTTGCGGATGGATTCCGCACGCGACACCAGTTCATTCGCCTTGTTGACCGCACGCTCGACCTCCGCGTAAATAATCGGGTTACGGCTCGCCTCGGCAAGATCCTTGCATGGTTCCGCACCTTGTGATTCAAGCCAAGCGTTCGCATCCGCCAAATCAATGGTGACGAGCGCGGCGATGAACGGTTTACGGTCGCCAATCACCACGCACTGGTCCACCACGGGGGATGTCATGACACTCGCCTCAACCTCACCCGGAGACATGTTCTTGCCGCCAGCAGTGATGATGATATCCTTCTTACGGCCGGTGACCTTGATATAACCGTCGTCACTGATATCGCCAAGATCGCCGGTATGCAACCATCCGTCAACAATCTGGCTTTCCGTGATTTCAGGATGATTATGGTATCCCTTGCACACTGCCGGGCTCTTGATGCACAACTCGCCGTCGTCAGCGACAGCGAAACTCACACCTTGGAACGGCTTACCGAGCGTGCCGATACGATATCCGACCGTAGGGTTCACGCACGCCGGCGCACAGGTTTCTGTCATGCCATAGCCTTCCAGCAAAGGCAAGCCGACACCGTTGAAGAAATGGGCGATTGACATGTCAAGCGGGGCGCCACCGCACACCGCGTACTCGCAACTACCGCCGAATACGTCCATAATCTGACGATAAACCAGACGATTGTATATCGCATGCTGCAGTTGGAGACCGACAGGAATACCCTGGTCTGACTGCTGCGCCCGAGACCATTCCCGCGCTGTCCGTGCGGCACGCGCGAAAATACGGCCTTTCACGCCCTTACCGGCTTTCTGCGATGCGGCATTGTAGATTTTTTCGAACACGCGAGGCACTGCGAGCACGAACGTGGGTTTGAACGCTTGGAAGTCGGCGAGCATCGTCTTGAAATTACTGGACAGGCCGAGCGTCACATTCCCGGCGAAACACACATACTGCATGTATCGGGCGAACACGTGAGCCAACGGCAGGAACAACCACAGCCTGCGGCCAGGCTTGGTTACAACATCGGGCATGGTGATGGTTCCGGACATCACAATAAACACGAAATTGCCATGGGTCAGTTCGATCCCTTTCGGGGTTCCCGTAGAGCCGGAAGTGTAGACGATAGTGGCTAGATCATCGCCACGCACGGCGCGAGCACGCTCATAGAACTCACGATCCGATACGCCTTTGCCGAACGCCTCGATCGCGTCAAGCGCGTCAATGGCAATGACATACACGTCACCCAACTCGGGGCATTCCTCACGCACGGATTCAATCTTGTCACGCTGCTTGTCATCCTCAGCGAACGCCATCCGGACGTGGGAATCGTTGAAAATCATACGCACTTGAGCAGGTGAATTCGTTTCATACACCGGAACCGTCACCGCGCCGATAGCCATGATCGCCTGGTCGAGTGCCGTCCATTGCCAGGATGTATGCGCGATGATGCCGACGGAATCCCCGGGCATCACACCGCGTGCAATAAGCCCTTTTGCCAAGGCGACAACCTTGTCTTTGAATTCCATCGCGGTGAAATGCCGCCATACGCCTTGAGCATCCCGATACTCAATCAGGGTTTCTTCCGGGGTACGCGCCGCACGATCTTCAAGAATGGTGAAGATGCCTCGATCGGAGTCAATCGGGGTAGTGAGAGGCTCAGCGTATTCCTTGATCATCTGACTCGTCATGAATTCTCCTTGACAACACTGTTGTCGACAGCCATGTATGCTCGTTGACCGAGGCCATGAAGTATGGACAATGTACAAGAACAGTCTAATCGCACTTCGGATATCTCGCACACACGCGTGATGGTATCGCGCGCGAACATCGTGTATGTCTGTCTTGGAAACAACCGATCCCGGTCTCTACTGGGGTGGTAATTATTGTTGTGTTGTTGTGGGTTGTTGTGTCGTGTTGTTGCGGCGGGCGCGCGCGGGGCTGTCCCTGTTGTGTTTCCGGGTGTCCCGTGTGTCGGGGGGTGGTTGTGTGTGGGGGGTTCCGGTCGTATGGGGACGGCCCCGGCAGGGTTTGGATCCTGTCGGGGCCGTCGTGTTACGTGTTGGTGCGGCGGCGTGCTACTCTCCCACATCCTGTCGGGTGCAGTACCATCGCCGTGCCAGGTCTTCGCTTCCGGGTTCGGAATGGGTCCGGGCGTCTCCCCTGGGCCATGGCCGCCGCAAATCTTCGATTGTCATCCCGCACGCCTCGCATACGGGGGGAGTGTGGTGGGTTGGGGACCGGATGGTGGACGCGTGTGTGCTGAAGGATCGGAGTGTGATGCGCGGGGTGTCTCCCCGTCGTCCGAGTAAAGTGATTGTTTCG
>NZ_JGYQ01000001.1 GCF_000741535.1 Bifidobacterium boum | reverse complement strand
TGTGTTTTGTCAAGTTGAAGTGGTCCGTTTGAGCGTGTTGTTTTGGTCCAAGTGAGCGGCAGGAATTGGTCCATTTGAGCACGGGGTTCCTGCCGCCCGTTTGTTTTGTTGTCGTGTGTGGTTATTCCATGAGCGCGTGGGTGCGCCGGTACGAGTCGCCGTCGAAGCGGATCATGCGCCCGTGGTGCACGGTCCGGTCGATGATGGCGGCGGCCATGTTCGGGTCGCCGAACACGCGTCCCCAGCCGCTGAATTCGATGTTCGTGGTGAAGATCACGCTCTGACGTTCATACGCATTGGTGACGACCTGGAACAGCAGGCGGCTGCCTTCCTCATCGACGGGCACGTAGCCGAGCTCGTCGATGATCAGGAGCCCCGCCTTGCCGATCATGGCGAGTTCCTTGTCGAGCCGGTTGTCCGTTTTGGCGCGCAGCAGGCGCATGACCAGTCCGGCGGCGGTGAAGAAGCGCGTCTCCGTGCCTTCCCTGCATGCTTTGCGGCCGAGGGCGATGGCCAGGTGCGTCTTGCCCGTGCCGGGAGGCCCGAACAGGACCACGTCCTCGTGCCGCCCGGTGAATTCGAGCGACTCGAGCGACTCGCGCCTGTAATCGACCGGGAAGCGGACCGGTGTCCAGTCGTACCCGTCGAGTTCCTTGGATTGGGGGAACCCGGCCTGTCGCAGCAGGCGCGCGCGTTTCGAGCGCCCGCGGGACGCGATCTCCTCGCGCATCCATGTCTCCATGAACGCCATCTGCGCCGCGGTCGCCTCCTCCAGGCTGTCGGCGAGGACCTGCCGGGTCAGCGGCAGGCCGCGCGCGAGTTCCATGATCGCCTCCATCCGGCGCCCGGTCGAGGCGCGCCGGCGCCTGGTGTCCTGTTCCTTGCCGTTTCCCGTGCTCATGCCATGTCTCCGTTCCCCTCGCGGCCGGGTCTGTTGAACTTGTCGTAGACGCTCAGGTCCGGGACGGGCGTGTCCACGGGCGCCTCCCCTTGGGCGATGCGCCGGGCCATCACGTCCACGCTCGCCGCGTCGATCGGCCTGCCCGCGGACGCAAGGTGGTCCGCGGCGCGCACCGCCGCGTCGAACCCGCTCTCCGTGCTGGCGCGCGCCAACACCCGGAACGCGCCGCGTCTGGCGGCCGCGTCCATCCCGTCGAGCGCTTCGCGCAACGCGTCGGGCACGTCACCGCGGATCGGGCTCTCGCCCCACGCGCGGGTTTTGCGCACCAACGCCGGCAGGACCGCCGCCGGGTCGCGGACCGTGCCGGACGCCTCACCGTACGCGCGGGGCAGGCCCGCGACCTTCCTGCCGTCACCGGTGCGGATCTCCACGTCGAACGCGCGCAACCCGACCTCGAGCCGCCATCCACGCCATGACGGGCCTGCAAGATACCTGTGCCCGTCGACGGCGACGACGCCCTCCTTGTCGGCCTTGCGGGACTCCCACTCGACCGCGTCGAACCGCGTGCGCGGCAACGGCGCCATCGCGTCGCGGTCCTCACCGAACAGGTCGGAGACCGTCCTGCCCAGCCGGTAGTGCGCGCGCCCGGCGAACTCGTCGCAACGGGACAGCAGCCACCGCGCCGACTGCCGATACCCCTCCGCGCTGGGCTGCGGGACCATGAGGTTGCGGCGCAGGAACCCGACCGCGTTCTCCACGCTGCCCTTCTCCCAGCCGCTGCGCGGATTGCAGAACCGCGCCTCCACGCGATGATGCTCGCAGAACAACTGGAACACCCTGACCACACTGACCTTGTCCCACGCGACACGGTGCGCCGCGCCCGTCGCGTTGTCGAACACCAGCAGCGACGGCACCAGGCCGATATGCTCGAAGATCTCCAACAACCCCTCGCACACGCATTCCGCGTTCTCCCCGGGCATCGCGGCCACATACCGCATGTTCGAATGCGGGAACGTGGCCACCAGGCAGTGCACCGTGACCTCGCGGCCGGCAAGCGTGGCCCGGGCCTGGCCGAAATCGACCTGCATCGTGCCGGGCCTCCATTCCAGCTCCATGAACCCGTCCCCCTCGTCGCGACGTTCCTCACGCCACCGCTTGACATACCGTTGGACCATCGAATACGAGCCCTCGAACCCATGTTCGGCGACCAGCCGGTCATACACGCGCCGCGCGGTATGCCGCTGCTTGCGCGGCATACGCAAATCGGCGCCGAGCCACGCGTCGACCGTCTGCGCATACGCGTCGATCCCCGACGCGCGCGCCGGACGCGAGGCCGGTTTCGGCGAACAATCCTCCATCTGTGCATACTTCTTGACGGTCTCCCGCGACACACCCAGGCGCCGCGCTATCTCGCGCCACGGCACCCCTTTCGCGTCAAGGAGTCTGATATCTTGCTGTACTGACACCGGTTTCGTCATTCCTTTCCTTCCCGAAAGCCGTTGGAACCTGCAATTCGGGAAAATATCAAGGTTCGCGCGGAACCGGTGCCCTCATCCCACCGAAGTGATGAAACGGACTAAAACCAACCGCTCACATGGACTAATTCCAGATGCTCAACCGGCCCACTTCCTATTGAACAAACACACTC